>JASSUB010000015.1:0-57847 GCA_031963205.1 Mycoavidus cysteinexigens
GGCCCCTCTGCTCATTTCTAAACTTGTCTCCGCCTGATAACCTGGGGAGTTACCATAATTCTAAGTGAAGAGATCTTTGCGTTGTGTTGAGACAACGGTAAGCGAGATTATGAGCTTGGTATTTATGAAAAATCTGTGATACTACACTTTATTATAAGCAAAATTCGTTACCACAGCTTTGCCGAATGCTTTCTCCACCCGTATCAGCGCAACCGGGTTAATCGTTGGATATTTATTCTCTATAGCCCATTCAAATACTTGCGACGACCATATCCTGATTTTGCGCATGTAATCGTACAACCCCTTGGCATCCATAATACGCAAAGCATTAAGAAGGTCCTAACGAGTAATACCATTGATTGGCTTATCTCCCAATGTAGGAAGCAGGTACATTTCGATTCCCCGCAGTGCTTCTGACCGGTACAAGGGTGTTACATCACCACACCCCGCCCAATACTACAGCACAGCATCCTTAAAATTTAACGCCGCACGGTTTGCTTTACGCGGTGCCATCGGATCGGCACTTTCCTGTAGCTGAGCTTTCAACCCATCCCGTTTCGCCCCAGCCTCTGCTAGCGATACGTTCGGATAAGGTCCGAAGCTAATAGTCTGTTGTTTTCCAGCAAGCCGATACGCCATGCGCCATACTTTAGCGCTTTTAGAGGATACCCATAAAAAACCACCCCCATCAAATAGTTTAAATGACGTGTCAACGAGTCTAGCAGCTTTGCATTTAGCGTCTGAGAGCGAATTTGTAGGCATCTTAGACATCCCCCTAATTCCATACCTACATAGATACCTACAGAATGCCTGTGTAACTGTGTTCGGCTACGCCATTTCGCGTTGGAAATCGAGAGAGAAACTCCCCGAAAAAGCCTTATTTTACAAGGCTTTTTAGTCTATTTGAAGGGGAGTGTGTTGAAGATAATTTAAGATAACTGGTGGAGCCGGCGGGAATCGAACCCGCGTCCGCAAGCACTCTACAAGCAGTTCTACATACTTAGTTCAATCATTTAATTTAACTGCAGCAGCGCGGATGAACACGCTCTACTACAGCGATTCACTAGATTTAATAGTAGACGCCGTGACATCACCTACTACGGTCTGACGTAAATGACCTCGCGCGGTCTTGCGACCCTAACCCGTCAGAGAGCGAGTGCGAGGCGAGCCGCAATTAAGCGGCTACAGCGAACGTTTTGTCGTTTGCAGTTACTTTTTTTCCCATTGATTAACGAGGTAACGGGTCCTCGGTATGCCCTACATTGCTTTGCAACCCACGTCGAAACCAAGTCGGCCCCGTGGTATCCAGATTATTCCACAAATCGGCACTTAAAGAAACGTCTTTTAATGCTCAACTATTCAAACCTATTCGTCAGCAGGCCCAGCCTTCGCTGCTATGCGCTTGCACTCGATACTCTCATGCGGTCATAATACAAATGAGCGTAGCTAAGACAATTGGACAAAAATATGAGTATTACCATTAAAAATGAAAACGATATCGCGCAGATGCGTATTGCCTGCCGGCTAGCGAGTGAAGTGTTGGATTACATTACGCCGTTTATCGCGGCGGGCATCACGACCGGCGAACTTGATCGCCTGTGCCACCAATATATGCTCGACGAGCAAAAAACGATTCCAGCCACGCTTAATTATCAGCCCGATGGCTACCCACCCTATCCGAAAGCAAGCTGCATTTCAGTGAATGATGTCGTTTGTCATGGCATTCCGGGTGACAAGGTACTCAAAAATGGCGATGCCTTAAATATTGATATTACCGTGATTAAAAATGGGTATTTTGGGGATACGAGCCGCATGTTTATTGTGGGAGAAGGGTCAATCCTGGCCAAGCGGCTCGTGCAAACAACCTATGAATGCATGTGGCTAGGCATCGATCAAGTGCGCCCCGGCGCGCGGCTAGGCGATATTGGCTATGCCATTCAGCGACATGCACAGGCACAAGGCTATAGCATCGTGCGCGAGTATTGTGGACACGGTATTGGGCAAGTCTTTCATGAAGAACCGCAAGTGCTGCATTACGGCCAGCCAGGCACTGGTCTTAAACTCGCGGCTGGCATGATCTTTACGATTGAGCCGATGATTAACGCAGGGCGCCGCGAGATTCGCACCATGCCTGATCATTGGACCGTAAAAACACGGGATCGCAGCCTTTCTGCCCAATGGGAACATACGGTACTGGTCACCGAAACCGGCCATGAAGTGCTCACCGTATCGGCGGGTTCCCCAGCACGCCCAACCACCAGCGTAGCCGCTTAAAGCCGCGGCTTTATGCTTCACTATTTTGGACTCAATGCAAATTGACCATGAGTGCGATGCAAAGTAAGCGTTTACCTGGCAGCTCTACGGCTCAAGCCGCCAGCTTTAAAACCAGCAAAGCCGCACTCATTGAAAAGTTTAATGCCACCGGCAAAATTGATACATTCATGCGTGTGCTAGCACGTACTGCCGATCACGCGCTTTTAGAGGCATGGCATCTGTGTCAGCTACCGTCATCTTTTGTGCTAGCTGCAGTGGGCGGTTTTGGCCGGGGCGAACTGGCGCCCCACTCTGACCTCGATATTCTCATTTTGTTGCCTGCTGAACCCGATGCCAACTTAACCGCTAAGCTCGAATCCTTTATTGGTATGGCTTGGGACCTGGGCCTGGAAATTAGCAGCAGCGTACGCACCATCGCCCAGTGTATCGAGGCGGCGAGCCAAGATATTACGGTGCAAACTGCCCTCCTCGAAGCGCGCCGTATCGGCGGCGACTTAGCGCTCTTTAATCAGTTTATAAGCTGCTTTAATCAAGCCCTGGATACGCGCGCATTCTTCCAGGCAAAGCTGCTTGAAATGCAACAACGCCATGCGAAGTTTCAGGATTCTCCCTATAGCCTTGAACCTAATTGCAAGGAAAGCCCTGGTGGCTTACGCGATTTGCAGCTGATTCTGTGGTTGACACGTACAGCCGGCTTTGGCCATAGCTGGCACGAACTTGAGCTAGGCGGCCAACTCACTGTACGCGAAGCTCGTGAATTGCGTCGCAACGAACTCTTTTTAAAAACGCTGCGCGCCCGGCTGCATATCTTGGCTGGCCGGCGACAAGATGTGATTGCTTTTGATTTTCAGACACAGCTGGCGGAAAGCTTTGGCTATCGCGCAACGCCTGCTAAACGTGCTAGCGAGCAAATGATGCGTCGCTATTACTGGGCGGCTAAGGCGGTCACCCAACTCACCACGATTTTGCTGCAAACGATTGAAGCGCACTTTTTTCCAGAGACAAGCGGCATTACGCATAGACTGTCCGAGCGCTTCGCTGAAAAACAAGGCATGATCGAAATTCTGCAAGATGATCTGTATCAGCGCGAACCTGATGCGATTCTTGAAACGTTTTTGCTGTGCGAGCGTACCACCGGCGTTCAGGGCTTATCGACTCGTACTTTACGCGCCTTATACAATGCGCGCAACGTCATGAACCAAGAGTGGCGCCGCTCGCCACAAAACCGCCAACGTTTTCTTGAGATTTTGCAGCTATCGCAGAATTCTACAGAGAGTTCGGGCACCGCCCACGCTCTGGGACTGATGAATCAAACGAGTGTGCTGGGCCGCTATTTATTAAGTTTTTGGCGGGTCGTGGGGCAAATGCAGCACGATCTGTATCATGCCTATACGGTTGATCAACATATCTTAATGGTCTTGCGCAATTTGCACCGCTTTGGGGTTGCAGAACATGCTCATGAATATCCATTCTGCAGCCAATTGATGATGAATTTTGAACAGCCATGGGTACTCATGATTGCTGCACTTTTTCATGACATTGCCAAGGGACGGGGGGGCGACCATTCAATCCTTGGCATGGCCGAAGCACAGCGCTTTTGCCGCGAGCACAAGCTAGCGGCTGCAGATGCTCACTTGATTGTCTGGCTGGTCAAGCACCATTTAACCATGAGCCGAGTTGCACAAAAACAAGATACCAGCGAGGCACATGTGATCAAGCGTTTTGCCGATCAGGTGCAAACCGAGCGCCAACTCACCGCGCTTTATTTACTGACGGTGGCCGATATTCGCGGCACCAGTCCGAAGGTTTGGAATGCCTGGAAAGGCAAATTACTTGAAGACTTGTACCGGCTCACCCTAAATACGCTCGGCGGCATGCAACCCAATACGCATTCGGCGCTTGCGCTACGTAAAGAGCAAGCGCTGGTGCTGCTGCAGCAGCAGTTGATCCCGGAGGGTGCCTCCCAAGCTTTTTGGGAGCAGCTAGACATTGCTTACTTTTTACGCCACGACGCCCCCGATATTGCCTGGCAAACGCATGCACTTTATTTATATCTCGAAACCCCTCAGCCGATTGTCCGAGCTCGCCGCTCACCGCTTGGGGAAGGGCTGCAAGTGCTGGTCTATATGAAAGACCAAGCCGATTTATTTGCCGGTATTTGTAGTTACTTCGACCGTCATGCTCTATCCGTATTAGATGCGCGCATCCACACCACCCGCCATGGTTATGCGCTGGATAGTTTTTTTGTGACGCACGCTCATCACAGCCTAGACGACACGATGCATAGAGCAACCAACGAGACGCTGCACGACTACGATGAAATCACCGCACGCATTGAACGGCAATTAGCGCTCCATCTGGCGGCCGCAAAACCACTACGCAGCCCCTCCCCCGGCCGGCTGTCAAGACAATCGCGTACGTTTCCGAGCACGCCACGGGTTAATTTACGCGCCGATGAACGTGGCCAATATTACATTCTGTCACTTTCAGCCAATGACCGGCCAGGGCTCCTCTATGCCATTGCCTATATACTCGCGGCACACCAAATCAGCCTGCATGCAGCACGCATCAATACGCTAGGAGAGCGCGTTGAAGACATGTTTTTGCTCGCCGGGGCAAAACTCGCTAACCACCGACAACAGATTCAGCTTGAAACCGAATTACTCCGCGCCATTGCCGTCTGAGATTTTAACCCACCGGTATTAAAGATCCTGCGGCGACTCTACGCTTGCCAACAGTTGGTGCAAGCCTTCTTCATCAAGCACCTCAATCCCTAGCGCCTCCGCTTTCGCGAGTTTGCTACCCACATCTGCCCCAGCAATCACATAATGGGTTTTGCTGGAGACTGAAGCCGCGACTTTGGCGCCCGCGGCTTCCAGTTGCACCTTTGCTTGCTCGCGGGTTAAGTTAGGTAAGCTGCCCGTTAGGACCACCGTCTTACCGGCCAACGGTCCAGCACTAGGCCGCACAGCAGGTGGCCCTTCAGGCCAAGTTACACCGGCTGCGCGCAATTGCTCAATCACCTCAAGATTATGCGCTTGGGCAAAAAATTGGAGGATGGATTCCGCCACGACCGGCCCGACCTCATCGACTTCGAGCAATCCTTCGCGGGACGCCTGTATCAGCCGATCAAGCGCACCGAAATAACGCGCTAAACCAAGCGCAGTTGACTCGCCAACATGGCGTATACCAAGTGCATAGATAAAGCGAGCCAACGTAGTCTGCTTAGCATGCTGCAATGCAGCAAGCAAGTTTTGGGCAGACTTGTCAGCAAAACGTTCAAGCGCAACCAGCGTTGCAAAGTCTAGCTTAAACAAATCGGCAGGCGTACGCACCAGTTCTTGTGCAACCAGTTGATCGATAATTTTTTCTCCCAGACCATCAATTTCCAGCGCGCGCCGCTGAGCAAAGTGCCACAGTGCTTGCTTACGCTGTGCGGCGCACGCCAGGGCCCCTGTGCAACGAGCAACCGCCTCACCGGGCAAGCGTTCAATCGCAGATCCGCATACTGGACACTCAGTTGGCATCTCAAAACGGTGCGCATCGGTGGGCCGGCGTTCAATTAATGCGCTCACCACTTCTGGAATCACATCGCCAGCTCGCCGCACAATCACTGTATCGCCAATCAAAATATCTTTGCGCCGCACTTCATCTTCATTGTGCAGGGTCGCATTGGTCACCATTGCGCCCCCCACAAACACGGGTTCAAGCCGTGCGATTGGCGTAACCGCGCCGGTGCGGCCGACATTAACCTCAATTGCAAGCAACTTGGTCAAGGCCTCTTGTGCCGGAAATTTATGCGCCAGCGCAAAGCGCGGCGCACGCGCAACAAAACCAAGCCGCAATTGATCTTCCAAGCGGTTCAATTTGTACACGACACCGTCGATTTCATAAGGCAAACTATTGCGTTGCTCGCTCATTGCCTTAAAAAAGCTAAGTAACCCCACGGCTCCTTGTACGACCGCACGCCTTTCGCAGACTGGGAGGCCCAGCTCCAGATACCAATCCAGCAAAGCTTGGTGCGTGGGTGGCATGGCAACGCCGGCAAGCGCACCTATCCCATAAGCAAAAAATGACAGTGGCCGGCTGGCGGTGATTTTTGGATTGAGTTGGCGCAAGCTGCCTGCCGCTGCATTACGCGGATTAGCAAACTCTCGCTGACCCGCTGCGCGCTGACGCTCATTTAATGTGTCAAAAGCACTTTTGAGCATAAACACTTCGCCACGCACCTCAAGCAACTCAGGGATAGACGGCCCTTGCAAACGCAGCGGAATCGAGCGTAGCGTGCGGATATTGGCCGTAATCTCCTCTCCACGCACGCCATCGCCCCGAGTTGCCGCCTGCGTCAGGACCCCGTCGAGGTAACGCAATGAAACGGCAAGTCCATCAAACTTGAGTTCACAAGCATAGTTTAGGGCCGTATCCAATTCTGTTTTATTCAGCCCTTGCGCGCAACGTTTGTCAAAGGCTTCAATCTCTTCATCGCTAAAACCATTGTTCAGCGACAGCATCGGTACCGTATGCACAACCGGCTTAAAACCCTCGGCAACCTGGCCACCTACGCGTTGCGTCGGCGAGTCTGGTGTCAGCAAATCAGGGTTTTCTGTTTCGAGGTCTACTAACTCGGCAAACAATTGGTCGTATTCGGCATCAGGTATTATCGGGGCATCCTGTACGTAATAGGCCTCATTGTGCTGTTCGATTTGTGCGCGCAGCGCTGCTGCACGTTCAGCTTTGTCATGGTCTACTGGGTTATGCATGTGGTTTTTAGCTTGATGGGGAAATAAATGCTGCAAAGCCGATAGCATACCAACTACCCTAGGCAGTCAGTCATTTGGCTAAAAGGACTAGCCTTAAAAAAGGACTGGCCTTAATTTACCTGTGCTTTCAAAGAGGGGCCAATTTTAAAGAGCTGGCAGTCATTCTGAATACCCAGTTTACGGTAAGCAGCCCTCTTTTGAGCACTCACTGTTTTTATACTGCGTGAGAATTTTTCTGAAATTTGCGTCAAGGTCAGGCCCTCAAGGCAACAGCGTAGAACTTCACGCTCACGGGGAGATAAGATATCGTAATCCGTACGTAAATCCTGCCCTGTATGCCCCAAAGTGACCACTTTGCTTAGCGCATAAGATGGGCCAGGGAATTGTTCTGCCAACTGCACGCCTAAGTAAGCCTGCCCGGAGGCAACGATACGAATCGCATGCGGTAGCTCGGCTAAATTCTGGCACTTACTAAAAAAACCGCGCGCGCCCGCGCGCATCACTAACATCATGGTGGCTGGATCATGATGCGCTGAGGCCACAAGGACTTTAATCTTTTCATAACGCACGCTTAGGTAGCGGACCAAATTGACGCCATCAAGATCGCGCTCACCCAATGAATAATCTATCAGTAAAACATCACAAGTATGACTTCTAAGCGCAGCTAGCAACGAACGGCTGGTCATGAAAGTACCAACGATCTTAATATCCGGCGCGGCGCATAATTGCGCCTTAAATCCATCCAGCACTACCGGATGATCATCAAGCAGCATAACAGTTAAAGCAGGAGTAGACATAGCATTTAGCGAGCAGTGGGCGAGACAATGCAAGCGCTAGCATAATAAAGGGCGCCTACCAGAAGCGCCCCCAAAATGTTTTTAGTTAAATCAAACGCACTAAGAAAGTAATGACGCGCCGCTAGGTGAAATATCTTGCTCAATGCCAGCCAGCAACCAACCTTCATGGCCACGTTTAGTGAGATTCCATTGTTCAGAAAACGGCTGAGCATGGGTCCCCTGCTCTTCCCGAATCAATCCTGAGAATTGTACGCTCGCTAAAGTCTCGCCTGCTTGCTCTTCAAGGCCAATCAGCGCGGCTTCAAGTTGCACAATTTCTGTTTGATTCAACGCCATACCGCGCTCAGCTAGATCAAGTTTGATCTCAGCAAACATGGCCGGCGTTGTGAATTCACGAATATCGGCCGAATCGCCGGCATCCCAAGCGGCCTGTAGGCGGACGAAAAGAACTTTGGCGTTACGCAAAAAAAGCGTCGTATCAAAATGAGCTGGCACAGCGTTTACAGGCTGTACTGCGGCATGAGCAGAGGCCATACCACCGCTAAATTGCGACGCCATACCTTTCTGATCTTGCGCAAAACCCGCACGCATATCGAAATTCGAGCCGGCGTTTGAAGCCATTGCCGGTTCATGCGCACCACGCATAAACGCAGGCGAAGCCGCGGCGCTATGGCGCGCCCGTCGCGCAGCAAGCCAACGCACCAAGCAATAGCCAAGTAGAGCAATGCCGCCAATGATAATTAGGTTAGAGAGCAAGCCGCCTAACATTCCGCCTAAACCTAGGTGAGACAACAGAGCGCCGATCCCTAGCCCAGCAGCGATCCCGGCCAGCGGGCCGAGCCAGCGACTACGCGTTGGCTGGGCAGCCGCAGGGGGCCGGCTTGGGCGCGGACTAGGAGCAGCTTGCTGGCGCTTAAACATCTGCGCTTGGCGACCACTGCTACGGCCGCCGCCCATGCGTTTAGCCTCAGCCTCTTGCATCATCAGTCCCAGCCCGAGCGCACTGGCTAACATCAGCACAATAACGCGCTTTAACGTCAATTTGGCCATCTGCCGCGCTAGGAAATTCCGGCCAGCACGAGCCCATGAAGTTAAAGAGAAATCAGCAAACGGTATAGCTGATAAAGAAAACATTGGATAGACCTCAGTTAGAAAATTAATATTTTATGCCAATATGCAGGGCAACTGCCCCTGCCGCCAAATTATGATAATTGACCTGATCGAAACCGGCTTGTTCCATCATCGCCTGCAAAACGTTTTGATCAGGGTGGACCCGGATCGATTCAGCCAGATAGCGGTAACTCTGCGCATCACGCGTAACCTTATGGCCAAGCCATGGCAATATTTTAAATGAATAAAAATCATACAGCTTAGCCAAGGGCGCCCAGATCTTTGAAAATTCAAGCACTAATAATTTGCCACCCGGTTTGAGCACGCGGCGCATTTCAGCGAGGGCCACCTCTTTATGCGTCATATTGCGTAAACCAAACGCCACCGTCACCACATCAAAATAGCCCGCAGGAAACGGAATTCGCTCCGCGTCGCATAACAGTGTGGGCGTGATCAAACCTTGATCGAGCAAGCGGTCGCGGCCCACGCGCAACATCGATTCATTAATATCAGTGAGCCAAACCTCGCCACCTTGATTCAGGTCACCCACTTGTTTGGCAAAAGTTTTAGCCAAATCTCCGGTGCCGCTAGCCAAGTCAAGCACCTTAAAACCGGGCCTTACGCCAGCTTGCGCAATAGTGAATGCTTTCCATGCCCGATGGAGGCCAGCCGACATTAAATCATTCATTAAATCGTATTTTGCGGCAACCGAATCGAAGACGTTTGCCACTTTGCGCGCCTTCTCGTTTTCAGCAACCGTCTGAAAGCCAAAGTGCGTTTTACTCATTAGATCAACCTTCCTTGATAAATCATTAGTGAGACGCCGCCACCGGCTGACTTGCAAGACCACTTACGATGGCTGCTGGCAAGCCAAGCGCACGGCTGCGGCGTAGCTGTAAAACCGCTTCGGCAGTGGCGCGCACGCGCGGCGCCCAGATCGGCGCTGGGAAATGGGCGTCATCAGCATAGCGCGGAATCAGGTGCCAGTGCAAATGCGGCACTTGATTGCCAAGGCTAGCCAGGTTCATTTTTACGGGCTGCATCACCTGCCGGATAATCCGCTCAACTTGACTGACAATATCGATTAAATATTCCCGGTGCCGAGGCTCAAGCTCCGAGAACTCAGTTATATGGCTATACCATATAACCCGGCAAAAACCCGGGTAATCCGCTTCATTGATAGCCACAACCCGCACTTTATCGTCATGCCAAAGTACCTCGCCCCCAGCCGTTTCGCATAACACACAGTTTGTCATACTAGCACCCGTTCAATCCCTCCCGCATTAGCCTGCTTCACATAATCGGGCAACCAATTTTCACCTAGCAGGTGGCGCGCCATTTCAACCACAATATAATCTGCATCAAGGTTAGCATCGTCATGATAGCGCGCTAGCCCTTGCAAGCAAGATGGGCAACTTGTTAAGACCTTAACTTCACCAGCAAAGCCATCCGCGCGCACGCGCGCTGCGCCTTTCTTAAGTTCTTCCTCTTTACGAAAACGCACTTGCGTCGAGATATCCGGGCGCGTAATCGCAAATGTACCCGCCTCACCACAACAACGGTCGCTTTTTTCAATTTGGCCTGGACCCGCCTCGGTACCCATTAACTGGTTGACCAGTTGCGTCGGATTCATGGTTTTAATTGGCGTATGGCAAGGATCATGGTACATATAGCGCACCCCCGCTACGCCCTCCAGTTTAACCCCTTTTTCGAGGAGGAATTCGTGAATATCAATTAACCGGCAACCTGGAAAAATTTTGTCGAACTCATAGCCTGCCAGCTGGTCATAGCACGTTCCACACGAGACAACCACGGTCTTAATATCCAGGTAATTCAAGGTATTGGCCACACGATGAAATAGCACGCGGTTATCCGTGACGATTTTACCCGCTTTGTCCTCTTGCCCGGCACCGCGTTGCGGATAGCCACAGCACAAATAACCAGGGGGCAGTACGGTTTGCACGCCCACATGCCATAACATCGCTTGCGTCGCTAGCCCGACTTGCGAAAAAAGCCGCTCGGAGCCACAACCGGGAAAATAAAATACGGCATCTGAATCGACTGTCGTGGTGTGCGGATTACGAATGATCGGCACAATTTTATTGTCTTCAATGTCAAGCAATGCACGTGCGGTTTTTTTCGGCAAATTACCCGGCATTTTCTTGTTAACAAAGTGAATCACCTGCTCCACAACCTTGGCCCTGCCCACGCTCGTAGGGGGCCGCGCGGTTTGCTTTTTGGCAAATTTTTTCAGCACGACGTGGCCTAGCCGTTGCATTTTATAGCCCCAGCCAATCATTACCTGACGCGCGAAACGAATCGTTCTCGGCGCCGTCGCATTCAGAAAAAATAAACTGGCCGCGGTTCCTGGATTAAATTTTTTCTTACCCATTTTGCGCAATAAATTGCGCATATTCATCGACACATCGCCAAAATCAATATTGACGGGACAGGGCGACAAACACTTATGGCACACCGTGCAATGGTCAGCCACATCGTTAAATTCATCCCAATGTTTCAGCGATATGCCGCGGCGCGTCTGCTCTTCATATAAGAAAGCCTCAATCAACAGCGAAGTGGCCAGAATTTTATTGCGCGGGCTATATAAAAGATTTGCTCGCGGCACATGGGTGGCGCACACTGGCTTGCATTTACCACAGCGCAAGCAGTCTTTAATACTATCGGCAATCGCACCAATGTCAGATTGCTGCATTAAAAGCGATTCATAGCCCATTAGCCCAAAACTAGGCGTATAGGCATGACGTAAATCTGCATTTTCAAGCAATTTGCCTTGATTAAAATGCCCATTAGGATCAACCCGCCGCTTATACGCCCGGAAGTCAGCCAACTCCGGCTCGCTCAGAAACTCAAGTTTAGTGATGCCAATGCCGTGCTCGCCAGAAATCACGCCATCAAGCGAACGTGCAAGCTGCATAATGCGTGCAACCGCCTGATGCGCGTCTTGCAACATCTCATAATTGTCTGAGTTGACGGGAATATTGGTATGCACATTACCATCGCCTGCATGCATATGCAGGGCGATAAACAGCCGCCCACGCAGCACGCGCTGGTGAATCGCCTGCACTTCATCGAGAATCGGTTTAAAAGCTGCGCCATTAAAAATCTGTCGCAATGGCTTAAGAATTTCATTTTTCCATGAAATTCGGATGGTATGGTCTTGCACTATATCGCCTAGGCTGGCCTGCGGCTGGGCGCTAAGGCGTTGCTCAAAGGCGGCTTCAAGCGGCGCATAGCCCAGTTGCAGCAATTGAGTATAGACGCTAGCGAGTGGCGTAGCGAGTTCTGCGCGTACATATTCCCAGCGCCTGTTGACCTTGTCTAGCACCTCGAGAACATGCTGCAGCCGGCCTTCAAGCCATTCAGCGTTTGGCATGTCATTGGCTTCGCCGCTCTTACCGAGTGGCAGGGCCTGGCTCTTAAAAAAAGTTTCAAGTGCGCTCACCAACTGCAGCTTATTCTTGAGTGACAGCTCAATATTAATCCGCTCGATATGATCCGTATATTCACCCATCCGATGGAGTGGAATCACTACATCTTCATTGATTTTAAACGCATTGGTGTGCTTCGCAATGGCCGCTGTGCGCGAGCGATCCAGCCAAAAACGCTTGCGCGCTTCGGCACTCACGGCAACAAAGCCTTCACCATTTTTACTATTGGCGATGCGTACAACCTCGGAGGCCGCCACCGCCACTGCGTCTGCATCATCGCCAATAATGTCGCCAATCAGCACCATTTTGGGCAAATTAGCGTCCACGCCTTGCTGCTTCGATTTAGCCGCATAGCCCACAGCGCGTAGATAGCGTTGATCTAAATGCTCAAGGCCTGCTAAGGTCGCACGGCCCGCTGCAGAGGCTTCAAATAAATATTGCTTAATCTCAACAATGCCTGGAATCGCATCGCGCGCCTGACCGAAAAACTCAAGACAAACGGTACGGATATGCGCCGGCATTTTGTGTAAAAGCCAGCGCGCACTGGTAATCAGCCCATCGCAGCCTTCTTTTTGCACCCCTGGCAAGCCAGCTAGAAATTTATCCGTGACATCTTTACCAAGCCCTTCTTTACGAAAACGCCACCCCTCTATCACAAGTGTCTCTGTGCGCAGCAACGCTTCGCCTGGCGCGCGTTTACCATCGAACCATTTCAATTCAAAGCGGGTCAGCGGCGCCTCATGGATTTTACCCTGATGGTGCTCAAGGCGCGTCACTTCAAGCCAATTGCCATCTGGATCGACCATCCGCCACCAGATCAAATTATCCAGCGCCGTCCCCCACAACACCGCTTTCTTGCCACCTGCATTCATCGCAATATTGCCACCAATGCATGATGCATCGAGCGAAGTGGGATCAACCGCAAAGACATAACCTGCTTGCTCAGCGGCCTCAGTGACGCGCCGCGTCACGACCCCGGCGCCGCTTAAAATCGTGGCGGCTTGACACGCTCTTGCGTGACCGGGCAGTTCAATCAACTCAACCGCGCCCAGTTGCTCAAGTTTTTCTGTATTCAGGACCGCTGACCAGGGGGTTAGCGGCACAGCCCCGCCAGTATAGCCGGTGCCACCACCACGCGGAATCACCGTCAACCCAAGTTCTATGCAGCCTTTAACTAAACCAGCCGTTTCGGCCTCATGATCCGGGGTCAGGACGACAAACGGAAATTCAATCCGCCAATCGGTGGCATCGGTCACATGCGAGACACGCGAGAGACCATCGAATTTCACATTATCTTTATGCGTATAGTGGCTTAGCACCTTCAGCGCACGCCGGCGCAGCGCACGGATGCGCTCAAACTCAGCGCTAAACGCTGCCACGGCCCCATGAGCGGCGACGAGTAATTGCTGCACTCGGGCCGTGCGTTCACGGCTTACTTCATCAGCACACGCCTCTAAATCAAGGCGGCGCCGCTTTTCGATTTCAGCTAAGCGGTGATTCAGTGCTTTGATCAGCAGGGTCCGGCGCTTTGGATTATCAAGCAGATCGTCTTGTAAATAGGGATTACGGCGTACTGCCCAAATATCCCCTAGCACTTCATAGAGCATCCGAGCGGAGCGACCTGTACGGCGTTGCCCGCGCAATTCGTCGAGCGCCTGCCAAGCTTCTTCGCCCAGCAGCCGGATGACGATTTCTCGATCAGCAAAGGAAGTGTAGTTATACGGAATTTCGCGCAAGCGCGCAGCGGGTTGTTTTGCTTCAAAAGCCTGAGATGATACGTTCATGTCTACTTATAGCGAGCCAGCGGCCTTGCCGGCAATAATTGGCGCGAGATCGAATTGTACTGTATCGCTTACGCGACTTAAAAGAGACCTTACTCCACTCTTTCCTCTTGTACTTCTTCCAAATGAGGCACCTGCTCCTCTTTCCTCACAATTTTAAGCTCATCTGAAGTAAAGTAAACAAATTGTGCGCCGGTCTCAAACCAATGCTCAAAATGGTTATCTTCTATCTTTTGCCACGACAGTTGGTCACCCACCATGGAATATTTATACCATTGTTTATCGGCTTCAAAACGGCGAAATACTACCAGAAAATAAGATTCATCCTCTTTTTTCTTAAAATCTTCAACCTTCTCAGATGCAATATCGAAATTAGTTAATAACACTACTCTTTCAGCATTGATTATTTCATCTTTTGTAATATTAGCGTCACTTAACTTAATAAATTTTTTCTCACAAAAATCTGAATTGGATTGCTGATTAAAATATATCTGCAGTTTTACTTCTTCTTTGGAATCATCAGCATACAAGTAATACGTATCCAAAGACAAAAAGAGAGAAAAATAACTAGAAAACTCACCAAAAACCTTTGATTTAAAATCGTTATATGAAATGCCTAAATTAGAAATATTATGTTCTAAGCTATTTGAACTAGACTTCGGCGACTCCACCCAATTTTCACTCATGGAAAATTGGTTTATATCAATCACAATAGCAAGAGTAGACGAGATGGAAGATGCCGCGTCAACAGAAACAGGAAGAGAGTGATGCTTTTGTTTGCGTGCATGACGCTTCGCAAGAGAAAGATAAGTCTCCGAAGGCCATGCTGCGGAATTCCTCTGCATCAAAGCCTGATCCAGACTATGCCTAACATTAGAAGGGCGAGGATTACGCCTAATCAGAGGCTCTACCTCCTGGCCTGCGCGACGACTCTCATTAGCAACGGGTGAGGTAGGGGATGATACGATTGATCTCGAATGAAGAGGAGAAGAATAACGTCTAACCAGAGGGTCTTTCTTTTGGCCTGCACCACTCTCCCTAATAGCGTTATAAAGCTCAGACGCGGGCCATGATACGGCATCGACAGCAGGTTTTAATAAGCTCCGGTGCTTCCCACGCTGAATCTCAAGCGGCTCTACGAATCCTTCACCCACTGGAAATTTATTTATAAAGTTAGGCCGAGGTGTGAGCGCAGATGTCGAAATAGACTCATCTCCCCCGCCACAAGCAACCACACTTAAACTTAAAATTACCACAACAATAAATGACTTCATTAAATTTCTCTTTCATGTTTTTTAACTGCCCCCTTAATAAGTATTTAACCAACCTAAGTCCATCAAGTCGATAAAGACCAAATTGACAGGCTTGCCCCTTAATTTCGTTCAATTCATTGAATCATCTGTTGCGGCTAATTTTACTATAATGTTGCATTATCCGAATATTTAGGGTATTTAGCGCTATGATTGCTGGTTTTCATCAGCACACCAACCGTTTTGAGTTACCCTTGGACTACCGCACTGGGATGAAGCGCCGCCCCAGTCTACCCGCTATTTTTAGGTTAAGAACCCATGCATCCGCACCTGTCTCCGCTTGGTCAAGCGACTGAATACAGTACACCCTACGACCCTAACTTGCTGTTTCCAATTGCACGCCAGCCGCTGCGCGAGCAAATTGGTATCTCAGCGGCATTGCCTTTTTTGGGCGCTGATATTTGGAATGCCTATGAACTATCGTGGCTGAATGAACGAGGCAAGCCTCAGATCGCGCTAGCGCGTATCGTCATTCCAGCAGATTCACCCAATCTAGTCGAATCAAAATCGCTCAAGTTATATCTAGGCTCATTTGCCCAAGCAAAATTTGCCTCAGCAGATCAAGTCCGCACCCTGATCAGTGATGATTTGTCTGCGCTATGTGACATGCCAGTGTCGATTATTTTGACTCAAGCCGCGGCTTTTGCTACCTTGCACTGGCAAGAACTTGACGGCCTGCTGCTTGACCGGCTTGAATTGGATATTGATCAGTATGAGACCGCGCCTGAATTATTATCAGCACACTTTAACGAAGCTAACACAGAAGAAACGCTTGTCTCTAATTTACTCAAATCTAACTGCCCAGTCACCGGCCAACCTGACTGGGCCAGCATTCAGATCCGCTATACTGGGGCGCCAATTGATCATGCCGGATTATTGCGCTATCTGATCTCTTATCGGCTGCATACTGGCTTTCACGAGCAATGCGTTGAGCGTATTTTTATGGACCTGATGCAGATTTGCCGGCCGGACAAACTCGCCGTCTATGCGCGCTATACGCGGCGTGGCGGGCTTGATATTAACCCTTTCAGAGCGAATTTTAATCTAGCGCTACCCAATAATATGCGTACCGCTCGCCAATAATCCAGCCGCTTTTCAGGGGCAAGGATGCGAAGCGGACTTCGCCGCTTCTTCGCGAACCAATGAATACGTACGCGAATCATCTTCACCCCTGCTGTGCTTCAACAAAAAATGCCTGCACTTCATTCAAATTACGCGTCCGTTTAAACGCTGGCAAACTTTGCCAAATCCGCCGTCCATATGGCTTATCAATCAAGCGCGTATCACAAATCATCAATACGCCGCGATCCGTTTCAGACCGAATTAACCGACCAGCGCCTTGCTTTAAGGCAATCACCGCTTGCGGTAATTGATAATCAACAAACGGACTCAGCCCTTGCTTCTCAAGCAAGGCCAGCCGTGCCGCCAGCACCGGATCATCGGGTGGCGCGAACGGCAATTTATCAATGATCACCAGTGACAAAGCACCACCACGGACATCCACACCTTCCCAAAAGCTTTGACTTCCCACTAAGATGGCATTGCCGGCGTGTTGAAAACGCTCCAGCAATTCTCCGCGGCTCGCTTCCCCTTGCACCAATAATGGAAAATTCCATGTACGCGTGTGACTGACTGCGCGTAAGCGCTGCGCAATTTGGTTGACCGCGCGCAACGTTGTGCATAAAACAAAAGCGCGTCCACCCGCGGCCTCAAGCACGGGTAAAGCTGCCTCCCAAAGCGCATCGATAAAATCGAGCGCAGCAGGTTGCGGCAACCCTTGCGGCACATATAACAAAGCTTGCTGAGCGTAATCGAATGGACTGGGTAAACTCATTGAGCGCTCTGCATCAAGCCCCATTTGTGCTGCATAATGCTTAAAATTACCTTTAACCGATAACGTCGCCGAAGTGAAAATCCAAGCACGTGGGGTATCCGCACGCTGCTTCTCAAAAATCGCGGCAATCGACAGTGGCGTGATATGCAATTGCACCGTATGTGAAAACACTTCGATCCAGCAGACCTGATCTGTTTGAGCCGGCGCGGTTGTCTGAAAATATTCCAGCGCATCATGCAACTCACGCGTGCGCCGCAAACAAGCAAGCAGGGGCTCGGCCCGCTCGGCTTGAGCGGCCAGCGTCACCATCAAAGTGGCAAGCTGAGCCATTAAATCGGCAAGCGCCTCAAACAAAGGATGATCAGGAGCGAGCTGAGCCAGCGGAAATTTGGCGTTTTGCGTCTCAAACGCCAACCGTACATCACGTGCAGCTTGGCCAAGCATGGCCCCTAGATCGACCCAGTCAGCCGCATCGCGTGCGGACTGAAGCCCTTCAGCCGTGATATCTCGCGCCAACTCCAGAAACTGACTGGTAGAAATGGCATCGCCAAAAAAAAGCGTGGCGGTGGCGGGTAATTGATGCGCTTCGTCAAAGATCACCGTATTGGCGCTGGGTAATAATTCAGCTGCGCCGCTATCGCGCAGCATGATATCCGCAAAGAAGAGATGATGATTGACCACCACCATATCGGCCTGCTGCGCTTCGCGGCGAGCGCGCATCACAAAACATTCTTTATAGTGTGAACATTCCTGGCCGAGACAATTCTCCCGTGTTGACGTCACCAGCCCCCAGACTGGAGCTTCTTCAGGCACCGATGCAAGCTCTGCTTTGTCGCCGCTTTGCGTGATTTTGGCAAAACGAATAATGTCGCGTAACTGGGCCATGTCCTGTGGCGAGGGCAATCTACCGCTACTGACGGCGCGCTGCAAATAGTGATGACAAATATAGTTGGCCCGGCCTTTGAGCATCGCCACCGATACCGGCGCCGCCAGAGCCTCACGCACCATCGGGATATCGCGCGCAAAGAGCTGATCCTGCAAATGCTTAGTGCCGGTCGAGATAATGACTTTGCCGCCCCACAAAATAGCCGGAATCAGATAGGCGAAGGTTTTACCTGTGCCAGTGCCAGCTTCAACCAGCAATGTGCTGTCGCTATGAGCGCCTATATCAATGGTCGCAGCAACGGCCCGCGCCATCGTAAGCTGAGCTGCGCGCGGGCGATACCCCGCTAGCTTGCGCGCGAGCGGGCCATCCGTCGCAAAGAGAACCTCAAGCTGAGCGGTGCGTTGCGCATCTAAACCGCTTGCTAGCTCCGATTCATTGAGCGGCATCTGCATCCGGCTTGTGCTGACGCTGCGCCGAGCGGGCTGCTTGACGTCGTTTCGCGGCCTGTTGCTTGGCGTCATAACGCGCCACTTGCTGGGCGCTGCGTGCCGAACGCAAACGCGCTTGCTCTAGCTTACGCCGATGGTCAGTCTGTTTATCCTGGTAACGTGCCTGGTTGCGCCGCTCTTGCGCTTTGCGCTGCGGCAAAGAAGCCGCTTCTTGCGCTCGCCGTTGCGCTAAATGTTCAGCATACTGCTGTGCGCGCAGCGCGCGCCATTCACGATCAAGCGCTAACTGCTCTTGACGCAGCGCAGCGCTATCGTCGTGCATCTTGGCGCGAGTTTTATTTAAGCAATAATTAACAAAAAAACGAGAATAACAATGATGCTGCTCGAATGCGTAGCCGTAATCGAGTGCCGCGGCACGCTCATCAAGCGCAGTTTGGCGTGCTTCAAGCATAGCCGGCACACCCTCGTCAGCGCGTACGCCTAAAGAAAGCGCTAGAAAAAAAATAGCAAGAAATGAATAGAACATAGAAGGATTCTAACGCGTTCTTAGTAGCTTAGCTCATTTATAGCAGTCAACTTTCATCTATTGCCAGATATGGCCTTCTGAGAGGACATTCCATGGTGTCTGTTTTAAAACAGATAGCCTGTGGCAAAATAACAGGCTTGCGGCCAACTGGCTCCTCTTGGATCAAATACTGACTTATGACGGATCACATCACTCTTGCCCTTATCCAACGCATTGCCACTGAACTTGCCGTCGCGCCTCAGCAAATTGCGGCAGCAGTGCAATTATTAGATGGCGGTGCTACGGTTCCTTTTATTGCACGCTATCGCAAGGAGGCAACTGGTAATCTTGACGATACCCAATTGCGCACATTAGATACGCGGCTGGTCTATTTGCGTGAACTCGAAGCGCGGCGCGCAACCATCCTGAACAGTATCGAAGAACAAGGCAAACTGACAGAGACTTTGCGTCACGCCATTAACGCCGCGCAGAGTAAGCAACTATTAGAAGACCTTTATTTACCGTATAAGCCCAAACGTAGAACACGCGCTCAAATTGCCCGCGAGGCGGGGCTTGAACCACTCGCCCACGCCTTGCTATCAGACCCGTCGCTTGAGCCGCAGGATGAAGCAAAACGCTTTGTGAATGCCGAATATAACATTCCAGATGTTAAAGCTGCGCTTGATGGCGCACGAGATATTTTATCTGAGCAATTCGCTGAAACGGCAGAGTTGCTCAGTAAGTTACGCGATTATTTATGGCAGCAAGGTATCGTGTCATCGACTGTGATTGCTGACAATACACAGGATGAGGGCGAGAAATTCCGCGATTACTACAATTATGCACAAAGCATCCGTCTGATACCGTCACACCGCGCGCTGGCGCTTTTTCGTGGACGTGGCGCCGGCGTGTTACAACTCAAGCTGACCCTAGAGGAGACGCTTGAAACGCAAATGCCTCATCCAGGCGAAGCGATGATTGCGGAGCATGTTGGTATTGTGCAGCGCAACCGGGCTGCCGATATCTGGCTGGCCAGTGTCTGCCGCTGGTGTTGGCGCGTAAAAGTTCAGCCTCAGCTAGAAAATGAACTGCTCACGCAATTGCGCGAACAGGCTGAGCATGATGCAATCCTAGTCTTCGCCCGCAATTTGAAAGATTTACTGTTAGCCGCGCCGGCCGGTCCACTAGCCGTGATGGGTCTCGATCCGGGACTACGTACCGGGGTCAAAGTTGCAATTGTTGACCGTACCGGCAAATTACTTGCGACAGATACCATTTATCCACATGAACCCCGGCGGGATTGGCATGGCTCGATCGCCAAACTCGCGCACCTTGCTCAAACCACCCAGGCGAGCCTAATTAGCATTGGCAATGGCACGGCTTCGCGTGAAACGGATAAGCTAGCGAGCGAATTAATCCAGCGCCATCCTGAATTAAAACTGCAAAAGCTGGTCGTCTCAGAAGCAGGCGCGTCGGTTTATTCTGCGTCTGAATTTGCCGCTCATGAATTCCCCGAGCTCGACGTTTCATTACGAGGTGCGGTCTCGATCGCACGACGTTTGCAAGATCCTCTCGCTGAATTAGTCAAAATAGAACCCAAAGCGATCGGTGTTGGCCAATATCAGCATGATGTTAATCAGCGCGAATTAGCCCACACCCTGGATGCCGTAGTTGAAGACTGCGTGAATGCTGTCGGGGTCGATTTAAATACCGCATCTGCTGCGTTACTGACGCGTGTATCTGGGCTAAACAGTACGTTAGCGCGCAATATTGTCGATTACCGTAACCTCAATGGCCCGTTCGCTTCGCGCGCTCATTTGAAGAAGGTACCCCGTTTAGGCGACAAGACGTTTGAGCAAGCGGCAGGGTTTTTGCGCGTCAATGGCGGCGAAAATCCGCTGGATCAATCAGCCGTCCACCCAGAAGCCTACCCAATCATTGACCGCATTCTTTCAAAGCTAGGCAAGCCTATTACAGCGATCATCGGCAAGCGCGAAGTATTAGCCACCCTCGCGCCAAGTGAATTCGTTAATGAGCGCTTTGGGCTGCCAACCGTGCGCGATATTCTGCTTGAACTTGAAAAACCAGGGCGGGACCCGCGCCCTGAATTTAAAACAGCGAGTTTTCGTGAGGGCGTTGAAAAATTAAACGATTTAACACCGGGCATGGTGCTTGAAGGGGTGGTGACCAATGTCGCGGCCTTTGGCGCCTTTGTTGACATTGGTGTGCATCAAGATGGCTTAGTGCATGTCTCTGCGCTATCGAGCCGCTTTATCAAAGATCCGCACGAGATCGTCAAAGCGGGCCAAGTGGTACGCATTAAGGTGCTTGAGGTGGATTTAAAACGACAACGGATTGCTTTGACCATGCGGCTTGACGATGAGGCGCCGGCGACTAAAAGCGTCGCGCAGCCACCGCGTCATCCGCAACGACATGAGCGCAAACCAGAACCTGCTGGCGCGATGGCCACGGCTTTTGCAAAACTGAAAGGGCCGCGGCTATGATGTATCTTATGCGTTAAATGGGTGGCGCAGCAGAATCGTTTCGTCACGATCTGGGCCGGTCGAGATCATATCAATCGGCACGCCCGTAATGGCCTCAATGCGCTGCAGATATTGGCGCGCGTTCAGTGGTAAATCATCCCAAGTACGGATACCTGCTGTACTTTGCCGCCAGCCGGCAAAGCTTTCATAGATGGGTTCACATTTGGCAGCAGCAGTCGCGCCAGGCGGCAACAGCTCAAGCAAGCAACCATTCATTTTGTAGCCGACGCATAGCTTGATGGTATCGAATTCATCGAGCACATCGAGCTTAGTCATGCATAAACCGCTAACACCGTTAATTTGCAGCGAGCGTTTCAGAGCCGCAGCATCTAGCCAGCCAGTCCGGCGCGGTCGCCCCGTCACCGAGCCAAATTCATTGCCGGCCTTAGCCAGCGCCAAGCCGGTGGGCTCTTGCCGTTGCGGATTGTCCGCATCATAGAGTTCGCTAGGAAAAGGCCCGGCACCGACGCGAGTGCAGTAGGCTTTAGTAATTCCGAGAATATAGTGCAGCTGCTGCGGCCCAACCCCGGCGCCTGAGGTCGCTGCGCCCGCGAGACAATTGCTGCTAGTGACATATGGATAGGTGCCATGGTCAATATCGAGCAGGGTGCCTTGCGCGCCCTCAAACAGCAAATTTTTGCCGGCGCGGTTTTGTTCATATAAAGCAGCAGAAACATCAGCGACCATCGGTGCAAGTGGTTCAGCAAAAGCTAACATCGTGTCTAGCGTTTGCTGATAATCCACAGCTTGGCCACCCAGATACTGGCTGAGTACAAAATTATGAAAATCGAGGGTGTCTCGCAGCCGTTCACTAAAGCTTGCCGGATCGAATAGATCTTGCACCCGTAACGCGCGCCGGCCGACTTTGTCTTCATACGCTGGGCCAATGCCGCGCTTAGTCGTGCCAATCTTGCATGTGCCACCGCGCCATGTTTCACGCGCTTGATCAAGCGCCACGTGATAGGGCAGAATTAAGGTGGCCGCCTCAGAAATAAAGAGTCGATCCCGCACCGCCAGACCTGCCGCTTCAAGTTCGCCAATTTCCTTAAACAGCGCCTCAGGCGAAAGCACCACGCCATTGCCAATATAGCACTTCACTCCTGCGCGCATAATGCCTGATGGAATCAAGCGCAGGATGGTTTTTTGGCCGCCGATGATCAGTGTATGGCCAGCATTGTGCCCACCCTGAAAACGCACGACGCCTTGCGCATGGTCAGTCAACCAGTCAACAATTTTTCCTTTACCTTCATCACCCCATTGGGTGCCGACCACGACGACATTGCGTCCTTGGGTTACTGCGCTGCCAGACATATTGGAATCTTTAGTTGGATTAAAAATGAATGTTACTCTTTCGCTTCGGCCGACCACTGATCGCCGAAGTAGACATCGATGATCTATCGAAGATTTGCTCAATTTTAGCGCTTGCTACTTGGCACTCCTGCCGAATTATGCATAAAGCGGAAGAAGTCGCTCGTTGGGTCAAGCACGATCACCTCACGTTCACGAAAAGTCTGCCGATAAGCATCAAGACTTTTGTAAAAACGATAGAATTGTGGATCACGTCCGAACGCGCTTGCATAAATTGCAATGGCTTGTGCATCGCCGTTGCCCTTCACCATCTGCGCTCGTTTATAACCTTGCGCCAAGATCATTTCACGCTGACGATCGGCATAGGAGCGCTTTTCAGCAGCCTCAACCATACCCGCTGAACGTAATTGGTGAGCAGCCTCTGTGCGCTCGGCTCCCATCTGTTTGTAGATTGCATCGTTCAACTCTGTCGGAAAATCCAGATGAGTCATGGATATATCGGCAATCTCAATGCCCCACATGCTGGTTTCACGCGTGATTTGTGTCTGCACGGCGTGCATTATCCGATTGTCATTGTTGGCGACCAACTCAGCTACCGAGTGTTGCCCGATTTCTGCATTAAGCGCTGTGTGCGCCAATTGCAATAATTGACTCTGCGCCGGCGCCAGTTCGTGACGAAAGTGGCTAAAGTATTTGTCTGGATCAGTAATGCGCCATTTAATATATAGCCTGACTAATACTTGCTTTTTATCGGCCGTCAAATAATGTTCTGGATTCTGAGCTGTCACAGTTTGCGTGCGTTTATCCAATAACATGACTCGGTCAAATGGCAGCGGCAATTTCCAGTAAAGACCGGGAGCGCTAATCACTCGCTTGAGGCTACCCAGCCCAGAAACGACCACAGCATATTGACGCTGGTCCACCACCAACAACGTTGAGGCCCCCAAAGTCAGGGCGAAGAAAAAGGCAATCAATAGGGAGATTCGGTTCATCTTGAATTTTTGTTCTTTCACCGCATTAACGTCCATCATCGTTACGGTTCCGAGTGCGCAGCAGGTCGCGTAGACTCGCCGGATCAGCGCTCGCTGGCGTCGTAGGGCCAGTTGTTGCTTGATGATCTTTGGCCGGCGGCTGCCCAGTCACATGAGCCGCGCCTGCCGCTGCCTTTGCTGTAGCCGCAGGCTCTTTGCTTGGACTGGCATCAGGCGTTGCAGTCTGAGGCACTGCGCTGTTTGCCAATAGCTTATCAAGCGGCAGATGGATTAAAGTGTTAGTTATTTTGTTATCTACCAACACTTTAGTTGCATTGCCATAGATTTGCTGCATCGTTTCCAAGTACATGTGCTCACGAATCACCGCCGGCGCTTTTAAATATTCGGCAAGGACTTGCTTAAAACGCTCTGCATCCCCTTGCGCCTGAGCGATCACACGTGCCTTATGGCCCTCGGCCTCATTCATCATCTGTGCAACGTCCGCCCGCGCGCGCGCTAGGAGTTCATCGCTATACGCGTTGGCCTGCTTCTTTTGCCGTTCGTTCTCTTGCCTTGCCTTCAGCGCATCATCAAATGCCGCCTGTATCTGCGCCGACCACCGTAGCGTTTGCATGGTCACGTCTTTAATGAGAATGCCTGTGTGGTACAGATCCAGCCTATTTTGCAGCTTTTGCTTGAGTTCAAACACCACCGTTTCACGATTGTGAGATAGCAGATCGTCTAGTTTGAGTTTGCCCAAAACCGCACGAGCCGTGGCTTCGCCTGCCTGCGCAATGCTAGCCTGCGCATCGACATTATTAAAGAGAAAGGCATGCGCATCTTTGATCTGATACCGTATCGTAAAACGCGCGTCGACAAGCTTGCCATCTCGCGTCAACATTGGCGAAGCTTTAGCGCCAGCCGACTCATGGCTTTTATTGCCGCCGATTTCAACCGGCTGCGCCGGGAGCAGATCAACCAATGTACATGACTGGAATGGATAGGGTAAATGCCACCGAACGCCAGTTAAGGTAGTCGTATATTTATAGCTTCCAAGCTGCGTAATCACGCCTGCCTGACCCTCTCCTACCATATAAACACCACTGCCTAGCCAGATAGCCAGCAGCAGGGCACACCCAATGCCAAGGCCATAGTAACGGTTGTTTTTGCCCCCGCCAAATGGACCACGCCCACCATTAGCCGCCTCTTTTAATCCAAACAGGCGGCTTAAACGACGATTAAAGTCGCGCCAAAGCTCATCCAAATCGGGGGGATTATTGCGGCTATTGGCGGCCCCATTGAGTTCCAGTGTTTGCCCTTGCAAACGCTTAAAGCCTAACTGGGTCCGCTGATACGCCGCCGCAAACCACCCGTTTCTAGATAGCATTTTAATTTGCTTGATCCGCGTCAGCATCTGTAGAAAAATTGACTGGACGGGCAGGCACAACCGTAGAGATTGCGTGTTTATATACCATCTGGGTTACAGTATTTTTTAGCAATACTACATATTGGTCAAAAGATTCAACGTTACCTTGCAATTTAATGCCGTTAACAAGATAAATTGACACCGGCACATGTTCTTTACGCAGTGCGTTCAGAAACGGGTCTTGTAATAGTTGCCCTTTATTACTCATAGTAAACTCCATTTTGCTTTTTACGATTGGATTAATAAATCAAAATATTAAAAAATTCTAATTTCAGCCAGCTATTATAACTACAGCCAATTTACTAAGTGAAGCAAAATTTATTTCTAATTAATTTAAAAAATTAATTTAAAAAATTATGCCCTACTTTCGGTCAACGTAAGGATTGCGCCCTGATCGGAACTCTACTCTTAATGGAGTACCCGTCAACGCAAATGTTTCACGAAATCTTCGTTCAAGGTAACGCCGATAAGAATCTGTTATCGCGTCAAGCGCATTCCCATGGATAATAATAATCGGCGGATTCTGACCACCCTGATGCGCATAGCGCAACTTTGGTCGTACCGGCCCCTTGCGACGTGGCTGCTGAAACTCAACTGCCTCGATCAACGCCCGCGTCAACTTCGGCGTTGGCAAATCTGCCATGGCCGCAGCATATGCGTCGTCAACCGAATGTAGCAGCGGATCAATACCGATTTTTTTTGTCGCCGAAATGAAGTGAAACTTCGCGAAATCGAGAAATTGTAATTGTCGTGTTAACTCAGTTTTAAAACGCTCGCGCGTATGAGCATCAAGCCCATCCCATTTATTAACGCCAACGACTAATGCCCGCCCCTGTTCAATCACAAAACCCGCAATATGCGCATCTTGCTCGCTGATATCCTGACATGCGTCAAGCAAAAGCACAACAACATTTGCATCAGAAATAGCTTGCAGGGTTTTAACTACCGAAAATTTTTCAACTGCTTCAAACACTTTACCACGACGACGCAAGCCCGCTGTATCAATCAGCGTGTAAGGCCGCCCTTGCCGCTCGAAATCAATGTAGATGGAATCGCGAGTGGTCCCCGGCATATCAAACGCAATCACGCGCTCTTCACCAAGCAACGTATTCACCAACGTTGATTTACCTACATTAGGACGGCCAACAATTGCAATTTTAACACCATGCGCTGCATTATCGGCCTCACTTTCATCCTCACGCCCAGCATAAGCAAGTTCGAGGGCATGCTCTATCATGTCGCGCACGCCTTCCCCATGTGCTGATGAAATCGCACAGGGCTCACCTAAACCAAGCTCATAGAAATCAGCAACGACCGCGCTATGCTTCATTCCTTCGGCTTTATTCACCACTAAACTCAATGGCCGCCCGGTCTTACGTAGATGATCAGCAATCAAACTATCCTGCGGCGTCATTCCTTGGCGAGCATCTACGATGAAAACAACTACATCTGCCTCATCTATGGCTTGCTGGGTCTGACGCGCCATTTGGTGGACGATGCCCTCTTTGACGACTGGCTCGAAGCCCCCCGTATCCACCACTAAATAGGGGCGCTCACCTAAGCGGCCCTCACCGTAATGGCGATCTCGCGTTAAGCCAGGTAAATTGGCAACCAGCGCATCACGCGAGCGTGTCAAGCGATTAAATAAAGTTGATTTGCCGACATTGGGGCGCCCTACTAGGGCAATTACTGGCTTCATTTGGGGCGGAATGCGTATAAACTACCATTGCTCGTTTGCACAACGAGGATACGCCGCTTGGCTAACACCGGTTGGGCGCTAATTGCGCTGCCATCTGTTGCCGTTCGCGCAACCAAATTGCCTTGCTCACGTGAGAAAAAATGTACGAAACCACGATAATCGCCAACCGCAATTGTTTGCCCAGCGATGATCGGGGTTCCTAGTCCACGGCTTTTAAGCTTGGCATTTTGCCAAAGCTGCTTACCATTGGCGGCATCGTAGAGCGAGATCACCGACCAATCATCGCTTGCCACTAATGCGCCTTGATCCTGCGCAATCCCATGGTAACTTGAGAATGGCTGCTCCCATAAAGGCTGTCCATTATGTACATTAAAGCAACCCAAACTCCCTTGAAAAGTCACAGCACAGGTTTGGTCACCTACCAACGTCGGAGCGCCGGCCACATCGTTTAAGCGCTCGACCTCAGTCACGCCTCTTGGATAGGCCACTGGCGTTTGCCAATAAGGTGCGCCGTTTGAAAGATTAATCGCTGCCAATGAACCATCTGGAAAGCCCGCGAGAAACGCGCCCATACCTGCAAATATCATCTCAGCGCTGGTACGCAAATTCAGCAACGGCGCACGATTATAAAACACCCATTTTTGTGCGCCGGTTTGCAGATCAAACGCAATAATGCGGCTATCTGTTGTGCGCACTAGCACCTTACCCTGGCCAACTAAAGGGGAGGTTAAGATTTCACCGTTGGCATTAGCCTGCCATAACAATTTGCCGTTGGCATCAAGTAAATAGACGGTGCCGTTTAAGCTAGCAACGGCCGCCGCTGTGCCGTCGCTGCCAACGCCAGCGGATAAGTCCGTATCAAGCTTGGTGCGCCAAAGCGTCTGGCCACTGCCGACATCAAATTTTGCTACCGTACCGTTGGCCCCAGCAGCATAAACTGCATCATCGAAAGCAATCGGCTGAAATAGATAACGGCCGCCCTTACCAACATTTGCCGTCCAAATTTGCTCGACGCTAAGCACTGGGGAAATGTCAGCGAGAGGGGTAGGAACGCGCCGCACATCCTTCGACGCTGAGCAAGCGGTGAATAGCAGCACAGCCAAGATACAGGCAAGCGGATAAAACAGAGAACGAGGTGAATAAATCATAAAAATAGTATCTTAGCCGCCCAACGCATCAAGCTTGAGTTGGACCAGGCGACGTACCGGGCCATGGTTTGCATTATCCGTCGCCAACCACTGCAATGCGTCTTGATACGCTTGCCGTGCGTCATCACGTTTGCCTTGGGCCGCCAATAAATCGCCGCGGCGATCCGCATAGAGCGCTTTAAATGTATCCATCGGTGGCTGGGCAAGCAAGCTTAAACCCTGATCGTAGGCTTTTTCATCAAGCAAGATTGAAGCTAAGCGCAATCGTGCGAGGTGCTGATATTCAGTATCGCGCGCATGCTCAATCGCCCATTGCAATTGGGTTTTAGCAGCCGCGCTATCGGCTGCTTGGTAGAAGGCTTTGGCGCTAATCAGTGCACTCATCTGGGCATACGGCGTATGCTTAAATTTACTTTGCATATCGCTTAGGATGCGAGTCAGCCGCTCTTTATCGAGCTCTTGGGCAGAAGATGCCTGCGCAACTTGTTGCAGCTGTTCGTAAAGGACCGCTGCTTGCGCTGCCTGCCGGCTTTGCCAGTAATTCCAGCCACTCCAGCCAGCCCCGACCAATAGCACGATGGTTAATGATCGGATGAGGGTATTACCCCACCGAGTCCACCATGTTTTCATATTATCGAGTGTTTCCTGTTCGTCGTGATAACTCATACCATTGCTTCCTTTTAGAAACGGGTTGCGCTGCTAGGCGGCAACCATTGCATCGATTAGATAGTCTAGTAAACGCTCGTTAGAGATGCTGTGTTGCGTCGCATCGCTACCTGCCTCATGGATCTTGCGCAACGCTTTGACGGTGACCGAGCCTTGTGCAACTTCATCCTCGCCAATGATAATCGCATATTGTGCACCACTCGCATCCGCACGCTTCATTTGGGTTTTAAAATTTGCGGGAGCACCATTGGCGCTACAGTGCAAAATAACCTCAAAGCTTGCGTCGCGCAGTCGTTCTGCAATAATAAAAGCCTGCGTGCGCGCAGCGTCACCTTGATGCACCAGATAGATATCGCAGCCTTGCGGCTGCGGCGTGAGTTGATCTTCTTTAAGCAGTTCAAGCACCCGCTCAATACCTACGGCCCAGCCACACGCTGGCACAGGCTTACCACCAAGCTGCTCAAACAACAAATCATAGCGCCCGCCTCCAGCCACTGTACCCTGCGCCCCAAGTCGGTCCGTGACCCATTCAAAGACCGTCAAATTGTAATAGTCAAGCCCGCGCACAAGGCGTGGATTCAGGGTAAATGGAATATTATTTGCTTTTAGCAACTGACTTAACGCATCAAAGTGGGCCAGCGATGCCCCCCCTAAAAAATCCATTAGCTTAGGTGCCTGTTGCACCAGTTCTTGCAACGCAGGCTGTTTAGTATCCAGCACCCGTAGCGGATTAGCATATAGGCGCCGCTTCGCTTCGTCATCCAGTAACTCCCTATGCTGCTCTAAGTAAGCGATTAACGCTTGGCGATGTTCAGCACGCTCAGCAGGCTGGCCTAACGAGTTAAGCTCAAGCCGGATTCCCGTCAAACCAAGCTCATCCCATAAACGTTGAGACAGCAAAATAATTTCAGCATCCGCATCTGGACCAGCAAAACCCAAAGCTTCAACACCAAGCTGATGAAACTGCCGATAGCGGCCGCGCTGTGGACGTTCGTGCCTAAACATCGGCCCGTTATACCATAAACGCTTAGGACCATCGTATAATAAGCTATGTTCGATGGTTGCCCGCACCACGGCAGCCGTATTTTCTGGACGCAAGGTCAAGCATTCGCCATTGAGCGCATCCACAAAACTATACATTTCTTTTTCAACGATATCCGTCACCTCACCGATACCGCGCGTAAAAAGCTGCGTTTGTTCAACAATTGGAGTACGGATATTACGATAGCCATAGGCGCTTAGTACTGCTTTTGCAGTACTTTCAAAAAACTCCCAGAGAGCTGCGTCCTGCGGCAGGATGTCATTCATCCCTTTGATGCCGGTCAGTTTTTCAACCTTCTTACTTTGCTCTATCATGGGTTTTAATTGATTTGTTGAATCTTTTTTAGTTTACTGCAAGCGCACTGCCGAAACGGTGCTCAATATAGTGACTGATAATTTGCTGAAATTCTTCGGCAATTCGCTCGCCACGCAAGGTCACTGATTTTTCACCATCAATAAAAACCGGAGCTGCCGGGTTTTCGCCAGACCCCGGCAAGCTGATGCCAATATCAGCATACTTCGATTCGCCCGGCCCATTGACAATACAGCCCATCACCGCAATCTTCATTTTTTCAACGCCCGGGTAACGTTTGCGCCATACTGGCATGTTCAGATGCAAATAATCTTGGGTCTGGGCGGCCAGCGTTTGAAAAAAAGTGCTCGTCGTCCGTCCACACCCCGGGCAAGCAACCACCACTGGCGAAAATGCGCGTAAACCTAAAGCCTGCAAAATGTCTCGAGCGACGGTCACCTCGCCCGTACGCGTAGCGCCAGGTTCAGGCGTTAGTGAAAGACGAATGGTATCGCCAATGCCAGTTTGCAATAAAATAGCCAGCGCAGCAGTGGATGCCACAATACCTCTTGAGCCCATGCCAGCCTCAGTCAATCCGAGGTGAAGAGCATAGTCGCAACGCTGCCCGAGTTCACGATATACGGCAATCAAATCCTGCACACTACTGACTTTGCATGACAGCACAATCTGCTTAGCCGTCAGTCCGAGCTCAAGTGCTCGCTCCGCGCTACTTAATGCAGATTCAATCAAGGCCTCAACCATCACGCTTTGCGCCGAGATAGGCTCGGCACGCTGCGCGTTGCTGTCCATGATACGCATTAAGACAGTCTGGTCAAGGCTACCCCAGTTAACACCAATACGCACGGGCTTATTATAATGACATGCTACTTCGATCATCTGCGCAAATTGAAGATCGCGCTTAACGCCTTGGCCAACATTGCCCGGATTAATCCGATACTTTGACAAAGCCTGCGCGCACGCCGGGTAATCGCGCAACAATACATGACCGTTGTAGTGAAAATCACCAATCAGCGGCACGGGCACGTCCATGCGATCAAGCTGCTCACGGATAATAGGTACCGCCTGGGCCGCTTCTGGCGTATTGACGGTAATCCGGACCAACTCAGAACCCGCTTGCGCTAGCTCTTTGATCTGGATGGCAGTCGCAATCGCATCTGCTGTATCTGTGTTGGTCATTGACTGGACGCAAACTGGGGCCGTCCCGCCAATCGTGACTTGATGCTCCCCCCAGCGCACGAGCACCGGCTGCGACAGACGGCGACATGCCATAGCAGTAGTAACAGGCACATCCTGTAACGCTGGTTTGTTGTACGTTTGCATCCCGCTTCTATCCATTCACAGTCATCTGGCTACGGTAACTCAAAACGTGCAACATTTTGGCGCGCGCTCATATATTTAGCTGAATCTACCTGCTTGCCATTCAATTCTAGTGCACTCAGCCCCACCACATTGCCAACCACCACCTTGAATGGCAGCGCCCCTTTCAAGGTGTGTTGTTCGCCTGCCCGCAGAGTATTTGCATACACTTGCTGGCCATCGTGCTGGTTTACGCTAATCCAGTTGTCTTGCGAAACTTTGATATGCAGGGTTGAGTATGCGGGCGTATTCAACTGGCTTTCTACAGCCAATGCAGTCGATGAAATAGCCGGCATGGTACTTGCTGGCACCACCTCCGAATTTGTTTCTTGAGTTGCAGTGCTCCAATTGGCTTGGCTAGCTAAAACCAAGCGCTCTTCGGCAGCGGCCACAGGCGCCTGGCTGGTGGCCGCTGCCGGCGCTGGCTCAGAGAAGCGCTGCTCAAGCCATTGCGCGGTTGTGCTGCCATGCCGGTATGTCAAAAGCACCGCCACGATTAAAGCAAATAGGCTCGCGCCCCATAGCCATGGATAACGTCTGCGCTTACCCTGCCAAGCAGTCAAGCCGCTGCGCTTTGGTGGCTGAATTGGAGCGCGCAAGCTCAAGGTTGAAAGGTTAGAAGGACCTTGGCCACTGGTGCGACGCAAAGCATCGACTAAAGGTTGCGGATCAGTGCCGAGAATCTTTGCATAGCTACGCATAATGCCAATCGCAAAAGTGACTTCTGGCAAATGCTCAAGCTCGCCCGCTTCAAGCGCGCGCATTTTAGCCACCGGCACCTTAAGCCTGGCAGAGACATCTTCAATCAGCCAACCTTTAGCTTGACGTAATTGAGCAAGTTGCTCGCCTGCAACACGCGCTGAACCATCATCGGCAGTCCATACCGTGCTAACAGCCGCTGCCGAAGTAGCAGGCAATGGCCCCTTGCTATCAGTCATCAAAGACTGTTCGTCGTGCTTGCTCATCTAAAAATCTCGCATAATTTAGTCGTAACAACGGGTCGTCCTTAGCGCTTTTGACTGCTAACGCCTGCTGAAAATATTGCCCTGCTGCTTGCAGATTACCGGCAGCACGCTCAATCAGCGCTAGCGCGTGTAGCGCATCACGGTGATCCGCCGTGAGTTGTAGCGCCAACGCAGCTTCGCGGCGAGCAACCTCAAATTGTTCTTTGTCCAGATAAGCCAGCGCAAGTTCCGCATGTAAATCCGCCCGGTAACGCAACGCCGTTTGCTTCGCCGGACCAGGGCTAATAACTACTGACGATGGCGCTGAACAGGCTCCACTTAAAAAGCATGCTGCACATAAAACCAAGAGGCGCCTTAGCATCATGCCGAATGAATCTCGATCATTGCTCGCCCTTTATTTTGAGCCGTGCTATCTGTCGCAACAGCGCCTTTCATGCTTTGACTACGTTCGGCAAGGCGGGTGCGGTCAATCACATCTCCCGCCAACTGGCCGCATGCTGCGTCAATATCATCGCCACGTGTTTTGCGAATGGTCGTGACAATGCCTGCGGCCAACAAAACTTGCGCAAAGCGCTTAATCCGCTCAGCGCTGGAACGCTTCAGTCCAGACTCAGGAAACGGATTAAAAGGAATCAAATTGAATTTACAATGCACATCACGCACCAGCGCAACCAATTCATGCGCATGTGCAACTTCATCGTTGACCCCATCCAGCATGCAGTATTCAAACGTAATGAAATCACGTGGCGCGGCTTTCAAATAACGCTGACATGCACTCATTAATTCGTGCAGCGGGTATTTTTTATTCAGCGGCACCAGTTCATCGCGCAGTTTATCGTTAGGCGCATGCAGCGAGACAGCGAGGGCGACTGGCAACTCTGCCGCCAACCGATCCATCATCGGCACAACTCCGGAAGTCGACAAAGTCACGCGCCGGCGCGAAAGTCCATAAGCATTATCATCCAACATTAGGCGCATCGCGCTGACGACTGGATTAAAATTAAGCAGCGGTTCGCCCATCCCCATCATGACCACATTAGTAATCACCCGATTGGGGCGATGAGCGCCAAGATCACCTGGCGGCAAAGAATTACGCAAGGCAAATTCTGCCAGCCAGAGTTGGCCAATAATTTCACTCGCACTTAAATTCCGGCTAAAGCCTTGCTTGCCTGTCGAGCAAAAGCGACAGTTCACGGCACATCCGGCCTGAGATGAAATGCAGAGGGTGCCGCGCGCCGTTTCGGGAATGAATACGGTCTCAACCGCATTGCCATTTCCTACATCGATTAGCCATTTACGAGTACCATCGGCCGATAGGTGGTCGCTCGCAATTCCAGGAGGCTGGATCGTTGCATGTGCTTTAAGTTTTGCACGCAATGTTTTCGCCAGATCGGTCATCTGATCAAAATCGGCTACGCCATATTGGTGAATCCAGCGTTGTAATTGCTTTGCACGAAATGGCTTCTCGCCCAGGCTGTTGGCGCAATAAGCGCTCAGCCCAGGCCCATCGAAATCGAGCAAATTGACGGCTTCGGCGGTTGCCATTTTTTTGGCCTATAAGTTTAACGCAAATAAATATCGATTTCTGGAAAGAAAAAACCGATTTCAATGCGCGCATTATCTGAACTATCAGAACCATGGACAGCATTGGCATCAATGCTGTCAGCAAAATCTGCACGGATTGTGCCTTTATCTGCTTTTTGCGGATCAGTCGCACCCATTAAATCACGGTTTTTTGCAACTGCGCCCTCGCCTTCGAGCGCTTGAATCATAACCGGCCCGGAGATCATAAAATCGACAAGCGCTTTAAAAAAAGGACGCTCTTTATGAACGCTATAAAATTGTTCCGCTTGTTCGCGCGACAAATGAGTCATGCGAGCGGCCACAATTTTCAGGCCAGCATCTTCAAAACGGCTATAAATCTTGCCAATTACATTCTTGGCTACAGCATCAGGTTTAATAATTGACAAGGTGCGTTCAAACGCCATAAAAAACTCCACTCAATAAATGTTTATTTAATATTACTAATCAGCCCTCTCCCCTTCCTGATGACAGTGAGGGGATTCCGACAACATTCAAGCCATCATCACTTGAGCCGCTGCGGTAGATTCCCGTTTCACAGAACGGTCTGACCGCATTCTTTTCTCTACAAGCGCACAAGCGATGACCTCGCTCTCATTCATCCTCCTGAAGGACGATGTTTATGCGGAACGAATAAAGCATAAGCAGCATAAATTCTACTCAGCCAAAACCCCTTACCAGTAAGCGTCAGTCAACTTGGCAACATCTAAAGCAATCTTTATATTCTAACATGTAGCCAAATACGAGGATACCGTCTATATGCTAGCCATGCTAAATATCTTCGCTATAGGAGAAAAATAGGCGAGACTCTTTGCGTAATTAATAATATTGTAGGTTTTTATCCTTGTCGCCACCAGCTAGCCCAAAGGCCAAAGTATAAGCACACAAACCAACGGACTATACATAGCCCTATAAATGTGCTATATATAGTTCTATAAATCTGCTATATAAACGCTGTGCGGGTGCTCTATTTGAGCGGCGTCCTTTCTTATGGGTGAGGTACGTTGCCAAGCCCTCGTATTTTCGGGAGAGAATATATGAAAAACGATTTTCAAACTTACAGCTTCGGCCGTAATGGCAGCATCACCACAGTTGAGACTCGCAATCGGGTATTGCGTAATACATATTGGCTGCTAGCACTATCGATGATTCCAAGTGTCTTCGGTGCTTGGCTTGGCGTAAGCACTGGCTTTTCGCTACTCAGCGCAACCAGTCCAGGTGTCGGCTTAATGCTCTTTATGGCGATTGCCTTTGGCTTTATGTTTGCGATTCAGCGGTTTAAAAACAGTGGCGTCGGCGTTGCCTTGCTGCTGGGCTTTACCTTCTTTATGGGCTTGATGCTCTCACGCCTATTGAGTTTTGTGCTGGGCTTTTCAAATGGCGCGTCGTTAATCATGCTCGCTTTTGGCGGCACGGCCGTTATTTTTACCGTGATGGCATCGATCGCAACTGTTTCAAAGCGGGATTTTTCCGGTCTTGGCAAATGGCTATTTATGGGCGTAGTTGTGCTGCTCATCGCGTCAGTCGCTAATATTTGGCTCAAGCTACCCGCTTTGATGCTGACTGTATCTGTGCTGGCGATTGTGATTTTCTCCGCTTATATGCTGTTTGATGTGCAGCGTGTAGTGAACGGAGGAGAAACCAATTACATTACCGCAGCACTGGCTATCTATCTAAATATCTACAATGTGTTCGCTAATCTATTAGCCCTGCTCGGGGTTTTTGGCGGGAATCGGAATTAAATGTTCGCTTAGCAATCACTCAGTCGGTGTTGCGATAAGAAATACAGACTAAGCCGTACAAGCACAATGCTCGTACGGCTTTTTTATTTTTTATTAAACGATTTGACCACTATTATGTTGCGGGGTGCAAAGATGAAGAAAGCTCTTTTAAGCATTGTCCTCACTAGCGCAATTGCCGCTCCTGCCTATGCTCAGAGCAGCTTAACGCTCTATGGCTCACTAGGGGCTGCGATTATTTATACCAACAACCAAACAGGGAAAGACCAGGCGGGTCACCCAAACTGGCAAATTGGCAGCGGCGGGGCGGGCAGTAACTACTGGGGATTGCGTGGCGCAGAAGATCTAGGTGCCGGCACAAAAGCAATTTTTCTGCTAGAAAGCGGCTTTAAAATTAACAATGGCCGCTTTCCACTCAATGGAGTAGGCTTTGACCGCCAATCCTTTATCGGTTTGTCCGACTCAGCAACCGGCACACTCACACTGGGCCGCCAATATGACTCTCTGACCGATTACCTGGCGACATTCAGCTTAGCCGGCAGCAGTCTAGGGGGCGGACAATTCTCGCATCCCTTCGATAACGATAATTTGAATAGCACGTTTAGTGTCAGCAACTCAATTAAATTCTCAAGTATCGACTATAATGGCTTTACGTTCGGTGGTTTATATGGTTTTTCGAATGAGGCAGGCAAGTTCGCCAATAACCGTAATTACAGCCTTGGCGCTGCTTATAATTATGGCCCATTTGCTGCCGCAGTAGGGTATTTGCAAGCTCACAACGCTGGCGCGAATAACACCGGCGCAGAGATGGCAGATGAGGCCAATTTACCCGCTGACCGTCAGCGCATATGGGGAGCCGGGGCAAGTTATATGTTTGGCCCAACCACAGTAGGTTTGGTATTTACCCAAGCAAAATTTGACCGTCCGTCGAATGATGAGATTGGAGAGAAATTAAACATTCCGGACCGCCCATTGCTTGGCAATTATGCTAATTTTAATAACTATGAACTCAATGCCCGCTATCGCATAACGCCAGCATGGAGCGTGAATGGCGCGTATACATTCAGCACGGGCAAATTCTCTTCTTCTCAAGATGCTAGCGCTTTGAAGGCGAAATGGCATCAAACCAGCCTGCTCACCAGCTACGCTCTATCGAAACGCACGAATGTTTTTATTTCAGCAGTCGCGCAGCAATCTCAGGTACAAGATAGTCACTTAAGCCTGACCAATATCAATGGCTTCAAACCCTCCACCACTAACCGACAAATAGCGATCACGACTGGCTTACGAATGAAATTTTAGATTTTCTGTAAGGTCCCAGGCCCTCTGCATTACTCACTTATTCATTTTTGAAGTCAAAGCGACTGACGATGTAGCTGCATCATCGCGCGCTCCATTTCGCCTTGTACTACCCATTGCATTATTGTAAGGCTACGTCCAATAGCGTCATCAAGCAATGTTTGTTCTTCTTTGCGCGGCGGCTTGAGCACATAATTAGCGACATCCGCTTTTTTATCGTCTGCCGCTAGGTCTCGCGGATGACCAATTCCTAAACGCAACCGCCAGTATTGCGGGGTTGCCAAATGTGCAGCAATATCTTTTAAACCATTGTGCCCGCCACTGCCACCACTAAACTTCAATTTAACAGCGCCAGGCGGCAAATCAAGCTCATCATGCACCACTAGAATTTCCGCAGGAAGAATTTTATGAAAGCGGGCAAGCGCCGCAACTGACTGGCCTGAGCGGTTCATAAAGGTCTCTGGCTGTAGTAGCCATACTTCACTGCCATGAAAACGCGCCCGCGCCGCTAAGCCATGAAAACGCGCTTCATGACGTAGCGTGGTTTGCGTCGCGCGGGCGATCGCAGCAACCGCCCAAAAGCCGGCATTGTGTCGGGTTGCACTATATTCCGCACCCGGATTGCCAAGGCCGGCAATGAGCTTAATCATAGAAGAATGCCTTAAGAAGCTGCTGGCGCTTCGCCTCCTTCAATAGCCGCCGCAGTTTCAGCTGCCGACACGGCCGCAGGGATGGTTGCCGAGACGATCACTGGGTTTTCTTGCTCTAGGTATTGCATCAGTTCAACCCCTGCTGGCAATTTCACGTCTTTTGCATGCAGTGACTGACCGACCCTCATATCAGCCAGATCAAGCTCGATAAATTCGGGCAGATTGGCAGGTAAACAGGTCACTTCGAGTTCATTCATTACATGGGAAAGAATCGCACCATCTAGCTTGACCGCTTTAGAGATATCTTGATTCAAGAAATGCAGAGGCACTTTTTTGTGGAGCTTTTTGCTGGCATCAATACGTTGAAAATCAACGTGCAGCACTAAAGGTTTGAATGGATGGTATTGCACATCGCGCAATAATACTGGCTGTGAGGTATTACCAATTTCAAGCTCCAGAATCGAAGAATGAAACGCTTCTTTCTTCAGTGCATGGAAGATCACATTATGATCTAGCTCGATTAATTGTGGCTGGCTCTCCGCGCCATAAACAATCGCGGGTGTTTTGCCAGCGTTACGCAGACGGCGGCTCGCACCCGTGCCCTGCAGATTGCGCTCAAAAGCGACTATTTTCATATACTTCTCCTAAAAAACCGCCCACGACCAGGCAGAAAAAAGAAGTCGCGCCCATTACATTTTTAATCGGCGCGCTTCTCATAAAAAAAGCGATGCAAGCGAATTTTGATTCATTCCGCATCGCTTTTTAGCGCATAAAATGCGCTAAAAAATGGAGCAATTTAAGGTTTAACTATCTGCAAAAAGCGACATCACTGAGTCACCGCGTCGAATCCGCGAGAATGTCTCAGCCAGCAGGCTAGCGCTTGATAGCTGTCGAATTTTTGCACAAGCACGGGCGTCATCGCGTAACGGAATGGTATCGGCAACCACCAGCTCGTCTAGCTCAGATTCGGCAACTCGTTTGACGGCCTCACCTGACAAAACTGGGTGAGTCGTATACGCAAAAACCTGCCGCGCACCCCGTGTCTTTAATACTTGCGCCGCCTTACATAAAGTGCCAGCGGTATCCACCATATCATCCATGATCACGCAGGTGCGACCCTCTACCTCGCCGATCACATGCATGACTTCCGCAACATTCGCTTTAGGGCGCCGCTTATCGATAATTGCAAGGTCGGTGTTGAGTTGCTTAGCTAAGGCACGGGCACGCACCACTCCGCCTACATCAGGCGACACAACGAGCAAATCTTTGTGGTTTTGCTTACGCAAATCTCCTAGCAGAATTGGCGTCGCATAAATATTATCAACCGGGATGTCGAAAAAACCTTGAATTTGGTCCGCGTGCAAATCCATCGTAATGATCCGGCCAACGCCAGCAATTTGCAGCATATTGGCAACCAGCTTAGCGGAAATCGCAACTCGGGCTGAGCGGGGCCGACGATCTTGGCGGGCATAGCCAAAATAAGGAATAGCAGCAGTGATCCGGCCGGCGGAAGCGCGTTTTAGCGCATCGACCATGATCATTAATTCCATTAGGTTATCGTTAGTTGGCGCGCATGTAGGCTGGAGGACAAAAACTTCTTTGCCGCGCACGTTTTCCTGAATCTCGACTTGAATCTCACCATCGGAAAAGCGACTGACCATTGCTTTACCAAGCGGAATACCAAGGATCTTAACTACATCGTGAGCAAGCTTAGGATTAGCATTGCCAGTGAAAACCTTCAAGCCGTCACTACTCATATATACCTATTCAGGACGGCTCTTCGCGAAATTTTGGCAGGGGAGGAAGGACTCGAACCCTCGCATGCCGGAATCAAAATCCGGTGCCTTGACCAACTTGGCGACTCCCCTACAAACAACAGCTTCTAAATCGCTTAAACCTTATCTTTAACTTTTTACGACGCAAAAGCAAGCAACGGGTGGCGGTCAAGACTTGTCGCTACCTGGCTATGCCAGCCAGCAGGCAACGCCGCTTGCACCGAGAGGGCTTCATCTTTGCTGAGGAAGACAGCAAAAACACTTGCTCCAGATCCCGTCATGCGAGCTGGCGCAACAGCTTTAAACCAATCCAACACTTGCGCTACTTCTGCGTATTTTCCGGCGACTACAGCTTGCATATCGTTACGCCCAAAACCGCCAGGCCCTAACTCGCCACCCTGTTGTGCTAGAAAGTCCGCTATTTTGATGACTTTCGTATCGCGTGTCAATTCCCTCGTAGAGAAAATTTCACTAGTCGGCACTTGCACAGCCGGCGTCACGACCAAAAAATGGCGCTGCGGTAGCTCAAGAGCTTGCAACTGCTCGCCAATTCCTTGTGCAAATGCATTGTAGCCAAACACAAAAAATGGCACATCGGCGCCTAATGATACAGCCAATTCCTGTAATTGTGCACGTGATAAATTGAGCTCCCATAACCGGTTCAGCGCAAGTAAGACGCTGGCCGCATCTGAACTGCCGCCACCTAGGCCAGCGCCAATCGGTATCTGCTTTTCAAGCCCAATCTCAACCCCCAGGGGACAGCGCGCATGCGCCTGCAGCGCACGCGCTGCGCGCAAGGTCAGATCGGACGCCTCAGATACGCCCGGCACAGGCGCCGCGCGCGTGATGAGTGCATCAGCGCGCACCTTAAAATGTAGCGTATCGCCGTAGTCGAGCAACTGAAATACCGTTTGTAAAAAGTGGTATCCATCCGCCCGGCGACCGGTGATGTGCAAAAAAAGATTCAGCTTGGCAGGCGCCAAGCATGAAAAATCAGGCATATATTTTATATCAAAAAATTATTCAATTGTTTTATATCATAAAATCATTCAATTTCTGTTAACAGGCCTTATCTGCTTAAATTTTGCTTACCTGATAACAGCCTAGTACTCAATTGGGTTTCAGCGATCAAGCACCAGCTTGACCTCAATCGAGGCATCATCACGCGTTAAATTCATGCGTTGTACCCGCCCTACCGGCGCCTCTGTATAAGAGAGGTAGTCAATCGTCCAACCATCTTGCCGAATTTGCACAGGGCGCTCCCGACCTTCCGGTAGCCGCAGCCAATTGCGCAAACCTGTCACCGGCAAGGAAAAACCTAGTGCGGTTTTCATCAACTCGTCCGCATTGTCAGCAACCTGTGGCGGCCGATTAGGCAGTTCAAGCACTGCGCCCAAAGCCGATAATTGGATCATAGCCAAGGTCTGACCAAGCGGGCTCAGTAAGCGTAAGGTCACTGCTTGGCTATTGTCGCGCCAGGCAAAACGCCCATAGATATTGCGGGTTTGGCTCTGAACGCCCTTGACCTCTTGGTAGCGTACTGAAAAACGGCCATTGCATGCAAACGATGTGGGTGTAGGGGGCGCAAGCGGCGGCAACGCGCAAGCCGCCAGCCACCCTAACAAAATAGCCAGTATGGTAAACTTTTTGAGTTGAGATTTGATTGGATAGCGCATATCTATTTTTGCTCTTGGCTGTCTCATTACCGTTTGATCGAAAAACGTTTTAACGTTTGCAGCAAGATATGGTTGTTTTCTTCAAGTTTTCTGGCTTTTTTCCAGACTTGTTTGGCCTCTTCCTGCAAACCTTGTATCCACAGGACTTCACCCAAATGGGCGCCAATTTCGGCATTAGGTTGTAACTGATAAGCGCGACGCAGTAATTTAGCGGCTTGCAGTGGATTGCCAAGTCGGTACTTGACCCAGCCTAAACTATCGATAATGAAAGCATCGTCTGGCGCCAAAGAAGAAGCTTTTTCAATCAGCTTGTCTGCTTCATTAAGCCGTTGACCACGATCTGCCAATGAATAACCAAGAGCATTATACGCATTGGGATTATCGGGCTGTAACGTCATCAAACGACGCAGTAGATTTTCCATCAGCGTGTAATGGCGGTTTTTTTCAGCCATCATGGCGTACTCGTAGAGCAACTCCGGCTCATCTGGATACGCTTTATGCGCTCGCGCTAAACTTGCTTCAGCCTCGACATAACGCTGCGCCTCCGCCAGCAACGCACTATCGGTACGTGCGGCCAACATTTTGACGCGCGGCTCATTGCTTCGCAAATCAGCCAGCAATTTGCGTGCTTCATTGACTTTGCCAGCTTTAGCTAACAACTGTACGCGGGCAAACAACGCCGGCATGTATTGGACGCTGGCGGCATTAATTTTGCTTAGCCATTGCATGGCGAGCATATCATTCTTTTTCTCGCTTGCAATCTGCGCTAAGTAAATATAGGCTTGCCCGGCATCTAATTCTGGCTTGGTTTTGCGCTTTTCTACGGCACGCACGTATTGTTGCAAATACTGCTGCGCATCATCGTAGTGCTTTTGCTGGATATGAATCAAGGCCAAAGCCATTAACGGGGCAAGATCAGCCGGATTTTGCGCGCGCATTACTTGGAATTCTCTACGAGCCTGATCAAACTCCTGATCAGCTAGATAGAGCTGCGCTAGCGCAATATGCGCATGACGCGATTTTGGATTTTTCTGAGCAAAAGCCCGCATCAACTCAATCGCCTGCTGCCGCTGAAGGGGTCCAAGTTGCCCCAACAATAAGGCGGCAGCTTCATAGTCTGGCTTAAGAGTAAGCGCCTGGCGCAATGATTGCCAAGCTTTGGCTGAGTCATTTAACAAAAATTGCTGCCGCGCCAGCGCAAGGTGCGCTTCAGGACGCGCCAACTCGTTTTTGAGTAGCGTCTGCAGTAAGTTCAAGCCACTCGCCGGGGCTGGGCTGCGTGCTAACAGTAACTGCAGCGCCAACATCGCCTCCCCTTTATCGTCTGCCGGGACTTTGGCCAGTTCAGCAGCCAAAATAGGCCGCGCTTCATTAAACTTACCGCTTAGTACCAGCAAAGCAGCTTCAAATTGTGCGGCACGCCCAGAATTTGGCTCATATCGGCGCCATAGACGAGCGGCCACCAGCGCATCGGATGGGCTCTGCGCGCCCAAGGCGATTTCTGCCGCTCGCTGAGCCATGCGAGGATCATGGGTGGTACGCGTAAGTTCAAGATAAGTCTGATAAGCAGGCGCCGGCTGCCCGCGCTGTAGCGCAATCTCAGCCGCCAAGACCAAGAACATAATCTGGCTTGTCAGCTTAGCTACCGGCAGTGTTCTATGCGCTTCAAGCGGCGCTGGCTTGCCAGCGACTAGGCTCTCTTCGCCTGAGATAGCGGTTGCACGCGCATTTACGCTGAAGGGAGCCGCCCATACGGCAGTTGCCAGCACCATTACGCCAATCGAATACGCCACGCGCGGCAGAGCCATACGCTCAGATCGATACAGCAACAACTGTGTAAGAAAAATATTCATGAGTCTCCAGCCGCAATCTGATTGAAGAATTGTAACGCGATCAACCGACAAGAATCGGATAAAATTTGGCTTAACCTAATCTATCTTGCACTATGCCAGAATTACCAGAAGTAGAAGTGACCCGCCGCGGCATCATGCCATATATAACGAATCAACGAATTCAACGCGTCGTAGTGCGTACTGCCAAGCTGCGCTGGCCCGTGCCAACGCAGCTTGCCGCCTTGCTTAACGATGGCTTAATTAAGCAGGTTGAGCGGCGTGGCAAATACTTATTGCTTGAGCTAGAAAGCGGCTGGCTACTGATTCATCTCGGCATGACCGGGACTTTGCGTATCCTGTCGCGTGGCACAGCCGGCGAAAGCCAGTTCTTGTCAACAGACCGGCACGATCATATTGATTGGATCTTCGATGAATGTATGCTGCGTTTTCGGGACCCACGGCGTTTTGGCGCGGTTTTGTGGCATCCGCACAATGCTGGTCCCGTCTTGCTACACCCATTATTAGCAAAGTTAGGTATTGAGCCACTCTCTGCTGATTTTAATAGCGCGCTTTTTCACCGCCTAACACGCACGCGCAGCACGCCTATTAAGCAGATCTTGCTAGCGGGTCAGATTGTCGTGGGGGTGGGTAATATCTATGCCTCAGAGAGTTTATTCCGTGCGGGTATTCATCCAGCCACTGCGGCTGGACGTATTTCAATTAAGCGTTATGAAAAACTCGTCACTGAGATTCGTGCAACCTTGGCCGAAGCCATTGAAAAAGGCGGCAGCACATTGCGCGATTTCGTCGGTAGCGACGGCGCGCGAGGGTATTTTCAGCTGGACTATTTCGTTTACGGCCGTAGCGGTGAGCCATGCCGCAACTGTGGTGCGCCCATTCGCCAAATTATGCAACAGCAGCGCTCCACTTATTATTGTCCGCGCTGCCAGCATTAAACAATAAATGATCCAGCCGCGGGTAGGATTCAAGCCCTTTATTTGATTTTTTACAATTCATACACTCCCTCAATGATTTCGATTGCAGAATTCGCTCCTCGCCTGATTACTTGGCAACGTCAATCTGGGCGCCACGATTTACCATGGCAGCACAACGACCCTTATTGTATTTGGCTATCTGAAATCATGCTGCAACAGACGCAAGTGTCAACTGTGATGGCCTATTATCTACGGTTTATTGAGCGTTTTCCTAATCTGGCAGCATTAGCCAATGCACCGCTTGATGAAGTGATGGCCTTATGGAGCGGACTAGGTTATTACTCGCGTGCACGCAATCTGCATCGTTGCGCACAACAGTTGGTGGCCGAACATGGTGGCCATTTCCCAAACGATGTCAATACACTCATCACATTACCGGGTATTGGCCGTTCAACGGCGGCAGCCATTGCTGTTTTTGCCTTTGGCGCGCGCGAAACCATTCTGGATGGCAATGTGAAGCGGGTACTGGCCCGCGTTTTTGGCATTGAAGGCTTTCCTGGCGAAAAACAGATTGAGACCGCAATGTGGAAATTAGCAGAGTCGCTATTGCCACTCTACTCTGACCAAGATAAAGCCAGCAATAACCTCGCAATCAAAGCGTATACCCAAGGTTTAATGGACTTTGGCGCTACTTTATGTGTACGTGGTCGCCCTGCTTGCGCACGCTGTCCCTTTCAAAGCAGTTGCGTAGCTTATCTTAGCGGCCGTGAAAAAACCTTGCCAACGGCCCGGCCCAAAAAAACCAAACCGATGCGGCGCACGCTCATGCTCATTCTGTGTAATGGTGATGCCGTACTGCTTGAGCGCCGTCCTCCCGCAGGCATCTGGGGGGGGTTGTGGAGCCTGCCAGAAGCCACGGATGATGCCACTCTGGCCGCTTATGCAGCGCGCTTCGGCGTAGTTGGCCCTTTGACCGTGCTGCCTTCGATCGTCCATACCTTTACGCATTTTCAGCTCACTATAGAACCTCGGCTAGCGGCACTTTCATCCTCTGCCGCAACTGCCACAGCAGTGGCCGATGCCGACCAAGCTTGGGTCTCAGCAGATGACGCCCAAGCTTATGGTTTGCCCGCACCAGTACGACGGATATTGGACAAATTGCAGAGTGCAACTCAGGCGGATCTTTTGCCTTTTTGCTAAAGGAACTTTTGCCTTGCTGCCAAAGGATCTTTTGTCTTTCTGCTAAAGGATCTTTTGTCTTTTAGCTAAATTAACTAAATTAACCATTGATGCTGGACATCCATATCCATCACTTCAGATAACGCTGACAGCCATGCACGCGCTGGCAGCCGCCATTTTTTTTCAAGCACACGCGCATGGGCGGCCAGCGCATTCCAATCAAAGGCCAGCGGTGGACCGCTAAAGGCGAGCGCTACCCGATTACCGTCATGAACTATAGGCAAAGCCACCACGCGCCCCTCAAAAGCTTCACGTAAACTACGCATATTGCGCGCAAAGCTAGGATGGTCGCCAAACAAATTAACGGTTAAGATGCCAGGCGCAGCCAAACAAGCACGGCAAGCACGGTAAAATGCTGTACTCTCAAGTACCGGGCCATTTGCAGTTGCGTCATATAAATCGACTTGCAAAATACCGATTGCACCATAGTGAGATGAATCATGAACAAAATCCCAAGCATCCGATTCAATCACTGATAAGCGCTCATCGTTAGCAGGTAGCTCGAACATGCTACGCGCAGCAAGCACAACAGCCGGATTCAATTCAACTGCCGTGACCCGTGAAGCTTGGCAATATCGGTAGCAAAATTTGGTTAATGTTGCCGCCCCTAAACCCAGTTGCACAATATGCGCAGGCGGATCAAGAAAGAGCAACCACGCCATCATCTGCTGCGCATATTCGAGTTCAATCCGCGTTGGAGCACGCAATCGCATCGCACCCTGTACCCATTCAGTGCCAAAATGCAAATAACGCACGCCCCCTTCCTCAGAAAAAGTAACGGGTGCAAAACGCGGAGTTTGCGGGTAACGTAAGCTACGTTTACTAGAAGTTGTCATGCAAAATTTCACGCCAGATGCGCATTTTTTGTTCAAATGAGAGCACAGCATAAGCTGGGCTTGAAGAGGGCAAAGCCAAGGTCTGATAACCCGCGGCGCACAGCACTGGCTCAAAGCGGCCCGCGGTTTTGCCATTAAAACAGACTTTCTCAAGGGCCGGAGCCAACTGCTGCAAACCAGCAAAATCATTCGGCGCCGCCTGGCGGATCGCGGTATCGAGGCTGCCTTTGCGCTGACAAGCCGCCAGTACATCCCAAAGACCGATCCGATAAGTTAGCAGGCGCTCAAGACGAGCCGGATAAGTCAGTTCTGTGAGCGGTTCATTGAGCAACTCACTCAATAAACGCCAAAATTGATTGCGTGGATGTGCATAGTATTGTGTTGCCAGCAACGATGCTTCGCCAGGAAAGCTCCCCAAAATAAGGATGCGTGTATCGTTTGCGAGCACAGGTGGAAAACCATATAACATTATCCGGTTTCACCTATTATGTGTAGCAAGACGTGTCCATAATGCTGACAGCATGCATTCAGTGACCAGCAAAGGCTCGCCAGCATGCATAAAAACCGAGCGACGCGCAACACATGGCTGCGCGTCGCTCGACGGCAGAGCCGGTAATAAACCTAGCGCCGGTTGAGCAAGGCACCGCCTAACAAAACCCTGAAGTGGGTCGCGCCTGCCAACTGGCCGGCTGGCCAGCGCCGAGCGTTGAATCACGCTACCGTACAATAGCTCAGACAGTGGGCGCGTATGTAACTGGCGAATCCCGCCCCAAACACTACGGCTTGCGACCAACGGCACAATACTACGCGCGGCAATAAAAGGTTCTCCCTCGACCAGCAGTAGCACCTCGCGCGCCCATACACGTTGACGAGCACGCAGCTTTAAACAATCCGCTTCACTTGTCCAAACAAAATCAACTGTTTCGCGCACGACCTGCACGTCTACCCTGCCCAATGTTTGCAAACGACGGGTCAACGAGCCACCGCGCGTCAGCCAATCTTTCTGATCAGCAGAAAAAGCCGGGCGCGGCAGCACTCGCCAGTGTGTATTGGACACATTAAAAGGCATGAGCATCAGCAGGTAAAACTATTTAGCCGCGCTCTAGCCCTTCCAATAACAGCGTATTAGCGCGCTTTACATAGTCCGCCGGATCGTTTAGCGCGCCCCCTTCGGCCAACATTGCTTGGTCGAAAAGCAAATGACACCAGGCATCAAAACTGGCTTGCTCAGCATGCAAACGCTTAATCAATGCATGCTCTGGATTAATTTCTAGAATTGGCCTGGATTCAGGTGCATTTTGGCCCGCCGATTTTAATAGGCGTTGCAAATAGCCACTCATCTCGTTTGCATCAGCAATTAAGCAAGAGGGTGAGTCAGTCAGCCTGAAGGTAACACGCACATCTTTCGCCTTGTCTTTCAAGACCTCTTTCATTTTTTCGACCACCGGCTGCAATGATTCGCTGGCTTTTTCTTGCTCTTTTTTTTCATCATCGCTTAACGTGCCTAGATCAAGATCGCCGCGCGCTACGCTGCTCAGTGGCTTGTCTTGGAAGTCATTTAAGAAAGAGAGCATCCACTCATCTACCCGGTCGGTCAACAACAATACCTCAACGCCTTTGTTGCGAAATACCTCAAGGTGTGGACTATTGCGCGCCGCCTGCCAGCTATCTGCCGTTACATAATAAATTTTGCTCTGGCCTTCTTTCATGCGCGCCACATATTCTGCCAAAGTGACCGTCTGAGCTGCCGTATCAGTAGCCGTGCTGGCAAACCGCAAGAGTGGCGCAATGCGCTCGCGATTGGCATGATCTTCGCCCATCCCTTCTTTTAATACCTGGCCAAATTGCTGCCAGAACACCGTATATTTTTCCGCATCTGACTCAGCGAGCTCTTCAAGCATGGACAACGCGCGCTTCGTCACACCCTCTCGAATTGCCTTAACGTCACGGCTTTCTTGCAAAATTTCACGTGAGACATTCAGTGGTAAATCGTTTGAATCGACCACCCCTCGAATAAAACGTAAATACGTAGGCAATAATTGCTCTGCATCGTCCATCACGAAGACGCGCTTGATATACAGTTTTAACCCACCACGCTGATTACGGTCCGCTAGATCGAAAGGCGCTTGAGCCGGGACATATAAGAGTTGCGTATATTCATTGCGGCCCTCAACCCGATTATGTGTCCAGATCAACGGCTCTTGTTGATCATGCGACAGATGCTGATAAAAAGTCTTATACTGGGTTTCATCAATATCGCTTTTTGCGCGTGCCCATAGAGCACTCGCTTGGTTGATCGTTTCTTCTTCGTCACGACGCACGGTTTCTTGCTTTTCTTGATCCCATTCTTCTTTGGCCATCAGAATTGGCAAGGCAATATGATCCGAATATTTTCTGATGATCGATTTCAAGCGCCACGCAGACAGGAAATCATCTTCGCCTGCGCGCAGATGCAAGGTAATGGACGTACCACGTGTGGTCCGTTCAATCGCTTCTATACTAAACTCACCATCCCCCGTACTTTGCCAGCGAACTCCTTCGGCAACTGGCAAGCCAGCGCGGCGCGATTCGACTGTGATCTGGTCAGCAACGATAAAACCGGAATAAAAACCCACGCCAAACTGACCAATTAGCGCCGCATCTTTTTGCTCATCGCCAGAGAGTTTGGCAAAAAACTCTTTGGTACCGGAGCGAGCAATCGTGCCCAGGTTGGCAATTGCCTCCTCGCGGCTCATGCCAATCCCATTATCGTCAATGGTAATGGTGCGCGCAGTTGCATCATATGAAATGCGAATACGTAAATCCGTATCACTCTCATAAAGTGACGCATCTGCAATGGCTTCAAAGCGTAGTTTGTCCGCGGCATCTGACGCGTTTGAGATCAATTCGCGCAGAAAAATTTCTTTATTGCTATAGAGTGAGTGAATCATCAACTGCAGAAGCTGCTTTACTTCTGCCTGAAAGCTTAGGGTTTCTTGCGTCATTGTCAAAATCCTTAAGGGCTGTTAAATTGAGATTAATTGATCGTGCCAAATAGTGGAGGCGCTTTTCCGTATTTCAAGAGAGTTAGATAAGCGCGCACACGAAATGTCAGCACAAGCAGCAAGCTAAGGCGGTCGGCTGCTGTAATAACGTTTTCGCGTTAGTTGGCCTATTCTAATAGCTTTTGCCACATTATCGTACAATTACTCCATCACATTCGCCTATACTTATTATTTCGGCGCTGTCGGCCAAATTCAACATTACCGGATATTCTTTGATGAGTCCACGTGAAATTCAAGGCATGCTGCTTGGCTTGCTAAGCGTTATTCTTTTCAGCATAACGTTACCGATGACACGCATTACCATTATGGAAATTCATCCATTACTCAATGGGCTTGGGCGTTCATTCATAGCGGCGATACCTGCCGCCATCTTACTGGCCTGGCGCCGAGAAAAATGGCCGACTAAACAACAAATGAAGGGGCTAGCCGTTGTCGCCTTAGGCGCAATTATAGTGTTTCCGGTATGTACTGCCTGGGCTATGCGTACCCTGCCCGCTTCGCACGGCGCGATTGTCAATGGACTACAACCTTTATGCGTTGCCGTCTATGCAGTGTGGTTCGCCCGTGAAAAACCCTCCCGTACATTTTGGCTATGCTCAATCATGGGCAGCACACTCATTATCACCTATGCAATGCGCGCAAGTGGCGGCACATTAATGGCCGGGAATATCTTTATGTTGATTGCTGTGGTTTTTGGCGCACTCAGCTATACGGAAGGGGGGCGCCTGGCTAAGCAAATGGGTGGCTGGCGCGTAATTTGTTGGGCATTGGTTATCGCCGCCCCAGTACTAGTCATACCTGTCACTTTGCTGGCATGGCACCATACAGGCCCAATTTCTCTTAAATCCTGGCTGGCTTTTGGCTATGCTGCGCTTATTTCGCAGTTTTTTGGTCTTTTTATATGGTACGCGGGCCTGGCGTTAGGCGGTATTGCGCGTGTTAGCCAAGTGCAACAGTTACAGGTATTTTTCACGCTGGCCTTTTCTGCCTGCTTTTTTGGCGAGGAAGTTAGCTCGGACACTTGGCTTTTTGCCGCAGCGGTTGTCTTCATGCTTGCACTTAGCAGTCGCACGCGGATTGCAGCGTTACCGCAAAGCAGCATCAATTCCTCACAAAAGATTGCACACAATTAAAGCAGGGCCTCCGCATGAAGCCCCTTGCTAGGTAAGGCCGAGGGCTGATGTTTACGTAACCATTCTAATTGACTACGTCCCCACAGCACCATCATTTCCCACGTATCCACTCCGCATAACGTCGCACACAATGCGCTCAACAATATCTCTTCTAATGAATACTTGCACTGACGGCTGCGCGGATCACTCAACTCAGAAAATGATTCCATTATCGGCGGCATCTCTTGGCTCCAAAAAAAGCCAACAGTAAACCCTCTTTATTTATAATTTACAATCCTATTGCTCGCTCAACTCCTTTATTTACTTAGGGCTTCATGCGGAAGCCCTGACAATTAAAGAAGATGAATGCCTATTTATAAAAAATGACATAAACTTGGCATCGAATTGCCAACGGCTGCAGTACCTGTCGCCGACCTATACGCTAGGCTCTATAGCGATGACCAACAGGAATATACTTGAATGTTGAGAAAGTAAAATCAGCCCAGTATACTGTCTTGGTAATGAATAATAAAGATGAGACATGCGGATGAAAAAGCCCTGAATTTTGAGTTGGCATCGCGCAGCAAAGTTAACCCACGCCTCTTAAGAAAATTTTCTAATGCCCGAACCATTAAAATTATTACAAACCAATCAGCTTTGTAAGCAGTATGGCCATGTCGTTGCATTAGCTCCAACTGATTTGGCCGTATCGCAAGGGGAATTTCTAACTTTACTTGGTCCTTCGGGCTCAGGTAAAACAACGCTGCTGAGCTTGATTGCAGGATTATTACAACCCGATGACGGCAACATTTATATCGGTGGTATCGATGTCACTAACAAGGCGCCATATGAAAGAGATATTGGTGTAGTGTTTCAAAACTATGCATTATTCCCGCATATGACCGTGGCAGAAAATATTGCCTTTCCTCTTAAAATGCGCAAAGTGAGCGCACACGAGATGCAGCAAGCCGTTGCACGCATACTTGAACTTGTCGAGTTGCCGCATGTGGCTGACCGCTTTCCGCGTGAATTATCAGGTGGCCAGCAACAACGCATCGCGCTCGCCCGCTGTATGGTGTATCGCCCGTCGATTATTTTGATGGATGAACCTCTCGGTGCATTAGATAAAAAATTGCGCAACCAAATGCAGTTGGAGATTAAACGCATCCATCGCGAACTTGGCACCACGATCCTTTATGTCACGCATGATCAAGAGGAAGCGATGACCATGTCGGATCGCATTTGCTTAATGAACGGGGGCAAGATCGAGCAATTAGGTACGCCTATTGAGCTTTATTTTTGCCCACAGACCGCTTTCGTGGCGGATTTTATCGGCGAGTCCAATTTATTGCCGGCACGCGTCAGCCAAGTCGCTGGTGGAGCCGTGCATTTTAACTTCAACGGTATGAGTGGGGGCGGCATTGCCACCTCCAATGGCAAGCCGATCACGCCTGGCAGCCATATTGAGGTCATGATTAGGCCGCAACATTTGCACGTCAGCACAGAGAGCGACTTAAACGAAAACCGAATTGAAGCCATTCTCACTGATTTCGTGGTCACTGGCGCCACCAGCAAATCGTATCTATCGGCCCCAAGGAACACACAACTGATCATTGCGGAGCTAACCCAGGGCCACCGCTCACCTCGCCTTCAAGGTGAGAAACTTACGTTGAGCTGGAATGCAGCGGATGCGATCGCAATTCCACAAGACCCAATGGGCATTGAAGTTTAATGAAGCAGAAAGATCCTTCCTGGCAAGTTCGAGCAGTTCCAAGACTACTCGCCGCACACTATTGGCCCAATCTATTTAGGCTATTGAGTAACCCAAAATTTTATCTCGGCGCGCCTATTATCATTTATCTGCTGGTGACGCTAGTGCTACCCATCACCCAGCTGTTCAGTCTAAGCTTTCTGCCTGAAGGGGAATTAGGGCTGACCCATTACAGTCGGCTCTTTTTGTCGCCAGTCTACCTGCAAGTCCTTGCCATCACCTTCAAAACAGCCGCCTATACTACTTTGCTTGCTGTCGTGGGAGGATATCCAGTTGCCTATCTGATTACTTTTGCGCCCCCAAAATTTAAGAGTTCGTTGCTGTTTTGGGTCCTGTTGCCATTTTGGACAAGCTTTCTCGTGCGCACTTTTGGCTGGATGGTACTGCTTGGCCGCAATGGCATGCTCAATCAGATGCTGGCCCTCACCAAGATGACGGACGCCCCACTCAATTTACTCTATCACTTTCCCGCCGTCCTAACTGGCATGGTGCATGCAATGATGCCGCTGGCCATTTTAACCATGCTGTCGGTCATGAAAAATATTGACCGCACCCTGCCTCGGGCGGCATTAACACTCGGCGCAAAACCCGCTAGAGTATTCTGGACCGTGTATTTTCCACTTTCTTTGCCGGGCGTAGCGGCAGCAGCGCTGATGGTATTTGTCACGTCGATTGGCTTTTTTATCACGCCAGCGCTGTTAGGTGGGCGCAAAGAAATCATGATGACGCAAATTATCATGGACCAAATTCAGAGTACGCTCAATTGGGGGTTTGCTGGTGCTGTTTCAATGCTGCTGCTGGTGGCAGTGTTAGCCGTTTTTTTCTTATATAGTCGGCTCATCGGGCTTTCAAGTTTAGCGGGAGAAGGGAGCGCTCAGCAAGCGGCCAGGCCTACCCATCTCAGGATACGACTTGCTGGCTACTGGATCCTTGAACGTTTGGCCGATATTTTTGATGGTTTGGGTAGTCTGTGGCGCCATACGGTTTCTTGGAAAACACAAACCTACGCCAAAAATCCTGCAAAAAACCGGCATCTCTCCGGCAAGCAAGGATGGGCGCTGCGGATCGCTGCGCTGGCTATGCTGGCATTCTTGATGGCTCCGATACTCGTGATGATTCCAATCTCTTTCACTGAGAGCCGAGCAATCGATTGGCCCCCTCGAGGTTTTTCATTACAGTGGTATGACGCCATCTTTCATTCACCCAATTGGAGCCATGCCGCTATACGCTCCATCTTGATTGGCATAAGCAGCGGAATTTTATCGATGCTGATTGGCGCACCTGCCGCTTTTTTGCTCTCTCGCTCAGGTTTTCGCTGGAAAGGAGCACTGCTGGGTTTTATTCTAACGCCGATGATTGTGCCAAGGATGATTCTAGCGATTGGTTTCTTTTATCTTTTCGCTAAGCTAGGCTTAGTAGGTTCCATGTTTGGCTTGGTGTTAGGCCACACGACCATTGCGCTTCCCTATGTCGTCATCACCATCATGGCGGTGCTTAAAAATTATGACACCCAGCTTGATGCGGCAGCTCAAAGCCTGGGGGCTAACCGGTTTAAGACTTTACGTTATATCACGTTTCCGATTTTATCCACTGGCTTAGCCTCAGCGTTTTTGTTTGCCTTTGCCACTTCCTTTGATGAATTGACAATTGCCCTTTTTGTCACGGGTGGACTCAGTGCAACACTGCCTAAGCAATTTTGGGATGAGATTACATTAAATGTCTCCCCGACAATTGCAGCCGTTTCAACTTGCCTGTTTTTCTTCGTGGCGATTATTATTGGATGTGCGGATCGGTTGCGCCGGCGCAGCGTGCGGTGAAGGGCCTTACTCGTTAACCTGCAAAGTCGCCTGGACGTCAGTGTCCTTAGATTGGGGTTAAGCTAATAAGATTTGGGGTAACTTGAGATGTGTTACCCCCAATTGGGGACAACACATCTTGTTAAACGTATTGCGGTATTGCGGTATTGCGAAAATACAATACCTTAAAAATTAAGCAGCACGGGCTCTTTTTTCTTCACTGCCTTCATTATAAAGAATGACATTCGGAATATTTGCATAAGCATGCTCACGAAAATTCCCTACCGTTTGCATGGTTAATAAAGCTTTTGATTTAATTTCAGTTGATTGCAGCCACAATTTATGTAGATCATGATTCTTCGGAATCATTTGATGAAGAATATCACGAGTAATTTTCCAACCACAGCCCTCACTCACTTCTCTGCTCTCGCCTTCAGCAACGCGGAACAGCCCCAACGACTTGATAACAGTATGTAAATGACTTTGTATCATCGAATGGAATGCAGTACCGTAGACTACGTCAATTGACTTTGCTTTGATACAATGATTTGGAAAAGTGTCAATTTGAATAGGGCCGTTTGGTAAATGACGCGTGTTTTCATATAATACGGGTGGATAATATCTAATACCACCATAATCTCTAATAGCAAATCCAGTTATTTGAAGAGTCTTCTTATCAAAACGCACAAGCGCATTTTGCTGATGCGCCTCAAACGCAAAGCCATAATCAATCACTGGAGGCAAAAAAGCCTTCAGGTAAGCAGTTGCATACTCTTTGAAAAAATCTATCTTGCCTTGTGAAGTTGTTAGACGACTACCCCAAATACGGTGCATAAATGGCAACTCTCTGCCATTAGAGCGAGTAGCTGATGGCAAAGACTCTGTCAAAGTCACGCAAAGCACCACATGTTCATTACGGAGCTTAACCTGGTATTCAGCATCATCACGAATAATGCATGAAAGATGTTTAGCAATATCAAAGTCAGGATGAATTGAGCTGATTGAGGCTGGCTCTCGCATTGCGATTAATGCATTTTTATCAGCAATTACTGCATCTAATAATGGATTTATTCTCGGCCCGAGAAAAGTAGTCCAAGGGGTGATAGTACGAAACGCAGAGGTCAATTTGATGCCCACTGGGAGCTTGATACAATATTTATCGTATCCAATATAATTGACCGTGCGGATTGAAGATTGCACCTTGCATGGAGTAGCAAACCATTCTGGCAAAATCCGAATATTAGGAAATCTAAGCTGAACATTAGGTATCTGATATTCGTGGACGGGTACAATCAGGTCTGACTCTTGATTAAATTCAATCCCATCTTGAGCGAGTCGGTCCAAATGAGAGGCATAGAGCGGTTTAGTGAGATCAGAGAAATCACCAGAAATTATCAGTTCAGTCTTAGGAACAATCGTATAGCGGAGATTAATATTGTACAAATCAGTGGCTGGCGAGATTGGCTGAGTCGGTGCTACTGTGTGTCTCATTCTATGCATTGGATGAATCGGATGTCCCTCAACAATAGATTGCTCCCAATCGATTAAGGGAGAATCGGCACTCAGCTTTATGGGTGCTGGGTGAGCATAACGATACGCCTGATGCTCAATAGAATTAGCCATTTCAAGACAAATGCCATGAATCACATTTGGGTCATAGTTATTCCACGCGCTCACTTGCTTCATCATTGCACCAACATCCGTCACCAACTCATGCGCCGATAGATCAACCACAACGGCCGTGAAATCCAGAGGATCAATCAGGGCAGATCTTGACTTGTCAGCATCACGAACAATAGGGAATCGCTTGAGAAGGACCAAATATTTGGCAGTATTGATATTAGTCGTAATCGCCTCGTATTCAGCATGACTAGAAATATCACGTTCTCTCAAGGCAAGTAACTTTAATGGTTGACGCCCATCACCCACTGAAGGGGTTGACGGTATGCCAACCATGATAGTGCCCAAAACCAATCCCTCATTAAGCAAGCAAGTCAAAAAACGAGACATGGTGGCGTACTTTGCTAAGAGCGTAGCGTTTTCCTCAATTGAACAATCAATGGGTTGGCTAGATATATCAGAAGCTTCAGCAAGCAGTTGCCAAGTCCTATCTGGAAGCATGGCACGGGGCACCAATGATGGAACCTTGGCAGGGCCATGAGTGGGGCTGGCTTGTGTGTATTGAGGATTGGAAATGCGCGATGAAAACATTGAGATAGGTAGCATCTGGTCTCCTTAAAGTTTTTATGGATTTAGTCCCCCCCTTAAGAGCCTGTCAGTATTCCTATACTGCAGACAGTGTAGGGGCCAACCCTTGTAAGAGGTTTATAGTAAGCACCTCGCTCTTTTGCAAAAAAGAGTTAAAAATTATCTATAACAATTAAGAGTAGGTTAATTTCTAATAAATTTCAACTATATTTGTACTGTCCGGTCCAAAAAATGAATCGCTCCCAAAGGAGCTTTCGCAAAAGCAGCCTACACGGCCCTATTTGGCGGGGGTAATAAAATATCCCTCATGCACATCTCTCTGCCTAGATCCATCCTCACCCCGCTCGTAATATAAAACTATAGACTTCAGAATAGGAATGAACGCGAATCGCGTCTTGTTATTGATAAAGATTCGCGCACTTTTCGTGCAAACTGGTAACATCGCGGCGATTTGAACGCTTTTTTGGAGTCATCCTCATGCAAGACCGTATCACGCTTACTCAATTTTTAATTGAACAACAACGCCAACACAATAGTCTCCCCGCCGATTTACGGCTCTTAATCGAGGTCGTTGCACGAGCCTGCAAGACGATCAGCCATTATGTCGGTAAAGGTGCGTTAGGCAGTGTACTAGGCAACGCCGGCAGCGAGAATGTGCAGGGCGAAGTGCAAAAAAAGCTTGATGTGATTTCAAATGATATTCTGCTCGAAGCCAATAAATGGGGGGGCAGCCTCGCCGCCATGGCATCCGAGGAGCTTGAGCATATTCACCTGATTCCGCACCATTACCCTAAAGGTGAATATTTGCTGCTGTTTGATCCACTTGATGGCTCATCGAACATCGATGTCAATGTGTCAATTGGCACAATTTTCTCGGTCTTGCGTTGCACAGATAAAACCCAGCCGCCTACCGAGCAATCATTCTTACAAGCAGGGACGCAGCAAGTTGCTGCAGGTTACGTTGTGTATGGCCCGCAAACTGTGTTTGTGCTCACCACAGGTCACGGCGTACACTGCTTTACGCTTGATCGCGAACTGGGTTCATGGGTCCTTACGCAAAGCAATATGCGTATCCCGCAAACAACTCATGAATACGCCATCAATGCCTCAAATGCACGACATTGGTATCCGCCGGTACAACGCTATGTGAATGAGCTAGTGATGGGCAAAACCGGGGTGCGCGAGCAAGATTTTAATATGCGGTGGGTCGCTTCGATGGTGGCTGACGTGCACCGTATTTTGAATCGCGGCGGTATTTTTATGTATCCGGCCGACCAGCGCGATCCAGCCAAACCTGGCAGGCTGCGCCTGATGTATGAAGCCAACCCGATCGCTTTTATCGTGGAACAGGCACAAGGCGCTGCAACCAATGGTCAGCAGCGCATTCTTGAGATCACCCCAACCCAACTACACGAACGGGTAGCCGTTTTCCTTGGGTCAAAAAATGAAGTTGACCGTGTGACACGTTATCACCACGAAATGCTTTAAGTGATTTGAGGCGCGGAGCTAACGGCGGATAAGTGGCGCGGCCGTCGGCTCCCACATAAAGCGCGGGCAAATCGCTAAGATACCCATCATTGCTATAGGGACCCGCATGACGCTTTGTCTACTGCCGGGTCCCAATGCCCTCTCCGGCAGTCATGCCAGCGGCAGGTCCTTGCGGACCCTTGCCCGGCGCATAAACTAAGTTTTCGCTGCATTTCACTAGTGCTTGCGTGCAGTCATGTTTTACTCCATCATAGTCAGTGGAATCTTGCACAGGT
>JASSUB010000016.1:0-53955 GCA_031963205.1 Mycoavidus cysteinexigens
ATATAAAAAGGTTTTTTATTTATTGAAGAATGAGAGGGGGTAGCGGAATGTAGGCAAAATTATAGCCTTACAGAATTTACTATGCATTTCAGCCGATCGTGGCCTGTGACTTCATGATCGTCACCAATCATTTGTGTGTTGCGCAAGGGCTAGTTGCCCCCAGGATAACTACCTGGGGAATTACTTAAGTAATTCGTCCGCGCCAGAACTATTTTCTTTTTGTTGCGCCCTTAACTCAGCCAACATATTACAAAACAACGCACCTTGTTCGATGGCATCATCAAGTGCAACATGGGTATGCGGATGTGCATCAAACCAATGGGCTGGAAAGCGCGGTTTAATGCATTTCCGGTAAGGCAAGCCCGTCATAGCAAAGGCCAGCGTTTTAACATCAAGCGCCGACCAAGAAAAAGGGCAACGGCCAACAAAACGCATCATGTACCAAAACATGAAGGTAAAATCAAAACCTGCAGGAAATGCGACAAACACCGGTTTACCTGGCAATGCCTCAACCCATGCAACATAGTCTGTGATGGCTTTTTCCGGCGTCTGCAAGCCCTGCCGACTAGCAGCCCATGCCTCGGGCTGGGTTTTCCACCAAGCGGCCTGTATGGGGTGCGCAGTCGCTTCTGGCAGCGTTTCAAGATTGGCACTAAAAGTTGCCACTAGACGCTTATCTGAAGTGTAAGCCGCTGAAGCAAAGCTGAGCATTGAATGTGGTCCAGGAATGGGGCCATCCGCTTCAACATCCGTACTGACGTAAATTTCTTCTATTGCATTCTTCATTTTGGCGCGAGCATTGTTTTGCGGCACTTACGCGCGCCACAGCGGCATGCATAAGCCAGTTTTAATGCTTTCGTGTGACGTGCATCACAGACCAGCCCATAATCATAAAATAATTCTTTGCCTACTTCGATCGTGCGTGACGCATAGATGTAAATACGCCCATTAATTTCTTCAGCATAGCAATTTGGCGCGCATGAATGATTTATCCAACGCGCGCTGTTGCCTCCAAAATTAGCATCGATGACATTGCCATCGTCTAAAGCGAAATAAAAGGTGTGATTGGGTTCATCTGGATTCCAAGGGTGGCGTCTTTCAGCTTCTTCCCATGAAATACGCTCACCTTTGTATTCAAAAATACGTTCATTTGCAACCAATCGCCGCGCAGCAAACACCCCTCGTCCATGCACGCCTGAACGGCGTACGGCAATTTTGCGCAAACTCATTCAAGCGTTCCTCTTTTTACTAATGAATTGTTTAGGTGATTAGCAGGTCTTTTCAACATCATGCCACTTCTCTTCGTTCAGCTGATGTCAAGTACGCCAAAGCTGACATTGTTGGCGCACTGTTTCATGCAAAGAGCCTTGCTCACGATATACGTCGCGCAGCCAGGTTGCATCATTGGTCTGCGCTTGGACCAGCTTGCGCACCACTGCAAGCGCGTCTGTACACTCTAATTCTTGTGCGTGTGGTGTCAGCACATCAAGAGTCATCATGATATCTTGTGCAATCGTACGCCGCTCGCCGCTTTGCGGATTAACATTCATCCCGGCAAGTCCAAAGCGGCACGCCTCAAATCGATTAAAGTTGTACACTAGATAATCGTCTTCATGCAATGTTAATGGCCTATCAAGCAATAAGTAGCGTGCCAGCGCCTGAATATAGCAAGCAATGGCTGCGGCTTTTTCTACTGATAATGGTGTATCCATCACGCGAACTTCAACGGTGCCAAAGTTAGGTTTGGGTCTGATATCCCAGTAAAAATCCTTCATGCTTTGAATCACGCCGGTGCTAATCATCTTTGCGTAATATTCTTCAAAATCAGACCAAGTCAGCGCAAAAGGTGCGCGGCCACTCATTGGGAAAGCAAATACTGAGTTGAGTCGAGCTGAATGAAAACCCGTATCGGCTCCTTGCACGAAGGGCGATGATGCCGATAGAGCAATAAAATGCGGGATATAGCGTGATAATGAATGAAGCAAAAAAAGCGAGCTATCTGCATCTGGGCAACCAATGTGAACATGCTGGCCAAATATAGTAAATTGTTTTGCAAGATAGCCGTACAGTTCCGATATATAGTGAAAACGTGGTTCATCGCAAATCTGCCGGTCATGCCAGCGCTGAAATGCATGGGTGCCACCGCCACATAAGCCAATATTCAATTTTTCAGCGGCCGTGACCAAGACATCACGGAGCACTCCCAAATCGGTCAATGCTTGATGGTAATTGGTGCAAATACCGGTTGCCAGTTCGATCATGCTCTCTGTGATCTCAAGCTTGATATCACCTGGTACTTTTTGATCTTTAACCAGTCGCATCAGATCTGTGGCTGCTTTAGTTAGATCATAATCGTGTGTGTTAACGAGTTGAATTTCAAGCTCTATACCAAAAGTAAACGGCTTAGATGGGTTAAAAGGTTCAAGACTCATTGTCAAGCTAACTCCTATTTAGAACGACCCTCTAAAAGGGCCGTCCCGGATAATTTTTATTGTCCTCGTTCGCCGATAGACGATAGGCTCGAATAGACCAGAAGTGGCGTGAATAATTGCAAGATGACAATTGCGCACAGCATAATTGCGCGTAATTGTGGATCAAAATCTGGGTAGAGATTATACGTATTTTCAACTAACAGGTAAGCAAAGGCAGACATCGGCGCGAGTGCTAAACCAAGCGCCACACCCTGTTTTACATTAATTCCACTCGGCTTAGCAAAAGTTAAAACGCCAATCAGCTTTGCCAGGATACGTGCAGCAATCATCGCCAGCGCCGCAAACCCGCCAAGTGCTACGTAGTTCCATTGAAACGAAATCAGCGTAATCACAAAAAGGACTACCGTTAAAAGCCAGCCTGCGGTACCGAAGTGTGCTGGCCATAATTGTGGACGCGGATCGAAATTTTTAAGAATAATGCCAGCCGCGAGCAAAGCGAGAAGAGTCGAGAGCTCTAGCATGTGGGTAATTGCAATGGCTAGTAGTACGAGTCCAATTAAGATCACAAACGAATGCTCATCTTGCAAATTAACTCGCCGACAGCTACGCGCAAGCACATAGGCTATCGCGAGTGAGCCTACGATAAGATAGAAGGGCTCAGTTAGCGTAGCAAATAGATTGCCATAGTATTCTTGGTGCATCCAAGTTGATACAAGTTCTAGCAGGACCACTGCATACATACTATTTAGCGCGGTCAATGCGAGTAATCTTTCAGTAACTTGTCCCTCGCTTTTAAGTTCATTTTTTAACTGGATGACCATTGTAGGTGAAGTTGCAATTGCAATAGACGCGATCACTGTGGTTGTCATCAGTGGCACACCTATCAGTTGCAATACGATCATCACCGTAGTGAAGGTTAAGGTGGCTTCAGCAAGGCTGGTTGCAATCAGCCATGGATTCGTACGAATCCATCGTAAACTAAGCCGGCTACCTAATTCAAAGAGCAGCATGCCAAGCGCCACGTCCATTAAAAATCGCGCATCATTGGCTAGCGCACTATCAATCACGCCAACGCCTGCCGAACCCGCAAGCAAGCCGATCATGCTATAGCCTGTAATGCGTGGTAGACGCCATGCTTTCCAGCACAATTCACCACATAAACCTGCGGTTAGTAACGTCAGTCCTACCCAAAACACTGCATCTGGAACGAGTGGCCAATGAGGCAAATATGAAAACGCCGATTTCATTAGTAACTTCCTTGGTTAAACAATGTTGCAGAGGTTGGATCTACGTACTTGCATAGTGCTTGATACGGATACCTAGCAATGCACATTAGTTGTCCTACGAGCTAAGCGAATGCATCAAAAGGCAATAGCTCTCTTACTTTTTTTAGTGAACAGAAGGCTTGATACATTTGGAGAGCCCTTATTGTGCCACAGCTTTTGGGAAGATTTTCATCTGAAATAAAGACAAGCATTTAGCGTTGGAAGATGAGTTGTCTAGGTTTACTGGTTTTTATAATAGCTTTATATATATAAATAGTAGTAACAATAAGTCTCCAAGATTTCTGTGGAAAAGTAGATTTTTTTCTTTGAAATCAAGTGGATAGAAGATATATAAGCGCTTGTAAAAATCTCGTACGGGGAAGTGGATAAAGAGGATAACTTTTTTCTTAAGTTGAAAAAGTGGGAGTTATCCAGAATGGGCCCACATCATTTCCTCAGGATTAGAGTCTACTTATCCACAGCTTTGTGTGGATAAGTAAGATGAACTGTTTAGGTCAAAGAGTAGAAATTGTTTCACGTGAAACAGTCATCAAAAAACATTATTTATGTGAAGTCTTTAACCGTTATAATAAAAGACCAAAAATTTTGAAGGTTCACGCGACAACGTGTGAAATGAAATGCTTTATCCAACAGAATTCGATGTCATTATTGTCGGCGGTGGCCACGCTGGTACAGAAGCGGCTTTAGCTAGCGCTCGTATGGGTTGTAATACACTGCTGTTAACCCATAATATTGAAACTTTAGGCCAAATGAGTTGTAATCCGTCAATTGGCGGAATTGGCAAGGGACATCTGGTTAAAGAAATTGATGCGTTAGGGGGGGCAATGGCCCTAGCAACAGATGAGGCGGGTATCCAGTTTCGTACACTTAACTCATCAAAAGGCCCAGCAGTGCGAGCGACTCGGGCTCAAGCCGATCGCGTGTTATATAAACAGGCGATCCGTCATCGTTTAGAAACTCAGCCTAATTTGCATTTATTTCAGCAAGCTGTAACTGATTTAATCGTTCAAGGTGATCGAGTAACCGGTGTTCAAACCCAGTTAGGTATCCATTTTAGCGCGCGATCAGTCGTGCTTACCGCGGGTACGTTCTTAGATGGGAAAATTCATGTTGGATTAAATCACCATTCTGGTGGTCGCGCAGGCGATCCAGCCGCAGTTCAACTTTCTGCGCGTCTTAAAGAATTGAAGCTTGCGCAAGGACGGTTGAAAACAGGAACCCCACCGCGGATTGATGGTCGCACTATTGATTTTTCAAAGCTGCAAGAGCAGCCAGGAGATAACCCGACTCCAATTTTTTCTTTTATCGGACATGCTCGTCAACACCCTGCTCAATTACCCTGCTGGATAACCCACACTAATCAGCGCACGCATGACATCATTCGGGCAAGCTTAGATCGATCACCGATGTATACCGGCGTGATTGAAGGAACCGGACCACGCTATTGTCCATCCATTGAAGATAAAATTCACCGTTTTGCAGATAAAACTGCGCATCAAATTTTTCTTGAGCCAGAAGGGTTGTTGACGCATGAAATTTACCCAAATGGAATTTCCACAAGTTTGCCTTTTGATGTTCAATTAGAACTTGTGCGTTCGATGTCTGGACTGGAACATGCGCATATCTTGCGGCCAGGCTATGCGATTGAATATGATTATTTTGATCCACGTGGCTTAAAAGCATCATTAGAAACAAAAGCGATTCAAAATCTCTTCTTTGCTGGCCAAATTAATGGCACAACTGGCTATGAAGAGGCTGCTGCGCAAGGGCTTTTGGCGGGGATAAATGCAGCGCTTAAAGTTCAAGAAAAATCGGCCTGGGTGCCACGCCGCGATCAAGCTTATTTGGGCGTATTGATTGATGATTTGGTGACACGTGGTGTCTGTGAGCCTTATAGAATGTTTACTAGCCGAGCTGAATATAGGCTCAGTTTGAGAGAAGACAATGCTGATATGCGTTTAACTGAAATAGGCTGGAATTTAGGTGTTGTTGATAAAGTTCGTTGGGAAATTTTTAGCCGTAAGCGCGAAGCTGTTTCACGTGAAACAAAAAGACTAAAAACAATTCGTGTGACTCCAAAAACGCTATCAGCAGAAGAGGCAACTTCACTATTAGGTAAGCCTATTGAGTACGAATATAGCCTTGCCGATCTGCTACGGCGCCCAGGTATTAGTTATACGGCGCTTATGGCTATGCAAAATAGTGTTTATGCCCCTGCGGAAGCGCTTGCGGATGACGAGTACCTAAGGCAACAAATCCAAGAGCAGGTAGAAATTAGTCTTAAATACGAGGGGTATATTGAGCGTCAGGCGAACGAGATTGAACGGAATGAGGCACATGAAAATACCAGCCTACCCAATAAGTTTGATTACACTAAGGTGAGTGGTTTGTCGGTTGAAGTGTGCCAAAAATTAAATCAATATCAACCGGAAACCTTAGGACAAGCTTCACGAATTTCCGGCGTGACGCCTGCCGCGATTTCACTGTTGATGGTTCATTTGAAAAAGAAATTTAATCAAAATATCCAGTTAAATTCCGCGGAAATGAATGATAACCAACCATCAAAGGCTTGATACATTGAGCTATAGGGTTCAATTGATTTCGCTTTATTTAAAAACAATATGCAAATAAATTCACGGTTGCTTGCCAATACGCTTAATGAAGGCGCAATGGCTGCAGGTGTTGTACTGAGTGACGACCAGCAAACGCGTTTGCTGGCTTATCTTGAATTACTGACGAAGTGGAACCGGGTCTATAATCTAACCGCGATTCGGGAACCGTATCAGATGTTAGTCCAGCATTTATTGGATTCCTTAGCCATTCTGCCCCACCTTAGCCGGTGTACCCCATCAAATTTGCTTGATGTTGGCTCTGGTGGTGGTTTGCCAGGGATTGTCTTGGCGCTGGCGCAACCCGCTTGGCAGGTGACGTTGAATGATATTGTTCACAAGAAAACGGCTTTCTTGCAGCAAGCCAAAGTAACGCTCTCCCTGCCAAATGTTGCCGTTGTAACCGGCCGGGTTGAGTCATTGCAGCCAGGCGTTGAGGTTGAGCAGCCGTTTGATATCATTCTTTCCCGGGCTTTTGCTAAATTAGCGGATTTTGTCTCACTGGCTCGGCATTTACTCGCTCCGGGCGGTTCAATCTGGGCCATGAAAGGCACTCAGCCGGCAACAGAAATAGAGGCCTTACCGGCTGATGCGAAGGTCGTCAATATGATTGAGCTTACGGTTCCGTTCCTTGATGCGAAACGGCATCTTGTTCAAATCAAGCTTGGCGCTTGAAATAAAAGGCTAGATAATGGTTAAAATCTTTTGCGTTGCAAACCAGAAAGGTGGGGTTGGTAAAACCACCACTACGGTTAATCTTGCTGCGAGTCTAGCTGCGCATAAGCAGCGCGTCTTGTTAGTTGACCTTGATCCGCAGGGCAATGCAACGATGGGTAGTGGTATTGACAAGACCCAGTGCGAACATACGCTGTATGATGTTTTAGTGGATGGCATAGCATTTGCCGAGGTACGCGTAAAATCAGTAGCAGGCTATGATGTGCTACCTGCTAACCGTGAACTCGCTGGTGCTGAAATTGAGTTGGTTAGCCGTCCTCAAAGAGAGCGACAACTTAAAAATGCGATTGCTACCGTTAGTGCGGAATATGATTTCATCTTAATCGATTGTCCACCCGCATTATCATTACTTACGCTCAATGGCTTATGTTGCGCTAATGGCGTAATTATTCCAATGCAATGTGAGTATTTTGCGCTTGAGGGTCTTTCTGATTTACTCGACACGATTAAGCGGGTGCATGCCAATCTCAACCGTGAACTGCAAATTATTGGTTTATTACGGGTCATGTTCGATTCACGGATTACGTTACAACAACAAGTATCTGAGCAACTCGAGCAGCATTTTGGCGATAAAGTGTTTAAGGCGATTATTCCGCGCAATGTGCGGCTAGCAGAAGCGCCTAGTCATGGCATGCCTGGCGTGGTTTTTGATCGAAATTCCCGAGGCGCACAAGCTTATATGCAATTTGGCGTCGAGATGATTAAGCGTATTCGAGCAAAATAGAAACGAAAGAGAGCAAAATGAATGCAGTAAGCAGAAAAAAGGGTTTGGGGCGCGGACTTGACAGCTTGTTAGGCGCGGGAGTTCATGCGCTTGAGAGCGCGTCTCAAGAAGGCCGTCCAAGCATATTACGACTCGCGCAATTGCAGCCCGGTAAATATCAGCCGCGTACTAGAATGGACGAAAGTGCATTGCAAGAGCTTGCCGCCAGTATTCGTGCCCAGGGTTTAATCCAGCCGCTTTTAGTACGTCCGCTCACCAACAGCGATAACTATGAAATCATTGCGGGTGAGCGGCGCTTTCGGGCAGCAGGCTTGGCCGGGCTGAGTGAAGTGCCGGTCCTGGTTAGGGATGTCGCTGACCAAGCTGCGGCAGCGATGGCCTTGATTGAAAATATCCAGCGTGAAGATCTAAATCCGCTAGAAGAAGCGCAAGGGATTCAACGCTTATTAAATGAATTTGATTTTACCCATGAACACGCGGCGCAAGCGGTTGGCCGCTCGCGTAGCGCCGTGTCAAATTTATTGCGCTTACTTAATTTAGCGCAGCCAGTGCAAGTTATGCTGGTTGCTGGAGATCTGGATATGGGGCATGCACGAGCGCTGCTGGCCGTGGATGCTGCTGCGCAGATTACACTTGCTAACCAGATCGTTAATCGACGGCTGTCTGTGCGTGAGGCTGAAAAACTGGTAACGGCCTCGCTAAAATCGACCCTAGCGTCACCTAAACGGGCGCATGAAAAAGGGCAAGATCTTATGCGGCTTGAAGAAGAACTCTCTGATGCGTTAGCGGCAACCGTCAAAATTAAATTAAAGCGCAAAGGCCAAGGTCAATTAACCATTGACTTCGGCGGCCTTGATGCGCTTGAAGGCATTATTGAGCGCCTACGTGTTCAGCTGGATCCACTTCTATAGATGTTTGAGATGTTGATTGATCTGATGAAGATCAAACTGCTCTGGATCAAATTCATCGTCGAGCCATTCGAGTAATTCGGACCGTTCTTCGCAAGGGGGTCCAGCTAAGGTTTCCAGCATCTCCGCATAGCCCCAGACACCACCGCAATCTTCTGGTGGGCATGCCCTTTCGCCAGCCACGCAGTACGGCGGTTTTATCCCTGCTGCTGGAGTGACAACTTTCTCTATCTTGATTTCGTGCTGCCAATTATCACCAAAATCATACTGATAGATAAAGCGCGAACGAGGAGCTGCGACTTGATTTAGGCGCACGCTCTCTCCATCTATGGGTTCATCGTCCCACTCTTCGAACATGCCAGCACTACCATAGCGTTCGTCGTTGATGACGAATTCATGTAAGTGCGAGTCCATCCATCCCATAGCGATTTGAATCACGTCGTGCAGTTTTGCAAGGGTGATATTCGATGGGACATGTAAGCGACGCCAAATCACCGGCTTGATATTTTTCAAGGTGATTTTGATTGCGTAAATTGGTATCGATTCACTCATTTTTGCCATTTAAACCCCTTAAGTTTGTAGACGTCTTGTAGAAATGTTATGCGGTTTTATGCTGTCAGAAGCCGCACCCCATTATGAAATGGCAAACGAATTTTCGTATTCAACTGAAACCGGCCATACAAATTCACATTTTAATTAAAAAATTTTTGAGAGGATAGATCGCTACTTTGGTCCTGCAGATCGCTACAAAAACTTGAGCTCTGACACAGAATCGCTTACAATTGCCCGCGCTGTTTGTTTATAGCGCACGATCTCGCTTATGCCAGCCTTGTAAAAGTGGCAAACAGATGAGGATCCTCTGGTTCTACCGCTTAGCGGTTTAAATGAAGCGCTCAATGCGGATCACTCCATTCAAAGTTGTGCAGGCGCAAATAGCGTTGTCTGTTACGATGGCCGTGCTATTTGGAGCGTTTGCTAGTAAACCAGGTAATGCCGTGCTATCTGCTTTAACCGGTGGCGCCATCGGTTGGATACCCGCTGCTTTGTTTGCCTTGCGCTTAAGTACACGAGTATCGGCGGCAAGTTGGGTGGTGGGCGAGGTAATGAAGATTGGCCTGACGATTGCGATGTTTGTCGCGGCAGGGGTTTGTCTTCCGGCGATAAATTGGCTGGCTTTACTGGTGACTTACATTGTCGTGCTCAAAGTATATTGGGGTGCGCTGATTTTGCGGTGAAGATAATGCACATGCGGATAATCGCACAGAGAATTTTGTTGAATTGAGTTAAAAACGTAAATTTGAGATATGACGGCCGATACAGCAACTCATACCCTAAACCCCTCTGGGTACATTGGGCACCATCTGCAGAATTTTTCGAATAAGCCACAAACTTCAATTGTGGATTTTTCAGTATGGCATATAGATACCCTATTTTGGTCGGTGCTAATGGGGTTGGTTACGATTGGCGTGCTTTATTTTGCCGCGCGGCGTGCAACCAGTGGTGTGCCATCCCGCTTTCAGTGTGCGATTGAGCTCCTGGTTGAGATGGTCGAAAGTCAATCGAAATCAATGATTCATGGTAGCCGCCGCTTTATTGCGCCACTGGCCTTAACGGTATTTCTTTGGGTCGCGCTGATGAATGCGCTAGATTTGCTGCCCGTTGATTTGCCGGCGAAAATAATTGGCTGGCTTGGCTTAGCCAGCGTGATTCCTAATCACCGTATTGTCCCAACCGCTGATCTAAATGCGACCTTAGGGATCGCCTTAGGGGTATTGCTTTTAATGTTGTATTACAGCGTTAAAATAAAAGGTGTGGGTGGCTTTATACATGAACTGCTGTCGGCGCCTTTCGGTAAGCACCCGGCGCTATGGCCTTTTAACTTATTGCTCAATGTTATCGAATACCTTGCTAAGACTATTTCGCTGGGTATGCGGCTCTTTGGCAATATGTATGCTGGAGAGTTGTTGTTCTTGTTGATTGCCCTGCTGGGCAGTTTGTGGAGTTTCAGTTTAGATGCCTCCATTTTTGGTTTTGCTGGTCATGTGCTAGCTGGCAGTTTGTGGGCAATATTCCATATCTTAGTTGTGTTGTTGCAGGCATTTATTTTTATGATGCTGACGCTGGTGTATCTAGGTCAAGCACACGATAGTCATTAATTTTTGTTTTAAATTTTAAATCAAGGAGTTGTCATGCAAGCTTTTATCTCCAATATCCAAGGACTGACTGCGATAGGGATCGGCATTATTATTGGTCTAGGCGCAATTGGCGCATGTATTGGTATTGCGTTGATGGGTGGTAAATATATCGAGGCTTGCGCACGTCAGCCAGAATTGATGAACCCACTGCAAACTAAAATGTTTTTGCTCGCGGGTTTGATCGATGCGGCCTTTCTGATTGGCGTTGGGGTTGCAATGTTGTTTGCTTTTGCTAATCCATTGCTTGCGCCATTGGCAAGCTAAAGAACCCAGTGTATTTTCAGAATAAGGGCACATCGTGAATATTAACGCAACCCTCGTTGCGCAAGCGGTGGTGTTTTTGATCCTCGCATGGGTTACGATGAAATTCGTGTGGCCTCCGTTGATCAATGCACTGGATGAGCGCACTCAGAAAATCGCCGACGGCTTAGCCGCGGCGGAAAAGGGCAAAGCTGAGTTGGCTGTGGTGAATAAGCAAGTTGAGCAGACCCTTGTGCAAGCGCGCGAGCAAGGTCAACAACGTGTTGCTGAAGCCGAAAAGCGGGCCCAGGCGGCCGCTGAGGAAATCAAGCGTAATGCGCAAAGTGAGGCGGCGCGCATTGTTACGCAAGCCCAGGCGCAAGCTGAGCAGCAGTTTGTGGCTGCCCGGCAAGCATTGCGCAATGAGGTTGCTGAGCTCGCAGTTAAGGGCGCCGAACAAATTTTACGGCGCGAAATTGACAGTAAAGCACATGCTGCATTGTTGCAGCAACTCAAAACCGAGCTTTAACTATGGCGGAACTCGCTACACTCGCTCGCCCTTATGCTGAAGCGCTTTTTCAAGTAGCGCAAGGCAGTGATCTTGCCGCTTGGTCTGGCTGGTTGCAGCAATTGGCGCATATCGCTAGTTTGCCTGAAGTGCATGCCGTGGTCACTAACCCTAAGATAGAGCGTGCGCAAATTTACGAATTGCTGCTGTCGGGGGTGACTTTGCCTGCTGCGGCTGAACCAGCCGAGCAGCTTAACAACCTTGTGCAAATACTCACTGATATGCACCGGCTTCATGTTTTAAATGAAATCGCGGCACAGTTTGATGCACTGAAAAACGCCAGCGAAGGTGCTGCAGACGCGCTGATTACCAGTGCTTTTGAGCTTGAGGGTGAAGCGTTGTCAACCTTGCTGGTCGCGCTAGAGCGCAAATTTGGCTGTAAGCTCAAGCCGCATGTGACAATAGACCCGACTCTGATTGGCGGGATTTGCGTCACGGTTGGCGATAAAGTGCATGATACGTCAGTGCGCACACGGTTAGCGCAGATGCGTTCAGCGCTCACAGCATAGCAGATGGCTTTCACAGAATTGAATGATTAGGAGCAAAATATGCAGCTTAACCCTGCGGAAGTGAGTGAACTTATTAAGACACGGATTCAAGGTCTTACAGCTGGCACTGAGCTTCGCAATCAGGGAACCGTCTTATCCGTAATGGACGGGATCTGTCGCATTCATGGACTTTCTGATGTGATGCAAGGCGAAATGCTTGAATTTCCTGGGCAGACTTTTGGCCTTGCGTTAAATCTTGAGCGTGACTCAGTGGGCGCGGTTATCTTGGGCGAGTACACGCATATTTCTGAAGGCGATATCGTCAAGTGTACGGGCCGCGTTCTTGAAGTGCCTGTTGGGCCAGAGTTGATTGGCCGCGTAGTAGATGCGTTGGGTCAGCCAATTGACGGCAAAGGCCCAATTAATGCCAAAGAAACCGATGCAATTGAAAAGATTGCGCCAGGCGTGATTTGGCGTAAATCTGTTTCTGAACCTGTGCAAACAGGGCTGAAATCAATTGATGCAATGGTACCGATTGGCCGTGGCCAGCGCGAATTGATTATTGGTGATCGCCAAACAGGTAAAACTGCAGTCGCAATCGACACCATTATTAATCAGAAAGGTAAAAATCTGACTTGCATTTACGTTGCGATTGGTCAAAAAGCAGCGTCGGTGATGAATGTGGTACGCAAGCTTGAAGAGCATGGTGCGCTTGAATATACCATCGTGGTCAGTGCTGCAGCTTCAGATTCGGCTGCGATGCAATATATCGCGCCTTATGCAGGTTGCACGATGGGAGAATATTTCCGTGACCGTGGCCAAGATGCATTGATTATTTACGATGATTTAACGAAGCAAGCCTGGGCGTACCGTCAAATTTCGCTGCTATTGCGCCGGCCACCAGGCCGTGAAGCCTACCCTGGTGATGTATTTTATTTACATTCGCGCTTGCTTGAGCGGGCGGCAAGGGTGAGTGAAGCCTACGTTGAGAAATTTACCGAAGGCAAAGTAATAGGTAAAAGTGGTTCACTAACGGCGCTGCCAGTGATTGAGACCCAGGCGGGTGACGTCACCGCTTTTGTGCCAACCAATGTGATCTCGATTACTGATGGTCAGATCTTTTTGGAGACCGATCTCTTTAATGCGGGCATTCGGCCGGCGATTAATGCGGGGGTTTCGGTCTCACGTGTTGGCGGGGCGGCACAAACGAAGATCATTAAAAAATTGTCAGGCGGTATTCGAACCGACCTCGCACAATATCGTGAGTTGGCGGCGTTTGCGCAATTTGCGTCTGATTTAGATGAAGCTACGCGCAAACAGCTTGAGCGTGGCCGTCGGGTGACGGAGTTGCTTAAACAGCCACAATATAATCCATTACAAGTTTGGGAGTTGGCGGTTGCGCTCTTCGCTGCAAATCATGGCTATCTTGACGAAGTTGAAGTCAACGTAGTCGCTAGCTTTGAAAAAAGCTTGCGCGAACACCTCAAAATCAGCCATGCTGATTTGGTGCAGCGGATTGAGCAGAAAAAAGAACTCTCGGCAAGTGATGAAACTGCGCTACACGCAGTGCTTAAAGATTTTAAACGGTCAATCGCTTGAGGTCTCTGATGCGCAAAATGCGGAGCATAGAAGGCTGGACGCACGCAAGGGCTGGCTTTCAAAGCAAAATCAGGAGTGATGAATGGCAGGCATGAAAGAAATTCGCGGCCAGATCAAAAGTGTCCAAAACACGAGTAAGATCACCAAAGCGATGGAAATGGTGGCGGCCTCAAAGATGCGCCGGGCGCAAGAGCGTATGCGCGCGGCCCGTCCCTATGCTGAAAAAGTACGAGAGATTGCGGCTCATATGAGTCAGGCGAGTCTCGAATACAAGCACCCATTCATCACGCAAAATCAAGCTGCCAAGCAAGCCGGCATCATTCTGGTGACAACCGATAAAGGGTTGTGCGGTGGTCTGAATACAAATATTTTGCGGGCCGCGGTGGCAAAGTTTAAAACGCTTGAAGCGCAAGGTTTGGGGATCGAAGCAACTGCAATTGGTGGCAAGGGCTTTGGTTTTTTGAGCCGTATGGGCGTCAAAGTAACCTCGCATGTGGTGCAGTTGGGTGACACTCCACACCTGGAAAAATTAATTGGCGCGGTTAAAGTACAGCTTGACGCTTATGCCCAAGGCAAGCTTAATGCAGTATACCTAGCCTACACTCGTTTCGTTAATACAATGAAACAAGAGCCGGTGATCGAGCAGTTATTGCCGTTGGCCAGTGAACGATTTAGCCAGCGTAGTGAGCATACGATGACGCCGCTTACGGCGCCGCATGTTGGGCAGGCTAGTCAGCCTCATGCATGGGACTACCTGTACGAGCCAGACGCGCAAGCGGTGGTCGATGAATTGCTGCTACGTTATGTCGAGACGCTTGTTTATCAAGCCGTAGCGGAAAATATGGCGTCTGAACAGTCGGCCCGTATGGTTGCGATGAAAGCCGCCTCGGATAATGCTAAGACGGTGATCAACGATTTGCAGTTGGTCTACAACAAAAGCCGCCAAGCCGCCATTACCAAGGAATTGTCCGAAATTGTAAGTGGTGCGGCAGCGGTTTAACGGTCTTTGTGATGGCCCAAAACATGATCTGATGGGCATAGCAACCCATTCTAAAATCTTTAAAGATAGCTAAAGGAAAATTGATGAGTACCACGATGGCAGAAGGCAAAATCGTACAGTGCATCGGTGCGGTGATTGATGTCGAATTTCCGCGCGCACAGATGCCTAAAATTTATGATGCACTGATGCTAGAAGGCTCCGAACTCATTCTTGAGGTGCAGCAACAGCTTGGTGATGGCGTCGTGCGCACGATCTGCCTAGGCTCATCTGAAGGTTTGCGTCGCGGTCTGGCAGTTAAAAATACCGGTAACTCGATTCAAGTACCGGTCGGTAAACCAACCTTGGGCCGCATTATGGACGTGTTGGGCCGGCCGATCGATGAGGCGGGTCCAATTGCTAGCGAGCATCAGCGTTCAATCCATCAAAAAGCCCCTAAGTTTGACGAACTCTCTCCGTCCACTGAATTGCTTGAAACCGGCATTAAAGTGATCGATTTGATCTGCCCATTTGCCAAGGGCGGTAAGGTCGGACTATTTGGTGGCGCTGGGGTCGGCAAGACGGTTAATATGATGGAGTTGATTAACAATATTGCGAAAGAGCATGGTGGTTATTCCGTCTTTGCCGGGGTTGGCGAGCGGACTCGTGAAGGTAATGACTTTTACCACGAGATGAAAGACTCCAACGTGCTTGACAAGGTTGCGTTAGTTTACGGCCAGATGAACGAGCCGCCAGGCAATCGCTTGCGTGTAGCCTTAACGGGTTTGACCATGGCCGAGCACTTCCGTGATGAGGGGCGTGATGTCCTGTTCTTCGTCGACAATATTTACCGCTTCACGTTAGCGGGTACTGAGGTCTCCGCTTTACTTGGCCGGATGCCATCCGCCGTGGGTTATCAGCCAACCCTGGCCGAAGAAATGGGCCGCCTCCAGGAGCGTATTACCTCAACCAAGAAAGGCTCGATTACCTCGGTGCAGGCAGTGTATGTGCCCGCCGATGACTTGACCGATCCTTCGCCGGCTACGACCTTCGGTCACCTGGATGCGACGGTTGTGTTATCCCGCGACATCGCTTCATTGGGTATTTACCCGGCAGTCGATCCACTCGATTCAACCTCACGTCAGATTGATCCAAACGTGATTGGTGAAGAGCACTATACGATCACCCGCCGCGTGCAAGCGATTTTGCAGCGCTATAAAGAACTACGCGACATCATCGCGATCCTTGGCATGGATGAGCTTGCACCAGAAGATAAGTTAGCCGTTTCTCGCGCGCGTAAAATGCAGCGCTTCTTATCGCAACCGTTCCATGTGGCGGAAGTCTTTACCGGTGCGCCAGGTAAATATGTGCCACTCGCCGAAACGATTCGTGGCTTCAAGATGATTGCCGATGGTGAATGTGACCACTTGCCTGAGCAAGCATTTTATATGGTTGGCACGATTGACGAAGCGTTTGAAAAAGCGAAGACAATCCAGTAAAGCGGGCTTCACGCAGGAATTTATATGGCAACCATCAAAGTAGACGTCGTCAGCGCCGAGGAGCAAATCTTCTCGGGGCAGGCGCAATTTGTTGCGCTTCCGGGCGAAGAAGGTGAGTTGGGTATTTTGCCTGGCCATGTACCATTATTGACTCGGATTCGCCCTGGTGCTGTGCGGATTGAGTTGGAGGGCGGCGCTGAAGAGTTTATCTTTGTCGCTGGCGGCATACTTGAAGTTCAACCGGGCGTGGTGACGGTGTTAGCTGATACCGCCATTCGCGGCCAAGACCTTGATCAAGCAAAAGCTGAGCAAGCGCGCCGCGAGGCTGAAGAGGCCTTACAAAATACGGGTTCAAACGTTGAATATGCGACGGCCCAAGCGGAGTTGGCTTATGCAGCAGCTCAGTTGGCAGCTATTCAGCGATTACGGCGGAACCGAAGTTAGTTTGCACATCTCCCTATTTTGGTTTAATATTGAATCAACGAGTTAAATTCGCTGTCTCTTTATATTAGTGACAGCAAATCTTATATGAGTTGAAAAATGTCACATACACTAGATTTGAGAGATATAAGAGAACTAAGGAAGGTTGCTATGACTCTTGTCGCTTTTGATACGCTGAAATTCGTTAAACGCCTCCAAGGTGCTGGCGTTCCGGTTGCGCACGCTGAGGCAGAGGCTGAAGTCTTGGCCGAGATTTTTGAAAGCAATTTGCAGCAGTTGGCAACTAAAGAAGATCTGCAGCGAGAAATTGGTATCTTGCGTAACGACATGGATGGCAAACATGAGATGCTCCGCAAGGACATGGATGCTAAGCATGAGATGTTACGTAAGGACATGGATGCCAAGCATGAGGCGTTACGTAAAGATATGCATACGATGGAAGAGCGTTTTGACGCTAAGCTCGATAAACTTGGACTCACTCTAACCATTAGACTGACATTCATTATGATTGGCGTAATGAGTGCTGCTGTCACGCTCAATAAACTCTTTTGAATAAGTTTGCAGCCTTTTGAGTCGGTATATAATGTTCGGCTTGTTCTTCTTAGCCGTCCAGACATCCGCACATGAAAGAAAAAACTCGCATTGAACGTGACACATTTGGTGACATTGCTGTACCTGATGCCCGCTTATGGGGCGCACAGACGCAACGCTCACGGCACAATTTCAAAATCTCAAATGAAAGACAAGCGCCTGAATTGATTCGAGCGCTCGCCCAGGTTAAACGCGCAGCCGCCACCGTGAATCATGCGCTTGAGCTATTACCTGCTGATAAGACGAATGCCATTGTGCAGGCTGCTGACGAAATCATCGCTGGCCTGCACCCTGATGAATTTCCGTTGGTGGTCTGGCAAACGGGGTCGGGTACTCAGACGAATATGAATCTGAATGAGGTGATTGCGAACCGTGCGAGTGAATTAACGGGCGGCGAACGCGGAGAGGCGCGTAAGATCCATCCGAATGATGATGTCAATCGAGGACAATCGTCCAATGATGTCTTCCCAACCGCGATGCATGTTGCGGCGGCGGATGGGATTGCGAATACATTATTGCCGGCCTTAAAAACGCTGCGCGATACCTTGGCGGCGAAGGCGCAGGCTTTTACGGATATCGTTAAAATCGGACGCACCCACTTACAAGATGCGACGCCGCTTACGCTTGGTCAAGAATTCTCTGGTTATGTGGCACAGCTTGAGCAGGGAATGCGTCATTTGGCGGCGGCTCTGCCGCATTTGTATGAACTTGCTTTGGGCGGTACCGCCGTTGGCACTGGCCTCAATGCGCACCCAGCTTTTGCCGATAAAGTTGCCGCAGAAATTAGCTCGCTTACCGGCCTTCCCTTTGTCAGCGCACCCAATAAATTTGAAGTCATGGCGGCGGCTGATGCACTGGTGCATGCGCATGGCGCGCTGAAGACCGTGGCTGCCGGTTTGATGAAAATCACCAATGATATCCGTTGGCTAGCGAGTGGGCCGCGTTGTGGCTTGGGTGAATTGTTGATTCCAGAAAATGAGCCGGGCAGCTCAATCATGCCAGGCAAAGTTAACCCAACCCAGGCAGAAGCCGTGACCATGTTGTGCTGTCAAGTATTTGGCAATGACGTGGCAGTTAACTTCGGTGGCGCGAGCGGTAATTTTGAATTGAATGTATTCAGGCCCATGATTGCGCATAACGTGTTGCAATCGATTCGGTTACTCGCAGATGGCGCGCAAAGCTTTAACGACCACTGTGCCATTGGCATTGAACCAAATCGTGACCGTATTGATGCGTTGTTAAACGAATCCTTGATGTTGGTTACCGCGCTAAACCCACATATCGGCTATGACAAAGCCGCACAAATCGCGAAAAAAGCCCACCGTGAAGGCAGCACTTTGAAAGTCGCGGCGCTGGCTCTTGGCCATGTCAGCGAGGCTGAGTTTGATGCCTGGGTACAGCCACGACAGATGGTTGGCAACCAGCATTAACTAGAATAAAAAAGCCGGCCTAAGAGGCCCGCTGAAGCCACACGCTACGGGGTTAGCGTGAGGACCAACCGTTACTGCACCTCTGTGCTGAAACCGTTAGTGGCATTCTGGTGGATTTAAGCGGTTTTAGGAGTAATAAAATGTTGCAGTCTGTATTAAACGATACGTTCTTACGTGCGCTTAAACGCGAGCCCACCGACCATACGCCGGTTTGGTTAATGCGCCAGGCAGGTCGTTATCTGCCTGAATACAACCGCATACGCGCCCGCGCTGGCAGTTTTCTGGCACTGGCGAAAAATCCTGACTATGCTACTGAAGTGACATTGCAGCCACTAGAGCGTTACCCGCTTGATGCGGCGATTCTTTTTTCGGATATTTTGACTATTCCCGATGCGATGGGGCTTGGTCTAAGCTTTGAAACCGGCGAAGGCCCGCGTTTTGCCCGTCCGCTGCGGACCGAAGCTGATATCGCACGGCTGGCGGTACCCGCAATTGATTCGACCCTGTCTTATGTGACCGATGCCGTTACCCAGATCCGGCGCGCGCTGACCAACGCCAATGGCCAGCAGCGCGTACCGCTGATAGGTTTTTCTGGTAGTCCGTGGACGCTTGCTTGTTACATGGTCGAAGGCGGCGGCTCTGACAATTTTCGTCTGGTTAAAGCGATGCTCTATCAGCACCCGGCTTGGTTGCACCGCATACTTGAGATTAATGCGCAGGCAGTCGCGGCGTATCTCAATGCGCAAATCGATGCGGGTGCGCAAGCTGTGATGATCTTTGATACCTGGGGCGGAGCGTTGGCTGATGGTAAATTTCAGCAGTTTTCTCTGGCCTATACTAAAGCCGTTATCCAAAACTTAAAGCGTGAACATAATGGTGAGCAAGTACCGGTGATTGTGTTTACTAAGGGTGGTGGCCAATGGCTAGAGGCAATTGCGGCTATTGGTGCGCAGGCGGTTGGTCTTGATTGGACGGTGAATCTGGCCCGCGCCCGTGAGCGTGTTGGCCACCGTGTGGCCTTACAGGGCAACCTTGATCCAACGGTGCTATTTGCCTCGCCGGCGGCTATTCGCGCCGAAGTGCGTTCAATCCTGGATAGTTATGGCGATCAAGCCGGCCATATTTTTAACCTTGGCCATGGTATCTTGCCTTTAACGCCTCCTGAGCATGTGGCTGAAATGGTCGATGAAGTTCATGCGTATAGCCGCTCATTGCGCGTATAGTAGGCGCTGAGCCTAAGTTTGAATCAGTACTCCGTTGGTTCCTAGATAGATTCTATCAGGGGATAGGCTGATTGGCTAAGTGAGCGACTTATACACAATTAGCCGGCCTATTGCAAGAGGCGGGTCAAATTTTTTATAAATGGCAAAAGAGTACCGTTGTATTTTTCTAAGTGGTTGATTAATAAGGATTTGTGAAAATTGCTTTGAAACTGGGCAAACTAAGGTAAAGCCTTTGTCTTGGCCTTTTCAGCAGCTAAAGAGCGAGTTTTCAACAAAGTTATCCACAGGATTTGTGGAAAGCTCAAAAAAAGCCTAGAAATCCGGTAGTTAGCTGTTTATCGTATGCATTACTTTAAATTTGATCTGTTGATTTCGTATATCAAACGCGTCGTTTTGGAGATTGCGTGCAAACGCCTGTAATGAGTCGCTTAATTGTTCGTGTCGCCTTAGACCAACCTATCCCAACGCTGTTTGATTACCTTTGCACTATTTTACCGGCGCCGCAACCCGGGCAGTTGGTGTCGGTACCGTTTGGTAGGCGGTCCTTAGTCGGATTAGTGTGTGAGGTGGTCGAACATAGTGACATACCCACTGAACGCTTACGTACGCTCGAGGCTATTTGGGCTGATTGTCCGCCGTTGGCAACTCAATGGTTGGCATTGTTGGCCTTTGCCGCTGATTATTACCAACGCTCACTAGGTGAAGTCGCCTTACCATCGCTGCCGCCAGCGCTACGCAATGCAAAACGTTGGCAGCGGCTGTTGATCCCGGCTTCTCCCGTACTGTTAAGCGGTGAACCTAAGGAGGGCGCGCCGGCCGCTCTCCCCAGCATGGCGGATACCCAAGCACCGCTCATTGTGGCGCGGACTCTAACCCCTGAGCAAACGGAGGTGTTGCGCGCGCTAAATTCAGCGCGGGGTTTTTCTCCTTTTTTACTATATGGGATAACGGGTAGCGGTAAGACGGAAGTCTACTTGCAAATGGTGGCCGGTTTGTTGGCGCGTGACCCTTTGGCTCAGGTGCTGATGTTGGTGCCTGAGATTAATCTAACGCCCCAATTTGAAAAGACCTTCCGGGCGCGCTTTTCGGCCTGGCCAGCGCAAGCTATTGTCACTTTGCACAGTGGTTTAGCCGAAGGTGCGCGTGCGCGGCATTGGCTGGCCGCACATACAGGGCAGGCGCGTATCGTGTTGGGGACCCGGCTAGCTGTGTTAGCGTCATTGCCAAGGTTGGCGTTGATTGTCGTGGATGAAGAGCATGAAGCTGCTTATAAACAGCAAGAAGGGTTGCGTTATTCTGCGCGTGATTTGGCCGTTTGGCGTGCGAAACAACTGAATATTCCAATTGTGCTGGGCTCGGCGACACCGTCGCTTGAAAGCTGGCAGCAAGTTGCACAGGGCCGCTATACCCGGCTAACATTGACGCAGCGCGCGCATACCGAGGCAGTGCTGCCAACGGTGCGCTTGATCGATATGGGCGGTCACAGTCACACGACTCATGCCCCAAACTCAGGGCTGTCATCCTCTCTGGTTAAGGCGCTGCAGGAACGCTTAGTACGGGGCGAGCAAAGTCTGATCTTTTTAAACCGGCGTGGCTATGCGCCGGTACTTGCGTGCGATGCATGCGGCTGGGTCGCCGGTTGCGTGCGCTGTAGTGCTTATACTGTGCTGCATAAGCTTGAACGGAAATTGCGCTGTCACCATTGCGGTTGGCAAGCCCCTATCATGCGTGCTTGCCCGGACTGTGGCAATCTTGATTTAGCTCCGCTTGGGCGAGGCACGCAAAAAATTGAAGAGGCTCTCGCCGCGATTTTGCCGACAGCTCGGATTTTACGCATTGATGCGGATAGTACGCGCCGCAAAGGGAGTGCGCAGGCGTTATTCGCAGAGGTACATGCAGGTGAGGCAGATATTCTAGTTGGCACGCAAATGATCGCAAAAGGTCATGATTTCAAGCGGGTGACGCTGGTGGGCGTATTGAATACGGATGCTGCGCTGTTTTCGCATGATTTTCGAGCGAGCGAGCGGCTCTTTGCCCAGTTAATGCAAGTCAGCGGACGGTCAGGTCGCACCGGTCAAGGTGAGGTCCTGTTGCAAACGCGTTACCCGCAGCATCCTCTGTATGCAGCGCTGGCCCGGCATGACTATGCGGGTTTTGCTGAGACGACCCTGGCAGAGCGGCGGCAGGCGCGTTTGCCGCCCTTTGTTTACCAAGCGCTACTCCGTGCTGAGGCCCGTACCTTAGAAGCCGCACAGGCTTTTCTGATGCAGGGCATAGAATTGTTGCATGGTTTGTCTGGCGCTGAACGGGTAACCTGTTATGATCCCGTACCCATGGCCGTAGTTAAAGTCATGCATGTACATCGGGCCCAATTGCTGCTTGAGAGCCCATCGCGCATCGCGTTGCAAAACGCGCTCCATTTATGGCAACCTCATTTGCGTACGCTCAAAGTCAAAGGGCTTGTGCGCTGGTCGCTCGAAGTAGATCCGCTTGATATCTAAATGAGTTCAGGATGGTTTCCTGAGCGGGAAATTTTGTTGCATTGATTGAGATTTTGGCAAATAATTTCCCGAACAGGAAAGTATTATGGCTATTATTCATACCTCGGTAGACTTGGGCGCGGCGCTACGCCATGCCCGCAAACAACTTAAATTAACGCAACCACAATGGCGTTAGTCGCCAATGTCGGGGTGCGTTTTCTGGTCGAACTGGAGGCGGGCAAGCCGACGATCCAGCTTAAGGGAGTATTACAGGTCATCCAGGCTTTAGGTAGTGAGCTGACTTTGACTATGCATCCTAGCTTAGAGAGTGATAACAATGACTAAACGGCTTTTGAACGAATTGTTAGCTGATTGAACATCGCTGCGCGCTTATGATTGATCGTTTGTAGTTTCTTGTTATTGGTTAATCAGTTCATTTTAGTCAGGAAAAGCAAGTTTCTCTTTACTAGGCTAGAGGGGTTAATTAAACTGGCCTAACTTTGCTTCTCATTCAAGCAACAAAAAAAGATGCTGATACCTCTCAAGCAACCTCAATCGTCACTGCGCGCAGCCATTACAGCTGCCTACCGGCGCCCAGAAGCTGATGCCATTAGCCCTCTGATTGATGCTGCCCATTTAACGGCTGAGCAAAGCGTTGCGGCGCGTACGCTTGCCAGTGGCTTGGTTAAAGCGCTGCGTACTAAATGCATGGGTGGTGGCATATTTGACCAATCAAAACACACGAGAGATTAATGGAAAGTATGATTAAGCAAGTAATCCGCATAATGCTAGCAGGGTCGTTTATGGGCACCGGCATGATGGCTTTGGCACAGTCCGCCGAGGAGGTAAAAATTGGGTGTGCGGCACCGCTGACGGGGGCGCAAGCACATTACGGCCAAGATTTCCAAAATGGCATCATACTTGCGGTAGAAGATTTCAATGCAGCTAAACCTACAATTGCGGGTAAGCCGATTCGGATCGTGCTGAATACGGCAGATGATCAGGCAGATCCCCGCACGGGTACTACCGTAGCGCAAAAGCTTGTCGATCAGGGCATTAAAGGGATGTTGGGTCATTTCAATTCGGGGACTACGATTCCGGCGTCTCGTATTTATGCCAATGCAGGCATTCCTCAAATCGCGATGGCGACTGCGGCCGAATATACCCAACAAGGTTTTAAAACAACCTTTCGGATGATGACTTCGGATACTCAGCAGGGGGCGGTGATGGGCGCTTTTGCAGTCAAACATCTCGGCTTTAAAAGGATGGCTATCGTTGATGATCGCTCGGCTTATGGTCAAGGTTTAGCGGATCAATTCGAAAAAGCCGCTAAAGCTGCGGGTGCCAAAATCATTGGCCGTGAATATAGCAGCGATAAAGCGGTTGATTTTAAAGGGGTTCTAACCAAGCTCAAGCGCGTTAACCCGCAAGCCATTTTCTATGGCGGCGCTGATGCACAAGCTGCACCGATGGTTAAACAGATGCAAGCGCTTGATATAAAAGCCGCATTGATAGCCGGCGAGATGGTTAAATCAGATACTTTTTTAAGGCTTGCCGGGAAAGCTGCCGAAGGTACGGTAGCCTCATTGGTGGGCCAATCTCTTGACGAAATGCCAGGTGGTAAGGAATATGCTGATAAATATAAAAAGCGTTTTAACGAACATGTGCAAACCTATTCGCCTTATGCCTACGATGGCGCGATGGCAATGTTTAATGCCATGAAAAAAGCTGACTCAACCGAGCCGGCAAAATATTTACCTTTGCTGGCTAAAACTGAAATGCCGTCAATCACCATGAAAATGCTCACTTATGATGCGCGTGGCGATTTGCAGCATGGCGCCATTACGATGTATAAAGTGGTGAATGGACAGTGGCAGGCATTGTCTAGTATTAAATAGAGCTTCCAGGCCGTAAATGCTCACTGAGCAACTTGCCAGTTTAGCATTGCTGGGCAAGTTGCCGAGAATAAACCATGAATCGTGGCGGTTAAGCCACTGCGCACACTTCCTAAATTGGACACTACAATTGCCCTATCCAGGCTAGCGCCGACTGACAGGAAGCGTGAGCCGCTTGATCTTTCCCGACGCCAATGCAGTACCTGCCAAGATAGTGATGCACCCTACTCCCATAGAGGCGGTTAGCTGCTCTCCCAGAAAGCAAATCCCCCATAATGTTCCGAAAATAGGAACCAAGAAAGCGACCGACATTGCATACGATGCGCCGGCATGAGCGACAAGTCGAAAATAGAGTAAATACGCGACACCGCTACACAAGATGCCAAGCGCGCCAACCGCATGCCATGTGCTGAGGGCGATCGGCTGTTCTGGCCAAGTGAGTAGCGCTAGCGGCAAGAGTGTGATGGCAGCAAAAAATTGACTACTAAAAGCGACTACGCCTGGTGATACGGCGGCTAGTCGCTGTTTAGAATAATTTGTAGCAAAGGCATAAAGTAAAGTGGCGCTCAGTGCCGCCCCAATCGCGAGGATGAGGGGGACACTATGTTCAGTTGCATTTCCCCCTTCATGCACTCTGCTGACGACCAGGATGATGACCCCTGTAAGTCCGACCGCTAAGCCTAATATCTGCATTTTAGTCAGTTGCGTGCGTAGCCATAAATAAGCAATTCGATGAGATTCATGATGGTATTAGACGCGCAATGTGGATTTTTATTTTGTGGAGGTTCCTGGACGGCGTATTAATCTCGGTTTGCCATCGGGGTCAGTGTATATGGCGCATGGCACGTGCACGGTAGCGCTGTGCCAGTAAAGAGCCTACTATTAACTGCATTGGATGAAACAACATTAAGGGCAGGATGGCGACACCTACTGTATAGCCGGCAAAAACGATTTGTGCAATGGCAACCCCTGAGGCCAAGCTTCTTTGCGAGCCGCAAAATATAACGGCAATCTGGTCAGCTTGGCTAAAACCAGCCAGCTTGCTCAAAGATTTGGTGATGATCAGTGCTAGTGCTATCAATACTCCATTCACAATGATCAAACCCATGAGAGAGCGTGGTGGAATCTGCAACCACAAACCTTGTACCACCGCCTCGCTAAAAGCAGTATAAGCAACCAGCGGAATCGCGCATTGTTCAATCAATTTCAAAATCCGCCTATTACGTTCAAAACATGCACTGAGCCAGGGGCGGGTAATTTGGCCGATGAAAAAAGGCACCAGCAAAAGCAATGTGATTTGCTTCACGGCAGACAGCCATAAAGTATTGCTGAACCCCTGTTGGCTAAGCAGTAAGCTGGCAAGTAACGGTGTGATAAGGACGCCGATCAGATTTGAGGCCGGGGCAGAACATATCGCAGCGGCTACATTACCCTTGGCGATCGAAGTGAAGGTAATCGATGCCTGTACGGTAGAGGGCAGCATACATAGAAACAAAACCCCCGTATATAAAGCTGGCGTAACAAGCGGTGAGAGAATGGGTTTGAGCGTTAAGCCAAGCAATGGAAAAATAATAAAGGTGCAACTGAAAATCAGCAGATGCACGCGCCAATGGGTGGCGCCTGCTAGTAATGTTGCGCGTGGCAATTTGGCGCCATGCATGAAAAACAGAATGCTAATCGCGATATTCGCAGCCCAACCAAAAGCCATGGCCGCTTCACCCTGGCATGGCAGTACATTAGCCAGGACCACTGCGCTGAGGATAGATACGGTGAGAAAATCGGGTAGAAACTTTGGGCGCATCATAGAGGGAAGTTAAATTGTCTTCGAGCTTGATTGTATTCGTCTTTTAAGCGTGTCACGAGTTCTGCTACAGAAGGGCTATTCTCGATCAAGCCGACGCCTTGACCGGCTCCCCAAATATCTCGCCACGCTTTGGCCTGGTTGTTGTCAAAAACCATCTTTGATTTGTCCGTAGTGGGCAATTGATCTGGGTTTAATCCAGCCTGAAGAATGCTTTGCCGAATATAGTTGCCGTGCACACCGGTAAAAATATTGGTGTAAATAATATCGGCTGCATTCGCCTCAATGAGCGCATTTTTATATTGATGGCTTGCATTGGCTTCCTGCGTAGCGATAAAGCGGGTGCCAATATAAGCAAAATCGGCGCCCATGGCTTGGGTCGCAAAAATAGCTTGGCCCGTGGCGATCGCGCCAGAAAGGACCAGTGGCCCCGCAAAAAAGCGCCGTACCTCACCGACTAATGCAAAGGGTGACAAAGTGCCGGCATGGCCACCTGCACCTGCTGCTACCAAAATCAAACCATCCACCCCAGCTTCTAATGCTTTGTGCGCATGCCGAATACTGATTACGTCATGTAATACAATTCCGCCGTAGGCATGGACCGCGTCTATGAGCTCTTTAATTGGCTCGCGCAAGCTGGTGATAAAAATGGGCACCTGATGTTCAACGCAAACCCGTACATCGTCTTCAAGTCGCTCATTGGTGCTGTGCACAATCTGATTGACCGCAAGTGGGCCAATACACACGTTAGGGTGTAACGCCCGGTAACTATCAAGCGCTTGCTCAATGCTCGTAAGCCAAGTATCAAGCAAGCTAGCAGGCCGCGCATTTAATGCCGGAAAAGCCCCTACAATGCCAGCTTGGCATTGTGCCAGCACCAATTCTGGGTAGCTCACGGCAAACATTGGCGCTGCAATCACAGGCAGAGCGAGGTTTTGCAAAACTGAGGGTAGAGCCATTACATTTCCGCTTTTGAGGAATCACGGCGCAGCGTGATTGATGTATTTGCTGGAAAGAACGCGTACTTTACACACCCGGCACAGCCTTATTTTTTAGAGGCTACCTGCAAACGCCACAACGGATGCTGACCTTACGCTGAAGATTAAATTTCCATCCTTGGCCGGCGGCTTAACCAGTTGCTAGCGAGAGCATCATCAAGCCGCACAGTCTGCATCAGCGCGCATCCCTAGCCGTGTGAGTAGAGCTCGGTCGGCTTCTGCTTGTGGGTTTGCCGTGGTTAACAGTTTTTCGCCGTAAAAAATTGAATTTGCACCAGCCAAAAAGCATAACGCTTGTAATGCCGAATCCATCTGTTCGCGGCCAGCCGACAAACGCACCATCGCGCGTGGCATGGTGATACGCGCTACCGCAATCGTGCGCACAAATTCAAATGGATCTAGCGGCTCAGTGCCGGCTAACGGCGTGCCTTCAACTTGCACGAGATTATTAATCGGTACTGATTCTGGATAAGGGTCTAAATTAGCGAGTTGGGCAATCAGCCCTGCCCGTTCGCGGCGTGACTCACCTAGACCGACGATGCCGCCACAACACACATTTATCCCCGCTTCGCGCACATGCTCAAGCGTATTCAGTCGCTCTTGGTAGGTGCGAGTGCTGATGATTTGCCCATAAAACTCAGGGGAGGTATCCAAGTTGTGGTTGTAATAATCAAGGCCCGCATCTTTAAGCGCTTGCGCTTGCGTTTCTTCGAGCATGCCTAGAGTGACGCAAGTCTCAAGCCCTAAAGCTTTAACCTCGCGAATCATCTCCATCACCGGTGCCAGATGTCGCTCTTTGGGGCTGCGCCAGGCCGCACCCATGCAAAAGCGGGTGGCGCCATGTGCTTTAGCCGCCTGTGCTGCCGCTAGCACCTCATCAAGGGGCATTAATTTATCGGCGTCAACGCCAGTATCATAGTGTGAAGATTGCGGACAATATGCGCAATCTTCTGGGCAGCCGCCGGTTTTGATGGAGAGCAAAGTGGACAATTGCACGACGTTTGCATCGAAATGAGCGCGATGGGTTTGTTGCGCGCGAAACACCAAGTCATTGAACGGTAGCTCATATAACGCAAGGATGTCAGCGATTTTCCAAGGGGCTGCGTTAGCCTCATTAGTCGCGCAAGCTAAAGGCGTCAGGGCCGTGGATGGAGCAGTGTGCTCCGCACAAGTCGCTTGTGTCATTTTTCCCTCTATCAAAGGCGCTTAGCGCAGAGCGCGAGCAGTGGATCAATATTTAAATGAAGCGCGGCGGCCGCAGCCGACGGAGATTCCAAATGCGGAATTTTACCTAATAGTGGCGCGCTGTATTGCTGCTCAAAACGCATGCGCAGTGTAGCAATGTTTTCATCAAAGTAACGCATAGTTGGATCAATTTGATTGGCGACCCAGCCAACGAATGTAAGCCCGCTCGCACAAATCGCCGCGGCACTCAGTAATGCGTGATTTAAACAACCAAGACGTAAACCCACCACCAGCACTACCGGCAGTTTTAACGCGCAAGCAAGATCGGCGGTATCATAATGGTCATCAAGCGGTACTCGAAAGCCACCTACGCCCTCGACGACAACGCAATCCGCTGCTTGAGCTACTGTAGCATAACATTGTCTGATCTGCTCGATATCGAAGCGGATTCCTTCTTGCCTGGCGGCGAGATGCGGGGCACAGGCTTCTTTGCATAGGTAAGGCGTGGTCAAGGTACGCGGCAAGGCAACGTTTGCTGCATCCGCAAGAAAATCAGCATCTTCATTATGCCAAGCGCCATGGCGGTATTCGGCGCCTGCTGCAATTGGCTTCATGGCGGCTGTGCGTAGACCGCGGGCGCCGAAGGCACTCAGTAATGCAGCCGATGTAAGCGTTTTGCCAATCTCAGTATCGGTGCCGGTAACAAAAAAAGAATAGGATGGATTCATCAAATTTCAGGGGGCCAGTAATGCAGCGCTGAGTTGTTCAAGGTCGGCCGGCGAGTGATTCGCCGATAATGAAATGCGTAATCTTGACGCACCTGGTGCGACCGTGGGGGGGCGGATGGCAGGTACCCATAGTCCTTTTGCGTCAAGCTGCGCGGCGAGGGTAAGAGTTGGTGCATTCTCACCGATAATCAATGGTTGGATCGCGGTCATAGAATTGATTGATTGCCAATCGGTGTTCTGTAATAACGTGCGGGTTTGCGTGATCCGCTGTTGCAGTTGTTGGCGCCTAGTTTGCCCTTCGTTGCTGGCAATCAGAGTCAGGCTAGCAGACGCCGCGTGAGCGATAGCTGGCGGTGAGGCGGTGGTGAAAATATAGGGCCGCGCACGTTGTATCAGCCATTCAATCACCGTGTCGTGCGCAATCACAAAAGCGCCCGCTACGCCGGCCGCTTTACCGAGCGTGGCAACATAAACCAGGTGCGGTGAGCGTAGTCCAAATGCGGATACCGTGCCGGCGCCATGGCTTCCCAGTACGCCAAAGCCATGGGCATCGTCTACCACCAGCCAAGCCTGATATTTTTCAGCCAAAGCAAGCAGCTGATCAAGCGGTGCAAGATCCCCATCCATACTGAAAAGAGCATCTGTCACAATCAGCTTCAACGGAGTTTTGCACGCGCTTAATAAAGTTTCAAGGGCGCTCGTATCTACGTGTGGATAGACTTGTACATTAGCCCGCGAGAGGCGTGCGCCATCGATTAATGAAGCGTGATTAAGGGCATCCGAAAAAAGGGTGGCCGTCGCTCCAGGGGAATTTGGGGCTGGGCTTGCGAGCGCAGACAGCGTCGCAAGATTAGCCATATAACCGGTGCAAAAATAGAGTGCGCGCGGCCTATCAATAAACCCACCAGCGAAGGCAGCAAGTTCATCTTCAAGCGCGGCATGGGCTCGTGAATGCCCTCCCAACAAATGTGAGCCGCCGCTGCCTACGCCATAACGCGTGGCGCCCTCGGCCAAAGCCGCAATCAATTTAGGATGACTGGCCAGTCCTAAATAATCATTGCTGGCAAAGTTGACCGTAGTCCGCCCATCAACCTGCATATGCGTGGCACAGCCTGTTTCAGTGCAGCGCCGTTGGCGGCGCAAGGCCTGTGCGTCAAGGTCCCGTAGATGGGTTAAAAGGGTCGTCAGGGCTTCCATTTTTAGGCCTGTTCAGCGAGCACTTGCTCTAGCGTGGCACAGGTACGTGCGGCCAGCAAGGTGATTTCCTCGCTAGATAAGATATACGGTGGCATGAGATATACCGTGTTGCCGATTGGACGTAGCAGAAGCTCGTTGTGCAAGGCAAGCTCAAAGAAACGACGCGCAAAAGTCGCCGGTGGCGTAGAAGTTTTGTTTGAATGCTTAGCAAGAGCCTTATTCGCAGTGGCGGTTTGAGGGATGACATCAAACGCAATAATTGTTCCGCAGCGGCGTAGATGGCGCACTTGAGGGTTGGCGGCTAGTGGCGCTAAAAGGCTGGCAAGCGTCTCTGATTTTGCGCGATTACGCGTTAGCACATCCTCTGTCTCAAACAAATCAAGTGTAGCCAGGGCGGCTCGACAGGCGAGCGGATTGCCGGTGTACGAATGTGAATGCAAAAAGCCGCGGGCGGTGTCATCGTCATAAAACGCAGCATAAATTGCCTCACGTGTTAGGACCACGGATAGCGGCAAATAGCCGCCACTGATGCCTTTTGATAAGCACAAAAAATCAGGTTGGATGGAGGCTTGTTCATAAGCAAAGAAAGTGCCGGTGCGCCCGCAGCCGACGGCAATTTCATCGGCAATCAAATGCACTTCATAGCGATCGCATAGCGTCCGTAATTCGGCGATAAAGCATGGGTCATGCATGGCCATTCCCGCGGCGCATTGCACGAGCGGTTCAATGATGATTGCCGCGATATGAGTGTGCCGCGCTTCTAGTAATTCAGTTATGGCAGCAATGCTACGCCGCGCGACATCAGCGGCTGATTCGCCCGCGCGAGCTTGACGTGCGTCGGGTGAAGGGGCAACATGAGCGTGCCGCAAAAGCGGATCATATGCAGTCTTAAAGAGTGCCACATCAGTGACGCCAAGTGCGCCGATGGTTTCACCATGATAGCCATTGGCGATGCAGACAAATTCCTGTTTGCTTGGGCGCATGGTGTTACGCCAATAATGAAAACTCATCTTCAACGCAATTTCGACGGCGGATGCTCCGTCAGAGGCAAAAAAGGCATGGCCCAGCATGCCTCCTGTCAGCGCCGATAAGCGCTCTGCCAATTCAATTGCGGGCGCGTGGGTGCAACCTGCCAGCATGGCATGCTCAAGGGTATCAAGTTGCGCTTTGATCGCATCATTGATGTGCGCATTGGTATGGCCAAACAGATTGACCCACCATGAGCTAATGGCATCAAGATAGCGCTGTCCATCAACGTCGTATAACCATGCCCCTGCGCCACGTGCTAGGGGGACCAGCGGTAATTGCTCATGGTGCTTCATTTGCGTGCAGGGGTGCCAGACGGCGCGTTGACTGCGCCTAATCCATTCGTTTGAAAGTTTCATCTTGCCAGTATTCATCAGGTTTTTAATTATAAGTGTAGTGTATCGTATTGAATTCGAGGCTGATTTTATAACCCTAGCTTTGCTTGCGTAAAGAGCGTAGTAAAAAACGTGCTGGATCGAGCGCGTCGATGAGTGAGCGTTCAATCGGCATCGGCTCACCATCAAGTTGCGAGGCAATCAACTCTGCACCAAGCGTGGCCCACAGTAAGCCACGAGAGCCATAGGCAAATGCGCCAAATAAACCGGGTGCGCGTGGCATATCTTGTAAATGAGCACTGATAAATTGAGCGGCATGTCTTTGCGTCGTAGCTTCATCGGCTAAAGCGCCGATGAATGGCATGCGGTCGCTGGCCACGCACCGGAAGGCAACATGTCCGGCCAGTTTATATGGATCAAAACAGCCGGCTAGCGATGGCGCAAGCCGCGCTAATTGGTTGAGGTTGTGTTGATGACTCTCGATGGATGGCGTGGGATTTGGGTCATCGAAATCATAACTAGCGCCGGTTAGCATACTGCTTGAGGTTAAAGGGGCTAAGTAACCATTGCCAGTGACGGGCAGAGGCAAATTCGTAGAGGATGGGACGATTGCCATGGTAGCAGCCGCAGCATGGGCGGTTTCGCTGGCGTCGCTCGCTGGTGTTGGCAGTACCGATAATTGACCGCGTATGCAATGGGTTGGCGCATAACGTAAACCGGCAAGGCGGGCGGCATCGTTTGCATTCGCCAAGATGGCGACGGGTGCGGCGACGATGCTGCGGCCAGTTTCGTCCAATGCGTGCCAGAGATTTTCACGATAAACGAGTTGCTTGATTGGTTTGCCGAAATATCGCGTAACCGCCGTGTCTGCCGCTATCAGTTGCGCCTGGCATAGTGACGCGGGGTTGAGCCAGCCCCCTTTAGGAAAATACCAGCCCCCTTGCGCCAGTTCAAGCCCCGCTAGCGCGCTGGCTTCAGCGCGGGTGACCGAACTCACCATTTCTTTGGGATACGCTAAATGCTCGAGGGTTGCTCGCATTGCATTGAAGGCGGCCTGGTCCGGTGCCATTTGTACCAGGCCAGTGGCGCGCCAGATAAACCGCTCTATATGACTAAGCGCTTGCCAGCGCTGCAACGCATACAAAAAACCCGCGCGCGAGGCGCGGGCCGCGGTATTGTCATCGCGTGAAATAAAAGGATGAAACACGCTGACAGGATTGCCGGAGGCGCCGGTGGCGCAGGTTTTGCCTTGCTCAATTAATGAAATATGCCAGCCGCGTGTTGCTAGCCGCTCAGTCAGCGCGCAGCCGGCGAAACCGGCGCCAATCACCAGCGCATGCCGCTCAGGTACAGCATAGGCGGTGGGTGGTTCATGCCGCCGGACCCGCCAGCGAGGCGTGAAACGGCCAATTAACATTTTGCGCTTCATCCAAAAGCCTTGCGCCTTATGGACTTCAAAACCTGCTGCAGCAAGTCCTTGAAGTACAGCGCCTGCAGTCGTATAGGTGGCGAGTGTTGCGTTTTGGGTTGCGAGGCGGGCAAGCGCTTTGAAAATAGATGCGTTCCACATCTCTGGGTTTTTTGCAGGGGTAAAACCATCCAGATAAAATGCATCGGCGCGCAACCATAGCTGTGGCAGTAAATCGCTAATATCTCCCAAAGCCAAGGTTAGGGTGACACGCCCGCCCTCAAACTCTAAACGATGCAACCCTGCGGTCAAAATAGGCCATGCCTCACACAACTGCTTAGCAAGGGGGGCGAGCATAGAGAAAATAGGGCGCCTATACAGCGTATGTAAATCCTCGCGCGTAAACGGATGTTTTTCAATCGAGACAAAATGCAAGCGAGCGCAACGCGCAGGATCGTCGCGCCAGGCTGCCCACGTTGCGAGAAAGTTGGCGCCAGTGCCAAAGCCTGTTTCAACAATTGAAAAAACCTGTTGCTCCGCCCAGCGGGTGGGAAGCGCATTGCCTGCGATAAATACATGCTGCGCTTGCGCCAGCCCACCTGCTGCGCTGTGATAAATATCGGAGAATGCAGTTGAATAGGGCGTGCCGTCTTCAAGTAATGTGAGTGGGGCCGGGATAATAGGCATTTTAAGGTGAGGTCTGAGTGTTAGGTACTCGTTTAGCGTAGCTTTTGCGCCCAAATTCTCTGATTTTTGTGATCTGAAAGTGGCTGGTTAAACAAAAAACCGCAAAAAACGTTGGCAAAAACCAACGTTTACCTTTTATTGGCAATGGTTTGCGGCAAGATTGAGATGCGGCTTGATACACTGTACCTGCTTTGTGGTGGCGCTTGTAAATTGTTTTAAAGCCGCCCCAGCATTAGGTTTATGGCGCTTTAGGCCGGAGCATGCTATGTTACGTTGACGCTGTTGTCGCAAAAAAATGCGCTGCAGTGGCACTATCGTCAGTACTTCTGCGCTGGGCGATATGCTGTCTGTTTTAACCCAACTGTGAAAGGAATTTTATGAATAAGCAAGAATTGATCGATGCTATTGCCTCAAAAACGGAAGCTAGCAAAGTCTCCATCGGCGAAATCTTGAGCACCTATGTGGAATTAGTCAAAAAAACGGTAGCGAAAGGAGACTCGGTCGAATTAGTCGGTTTTGGTAAATTTTCTTCGGGCAAGCGCGCAGCGCGTGAAGGGCGTAATCCCAAAACCGGTGAGAAAATCAAAATCGCCGCAACCAAGACAGTTAAATTCACTGCCGGTAAAGCATTTAAAGAAGCGGTTAATGGCAAGGCAAAGAAGTAAACTAGTTTGTTACGCTAGACCCGCTGCAAGCGGGTCTTTTAGTATTCGTTTCGCGGTATTGTATTAAAAGTTTTTTTAGTTGGCATTCAATGCGGCGGGAGGGGGAGGCCCCAGCGAGCCAGAATTTTTATAATTTGGCGCGAATATTTGTCGCGAAGCACTGGCGTTTCAGAGTGGTAGGCGCCAATGGCTTGCCAAGTATTACCGTGTTTATTCATCTTTTGGCGCAAATGCCACGCTGCAATATAAACGCTGGCACAAGGTTCCATCAAAGTGTTAGATGAAATGCCATATGCCGATAACGCTGAAAGATGGATTGAATTAATTTGCATCAAGCCGTAATCGGTTGAGCCATTATGGTTTTTGCGCACGGCATTAGGATGATTGCGCGACTCTTGCCAGGCGATGGCGCGCAAAATGATTGGATTCACCTGTTGGTAACGCGCTGCGTCGTCAAAACAATCGGCGTGCGCTGGCAATGTAGTATACGTGCCAATAAGAATGAGTGAGTAAATAATCGACTTTAGCATTACGTTACCCGGTTTTTGGCGCTGAACTGGAATTAATTGCATAATAATAGGCTGCTGCGCAGTGTGTCGCATCGATGCGTACCGTAGCCTATATGCACGAAATTATCTGAGAAATTGTATTGTAATGCGTTATCTAATTTATGTTCTTTTTGCTGCATGGCTCGTGACTCAGCCTGCGCGGGCCCAAGTTACGCTGAATTTTGTGAACGCGGAAATTGATCAGATTGCTAAAGCGATCGGGGCAGCCACGAATCAAACCATCATTGTTGACCCGCGCATTAAGGGGCAACTTAACTTGGTGTCCGAGCGCTCTGTAAGTGCGGCGCAAGCCCTGAAAACGCTGCAATCGGCGCTGCGTATGCAGGGTTTTGCCTTGGTGCAAGATCATGGGGTGCTAAAAGTCGTGCCGGAAGCCGATGCGAAGCAGCAAGGCGTACCTGTTTTTATCGGTAATACACCGCAGGCAAAAGGCGACCAGGTCATTACGCAAGTCTTTCAGCTACGCCACGAAGCAGCGAGTAGCTTGGTGCCTGTATTGCGTCCGCTGATTTCCGCCAATAATACAATTACTGCGTATCCAGCAAATAACACGCTAGTCGTGACCGACTATGCCGATAATGTACGACGTATTGCAAAGATCATCGCCGGAGTTGATACAGCGATTGGCCGCAATATCGAAGTGGTACCACTGAAAAATGCCAATGCCCTTGATCTTGCTACACAATTACAGAAAATATTAGATCCGGGTCCAGTTGGCAGCGCCGACGCCACGCTAAAAATGTCAGTGCTAGCAGATTCGCGCACCAATTCGTTGATTTTGCGCGCCTCTAGCCAAGCACGGATGAAAGCGGCAAAACAACTGATCGCAAAACTTGATTTACCGACGCAAGAGCTTGGCAATATTCATGTGGTGCCACTGCGCAATGCCGATGCAGTCGAACTTGCTCAAACTTTGCGTGGCATATTGGGTGAAAAAGTGAACGCTGCCTCAACCGCCAATAGTGCGCTGAATTCATTTAATTCGAGTGGTGGCGGGTTGAGCGGTATGGCTATCGGCACGCCTGGCATGCCTCCTTTGCCAACGGGCCGAGGCAGTAGTGCTGCGCGCAGTCGGTCTGGCGCCCAGGCAAGCTCATTGAGCAATCCATTCGGCAGTTCCGTCAGCGGTGGCGCGAGCAATAGCAGCGACACGGGTTCAGCCAGCGGCATGATTCAGGCCAATGCCGCGACTAATTCACTCGTTATCACTGCCTCAGAGCCGGTTTACCGGAACTTGCGTAGAGTGATTGATCAACTCGATACGCGTCGCGCTCAAGTGTATATAGAATCATTGATTGTCGAGGTTTCATCGGGCGATATGGCCCGCTTTGGGATTCAATGGCAGGCTGTGTTGAATATGGATGGAACGAATGCCTTATTTGGCGGCGCTAATTACACCATGGACAAAGATCCAGGGACCAATATTGTCAAACTGGCAACCAGTCCTTACTTGGCGGCAAAAGATCCGCGTGCGTCGCTGGTTTCTCCAGCAGAAGGGTTGAATATTGGTTATCTGCGCAACTATGGTAAATTTTTAGGGTTGGGGGGATTGTTACAAGCGCTAAATTCGCTCGGCAACACGAATGTGCTCTCTACGCCTACGATGGTCACTCTTGATAATGAAGAAGCGAGAATTGTCGTCGGCCAGAATGTGCCTATTTTGACTGGCGCCTATTCGCAAGCGGCTGGGGTGAATCAAGCCATTGCGCCTTTTCAGACTTTTGAGCGGCAAGATGTGGGCGTGACGCTACATGTGAAGCCTAAAATCACTGAAGGGGGGGTGATTCAGTTGCAGATTTACCAGGAAGACTCTGGCGTGGCCGCTAATTCCCACGATAGTTCAGGTGGGGTGACGCTCAATAAGCGAGCAATCCAATCGACCGTCCTGGCGGATGATGGCCAGATCATCGTGTTGGGGGGGCTATTGCAAGATAAATATAGCGATGGCAATTCTAAAGTGCCTGTGCTGGGCGATATACCTTTGCTTGGATCTCTCTTTCGCTATGAAGGCAAACGGCGCGAAAAGACCAACCTGATGGTATTTCTACGCCCAGTGATCATTCGCAATGCACAAGATGCGCAACGTGTCTCGCTTGATCGTTATGACTATATGCGCGCCCAGACGACAAATTTTGGCACGGATAATTGGCTTGTGCGTGATCAAAATACGCCCGTGATGCCAGGCGCGCCGTTGCCACTTAGCGAGGGAGGCGTCGCGGCTCCCGCGCTTGGCCCCCAACAACGAAGCGCTTCGCCATCGGCTCACCAACCGGCGGCTTCTTCTGCCTTGGGCGTGCCGCCTAACGCTCGCTGGCTCAATGATTTACCCGGCATGGATGAGGCTGGGGCGCGGCCGTGACAGTCTCAGATACTCGGTCACACGGCCCGGCTAAACCTGAAAAAGTTTCTCAAATCCAGTGCGATAAACAAATTGGGATAGAAGTGTGGATCAGCAATTAGCTGCACAAGCCAATGTGCAACCAGGGTTTGCCCGCGAAGCTCCATCGTCTTTGGTGGCGCGGATGATACCCTATAGCTTCGCTCGAGCCGGTCAAATTTTGGCGGCGCATCAACATAGCGACAGCCTTGAAGTTTGGATTAGCGAGCGCACGCTAGCGAACTCATTGGCTGAGGTGGCACGTCAATTTGGCGCTTTGCGCCTTGTCCGTTTGGCGGCCGACGAGTTGGTGCAAGCCATTAACCGTGCTTATGCGCTGCAAGATGGAAGCGCGGCGCAAGTTGTGGGTGAGGTCGAAGGCGAAGTCGACTTATCTCGGCTGATGCAAGATATCCCTGAGGTTGAAGACCTGCTTGAGTCGGAAGATGATGCGCCGATTATCCGCATGATCAATGCCCTATTTACGCAAGCCGCGCGAGAAGGGGCCTCAGATATTCATATTGAACCTTTCGAGAACGCCTCCGTGGTGCGCTTTCGCATCGATGGTACCCTGCGCGATATAGTGCGCCCGCAAAAAGCATTGCATGGCGCATTGATTTCTCGCATTAAGATTATGGCCCAGCTTGATATTGCCGAAAAACGGCTGCCGCAAGATGGTCGCATCACCTTACGGGTCGCCGGACGGCCCGTCGATGTGCGGGTTTCGACCCTGCCGACTGGGCATGGTGAGCGCGCTGTATTGCGTTTGCTTGAGAAAGATGCGCAACGGCTGAATCTCGATACGCTTGGCATGGCCGCCACGACGCAAGTGCAATTCGATAAATTAATCGCCCAGCCGCATGGTATTGTGTTGGTCACGGGTCCGACCGGCTCAGGCAAAACCACCACTTTATATGCGGCGCTATCGCGGCTTGAGACCGCTAGCACCAATATCATGACAGTTGAAGATCCGATTGAGTACGATCTGCCCGGGATTGGTCAAACGCAGGTTAATGAACGGATTGGCATGAATTTTGCGCGTGCTCTTCGCTCGATCTTACGGCAAGACCCTGACATTATTATGATTGGCGAAATTCGAGACCTTGAGACAGCGCAGATCGCGGTGCAAGCCTCGTTGACCGGGCATTTAGTGCTGGCCACGCTACACACCAATAATGCCGCCTCAGCGGTCACCCGGCTAACGGATATGGGCGTTGAGCCCTATTTACTCGCTTCCAGCTTGCTAGGCGTGCTGGCGCAACGGCTGGTGCGCCGCTTATGCCACACTTGCCGGTTCGAACGCCCTGATGGTTGGCATGCATCTGGCTGTGAACAATGTGGCCAATCGGGTTACCAAGGCCGGCGTGGCGTCTACGAACTGCTGGTACTTGATGATGCTATCCGCGCCCTGATTCACCAGCAAGCCGCCGACGTTGAATTGCTAGCAGCGGGGCGGGCTAATGGGATGCGTACCTTGCGTGAAGATGCGCAACGCTGGCTAGTAGCAGGCGCGACCTCGCTTGAAGAGGTGATCCGTGTTACCGGCGAATAGTGCAACAGCATTAAAAATCGTTCAATCCATCAAGATAAGGTAGTCTGCCAATGCCGGCGTTTCGCTTTGAAGCCATTGACTCATCTGGCAAAACACAGCGCGGTGTGCTGGAGGCGGATAGTGCGCGAACTGCCCGCAGCCAGTTGCGTTTGCAGGCGCTTACCCCGCTTTGGGTTGAGTCAGCCAGCAGCCGCACGCGCAGTGCGCGCCATGAGCGGCTTGCCTTCGGGCGCCGTTTATCGCAGCGCGAGCAAGCGATCTTCACTCGCCAGCTTGCCAGCCTATTGACCGCCGGTTTGCCGCTCGATGAAATTCTCGGCGTGCTGGCTGAGCAAGCAGAGCGTGATTATGTGCGTGAATTGATCGCGGCGATTCGGGCTGAAGTGTTGAGTGGGCAGTCGCTAGCAGGGGCCTTGAGCATACACCCGCATGATTTTCCGGATATTTATCGTGCCCTAGTTTCCGCCGGCGAGCAGACTGGCAAGCTCGATATCGTGTTGGCGCGCCTTGCGGACTATATTGAACAACGCAATACGTTACGGCAAAAAATTCAATTGGCCTTTACTTATCCAGCGATTGTAACGCTGGTCGCTTTTGGCATTGTCGCGTTTTTACTCAGTTATGTGGTGCCGCAGGTCGTGAGCGTGTTCTCCAGTACTAAACAGCAACTACCGTTATTAACGGTGGCGATGCTGGCGTTGTCCAATTTCGTTAAGCAGGGCTGGTGGGGTATGCTGATAGCAGGAGGGCTGATAAGTTGGCTGCTAAGACGTATTTTACGCCAGCCAGGTCCTCGGCTGAGTTTTCATCGTTGGCTGTTGGATGTGCCGCTGCTCGGCAAACTCGTGCGTGGTTATAACACCGTACGTTTTGCCAGTACGCTGGCCATCTTGACCGCAGCTGGAGTGCCTATTTTACGGTCGCTGCAAGCCGCTAGCGAGACACTTAACAATCTTGCCATGCGTCAAAATATTGACCAGGCAACGGTGCGGGTGCGTGAAGGCACTTCTCTCTCGCGCGCACTGGCGGGCACGCATACCTTTGCCCCGGTGCTGGTCCATTTAATCCGCGCTGGTGAAGCGACTGGCGATTTGACTGCGATGCTTGAGCGTGCAGCGAGTGGCGAAGCCGCTGAGCTTGAGCGCCGGACTCTATTTTTAACGAGTTTGCTGGAGCCGCTGCTGATTCTGGCGATGGGCGGCGTGGTGTTAATGATTGTGTTGGCAGTGATGATGCCGATTATTGAATTAAATCAAATGGTGGGGTGATGATTAGCGCACATAAATAGTCGGCGACTCGGTTGCTGCGGGTAAAAATACTTCGCTTTTAATGCCGCTTTGCTCAATAATAACTGAGCGCGCGCGGACTTCGTTAAGGCGTGTGTCTTGATCAATTGGCTGGCCAACAGAAATCGCCCGTAGGGGTTTGCCCGCTTGCCCGATAATGGCGGCAGCGCCGCCCTCGTGAAGCGCGAGCACACCGGTCAATTGAAAATCGCTATGGACTGAATTAGCTTGTCCTCCAAATAGCTGATTGGCATAATCGACTTTTACCGGCGCCCGGCTCGCGCTGGCAGCCGGTAGAGGGGTGGTGTGGTGGGAGTTCAACGTAATGAACCAATACGTTGAGGTTGCACAGAAAAGCGCAAATAGGGTGAGTGAAGTAATCCGTACTAAAGCGGAGCTTTGAATAGATATCATGAAAAAAGGTAATAAAAAGCATTAATTAGGAACAGTATAGTGGGTTTACTGCTATATTGGGTTGAGTGTTTTATTTTTGAGGGTTGGAAATAGTTATGATGAATTGGAGAATGCGCGATTACCCAAATAGGGCAAGCGCTTTAAGCCGCGTTTTACCTTCTCAGCGTGGTTTTACTTTAATCGAACTCATGGTTGTCATCGCGATTCTGGGTATTCTTGCCGCCTTGGTCGTGCCGAAAATCATGAGCCGTCCAGATGAGGCGCGCCGGATTGCGGCAGTACAAGACATTCAAACGATCGCGCAGGCGCTTAAACTTTATCGTCTCGATAATATTCGTTATCCAACGCAAGAGCAGGGGTTGCGCGCTTTGATCGAGAAACCGTTAACTGACCCAGTACCCAATAATTGGAAAGATGGCGGTTATCTAGAACGTTTGCCAAACGACCCTTGGGGTCATCCGTACCAATATCTCAATCCCGGCGTGCATGATGAGATCGATATTTTTAGCTATGGAGCCAGTGGCTCGTCAGCTAATGATGGGAGCGAGATTGGCTCGTGGCAATAGTTTGGCTAATATGCGGCCCGTATGCATAGCGAGGGGGTTCACTCTGCTCGAAATGCTGGTTGTGCTAGTGATTGCTGGCTTGCTGATTTCTTTGGCGGCTTTATCCATTAACCGTAACCCGCGCACCGAGCTTGCCGAAGAGGCGCAACGTCTTGCCTTATTGCTTGAGTCGGCGGCGAATGAAGCGCAAGTTCGGGGGCAGTCAATTGCCTGGGAGCCCGTGTCAGGAGGATATCGTTTCCTGATACAGGTGGAAAAAGACTGGCGTGTGTTGCGCGATGATCTATTTGCCCCCCGTCAATGGCGTACCCAGCTCAATGCTATAACGATTCGTTATTCGGGTGGACAAGAACTCTCCGAACGGGTCATATTCGGTACGGAAAGTATTGATCTAGCCGTCACCGTGACACTTTATTCAAAGGGCGCACAGCTTAATGTGGTGAGCAATGGCAATGGCCGTTATGAAGTGCAAGAAAACAAAATATAGCGCTTACGTCGCTGGTTTTACGATGATTGAAGCACTCATTGCGCTCACGATTATCGCGATTGCACTGGCGGCATCGTTGCGCGCAGCAGGGAGTTTGGCGCTGGGCGGGCGCGAGTTGCATGATCGACTATTGGCGGGTTTTAGTGCCGATAATGTACTCGGGCAGCTGCATCTAGAACGTGCTTGGCCGCAATTGGGCGCGATAAATTTTGCTTGTCCCCAGGGGGATGCCGCTTTTATCTGCATCCGCACCGTGTCTGCGACTCCCAATCCGAGTTTTCGACGGGTCGATGTGGTGGTGAAGCGGCCGGGGCGTAACAGTGAACTGGTGCATTTGATGACGGTGGTGGCGAATGAAACGCAACGGCCGTTGTAAGTATCAAGCCGGCTTCACGTTGATCGAATTACTGGTCGCCATTACCCTTCTTGCATTGGTTGCCGTGCTGTCCTGGCGTGGCCTTGATCAAATTGTGCGAACGCGCGATGTGGTGACCGTATCGATGGCAGAAGAACGCGCGTTGACGCAGTTTTTTGACCAGGTGGGGATTGATGTGCGGCAAGCCGTGCTGGAGCGGGAGATTGGTCAGTCGCCGGTGGTTTTTGGTGGCGGGCAGTTGCAAATTGTGCGCCAGCTTAATTTGTCTGGGCAGGCGCCGCGTTTACAAGTCGTGCGTTACCACGTGCCGCAAGGGCGAGTAGTGCGTACAGCCTCGCCTCCTTTGGCAACACTTGGGCAGTTGCGCGCAGCGCTGGCTGCGGGTGCCGAGATAGAAGGCTGGAGCGTGGTGGAGCTTATGAGTGACGTGGTTGCGGTGAATCTACGCGCCTGGGTGCCACAATTAGGTTGGACGGCCAAGATGCTCGATGTGCAAGCCGCTTTAAATAAAAATTTAAGGCAATTGACTGGGTTGCGAGCGCCTAACGCGCCGCCTGCGCGGAGCATAACAGGGATTGAATTGAGTGTGCGCGTGGTGAACGCACAGCACGCGCTCACCCGAATTCTATTGGTCGGGGAGTAAAGATTTGCGTACCGCCATCCTCTATTCCTCAGCTTATGTTGGTCTAAATCGTGCCCGCGGCGCAGCAATGATTACGGCTCTTTTTGTCGTGACGTTGTCGGCGATGTTGGTGTCCGGGTTGCTATGGCGGCAGCAGATTCAAATTCGCCGCATCGAAAATCAACAGATGATACTGCAGGCCCAGTGGGTGCAGCGCGGCGCGCTTGATTGGACGCGCTTTATCTTGCGCGCAGCAGCAGATACTTCGCCGATTGATTATCTCGGCGGCATTTGGGCGGTGCCTATTGCACAGACGCGGCTATCCGATTTACTTGGACGAGCAGGGGCTGCGAGCGAGGCAGATGGGCAAGACACTTATTTATCCGGTTCGATTGAAGATGCGCAGGCGAAATTCAATCTACGGAATTTGGTGCAAATGCCCCGGCCCGGACAGTTAGTCTTAGATGTTGTGCAGATTGCCAGCTTTGAGCGTTTGTTAGCCATCCTCAATTTACAGCCAGAGTTGGCAAAGGTGGTCGCTTTGCAACTGCGCGCGTCGCTGATGCATTCAGGGCAGCTTTTTTCAGAGCGAGTAAATCCTAAGCTAAACATCTCAGCGGCCAGCGATCACCTAGAGAGTCAAGCATGGCCAGTAAATTCGGTGGCGGGTTTGCTTGATATACCCGGTTTTACTGTAGAAATTGTCGAGCAGCTCAAACCATTTGTTACGGTCTTGCCGCAGCCAACCAGGGTCAATGTGAATACGGTGAGCGCTGAAGTATTGGCAGCCATGATTCCAGGTTTTGATGTGGCAAAGGCGCATATGTTGTTAGCCTTGCGCGAGCAGGTTTTTTTTGTCAACACAGGCGATTTTACCAACCGTTTGCGCACGATTGTAGGGCCGCAGCTTAAGTTTGATCCGAGCCAATTTGACGTAAAAACAAATTTCTTTATTATCCATGGACATGTTCAGTATGCTCGCGCGCTACTATTGCGCGATGTGTTAGTGTACCGCCACAGTTCAACGCATAGTACACGCATCATTAGTATGCGTGATGCGATATGATTATTTTGCGAAAGGGATCAACGTTTTGACGACACTCGTGGTTCAATTACCCGCCCGCGACCCAGCGCTCAGTCCTGCGCAATGGCAGTTGCCGGCTTTACCATTTATGCTTTTTGACCGGCGCGACCGCGTGTTACGCGCGGGTAAGTCATCCGTCGCGCTCCTGCCTAAAGCACGGGCAACGGTCTTACTGGTGGCCGCACGCGATTTACTCATGTTAACTGTGGCGCTTGCGCCACTGAAGGGTGCACGTTTACGACAAGCCTTACCCAATGTGATCGAGGAGTATTTAATCCAAGATCCGCAAGCCTGTCATATTGCGCTTGACCCTACTATGGTAGTGGGCAGCAATCAGCGTGTGCTGGCAACGGTTGATCGTGCCTGGTTTGGTTTTGTCTATGAAGCTTTTATCGAAGCCGGACATCGCAGCTTACGCGCGGTACCGATTACGCGTTGTTTGTCTGTAGAAGGTACGGTAGCGGTTGAGGCCACGGTTGAGAGTGCAGCAGATAAAAAAGCCGCGTCTTTATTCGCCCTCATCATTGGGCACCCTGAATCGATCGCTGCAGCGGTGCCGTCGGATAGCGCAGCGCCCTGCGTTGAGCTTGCTTTGATCCGTGACGACGGACAGGGCGAAGGTCTGATGGTCCCGCTGGATGCGTTAAACGATACGCTAAGTGCACTGGCCGCGGACACACCGCTTGCCTTATACCGACTCACCGACGTGCCAGGTTCGCCATCCCCTACGGCACTGCCGTTACCATATGCGGATAAGCCGTCACTCTCCTTTGAGGCATTGGCGCGACAAGCGCTAACCTGCCCCTTTAATTTGTGCCAATTTGAATTTGCAGAGCAATCATGGCGCCCCAGGCGCGGTACCTTAAAGCACTGGCGTTTGCCATTTGGCTTAGCCATCGCAACTTTAATGGTGGTGGTGATTGGCGCTAACCTACAGTGGCTGCTGTTGGCTCGGCAGCAAACCGCGCTGAGCGCGCAGCAGATTGAAGTATTGCTGAGTGCTTTTCCAAAAACCACGGTAGTCCTGAATCCCCCTCAACAAATGACGCGCCAACTCGAGGCTTTGCGGATCGCCGCTGGCGAGCTTTCGCCCACTGATTTTTTAAGCCTAGCGGAGGGGCTTGCCCGTTCGCTCGGGACGATACCTGCTGAGGCTATTGTGCAGTTGGATTATCGTAACCGTTTGCTTGAAGTGGGCTTTAAGCCTATGGCAAAGATTGATGAAGCCTTTGCGCAACGGCTCGCTATGCAAGGGCTCGAAGGACATTTTACGCAAGGCAAATGGATCATTAGGGGGCGTGGATGAAAAGTATTCTGACAACGCTTTGGAGTGATTTTTGGAGTGAGCGTGACCCCCGCGAAAAAACCTTATTAACCGCGTTGGGAACGGTATTGGGCATAGTTTTACTTTATAGTCTGCTGTGGGCGCCTGCGCGCACAAGCAGCTCACGGCTTATGGCGACACTGCCGATCATGGAGCGCGAACTAGCGCAGATGCAAGAGCAAGCGGGGCAGGCGCGTGAGTTGGGGCGCATCTCAGCCAATCTGACGCCGATTAATGATAGTTTGCGCGATGCTCTGGTCGCTTCGCTAGCGCAACGTAGCATCGCCAATGCGCAGATCTCGGTGCTGAATGGCGTTGTGCAAATTAAGTTAACGAACGTTCCCTTTGCAGATGGGATCGGCTGGCTTGATGAAATACGCAAACGATACAAGTTGCAAGTCGCTGAAGCTCATGTGACAAGCCTTAACGAAGTAGGCCAAGTGAATCTTACGTTGTTGTTGCAAACGCCGGTGGCGCGTTAATTTCATGCGCTCATCCTCTTCAAACAGCCGATTCAATCAATCCATCGGGTAAGCGTCGCAGGGAATATGCGTTCACTATTACAAAAATCTAAAAAAGTGCTGCCATGGAGCGTGGTAGCGCTGGTTTCGATTATATTCACGGTGTTGGTCCTTTTGCCGGCGGCTTGGTTCTCACCGTTCGTGGCGCAAGCCACAGGGGGGCGCGTCAGTTTAGCGGCTCCGGCCGGCTCGCTATGGCATGGCTCTGCCGTGCTGATGTTAGCGGCCGGGCCGAAAGCTAGTGCGCCCACCGCGTTAGCGGGGCGCATTGAGTGGCATACAGCATTCTGGCCGCTCTTCAGGGGCAAAGCAAAAATTTCAGTGCACGCTACCGAGGCGATGTCGGAGGCGGTCCAACTCATCATGACACCGCGTGGCGCGACCCTTTCCTCTGGACGTTTAGACGTACCTGCAAGCTTATTGGCCGGCTTGGGCGCGCCGTTTAATACCTTTAACTTGCAAGGTGAGGTGCGGCTGCAATGGAGCGATTGGCGACTTTTAGGGAATAAGCCATTTGGCCAGCTTATGTTGAGCTTAAACAACATGTCATCGCGGGTTTCACGCGTGAAGCCGTTGGGCTCATATCGAGTCGTAATGCAAGCGCTCGGCCGTGACGCGACGCTTGAACTCGCGACAACAAAAGGCCCTCTTCTGCTTGATGGGCGTGGCCAGTGGACTAAGCAAAAGTTTTCTTTTCGGGGTACGGCCCAAGCAGAAGCGACCGAACGTGAGAATTTACGCACTTTGCTCAATTTGCTTGGTAATCGTATTGAGGGTGACGTATACGGATTGGTTTTAGACCTCTAATTAGAGCATTAAAAAAATCTTGGGTAACAAAATGCAAGCATTTAAAAAATGGTGGCCTGTTGTTGGGCCCTCCTCTCTAATCAGATTGATCTCTCACATTACATTATGCACGGCGATTGGGCTAGTACCGAGTGGCCTAAGCGGTTGCGCCGTGGGCCCTAACTATACCCGCGCCATGCTGGCTGTACCGGAAAAATTTAAGGAGGCGCCGGCTGGCTGGAAAATTGCGCAGCCGGCGGATCAATTTGAGCGCGGCGCCTGGTGGCAAGTATTCAATGATCCACAGTTAAATACGCTGGCTGACAAAATTGATATCTCAAATCAAACCGTAGCGGTCTATGCGGCAGCTTATCAGCAAGCCCGCGCCTTGGCTGCGCAGGCACGCGCAGCTTTTTTACCCAAAGTGGGCATGGCCGCAGACGCTACGCGTTTGCGCCCACCGTCGCGCAACGCGAACGGTTTGAGTGCAGTGAACACGGCATATTCATTATCGCTTGATGCTTCTTGGGAGCCTGATTTGTGGGGTACGCTACAGCGTGCAAAGAACGCTGAAAAAGCCCAACTGCAAAGCGCTGCGGCAGAGTTTGCGAATGCGCGCCTATCTGCTCAAGCGACATTGGTGCAGACTTACTTCCAGTTGCGCACGCTGGATGCCATTCAAAAATTACTGGACAATACGGTGCTGGCTTATCGTCAGGCCCTTAAACTTACGCAAAATCGTTATGCCCAGGGAGTCGCTGCGCGTGCTGATGTGCTACAAGCGCAAACAGCATTACAAGCGGCGCAAGCAAGCGCATTTAACAATGGCATTGCGCGTGCCCAATACGAACATGCGATAGCCGTGCTGGTTGGTGAGCCCGCCTCAACTTTCTCGCTAGCCCCCTCACCATTGAAGATGGCTGCGCCGCCGCGCATACCATTCACGCTCCCCTCAGCATTGCTCGAGCGTCGGCCTGATATTGCTGCCGCTGAGCGCCGTGCCGCTGCGGCCAATGAAAAAATCGGCATTAACATGGCCGCATTTTTTCCATCATTGGTGCTTTCGGCAGCAGGCGGCTCCCGGAGCTCGGTGTTTTCGCAGTGGTTCAGTGTGCCTGCACGCGTTTGGTCATTGGGTCCGCAATTAGCGGCTACCTTGTTTGATGGCGGCACGCGGCAGGCGCAAACAGTAGCTGCGCGTGCCGCGTTTGAACAGGACACGGCGCATTATCGACAAACGGTGTTGAGTGCATTTCAAGAGGTTGAAGACGCACTAGCGGCTCTGCGTATCCTGGCACAAGAAGCTGCGCTACAGCGACAGGCCATGCAATCAGCACAACAAACACTGGAAATTGTTTTAAATCAATACAAAGCTGGCATGACGATGTATCTTAGCGTCATTTCTGCCCAGGCAACCGCATTTGCTGTTGAGCAGAAAATGGTGAGCCTCAATGGCCAGAGGATGGTTTCTGCGGCGGGCTTGATTAAAGCGCTTGGAGGGGGCTGGGATGTATCGCAGATGGATAGGCAAAGTCAATAATAGGCTTGCTACAAAACATCCAGAAAATTCTGCGGATGATTTTCACCCGTTGTGTGGATGAAAATCATCCGTTGCGTGGATGATTTTCATCCGTTAGAATGATAGTATGTACACCAGACATATTACCCCCTTGCTGTTAGAGGCGTTGACTGACACGCCAGTTGTGTTAATTAACGGTGCGCGCCAAACCGGTAAAAGCACACTAGCTCAAGTACCGGAGGTCCACAGCTATCGCTATTTAACACTGGACAATTCAGTTGTGCTGGCGTCTGCCAAGAATGATCCAAGTGGGTTTATTGAGGCGCTTGATGGACCGGTTGTCCTAGATGAGATACAACGTGCCCCGGAGCTCTTCTTGTCGATTAAGGCCGCGGTTGATCGCGATCGTAGGCCCGGCCGTTTTTTATTGACCGGATCGGCTCAGGTTCTATTGCTACCAACGATTGCTGATTCCTTGGCTGGGCGTATGGAGATATTATCGCTCTGGCCTTTATCGACTGCGGAGTTAGCGGGTATACCAAGGTTTAATCGCGCGGATTGGCTGTTTAATGGAGAACTTAATGCGTTGGTCATTCCCGCTTGTAAGCGTGAGCAATTGATTGATATTTTGCTCGCTGGAGGGTTTCCAGAGGCGGTTAGCCGGAGTCTAGAAAAGCGCCGTTCAGTATGGTTTGATAGTTATTTACACGCTATTTTGCAGCGAGATGTACGTGAATTGGCAAATCTCGAACAATTGTCCGAAGTACCTAATTTACTCCAATTGCTTGCCGCACGCAGCGCCAACTTGCTGAATTTTGCAGAGTTGTCGCGCTCAAGCAGCTTGCCGCAAACCACCTTAAAGCGCTATTTCAGTCTGTTGGAGATGCTTTTCTTAGTATATCGGCTACCCGCTTGGCACCGTAATGCAAGCAAGCGATTGGTAAAAGCACCTAAAGTGTTTGTTCTAGATAGTGGTTTGCTTGCTCATCTAAGCAATGTATCTAAGAGCCATTTGATGGCAGGAGCTGGGCTACCGGGCGAGTTGGTTGAAACTTTTGTATTAAATGAGCTGCTTAAACATCTGGCTTTTGCAAAGCAAAAAATGACTTTGTGGCATTACCGCACCCAAACTAACTTTGAAGTGGATTTTGTGCTGGAAAACCGGCTTGGAAAACTCACTGGCATTGAGGTTAAAGCAAGCAGCACGGTGACTAGCCATGATTTTAGAGGGTTGCGTCATTTGCAAGAGAATGAGCCAGAGGCGTTTCAGCGTGGGATTGTACTGTATAACGGACAGGAGATTGTGCCGTTTAGTCCCTATTTATTTGCTGTTCCGTTATCGATGTGGTGGGCAGAGGTCAAGTAACTCTATTGAAAATAGTCAGTCACGATAGCCGGCTGTAACCGCAGGGCCGCCTTATTATAAAAATGCCAGCAAGCCGCGATACTTTCTCCAGCCTAAAGAAGACCTGTCGCAAGCTAGGCATTTCGTTCTGGGATTAGCTCACCGACCGCATTTCATGCAGCGATCAAATTCCACTTCTGCCACACCTCGTTGAACAATCCATCACTGCGTCTGCTTGAGCAGTTTGCCGACGTTCGCGCCGGATTATTGAGAGGATACATGCCGTTGACAAAAAATCGCTTGCTTTAGGTGTCATCTCTAATCACATAGCGCATGATTTTTTGAGATTACGGAGCAAACAAACGAAAAATAGTTTTCTTGTTTTTCGATGGCAATCCCATTATTATCGGCAAAATTTGCTCGCATCTGGCCCAATGTATTCGAACAGAGTTTGCTTCCAGAAACCTCTTGCGTCTTCTTCGCCGAAGATGGATTAGGCAAAACGCGATACTGATCGCATCTACGCATTGAATCTGAACTTGATACTAATCACGAAAAACGGAGAATAATTATGTTAGATAACCCTATTTCGCAAACCCTGATAGGCAACCAAGCGCAGGTAATGGCGCAGATGCTAGCGCAAAGCCATCTGGATCAGGCCCGTATGCACAAGGCAGCGCAAAATTTTGAGCTAGCCTTAATTTTGTGTGACCAGGCGAAAGTAAATTTTAAGTTTATCGCAGATGCGCGCCAACTTTTCCCTTCGTTAGCAGAGGCTAAAAGCGCATTGAACCAAGCCCGTATGCCTCAAACATACGAAGAAGAAACCTTGCGGCATCGCATCGCTGAAGTCTATGTTGAGCGTGCTGAACTTTTGGAGAAATTGGGAAAATCCGATAAGGCGCAGGCGAGTTACAAAAAAGCGCAAGCCTGGGGCTATGAGGGAATCAAGCTTACCCCGACTGCCCTAGTCGAATCTTTGTCTGTGCAAGATGCGCCGGCTTCAGCTCAAAAGTTCACATCTACCTTAGTATCGTTGCCGCCATCGTCTGCCCATGAAAAAAGTGATCTGGTGGATTATCTATTTGAAAAGGCGCTGTTGACACTGAGCTCCTTAGAGGTGTCGAAGAAACCCAGCTTGTTTCTAGTGTATGCCCATGATAATGATGCTCACGGGGAGGCGAAGGCCTCGACGTCTAAATATTTAATCAATAATTTATCAAAAATCCGAGGGGTGACGCTCTATTCGGATCAAACGCCGATAGGGCAAGCGTATTCAAGCGCGGTTGAAAATCTGAAAGAGGATGGCAAGCTAGAAGACATCTTAACCAATCAGTTCTGTTTGCTGCCTGCTCAGGTGCGAGCGGATGTGAAGCCGGTCGATAAGGTGATCGTGTGTTGTTCTGATGTCTTAGGAAGCTACCTAAAAGGTCAGTCCTATAAAGCGTTTTGTGATGAGCTTAAAAAAGCCTATGACACAGATCGAGAAGCCTACGTCAAAGACAACCAACAAAAGGGTACTCCAGCGTTACGTGAGGTGGTCAGAAAATTTTCCCAAGAGGAAAAATATATGGCGGACTTCCATCATGTGTTGACGGAAATGGCTTTTTTGGAGATTCGAGCAGCGCATCTGAAAGGTCAGCACGGGATTATCCCGGTTTCATTAACGCCCAATAGCTATGACTACTGCTTGAAGGATTTTATTGACTCGACGACGGTGCGGATGGAGGATCCTCTGCGCTTTGATTTGCAAGTGAAAAAGGGAGAAGAAGTCTATCTGAACCAAGGGTCACATGGTGTGCTGTTTAAGGTGATCGAGCGGCTGTTAGCGGGCAGCAATGAGGCGAAAACGTTTCTGGACAAGTTTTGGACGGGGCACAGCCATGTTATATCGCGTTTAAAGAGTGATTTAAATTTTGGCAAACTAGAATTTGCGAAGCTCTTAGATGGCATTTTCGACGGCATACGGACAGCGATGCATAGTCAGCTTGCCTCTACCGTGCAGCAAGAGTACGAACAGTTGCAGGTATTCCGTGCCGACCCTAGGGCCGCGCTGAAGGAACAGTATGCGGCTGCCTTAACGCAAGATGAGGCGTTTCAAGAGACCTTAAAGCTCTATGTTGAATCCCGCTGCCGAGCGAGCCTGGATGGGGAGAGCCAAACCTTTGAGCTGTTGCCCCAAGTTCAAGTGTTTTTAAAAGATAAAAAAGTGATCTTGTTGACGGGAGACTCTGGTGCGGGTAAAACGACCTTCAACCGCCGCCTGGAAAAGCACTTATGGGACCACAAAAAAGAACAGGATGCGATCCCGCTGTTTATTTCTCTGCCCAGCATTGACAAGCCTGAGCAGGATTTAATCGCCAAAGCGTTAAAGAAAAGAGGCTTGTCAGAGTTTCAAATTCAGAAATTAAGAAAAGCAAACCAAAGGTTTGTCTTTATTTTGGATGGGTATGATGAGATTCGTCAGACGCAGAATTTGTATCTGAGCAATGGTATCAACCATGCCGACGGCTGGCAGGGTCAAATGGTGATCAGTTGTCGTAGCGAATATTTGGGCCAGGACTATCGAAGCCGTTTTCAACCGAATCCGATGCTGCAGGACAAGGATACATTGTTTCAAGAAATCGTGGTCGAGCCGTTTTCAAAAGAAGAGCGCGATCAATATCTAGAAAAATATGTGGCGCACAACCTAACGGACTGGACCGCGCAAGCATACCAAGAAGCCTTCTCCAAACAATCTAATTTAAAAGATTTGATTAGCAACCCATTTTTGCTGCGGGTGGTGCTAGAAGCGTTGCCGTACATTGAAAAAAAGGGCAAAGCAGTATCTGCAATCCAGTTACGGCTGAACTTGTATGATCAGTTCGTCAAACAATGGTTCGAGCGCAATCAGCAGCGCTTAAGCACCCAGAGTTTAATGGGGAACCAAAAAGAGGTATTTAGAGAGTTGAATGATGATGGCTTTGCCCAGCACGGCATTGGCTTTGTGAAAGAGTTAGCGGTGCATCTGTACAAAGAGAACGCAGGTAATCCGATAGTCGAGTACTCATTGTTCAAAGACAAGGGGAGTTGGAAGGATGCCTTTTTTGGTCGAGAAGAAGAAAATCAACTGCTGCGGGAAGCGTGGCCGGTGGTCCGCAATGGGAATCAATACCGGTTTATCCATAAATCGGTGTTGGAATATTGTGTAGCGCGCGCGCTATTCGAGTCGTTCGATGCTTGCAAAGTAGCGGACACTCGTGCCCGCCGTGGTAGTGATGCTTCAGTCTATAGTTTTGAAGAGCAAGCTGTTCTACCGTCCCGAACGGAGCGAGACCTATCGTTAGCCCCCAAACATTGGGTCAGCGACCTGGGCATTGTGCGCTTGCTAACCGAGCGCGTTCAGCAAGAAGAGCCATTTAAGAAACAGCTGTTATCGATTATAGAGCGATCAAAAAGTGACAAGACAGTACGCCAAGCAGCAGCGAATGCAATGACGATTTTGGTCAGGGCGGGGGTGCAGTTTCACGGAATGGATTTAAAGGGAATCCAGATCCCCGGTGCAGATCTGAGTGGAGGCGTATTCGATTCAGCGCAGTTGCAAGGGTCGGATTTGAGAAACGTCAAACTTCGCACGAGTTGGCTGCATCGGGCCAATTTAAGCGAAGCGCAGATGGCAGGAGTGCAATTTGGCGAATGGCCTTATCTGGAAGAAGAGGATTGGGTGTATTCCTGCGTGTATTCCCCAGATGGGAAAACCTGTGCCATGGGTCTTATTAACGGCGTGATCAGTGTGTATAACACGTTAAGTTGGGAAAAAATCCACACCTTACGAGGACATAAAGCTCGGGTTACTAGCGTGGTGTATTCGCCGAGCGGCACGCAGATTGCCTCGGGCAGTTGGGACCAGACGGTTCGTCTGTGGGATGCGCACACCGGCGCGGCGGGGCTCACCTTAGAAGGACATACCGATCGGGTTAATAGCGTGGTGTATTCGCCGAGCGGCGCGCAGATCGCCTCGGGCAGTCATGACCAGACGGTGCGTCTGTGGGACGTGCACACCGGCGCGGCGGGGCTCATCTTAGAAGGACATACCGGCCTTGTGAATAGCGTGGTGTATGCGCCGAGTGGAGCGCAGATCGCCTCGGGCAGTCATGACAAAACGGTGCGGCTGTGGGACGCGGACACCGGCGCGGCGGAGCACACCTTAGAAGGACATGCTTCCTCTGTTTTTAGCGTGGTGTATTCGCCAAACGGAGCGCAGATTGCCTCGGGCAGTTGGGACCAGACGGTTCGTCTGTGGGACGCGCACACCGGCGCGGCTGGGCTCACCTTAGAAGGACATACTGACCGGGTGAATAGCGTGGTGTATTCGCCAAACGGAGCGCAGATCGCCTCGGGCAGTCAGGACAAGACGGTGCGGCTGTGGGACGCGCACACTGGCGCGGCGCGGCACACCTTAGAGGGACATATCGGCTGGGTTAATAACGTGGTGTATTCGCCGAGCGGAGCGCAGATCGCCTCGGGCAGTACGGACAAGACGGTGCGACTGTGGGACGCGCACAGCCGCGCGGCGGGGCGCACCTTAGAAGGTCATACCGAATTTGTTCATAGCGTGGTGTATTCGCCGAGCGGAGCGCAGATCGCCTCGGCCAGTGGTGACAAGACGGTGCGTCTGTGGGACGCGCACACCGGCGTGGCGGGGCACACTTTAGAAGGACATACCAACGCTGTTTTGAGCGTGGTGTATTCGCCGAGCGGAGCGCAGATCGCCTCGGGCAGTGAGGACAAGACGGTGC
>JASSUB010000017.1:0-51203 GCA_031963205.1 Mycoavidus cysteinexigens
ATCAGATTCGACTTTGTATTCTGATCAAGGCTCAGGATAAACTCAACCGCTTCGAACTGTTCCTCTTCTTTGAGATCTTCGTCATAGGTAGAGACGACGGTGCTACTGGAATATTGCCAAAGTGGGGTCCAGTAGCGCGTCATATAATCCTGAGCGATCTGTGCATCTTCGACCACGTAGCCGAACTCGCTCAGATTTGACGCATAGAGATTTTGTGAGCCGATATAAAATACCGTCTCGTCGATGATGAGCGTCTTCGAGTGATTTGGGATCGGCACATTATTAGGGTAGGTCAAGTCGCTGGAATACCGAAAGGATGCAACCTGAAATTGGTCGCGGATGAGCGCTTTGGCATTGATCTCTTCCATTCCCAGGCCAGCCGTTAGGGTGAGCAACATTTTTTCGTTGATGGTGGCGAGGCTGTCACCATCGTACGGGGCGGAAAGATTCGTTAGCCCGCCGGCGACTGCACCTACGTTTGAGACCACGATCTTCGCCTGGACGCCACGTTTAAGCGCGCGCCCTATTTCCAAAAATAGAGCGTTATTCCAGCCCGCGATCACTCCAAAGGCCAGCCGGAAAGATTGCAAAGACATCCGTATCGAACTTGTCGCCTGACTCACTAATTGGACGATCGCGGCATCGCCCGGCTCAGTAAAAGGAAAGACATAGCTGTATAGCGTAGGCAGCAGATAAGATAAGCGGATGTCGCCACCACGGCCAATCGAGATGATACGCGTCGATGGTGCGGTCGCAGGCGCCGGGAAGCGGGCCTTCAGACTGCTGTAAAGCGTAGCCGCAGGATACGTGGGCGTTACGATTTCAGACCGGCTAGTGCTTTTATTGTAAAGATAGGCGGTGTGCAGGTTCAGTTCTTGGGCCTCGTTATCGATAATCCAGGTCCCCAAATTATGGGAGCGCCACCGCGCATAGTCCCATAGATTATTGGCATAGTCTTGCGCATGCAATGCGGCGCTACCACTTAATCTCATCGAAACGTCAAAGACCGGGTTTATACCAAGGTAATGTGCATCCCACATATTATGTCCACCGACAAGCGCACGCGTACCATCCGCGGCCACAATCTTAGCGTGGTTCCAGGATGAAAAACTCGAGCTCATAACCGTGACGTAGATTTCCATCTTGGCGCTCGGGTCCAATTGCTCGGTAATACTTTCAAGAAAAGGCACCGCCTCCAACTTTGGAATATTGGGTAGCGGGTTGGAAAAAAGAATCCGGATTACCGGACGCTGGTTTTCGGGTTTGTTGCTAATATAGGTAATGGCGTTTTTGAACGCTTGCAAAAAGCTGCCTGTAGGCGGCGTTAAGGTGGTAAAGTCGAGGCAGATTTCAGCTGAGGTCATGACGTCGTAGAGGGCATCGGCGATCTGATACGAGTGTCCTGCCAGCAACTGCTGCGCCGTACCATTGGGCGCGGTGATGGTGGCGTCTACCGCTACGCACTGTTGAGTCGGGCCATCGGCAACCGTGCATGGCTGGAAGTTGAAACCCGGGCTATTGCCAGGAACGGCTTGCTTAAATTCGGTGTAGGTTTTGCCCCAAACAGCCGTCGGCGTCGCATAGAGCCAGTCTTGACCCAGCACGTTATTGTTGGAATCGTTCCACAAGGCGGTGGGCTGCGGGTAATTTTGCGATAGATATTGATTGAGCGAATCCAGGTAGCTTTTATTAGGCATATTAGTCTCTCAGGGTAGTTGTAATTAAATTACGCGCTTTAAGCCGTTGCTGCAAAAAAGGGGGGCGTCCGGAGAGCACATCGCACCAGGGTTTTTCGACGTTCACACCTTCTTTGGCAGAAAATCGGAAATCGCAACTGACGCGCGTGTTTGATGTTTCATTCGCGAATGTACCGTGTTTCAGGCAGCCACCATCCCAGATAAGTGCCTGGCCATAAGTCAGGGTCAGCGGCTCATAATGGCTATTATCATAGCGGGTCTCGCTCCAAATGGTGCAGGTATCGTAGACATCTGTAAACGGCAGATAGCAGTTAATCTGATCCTCTCGTCCCGTTACCTCCACATCACAGTGAAAGTCGCTAACCGAACCCGTTCCCCCAAGATGCACACGCATCTTGGGGTGAGCGGAATAGGTAATCAGGCCGCCATAGTGCGGCGCGAGGATGCGCGCAACCCAGCGATGGTAGAGGGTGTAGAATAGTGAATCATCATGGAGCAGTTGCATCAATTTTCGCAGCCGCAAATTGTCAGCGTAGGTCAGACGATCTTTTCTGGTTTGGCGTTGCCATACAAGATGTAGCTTGTCGATTCGGCTCACCTTGAAAACTTGCGCTGCAAGTATCGCTTGGAACGGATATTCGGCCGTGTCATAGTCGATAATGATGAAATTCGCCTGCATAGCCTATTAATTTCCCATAAAATGGTGGGCGGCCTTACGGGGTTCTCAATGATTTCCAAAAAACTCGACTGGGATCATTTAAGGACGATCTAAGTTAAAGGTGAGAAATATTTAACCACCGCCAGATTCGTAAAACTGTATTTCTCCCATTTATGCCAGAGCATGAGACCGCCTTTCGTTTCATTTTCTTTGACGATCTGCAGCAAATACGCTTGCGCCCAGTCTGGCATCGGCGGACCGCCGTATTGAACCTCAGCCTCAGAGAGCCGAGTGCCGTAGCATTTGAACTGCCCCGGCTCGTCGTTCGATTGAGTTTGTCCATATGCTTCGACGGAATGAGCAATGGGATCGATCAGAAAATTTAAGCGGCCGGAGAAACAACTCTTAATCCCTCCCCTCCAGGAGAGCGTAGGACCGTTGAAGGTAAAGGAGTCAACGCGCTGCCCATCGATTGAAAACGCCTCTTTGGAGAGTGAGACGAAGATTACTTCTTTAACAAAACGTCCACTCGCGCGCACCGCATAAGTACCGTAAAGCATTTTAGTATCTAGGCTATGATAAAAGGTGATGAGCTTGGGCGAGAGCAGTTTGCGAGCAGGATCGACCTCGCTTGCGACAAAGGGTTCGGCCATACCCGCAGTCTCTGTCTGCGACCAGATTTTGCCGACCATGCGACGCAAACCCGTGGTTTCATGATCGAATTTCAGAATGCCGCTAAACGGTATGCTTTCGCTGGCTGACCATTTCAGCATGCCGTTCTGGAATTGATACGTTCTGACGCGGACATCGTCGATGTAAAGAATGCTTTTATTCCGATGCGTTTGATTGCCGAGCAACGTGACGAGGTGCTTTTGATCCGCCGCTAGATAAACTCCAGTCCACGGGTAGATATTGTTTTGATAGATGAAGTCGACCGAAGCATGAAAACGTGGCGCATCGAATGCGATATTTTGCTGCGCGGCCCAGTCGAGTAGCTTGGCGCGCGCGATTGACCTAGGTTGCAAACGCATCTGCTTGAGCAATTCGCTGCACTCCACTTTGCTATTGAGAAGCCGAGTAATGAGTTGTTCGTTTTCGCTCGAACGCTTATAAATCCCTTTGGCTGCGATCTGGACCGCGCCAGGGTCGCGCGATGAAAGCAGCGCCCGCTCCTTGTCTGATAGACCGTTAAAACGGCTATCGTTCAGTGCTTGTTGTGGATCACGACTATAAAGGTCCTGCAAGGCGGTGTCAAAGCGTAATTCAATCAGAAAATTGCTCGCTTCGGTATGTTCCTGCCAGCGATAGCCAGTCGGGATGCGGAAATTTTCGAACGCCGTAAACGCCGCCATCTCGCGCGGACCATATTGATCGATTTCCCGTAACGGCGAGGAGGGTGTCACCAGGCGCTGCCCCTCTCGTAGCAGACCGAGATCCATCGCCGTAGCATGATCCGTTGCAACCACATCACGGGGGGGAATATAGAAGGTCGATAGCCCCGTGATGTTGGACTGCACATTGGGATTATGTAGCTCATCAAGGCGATAGGTTTGGATTAATGGATCGATCGTCGGATAACGCGAGCCGATGTAATGAGTAATTTCGTAATCTTGGTCGTATAGCTCCTGCAGCCAGCGTATGAAGTACGAGAAATTGTCGTTCAGATAGCCGTTGCGGCGATAGCCAAGTTCGCCGATCAATCCGACTTGCCAGAGGATCACATGCAGCGAGGTATCAATATGGCGTTGACGGATCAAACTGTCGGTAGCTTCATGCGTTTGCAAGCCTGGGTGACTCGGGTCTACACCCAAATCGGCGCAGAGCGTATCGAGGGCACAGACGCCGGCCTTCATAACCGCACGATGTCCTTCTCGCCGCGCCAGCTTGATAGCACGATGTGTTGACAACACGAAAACACCTGGGTGTCCATAAAATACGACGACTACTTTAAGCCCTTGCCGAACCCAATAGAGCTGCGCCTCCGCCATTTGCATGTAAGTAATATAGCGGACTTTGTTCTCGCCATAGAGGACGTAGAGATCAAGCGCATCAGGGCGTAGCAGGGTAAGCCAGACAACGGTCGCAGGATCTGCCACGCAATACAGAACCTTGTCAGCGGCTTCAATGAGTTTCTGGTCCCCGACCGAAAAACCAATGGTCTCGATTCCAGAGCCGATAATGGTCAACTCACCTTTGGCTTCATCGCTTTCTTGCTCTATCGTACGCACTCTAGTTTTTAGTGCGGCGATACCTTTGGCCAATTCCTCCCATGCTTGCTGATGGTCTTCATAATTTGGATATCTGACAGGAGCGGTAACGTTCATGCTTGGCATTCCTCAAGGATTAGAGAATTTTGGCAATGTACTTGAGAGCCACGCTAGCTCCCACTTTTAGGGGCAGCGTTTTTCCGTTGTATTGGTAGGTAGCGAGTGTCGTATAAGCTTTAGGTTGGGTTCCGGAGGCGGTAAATGCTGCCATCGCATTGACGGCTGCGTTCTCGTCTGCCTGGCTCCAGCGCCAGGCTTTTTGCGCCGCGTCCTCAGCGTCATTTTTTAGTGCCAGCAGCCCGCTGATCACCATATTCTGCTCGTTGGCGCTGGCGCCTTCTTCGACGTAGTAGGAGAATGTCGTCCAGCGCTCAGCAATGTCGTTAGCCGGGTTTTCCAGGTAGTTCATCAATAGTCCCAGAGGTGCTGCGGCTGATGGCTGTTCGTCAGCATAGCTTTGGTGCGCTTTTTGGTACCAGAGCTCAAGGAGTTTCTGCGCGCCGACCATCGCTCCCATTACCGCAGCGTTCTTCAAGACGAATTTCATGATCTGCCCTTTGTTGGCCCACAAGGAGCTTCCGATCCGCTTAGCGAGGCCAACTAATGCTGATTCGTCGACATTAATATCTGTGTCGATATCGGTATCCACATCAATGACGTTATCGGTCACATTGTCAACAACCGTATCAACATCGGTATCGATGTCGACATCAATATCCACATCGATATCAACTACCACCAAGGCATCAATATCGACATCAATGTCGACATCAATATCCACATCGGTGTCTACATCCGTATCGACATCTGTGTCGACGTCGATATCCACATCTGTATCCACATCGGTGTCGATATCGACATTAACAAGATCGCCATTCTCCTCGGCCACACTAGTGAATTTGCTGGAAATCCATTCGGCGACGCTGTTTGCATCTGTCTTGATAGCATTCAACAGCGTCTCACCGCCCGTTTTCAGCGCGTTGAAGAGATCGGGCAGGCTTTTTGCGAGCGCGATAACGGTATGCACCAGCATGGCTACGTTGAGTGCGGTAAAAGCGATGTTAGCGAGATCATAGACCGCCATCCACCAGGCCAGTTTCGGGACTTCGTAGGGCTGAACGATGACATCGCTACCATCGACTTTACCAATAAAAAACAGATCGTAGGTACCGTCTGTGCCATCGTGTAAGGCCATATTCTGTATGACCAGCTTAAAATTCACCCCATGCGTGTCGGTTGCGCCAGCAGAAGTCAGGGTGCGGCGCGACAGGGTCAACGGAATCGGTGTGCCGGGCTGCTGGTTGGCATCCAAAGGAATGTACTGGACCGAGCCGTCGGCATTTATCTTCAGCGTCGCGGTCGGTATTTTTGGCAGCACCAAGGGGATGATCGGTTGCGGCGATTCCAGGCTATAGCAATAAAGCGTCTTGCCCGTCGTACTGCCCCATGCGCGCGCATCGTTTTCCACCCAATAGGTGACCGCAGAAAACGTCGCGTAATCGAAGCCGGTATTGTTCTTAGTAAACCAGGCATCCAGTAGTTGCTGCTGCTGAGTGAGATCCTGATTCGTCAGAATAATGCTATTTATGGCAAGGCTAACGGGGCTATAAGGACTGCCCGTATAAGCCTGGTAAAAATCGAAGGCCTTCTGGCTTTTAATCAAATCATCGTTAGTAATCGTAACGTTGGTCGCGTCGAAAAGATCAGTGACTACACTCTGTAGTGGCTGGCCCGTGCTCCCTAGGACGAAAACCAGATTTTCCAGCGCCACTGATGGCGTATAGGTGGATTTTGTATTCGCCGGTGCATTACCAACCTTGGTAAAGACCGGATAGAGGGTCGATGGGTTATTCACCGATGCGCCGGAGGGTACGGTGAAGGTGTAGATATCCAGATTTTGATTGAACTGGTTATTAATATTGACAGTCGGTTGTGTGCTACTCATGGTTTGTCTCCAATTGGATGACTAGTTAGGACGCTCACTTTCCTTTATAGGTACGCTGCGACTAAATTTCCACTTCGGGGACAAACGGATCAGCTGCGTCTGGATCATCATTTGCTTGATCTTCTGCTGCGTTGCTGTCCGAGTCCTCAATATCCTGATGTATTGCATCACTGAGTTCCATGTTTTGCTCGATCATTGTTCTGGATTCTTCGCTTAAAGTCTTGGATAGATCGGCTGTAAGCGATGAGACATCGGCACTGAGTTCGGTAAGCGCCGTGGTCTGTTCCTTCACTACGGTTGACAAGGTCTCCGGTGTAGCGCTCTCGAGCGCCGCGTGGGAGTCCTGAATTTGACTTCCCACCTCCTCTAATTGTACTAACTGATCTGAGCTCATCTCCGCTTCGAATTTTGCAAGTTCCTGGGCGCTCTCCCGCTGCAATTGCAGACTGTCTTCGAGATTGGCCTGGTTTTGGTTGTCCGCCACGACATCTCGCTGCTCAGCGATTGCTTCTGATGCCGCATCAGGATTGTCAGGTGCTTGTCGCTGGCCATTACTGATCTGTTTAGCGATGGCATCAATTTTTTCGTTCAATATTTTTTCGAACGATTCCTGCTGAGCCTTAAGCAGCTCGGCCGTAGTTGGTTCTTTTGCCTTGGCAAGGTTAGATGCCCACTTGTAGATGCCATAGAGAACCTGGCCAAAGAAGAACAGCAGCATGATGGCGCCGCCAATTTCCATGACTGATTGGAAGATCTGCGCCGAGGTTTTTGGATGAAACAAAGCATCCCAAAATTCCGAATCTTTCTTGTCGTCGCTCTTTTGTGGCGAGTCAAAACCGAGACAAATCGAGCCGTTGATCGTGCCCGTCAAAACAGCGATGATCTGCGTATCAGCCGGTTGCTGCGTAAAAAAGCGCTTAACCTGAAAGGTACCTTTGACTGCAATGGAAGGTGTGTCGCTATCCGGATCGTCGATAAATATGCCGTTGCTGTAAGTTAAAGCTTTTGCTTGCGAGCTGTTGACATCGACCGAGGTGGTGTCGGAAGGATTCAATGCTGGTGAGAACGTACAGGTGTAACCGCCGTTCGCCAAGGTGACATCTAGCTGTGCGGGTTTGGTGAGCGAAATCGTGCCGACGAAACTAGTCGCCTTGCCACTGCTGCTGTATAGGTAATAAGTGGCATTGCCGGTGTGGCCTGGATCGGCCCAGATGAACGGAAACGACAGATAATAATTTTCCATCGCCACGAGACCCGCCAGGGTCACGTTCTGAAAGCTCTTGGTACTCTGAAAGAAAGTCTTCACCGAATCGCTAATCGAGCTCGCCACCTTAGCGGAAGAATTGGGTGAACCATCTGCTGAACCTGAAGCGTTATTCAGTGTGCCACCCATTGCTTTTTGAAAATTCGTCGCCAGAGCAGAAGTTGGATAAGCTGAGATCGTCTGATAAAACACGCCGGCATTCGCAATCGCGGCAGCTTCGTCAGCTGCTGTGGTTTGTGCTGGATAAGAGGGTGGGGTGGCGAAAATGTCCTGTACCACCCCAAGATTGGCCACCGGTACGTACCAGTTGCTGGTACTGACCAGCAAGTTATAGATAGTTGAGTATTTTTTATCGTGCGTTTTAGAATCGATATAATACTGATCGAGAACAAACTGGGCTGTAGCGGAATTGGCAATCGTCGTGCTGCCATTGGTCGAAATAAGTATTTCGAGTGCCTGCTCATAGACCGGGGTCGCTTCTGTGGGGTCCGGCGCGGCCGAGGAAGTCGTTGGCACGAGTACAATAACCGGCGTACCGCTTTTATTGGTAAGCTCGATTAACTTGGTAGGATCGACTGGCGTGGCTGGCGAGGTCATTCGGCACTCCTTTTCTGGGTTATCGTAAGCGTACTTTCTGTGCAAGATTTGGCAGTTTGATCTTGAAAGCGAGTGACTTAAGACGTCATGACGCACCTCCTATTTTTTTGATCGCGGTCGTCATTGCGTCGATATTTCTGGAACTCCCTATGGAGCCGCCATAAAGGAAATTGATAACGGTCTGTGCATTTGCCGCGGCATAGCCAACCACCGATCCCACCAGTCCAGATACGGCGGCGACGACGGGGACTTCTTTCAGCGGTAAACCACCTGTTAGCAGCGCATAAGAACCCCATAGCACGCCACCCATGACAATGCCAAATGTGACTAAAATGCATAGTGCCAGGTTATAAACCGTCGTGTTATTTTTAGCGATTTCCCGTGCATTTTCGACATCATTGATCGCGAGCTTCTGAGTTTGATAACTAAGCTGTGCAAGCGCTTCGTTGTCTTTAAAACCCAAGTCAGCCATCTTTGCGGCATAGTCCTGATCAGCCTTGTGGATGGCAGCAAGCGTCTCAGGGGATGCGCCCTCAATGGCTTGTGCAATAATATTTGCACGGTCGTCAACGGCAGCACCCGCAGCGGGCGTAATACCAAACACTGCCTCAAGCCCCGCGACAGCACCGCCAAGTAATGGTGTTCCGAGCACCGCCGCAAGCGTTGGCGCCAACCGTTCTAATAATGGCAAAATTTCGGTCAATTTATTCATCACTCCGCTCCTCTTATAAGGTTGTTGGCAATTCGGTTTACCCAACCGTGACTAAAGCTGGGCCACGTCGGTAAGCTATCAAGATATTGCAGGCGATATGCGTCAAAACGCAGGATAACTTTGGCAGGATCTAAGGCACGTATGGCGGCGACCGTCTGTGCGCCGATAATGCCGTCAACGGTTACGCCAGCGGCCATTTGCAACCATTTCGCGGCTGGCCCGCCGTTGTAAGCAGCGTCGAATAATTGAAAACCGATGTGAGGATCAAATTGGTCGCACTGGTAGCGATCCCAATATTCCGTTTTCGCAATTTGCTTTGCGGTATCGAGCGGCAAATCCTGCATGCTGCCCTGATAACCCCACGCACGCGCAACCCGTGCCGTAATGCCAAACATGGTTTCACCGCCCGGATCGGCCGGATCATTGGAATAGCCACCTTCGTTGCCGATCAGGGAATCAAATACATTATCAAAAGAATCCATTGTCTACCTTTGAATTAATGCTTATTTAGTTATTCAAATTCTCAGCTTATTTTTTTATTAGGAAGCTAACCTGTTTTAGGTAGTGTGTCAATAGGGAGGCGTAAGACTCAGGGCCACCTCATTTTAAAACTGAGCGGATAAGACCTGGTGTAGAAAATCTTGATCCCATCCAGCCATTTTTCGCATCTGCTTGAAACTCACGCGAGGCTTGTGCCGCTTGACGATGTTAAACAAATTAAGGACAGTCTTTTTAACGATGGCGATATTTCTTGCTGCATGGCCCTTTCGAATCCGGCTCTCCCAGCAGACGTCTAGTCATAATTTCATACCTCTCTTGAAATTTTTATAATGATGTGGCCCTGACCTCGCCGTCACAAAATTGACAGTCGCGCGACTCACTTTTAGAGTGTCGTAGTCTATGATATTCCCTGCAAACACGGAGACATGAATCAGCCAGAACCGACCGCGGAAATCGGTCGTATTCTGGCGCGCAAGCTGGAGGAATTAATGAGTCGTACATGGGCGCTCCATAGTTTGTCAAGCTTTCAATTCATGATGACACGAAGGTAAAGATTGCATCCGTACATTCGGACTTTTGATATGACTTTAAGTCATTGTCCCTGATGGAAATTCGCTGGTTGACACCCCAATCGGTCCTACGCACTCTAGGTGCCTGACTAAGTACGGGCTTTGCCAACCACGGTCTGACCTGTTTTGCCATCACTTCATGATCGCCTGAGCAATCGGTGGTTCATTTCTCCCTACGTTACTGTTATCTGTCTTGCTAGCGTTACTGATTATGCTATTGCTATTAAGCGAGCATAATTCGCTTCATAGTGTCGATCGTGAGCCAGCAATGCCCAAACGATGCGCGCATTCTTATTAGCCTGTGCCGCCCATTGAGGCTACAAGCGCGCTGGCCGTAATCGGTCCAATCCCCGGAATTTGAGCAAATTTGCAACTGGCTGTATTGCTGCGATGCCAAGTTTGAATCTGCACTTCAAGTTCACTGACCTGGCGATCAAGCTCCTTGAGATGATCCAGCAGCGTTGTACAAGAAGGCGAAATGTACCTGGCAATTCGTTACTAGCATCTTCAATCAGTTCAGGCACCCGAGTCCTGATGTAGCCAATACCTTGCGGAATAATCAATCCGAATTCACCGAGCAAACCACGAATCTGGTTAGCCTGAGCAGTACGTGCCTTCACAAAGCTTTGTCGCACTCGATGTAGCGCTAACACTGCTTGTTGCTCAATATTCTTTAACGGTACAAACCGCATATTTGGCCGGCTCACCGCTTCGCAGATCGCCTCAGCATCGGCTGCATCGTTTTTATTGCTCTTCACATACGGTTTAACGAATTGAGGCGCCATCAGTTTCATCGTGTGGCCCAAACCCTGTAGCTTGCGTGCCCAGTGGTGCGCGCTACCGCAGGCCTCCATACCGATCAAGTAGGCAGGTAGGTTGACAAAGAACTCCACCATCTGGTCACGGCGTAGTTGCTTCTTGATCACGGGCTTGCCAAACTCGTTAACTCCGTGCAACTGAAACACGTTTTTCGCCAAATCTATACCGACTGTAGTAACCTTCATGTTGGATGCTCCTGTCTGATTAATGGGTTCGATTGAACTCCCATTTTGGCACATCACGATGCCGTTTAAGGTGGGAGCGTCCATACCATTGGTCCTGAATAATCCTGCGATCGTTGCCGGTGAAAGGCGTAAGCAAGCAAAAGGGTGGCTGCTCCGCCGATCTTGACGAAGTCAGCCGACCAAACGACCGATGGTTTTCATTATAAAAAGCGACCATTCTTTTCAGAAGATTTGACACTTTGCGACACGGAGAAATATATGGACCCTATTCGAAGCACCGGCATAGCATCTTTTGTAGCACAGAAATCTCTAGCCGCTTCATTATTGTCATTACCGACTGAAATTCAAGAAAAAGTAAGAGAATATCTAGATCCCCGGGACTACGGGGCTTTTTATGAAGTGTTAACTACAGTTACTCATATGGGTAAAGAGACAAAATATCTTGAGCAGAAATTATTTTTACTGCTGCACAAAATTCCTCAACAATATCGACATGCTGTAGTTAGCTCTGATGCGCTCTTGCAAGACTTTGCAGGAAACCAATTTCGTGCGTTATTAAAATTAGATGACTTTAGTCAAGTGGTAGAGAACCCCAGATTCTTTCAACTGTTGTATCTGGTTGCTAAACCAGAGATATGGGAGTCTTTAAAGGAATGCATTCAACAAAAACCAGCGTTAAAGCAAAAGCTATTGAATTATGTTGAAAATTCAAAAACAGTAACAGCATCCGCAAAAATCAAGGCAAACGCAGCGAATGCGATGACGCTATTGATTAGAGCAAATGTGCAATTTAATGGAGCAGATTTAAAGGGAATCCAGATTCCACGAGCCGATTTGAGTGAGGGCCAATTTGACTCTGCACAATTACAAGGAGCGGATTTAACCGGAGTGAAGTTTCACAATACTTGGCTGCGCCATGCAAATTTGAGTGGCGCACAAATGGATGAGGTGCAGCTTGGTGAATGGGTTTTTCTGCGAGAAGACAGTGAAGTGCACGCTTGTGCGTATTCACCGCAAGGAGATTTACTTGCCTCTGCCTGTGTGGGCAATAGCGTGCGGCTGGGGTCTGTAGAACCCGGGCGGCCTCACCGTACTTTACTCGGACATAGCGATAGAGTTATAAGCGTAGCGTATTCGCCGAAAATCGACCAAATCGCTTCTGGCAGTTGGGATAATACGGTGCGATTGTGGTCTGCAAAAACCGGGCAGCCTGGACATATATTACGCGGACATACCAATAAGATAGCAAGTGTAGCCTATTCGCTTAAAGGAAATCAGATCGCCTCTTGTAGTTGGGACAATACTGTGCGGTTGTGGTCCTTAGAAACTGGCCAATCTATCGGTACCTTAAGCGGACACACTCATAGAGTTTGGAGCTTATCGTATTCGCCGAGTGGAGCTCGACTCGCCTCTTGCAGTGAAGATAATAGCGTGCGGTTATGGTGTGTACAAACCAGGGAGACCGTGCGCATCTTAAGTGGACATACTGACTTGGTTCTGTGCGTAACCTATGCACCCCAATGCGATCAAATCGCTTCTGGCAGTAGAGATAATACTGTGCGGCTGTGGTCTGTAGAAACGGGGCGGACTATCCGTATCTTAAGGGGACATACCGCTTTGGTTAGAAAAGTAGCTTATTCGCCCCAAGGCGATCAGATTGCCTCTTGCAGTGATGATGATACCGTGCGACTGTGGTCTCGTGGGCAACCTGGCTTAATTCTGCGTGGACAGACCGGCACTGTATATGACTTAGCTTATTCACCGCAAGGTGATCAAATTGCTTCTTGTAGTCAGGACAAAACTGTCCGGTTGTGGAATGTTAGAACTGGTGAGTGTCAGGTAGTGATTAAGCAGCTTAATGAAGAAAGTACAAATATAGCTTGGAGAGCGACTGCCGATAGAAATTATTTGATAACTGGTAGTGAAGATTTTTCAGTTCGCCTATGGAAATTGATAAAAGAAGGCGGCCAATATAAGGCACAACTGCGCTGGAGTTCTAGGCAACCAGAGCTTATAGCAACGGAGACCTCAATTGAAGGCGTTCAAGGTTTAAGTCAGTTAAATAGAATGGTTTTGACGCAACGAGGTGCCGTTGGAAAACCGTTATCACTGGCTTAAAATGGAATAATGGCTGAGAAGCGAATGAAACTAGAACTTGATGAACGGTACAAACCAGTGCTGCATGACTAAGCTTTTCACGACAAGTTGATGGCAAAGTACAAGAAAAGTTGCTGGCTTTCCTGAAGCGCTACAAAGTGCCCTCCATCAACGGAAACTGCGGCTTTTCGTGCTCAATGTACCGAGCAAATGAGACAAATCGACCAAGCGCTTGGCGACCAGATTGCTACATCATAGAAAAACGCCCTGTTCGCTCGTGACACAGGACTGTTGGTTGCTTACTTACTGATGGGAAGCCGTGCTCAATAACTACGCACTGAGAGCACAGTTATTCCCACCACTTTCAACTTGTCAAACTCTAGCGATTATCGTCGAAGAAATGCTTAACTTCTTTTTCGGCTTGTTCACGTGTCCTGCCATATTTCTCTTGAATCAACCCGGCTAGCCTTTCAGCGTTGCCTTCGACTTTTTCTAAATCGTTATCTGTCAAATTGCCCCAAAGCACTTTTGCTTTACCAACGATTTGCTTCCATTTACCTAAGGCTATGTCTTGGTTCATGATGTAGTCTCCTTAAAAAATTGCATTGCGGTTTAAAACTGAATCAATTGCTTAAGGCCGGCTCATTCGCTTTCGTTAAATTTATAGTGCAGGATGTTTGCCCCTTTGTCAAATGGGACCCGGTTCCCGTGAGGGAGCGGTGGACTTACCCCCCCTTAAAGCAAAACAATATCGTATTGCTCTTGACTAAGCCCCGCCGCGACTTGCAATGAAACCGGCTTGCCAATAAAATCACAAAGCATGGCAAGATGTTGAGATTCTTCTTCAAGAAATAGATCGATCACCGTTTGCGCAGCGATAATACGAAATTCACGTGGCTTAAATTGTCGCGATTCGCGTAGGATTTCACGCAGTATATCGTAGCAAACCGTGCGTGCGGTTTTAACCTGTCCTCTGCCGGCACAGGTGGGGCAGGGCTCGCATAACATGTGAGCCAGCGACTCGCGGGTTCGCTTGCGCGTCATTTCAACTAAGCCCAACTGAGAAAAACCACTGATCGAGGTGCGAGTGCGGTCGTTGGCGAGAGATTTACTCAGTTCATTGAGCACAGCCTCGCGGTGCTCGGTGTTTTCCATATCGATAAAGTCGGCAATAATAATGCCGCCGAGATTACGTAGCTGTAGCTGGCGTGCAATCGCGTGGGTGGCTTCTAAATTGGTTTTAAAAATGGTATCGTCGAAATTACGCACTCCCACATAGCCACCGGTATTGACATCAATCGTTGTCATCGCTTCAGTTTGATCGATAATCAGATAACCACCGGATTTTAACTCGACGCGTTTAGCCAAAGCCCGTTGGATTTCGCCATCAATGTCATACAGTTCAAAGAGCGGTCGCTCACCCGTATAGTGCTGTAGCTTTGCCTGCACAGCGGGGGTGAAGGTGGCCGCAAATTCGAGCAAAGTTTGAAAGGTTTCGCGCGAATCAATTTGGATTGCCTTGGTTTTATCTCCAACAAAATCACGCAGCACGCGTGGTGCCAGCTCAAGATCTTGGTAAAGCACGGGAGGAGCCGGGGAGAGCTGGGCTTGCTGTTGAATGGTGGCCCAAGTTTTGCGCAAATAGAGCACATCATTGGCCAGTTCTGCTTGGCTTGCATCTTCGGCAATCGTTCGTATGATATAGCCGCCTTTTTCGTCGGCGGGTAGGACTTCGGCCAGCCGTGAGCGGATGGCTTCGCGCTCGGCCTCGCTTTCAATTTTTTGCGAAATCCCAATATGAGGCTCGCGTGGCAAATAAACCAAGGTCCGCCCGGCAATGCTAATCTGGGTTGACAGTCGCGCGCCTTTGCTGCCAAGTGGATCTTTGGTGACCTGCACCATCAGCATTTGCCCTTCTTGGAGGATTTTTTCGATCGGCTGCGCGGCGACATTTACCTCTTTGGCGCCCGCTTGCCACAGATCGACAATATGCAAAAAAGCTGCGCGCTCAAAGCCAATATCGATAAAAGCCGACTGCATACCGGGTAGCACCCGGATGACCCTACCTAAATAAATATTGCCAACCAGCCCGCGTGACAAAGTGCGTTCAATATAGAGTTCTTGCACCACGCCTTGCTCGACAATGGCAACCCGTGCTTCTTGCGGCGTGATATTGATTAGAATTTCTTGGTTCATTATGGTGCGTGGGGAACCTTGGCGGTTAAGTTGAGCGGGAAGGGTCTTTTAAGAGAGGGGAGGGGATCAGCGGCTATCGTTTAGGCTCGGTGATACGGGTGCTGTTGCGTGATGCTCCAGGCGCGATACAGTTGTTCGGCAAGGAGCACGCGCACCATCGCATGGGGCAAAGTGAAACTTGACACGCGTAATAATACCTCTGCTTGCTGCTGGAGTGAGCGATCTAGACCATCGGCACCGCCAATCACAAACGCAATATCGCGCCCGTCTTCGCGCCAACTTGGCAGTGCTTGAGCCAGTTGCTGGGTGGTCCAATCTTGGCCATGCTCATCGAGCACGACTAAGCGCGCATTTTTGGGCAGGGCGGCTTCGATGCGTTGTTTTTCAGCATTCAGCAGACTGGCTGTATTGTGTTTGCTTGAGCGGGGTTCCGGTTTGATCTCGCGTAGTTCTAAGGCGAACTCGGGCGGCATGCGCTTGGCATATTCTGCGAAGCCAAGTTGAATCCAGTGGGGCATCTTATGGCCCACTGCGAGGACCCATAATTTCATTGCAAGGAGGAAGGTGGCGCTGAGAGCTTCATGCGTACCGGCTTACTGCCCCAAATATCTTCGAGTCGGTAATATTGCCGCAGCGCAGGCAATAAAATATGCACAATGGCATCGCCGCAATCGACTAACACCCATTCGCCAGTCTCGTCACCCTCAATGGTCAGGACCTGACCCCCTGCAGTTTTCACATGGTCTCGCACGCTGAGCGCCAGAGAGCGAGTCTGCCGGTTTGAGGTGCCGCTGGCGATGATCACTCGGTCAAAGCAGTCGCTGAGGTGGCTGGTATTAAATACTTCAATATTTTGCGCTTTTCTGGCTTCAAGGCCATCGACAATGGCGCGCTGGAGTGTACGTATATTCATATTATGATTCGGATTGATAAAGATGATGTTGGCGGATATAACACCAAATGGAAGCGGGTAAAAACGACGCAGGCGTGGTTTTGTTTAAGGCCTGGGCAGAATCTCGTATCTGGGCGCGGATGCTGGTGGCGGAAATCTCCAGCGCGAACTCAGTATCGATAAAAATCAGGCCGTGCTCTTGGGTTTGTAGCGCGTGCGCAGGTGCTGCGCGCTGCGCAACTTCTGCGGCAATAATCGGTGAGGCGGCTGCCAGTGAAAAGCCTGGACGCGCCGCGACATAGAGGTGAGCGTAATCGAATAGCCGTGGCCACTGATGCCAAGTATCAAGGTGTACCAGTTGATCCGCCCCCATTAAAAACGATAATGAGGCGTGGGCACCCACCTGATTGCGCCATGAGGCCAGTGTGTCAACCGTGTAACTCGAGCGATTGCGGTCAATTTCATCGGTGGCGACAATCACTTCGGTCTCAGGCAAGTCAAGCTGGGCCGCACCTAGACGCGTCATCGCTAAGCGGTGATGGGCATCGGATATTGGGTTGAGTGGGCCGTGCATTTTTTGCCAAGGCTGGCCCACCGGCAACACAATCAATTGATTGAGCTGCAAGCGTTTGGCAAAAGCGGTGGCGAGGGCTAAATGCCCATGATGAATCGGGTCGAAGGTGCCGCCAAAGATACCCACACGTAGTATCATTTAGATCCAAAACAATTTAATCATAGCCAATCGCGCGCAATCAGGAAGTCGCTATACAGCCGAGCCTCAGGCGAGCCAGATTCTGGTGCCCAGTTATAGCGCCAGTGAGCGACAGGGGGCAGCGACATTAAAATCGATTCAGTCCGGCCGCCGCTTTGTAGGCCAAATAAGGTACCCCGATCGCACACCAGGTTAAATTCTACATAACGGCCTCTGCGGTACGCTTGAAAGGCTTTTTCGTTAGCGCCAAAGGGTAAATGGCGACGGCGGTTAATAATCGGTAAGTATGCCTTGGTAAAGGCATCGCCGACACTTTGCATCAGTTTAAAGCCTTGTTCAAAGCCAAGTTCAGAAAAATCATCATAAAAAATACCGCCAATGCCGCGTGGTTCGTTACGGTGCTTTAAGAAGAAGTATTCATCACATTCTTTTTTAAAGCGCGGATACAGCTCCGCCCCAAAGGGTGCCACCGCATCGTGGCAAGTACGGTGAAAATGGCGGGCATCCTCCTCAAAACCGTAGTAAGGGGTCAGATCCATGCCGCCTCCGAACCAGAAGGTAGGCCCTGCATCAGCGCCCGCGGGGGTGGCCACCAGCAGGCGCACATTCATATGCACGGTTGGGCAGTAAGGGTTGTGCGGATGGAGCACGAGTGACACACCGAGTGCTTCGAAGCCGCAGCCAACGAGTTGTGGCCGAGCAGAGGTGGCTGAGCTAGGTAAAGTATCGCCCCTGACGTGCGAGAAATTAACGCCGCCGCTCTCAAGCAGGTCACCGGGTCCTATGATGCATGAAACACCATCACCACGCAGGCGCTCGCCCGGCTCGCGGCGCCATGGATCCTGGATAAATCGTGACTCATCGAGTTGCTCAAAAGAAGTGGTGATCTGTTGTTGCAAATGAAGCAAATAGCTGCGCACGCGCGCGATGTCGATTTGAGTATCCATGCCTTAATCGTTTATCAATGAAATAAAAGTGCTAGAAGTACGCTAAATTCAAGTGTTAAAACTCATAAAATGACGCACCCCAAGCTCCTCATATTTTTAATTCAATGGTTTTCGATTCAATGCACGGTAACCAATATCTCGCCGATATTGCATCCCATCGAAAGCAATTTGATTGATGGTATCGTAGACGGCTAACTGTGCGCCGCGCACGGAGTCTGCTAGCCCAACCACGCACAGTACCCGACCGCCGGCCGTCACTAGGCGACCATCTACCAGCGCCGTACCTGCATGAAAGGTTTGGACGTGCTCAGTGTGGGCTGGGATGCCGGCAATCAAATCACCTTTACGCGGCGCTGCTGGATAGCCGTGAGCCGCCAGCACAACCCCTAACGCAGTACGGCGATCCCACTCCAATTCAACCTGGTTCAAGGTACCCGCAATAGCGTGCTCAATCACGTTGGAGAAATCTCCTTTTAAGCGCGCCATGATCGGCTGTGTTTCTGGATCGCCTAGACGGCAATTGAATTCAAGCGTCTTGGGGTTGCCGTGCGCATCGATCATAATCCCCGCATACAGAAAACCTGTATAACGAATCCCTTCTTGCTCCATGCCTTGCACCGTAGGCACAATAATTTCTCGCATAATGCGCGCATGCAATGTAGGCGTCACAATCGGCGCGGGCGAATACGCTCCCATGCCACCTGTATTGGGACCTGCATCACGCTCAAGCAAACGCTTGTGATCTTGGCTAGAAGCCAGGGGCAAGATATGTTTGCCGTCTACCATGACGATAAAGCTGGCTTCTTCGCCGCTGAGGAATTCTTCAATCACAACGCGCGCACCGGCGCCCTCGGCCAACATCGTATCAATCGCGGCATGGGCCTCAGCCAACTCAGTGGCCACCACCACGCCTTTGCCGGCGGCCAGGCCATCGGCCTTAATGACGATTGGCGCGCCTTGAGCTTCAACGTAACGGTGGGCGGCTTGCGCATCCTCAAAACTAGCGTAAGCGGCAGTCGGAATCTTGTGCCGTAGCATAAAGGCTTTGGCAAAATCTTTTGAGCTTTCCAGTTGCGCGGCTTCCCGCGTTGGGCCAAATACTTTCAGCCCGCGGGCTCGAAACAGATTGACCGCACCGGCGGCCAGTGGCGCTTCTGGCCCGACGACCGTAAAGGCCACTCGTTCTTGGTGCGCAAACTCGGCGAGTTCTTCTAAATCGGTTAGTGGGACATTGCGTAGACGCTCGTCACGGGCCGTGCCACCATTACCCGGGGCAACGTAGACAAACTGCACGCGTGGTGATTGGGCAAGTTTCCATGCCAGGGCATGCTCACGGCCCCCGGAGCCAATAACAAGTAACTTCATGCGTATGTGTATCCTAGAAATGACTTAGATTTCGTCGATCAATGCATTCGTAAAGACGGCTTGTACATCATCGAGATTTTCGAGGGTATCAAGCAATTTTTGCATTTTTATGGCATCTTCACCGGTAAACTCGACTTCGCTTTGTGGTTTCATGGTGACTTCGGCCAATTCAGCCTTCAACCCTGCGGCTTCTAGCGCGCTTTTGACTTGGCTAAAATCATTCGGCGCGCACAAAATTTCAACACTGCCATCGCTATGGCTGATGACGTCATCAGCGCCCGCTTCAAGCGCAATGGTCATTAAGGTTTCTTCAGGCGCGCCTGGCGCAAACAAAAATTGCCCACAGTGCGTGAACATAAAAACCACAGAGCCGTCTAGACCTAAGTTACCGCCATGTTTTGAAAACGCATGCCGGACTTCAGCGACTGTGCGTGTGCGATTATCTGTCATGCAATCGACAATAATGGCCGCACCCGCCAGACCATAGCCTTCATAACGGATTTCTTCGTAGTTCGCGCCTTCAAGCCCGCCAGCGCCACGTTGGATTGCCCGTTGAATATTGTCTTTGGGCATATTGGCATCGGTGGCTTTATCAATTGCTAGCCGCAAGCGCGGATTGCTATTTACCTCACCTCCGCCTAAGCGGGCCGCTACTGTAATTTCTTTAATCAGACGGGTCCAAACTTTGCCGCGCTTTGCATCTGCTGCAGCTTTTTTATGTTTGATATTCGCCCATTTAGAATGGCCAGCCATACGCTGTTTTCTCCTTGTCTATGCTAACGGTCAACGGCCGCGAGGTCGGTTACGAGAATTACCGCGGGAGGTGGCCGGGTCGCTTCGATTACCATCGCTGTGCCCCACACCCGTGCTATTACCGTTGCTGCGTCCCGCACTCGTGCTATTACCGTTGCTGCGTCCCGCACTCGTGCTATTACCATAGCCACGTCCTGCACCCGTGCTATGGCCATACGAAGCCTCATTGTGGTAACGATTACCATTGCTATTGCCTGTGCGTTGACCGCTGCTGCTGCGCACGCCGTCATTAAAAGGCGCTCGCGCTTGTCCATAACGGTTCGGTGCGGTCGAGCGGTGATTGTAGTCAGCAAAGCCAAGCGCCGTTTGCATCGGATCAGGCTGGCGGCGGCGAGGTGCAGTTTGGGCTCCGCCCGTTCTGTCGGTGTAGCGCGCTGGTTTATTGCCATGAGCCGGCGGCTTCAGTCCCACCGTAGTCAATAATGTACGCACTTGATGTTCGTCCATTTCTTCCCAGCGACCGCGTTTTAAACCTCGAGGCAAAGCAATTGAGCCGTGGCGGGTGCGGATGAGCCGACTCACTAGCAGGCCAACTGCTTCAAACATGCGCCGGACTTCGCGGTTGCGACCTTCGGCCAAGGCGACGTGATACCAGCGATTGGTGCCTTCGCCGCCGCCTGCTTGCAGCCGCAGAAAATTAGCTGGGCCATCATCTAGCATCACACCTTGTAAAAGCTGTTGGCGCGCAGCCTCTGATAATTCACCCACCACCCGCACAGCATATTCGCGCTCAACGTTGTAACGCGGATGCATAAAACGATTGGCTAAGTCACCCGAGGTCGTAAGCAAGAGCAGGCCTTCAGTATTAAAATCAAGCCGACCAATCGACAGCCATTTCGCCATTTTTATAATCGGCAATTTATCGAAGACAGAGGGCCGTTGCTCTGGATCAGCGTGGCTGACAATTTCTCCGGCCGGCTTGTGATAGAGCAGCACACGGGGTGGTTGGGTCGAAACTTTGCGTGCGACCAATTTACCGTTAATGCGCACCAGGTCAGTTGGCATAATGCGCTGCCCAATATGGGCTGGCTCGCCATTGACTGAGACCCGGCCGGCCATAATCAACTCTTCCATTTCACGCCGTGAGCCCATGCCCGCTTCAGCCAGCACTTTGTGCAACTTAGGCACATCCTCGTCCGGGGCTAGCACGCGTTTTTGCGGCATGTTTTTGCGCGACCGCCCAAGCATTGGCGCGTGTACACTGCCACCGGTATTATCCGCATCATAAGCTGGCGAAGTGACATAAGAAAAAACATCTTCTGTCGCCTGGCTATTTTGAGCAGTTGGCTTTTCATCAGAGATCAGCGCTTTTTCTGGTCTTGGCGAGCGTTTGGGGCGCGGGTCAATGTCCCGGCGTGGTGCGCCTGGGGATGCATCTGCCGACTGCGGTCCTTTGGTTTTTTCAGCGCGGCGGCGAGCAATTAAGCTACGTGGGCCACGGCGCAGACCGCGCCGGGCGGGTCCTTCGCTCGTCGCTGTTTCTTGAGCTGGCGTGTCTACTGGCCCAATGCCAGTACCTGCATCATATGCAGCGGCGGGTGCATGAGTATCACCTTGGCTGGCCTTAGGTAGATCGGTTTCTTGACTATGTTTCAAAACAACCTCTGGAAAGTAAAAGTGGGCGCCACAGATAAAGTGGTGCGTTTTGTTTTTTTAATCATTAAATTCAATTGTATGTTGCTCAATTTGATTATGTGTTGCTAGATTGGACAAAGTCGGTAATGCATCGAGCGCACTTAAACCAAGGTCATCGAGAAAAGATCGGGTCGTGGCATACAGCGCCGGCCGGCCGGGCACCTCACGTTGACCGATGACCTCAATCCAGCCACGTTCTTCAAGTTGTTTGATCACTTGGGTATTGACGGTTACGCCACGGACCCGTTCTATATCGCCTCGGGTAACAGGCTGGCGGTAAGCAATAATCGCTAAAGTCTCCAATACAGCACGTGAGTATTTGGGCGGTTTTTCAGGATGTAGCTTGTCTAGCAAAGGCTGCATTGCAGGCTTACTCTGAAAACGCCAGCCACTGGCTAATGAAACTAGCTCAACGCCTCGCCCAGACCAGTCACTGCGCAACTCTTCAAGCAGGCTGTGCACGCTATCGGCGGTCATATCAGCCGCAAACAATTTACGTAAATCATCGACTTTGAGCGGTTCCTGCGCACATATCAAAGCAGTCTCGAGCGCGATTTTTGCTTCTTCAGCATTCATCTTGCCAGTATCCTGTCCCATCAATGAATTTACAGCTTTCATCAAAAATATCACATGTACATGTAGCGCGCACTAGTTGCAGAGACTACGTTGCAAGCCCGTGGCGTTGTTTTGCAACGCTAACGCTTTTGTTTGTTTCCTCATAACCCAAAATGAGGTGATTTATTGCCATTTTACCGCTTTGCTCAATTCAGTTGACTGTGCTTGCACATCCTATTTTTAAGGCATCGTCATTAACAGCTACGTTAGAATGAATGCTGTTAAACTTTTTGCTACGCGGTAAGCGTAAGCCATGTGCAATGCAATGCAGATTTTTGCGCCAGCTATCGGCCATTTTGAGCCTTGCCCTAATCGCCGTTTCCTTAACTGGGTGCGGTTCATCATCGGGGTACTACCGGGTACGGCGTGGCGATACTTTAAGTAGTATTGCACAACGTCACGGCGCCAATGTGAAAGATTTAGCACGTTTGAACCGTCTGTCTAAACCTAATGCCTTGGCGGTTGGCCAAAGACTGCGCGTCAAACCCTCTGGGCGCCGTGTTTTAGTGGGCAGGGCGCCGGTTCGCACAAGCCACCTCCCACCGCCTCGCTCAGCGCAAGTACTTTCCAATTCGCCATCTAGTATAACAAATATACCTGCTTCTGTTTCGTTTGCCTTGCGCTGGCCCGCTCAAGGAGCGATTATCCGTGGCTTTGATGGAGTAAATAATAAAGGCATTAATATTGCGGGCAAGGTGGGTGACCCAGTCTATGCCGCAGCAGATGGCGCCGTTGTGTATGCAGGCAATGGGCTGCGCGGCTATGGTAACTTACTGATTATTAGGCATCCTGCGGATTTTTTAACCGCCTATGCCCATAATCGTAGGTTATGTATTCCTGAAGGACACAATGTAAAAAGAGGGCAACTTATTGCTCAAATGGGGAATACGGATAGCACGGAGGTGATGCTTCACTTTGAGTTGCGTTACCAGGGCCGCTCGCTTGATCCACTACGCTATTTGCCTGCTCGTTAGAACGGAGTTATGTGCTAGAATCCGCCTTTATCCAAAGGCCTTGCGCCATTTATTTCTGCCCATAGCTCAGTTGGATAGAGCATCGGCCTTCTAAGCCGAGGGTCGGGGGTTCGAATCCCTCTGGGCAGGCCATTCTGCGTATTTATGAATCGCGCCACCACTTTGCTTGCCATTGATACATCCACTGAATTTTGTTCTGTGGCGCTTGCGCTAAGCTCGCCCGCGAAGGCGCAAGCGCAACTTTTCATCCGGCATGAATTGACGGGAGCAACGGCTAGTTCGCGCGTGTTGCCGGCTGTGCAAGAAGTCTTCGCTGAGGCCCAACTCACTCTGCGTGAGTGCACGGCGCTGGCTTTTGGCGTGGGGCCCGGCTCGTTTACCGGCTTGCGTACTGCAACCGGCGTGGTGCAAGGATTAGCCTTTGCGCTGCAGGTGCCGGTGGTGCCGGTGAGTACTTTGCTGGCCTGTGCGCAAGCTGCGCGTGAGCGCGCGCCAGCGATCACAAGCGTCTTGGCAGCACTGGATGCGCGTATGAATGAAGTGTATTGGGCGCAGTTTGACTGGGATCAAAGCACACATAGTTGGCAGATTGTGCAACCTGTGACACTTACTTCACCTGAAGCGGTCAAAATCCCAGAGGCTCCATTCACCCTGGCGGGCAATGCCGCCGATATTTTGGGCGAGCGGCTTGCTGCCTTACCACACGCAGCGAGTATTGATCGGTTAGCGCTGCCTCATGCGGCGGCGATTGCTACCCTGGGTTTATGCAGTGTGCAAGCGGGCCACACTGTGTCTGCTGAATGTGCGATGCCGCTTTATATTCGTAATAAAGTGGCTTTGACGACTGCCGAACGCGCGGCACAAGCGGCCAGCAGTTCAGCCATGCCTAGCAAGGCGGTGAGTGTATCTACTCTCCAGCGAGGATAAGCGGATGGGTGCAGTCATGCCTACGGCATATCACTTTGCGGCAATGCGTCAGATTGATTTATCTGAAGTGGTGGCCATTGAGCGGGTTGCTTATGCCTTTCCATGGAGCTTGGTTCACTTTGAAGATGCGTTACACAATGATAATCTTGGCATTTGCATGCGTGATATTGGTGGGACCCTACTCGGCTACTGTGTTTTAATGCCAGTCCTGGACGAAATGCATATATTAAATTTATGTGTCGCGCCACCTGCTCAGGGCATCGGTATGGGCCACGCGCTGCTGAATGCAGCCATCCAATGCACACGTGCGGCAAATTTGCCTCAGCTTTTACTTGAAGTCAGATCATCGAATCAGCGTGCCCTCCGGTTATATCAGCAATTTGGCTTTATTGTTATCGGCCACCGGAAAGGCTATTATTTAGCCCAACATGGCATGCGTGAAGATGCGACTGTCATGCGCTTGACATTATCCATGGAGAGTGTGGATGTCTCAACCTGATCCGATTTTAGAAGAACTGGGTTTGATGCCAGTATGGGTGAGGCGTGCCGCGGATACAACCCACGTCGCTGGGCCTATGGCGGTTGAGCCAAATACAATTCCGAACATCGAGGCGCAAACCAAAGAACTTGAAGCCACGCCTGACGCCTTCCCAGTTTCCTCTGAAACGCCAATTAGTCTGCTTGATTGGGACACCCTCAAAGCACGCGTTGCTAATTGTACGCGTTGCCGGTTATGCGAAAAGCGCACTCAAACGGTATTTGGCACGGGCGATGAAACGGCGAGTTGGATGCTCGTAGGCGAAGCGCCTGGCGCAAATGAAGACCGCTTAGGAGAGCCTTTTGTGGGGCAGGCCGGTAAGCTGCTTGATAATATGCTGCGCGCAGTAGGGCGCTCGCGTCATAATGGTGTCTATATTGCGAATGTCATCAAATGCCGCCCGCCTGGCAATCGTGATCCTCAATTTGATGAAGTGGCTCAATGTGAGCCCTATCTAAAACGGCAGCTAGCGATTATCCGACCGCAACTGATTATCGCCCTTGGTCGCTTTGCGGCGCAAAGTTTACTCAAAACCGATGCCAGTATTTCATCGTTACGGACGCGTGTGCATCAATATGAAGGCGTGCCTGTGATTGTCACGTATCACCCAGCTTATTTGTTGCGCAATTTACCCGATAAAGCAAAAGCGTGGGCGGATCTATGCCGAGCGCAAGAAGTTTATCAAGAAATAAGCCGTTAGTTAATTTCAATTCATCAGGCCATTCAAAGGCTGGGGGATCGTTGTTATGACGGCTACCACCACTGATAAAAATGATGCGCAGGACCTATGCCGCTTCCTACCTTCAATCTTGAGCTATTTATCAATGCCTGGGTTAGGTAGGCCTTCGCATCGCTGACGGCACTTTCTAAATCGAGCCGTTGCGGTCTTAAGGCAGCAATCGCCGAGGACAAAGTGCATCCTGTGCCATGAGTATGGATACTTGGAACGCGTGCGCCACCGAGGCGTGCATTGCCATTTGCTTCAATCAACCAATCAGGGCTGAATTCACCACTCAGGTGGCCACCCTTCATCAAAACCGCGCGCGCGCCTAGAGCACGTAGCGCTTCGCCCTGGCGTACCATCTCTTCTTCGCTGGTAGCGCAGTCTTGCTCAAGCAACATGGCGGCCTCAGGCAGATTTGGGGTAACCAGCTCGGCTAGGGGCATGAGCTCTTCGCGTAAGGTGACAATAGCCTCAGTATCAAGCAATGCATGCTTGCTTTTTGAGAGCATCACAGTATCAAGAATCACATGCGCTGGTCGGTAGCGGTGCAATGCAGCAGCTACCGCCCGCACAATACCTGCATTCGCAAGCATCCCAATTTTGACGGCATCAATCTTGATATCGCTTAAGACAGCATCGAGCTGTGCACTTATAAATTCTGCCGGCGGCGTATAAACGCTCTGTACGCCATGAGTATTTTGTGCGGTGAGGGCAGTTATCACGGTTGCTCCATACACGCCCAGCGCTGAAAAAGTTTTCAAATCAGCCTGCACGCCAGCGCCGCCTCCAGAGTCGGAGCCTGCAATAGCGAGCACATTGTGAATAGAGGTAGACATAGAAAGCTTCCTTTGCATTTCCCTAAGCTAGAGGTTAATGTTTATCCTCGCCAATCAACGCGACTGAATCAAATTGGCGTTGATTGGCTTGATGTAAGCGCATCAAAGCCCACATCATGAGGCACACCGAGATACCGAACAAGACGATCACGAATTTAACTGAAATATCAAACCAAATCAGGGCCGAATATAGGCACAGCATCACCAGGACCGACAAATTCTCGTTGAAATTTTGCACGGCAATTGAGTGACCAGCGGAAAGTAAAACATGTCCTCGATGCTGCAGCAAGGCATTCATCGGCACTAAGAAAAAGCCTGAAAGTAGACCGACTATCAGTAAGAGCAGATTAGCCAGCAGCAAATACATCGGCATGTGTAGATAACCCAGATTTAAGATCCAGCTTGGCGCAAGATCATGCGTGATAAATGCCATCACGATTAGCGCCAGGCCCATTAAAATGCCGATTGGCAGGACACTGAGCGAGCGCCGCAGTGGAATTTTGGCGGCGGCAATGATGGCGCCTATCGCCACCCCTAACGAGACTACGACCTGTAGCGCCGCTCCTTGGGACAAGCTCATACCAAGCGATATCTCCGCCCATTTCAATACAATAAATTGCAAGCTCGCGCCTACGCCCCAAAATAAAGTCGTGACGGCAAGCGAAATCTGGCCAAGCTTGTCACGCCATAGGGTGACAAAGCAATGAGAAAAATCGACCAATAAGCGCAACGGATTAGATTGCTGCTTTGGATAGCGGGCGCCGGTATCTGGAATGCCAAGATTAAATGCTGAGGCCAGAATATAAACCCCGGTAATCACCAGCATGGCAGCTTGTGTGCGGGTCTCGATCAACGGTAGATTGAGTTCAAGTAGATGACGCGCAATCGGCGGGCTAATCAAGAGGCCGCCAAGCGCGGTGCCAAGAATAATTGAGCTCACCGTCGTACCTTCAATCCAACCATTTGCAGCAACTAATTTTTCAGGTGGTAGCAGTTCAGTGAGAATGCCATATTTGGCAGGTGAATAGGCAGCTGCGCCAAAACCTACAATGCCATAAGCTAGCAGTGGGTGGGCGCCAAACAGCATGGTTAGGCAGCCAGCTACTTTAATCGCATTGGTGATGAGCATCACCCGGCCTTTGAGCATAGAGTCGGCAAAAGCGCCGACAAAAGCTGCCAGTAGCACATAAGAGAGCACAAAGAAAAGCTTCAGCAGCGGCGTCATCCACTGCGGTGCAAGTAGATCGCTCAGTAAAGCGATGGCAGCGATGAGTAATGCATTGTCGGCCAGCGAAGAAAAGAACTGCGCGGCCATAATAATGTAAAAACCTTTTTTCATTGAAATCAAATAGCCTAGGCTGCTGCGAAAAGAGTTATGCAAAAGAGGGTTGTTTTCGTGACGTTATAACACGAAAATACGGTTTTCCAAGTGAATAACCTTAGGACAACACGATTTGTCCCTATCATCATAATCTATGCCCCGTCCAATTTCTGCCGAGATTCACCTGACCGCATTAGCTCATAATCTAGCGATTATCCGTCACCTTGCGCCGCACTCCAAAATCTGGTCTATCGTTAAAGCGAATGCCTATGGGCATGGACTTGCCCATGTTTTGCGAGGGCTTGGTAAGACCGATGGGTTTGGCGTGATTGATGTTGAGTCCGGGATTAAATTGCGGGAGCTTGGCTGGGCGGGGCCGATTTTATTGCTTGAAGGATTTTTTAATACGAGCGACCTTGAAATGGTCGATCGTTACAGTTTGCATACCACGATTCATTGCGATGCACAGTTGCAAATGCTTGCCGCAGCGCGCTTAAGCAAGCCAATCAATATTCACTTAAAAATGAATACCGGCATGAACCGGCTTGGCTATCGGCCGGAATTATATCAAGCCGCTTGGCAACGTGCTCGTGACTGCATGAATATTGGTCAAATTACGCTCATGACGCATTTTTCTGATGCCAATAACAGCCGCGGCATTGAACACCAAATGCATGCCTTTGAACGGGGCGCTAAAGAGTTGACTGGGCCGCGTTGCCTAGCCAATTCGGCGGCTGTGCTGTGGCATGCGCACACCCATGCGGACTGGGTGCGTCCGGGAATATTACTCTATGGCGCCGCCCCCTCTAGCGTGGCGGCAGCGCTTACCGGCTACGGTTTTTTGCCCGCAATGACGCTGACCAGTGAGATTGTCGCCGTGCAGAATTTAGTGCCAGGAGACACCGTAGGCTATGGCTCTACTTATATAGCAGAAAAACCCATGCGGATTGGCGTAGTCGCGTGTGGTTATGCGGACGGTTACCCACACGCTGCGCCTTCTGGCACGCCAGTCATCGTAGATGGCGTACGGACCCAGCTTGTTGGCCGCGTGTCGATGGATATGATAACGGTTGATTTAACCTCGCTACCCAACGCTGGCATTGGCTCTAACGTACAGTTATGGGGTACGCAGCTAGCGGTTGACGAGGTTGCACGGGCTTGTGGCACGATAGGATACGAGCTGTTATGCGCGCTTGCGCCGCGCGTCTTTGTACAGGTGAACTAAAATGGCAAAAAAAACACTTTATGCCTGTGGTGTTTGTGGCGCGCAGTCGCCCAAATGGCAAGGGCAGTGTCTGGCCTGCAATGCGTGGAATTCACTGCTTGAGACCGTGGCTGAAGCACCCGCCACCCACCGCTATCAAGCGCTAGCTAAGACCGCGTCGGTGCAAAAACTGGCGGCCATCGAGGCCTCCGATGTGCCACGCTTTTCAAGCGGCATGCAAGAGTTTGACCGGGTGCTTGGTGGTGGTTTAGTGGCAGGTGGGGTGGTCCTGATTGGCGGAGATCCGGGCATTGGTAAATCAACGCTGTTATTGCAATCGCTTGCAGCCTTGGCCCGTGAGCGTCGCGCGCTGTATGTGAGCGGCGAAGAATCAGGCGCGCAAATTGCATTGCGAGCGCAGCGCTTGGGTTTAATGGAGAATCCGGCGCGAGCGAGTGAACTGCTGTTGCTGGCTGAGATTCAGCTGGAAAAAATACAAGCCGCGATCACTGCTGAACGACCCGAAGTGGCGGTCATTGATTCAATCCAAACCCTTTATTCAGAAGCGCTCAGTTCAGCGCCTGGCTCAGTCGCGCAAGTGCGCGAATGTGCGGCGCAACTCACGCGCTTAGCTAAGCAGATGGGCGTAACCATCATCTTGGTTGGCCACGTCACCAAAGAAGGTAGTCTGGCCGGGCCGCGTGTACTTGAGCATATTGTGGATACTGTGTTGTATTTCGAAGGCGATACTCATTCCGCCTACCGGCTGGTGCGGGCCTTTAAAAATCGTTTTGGCGCGGTTCATGAGCTGGGGGTGTTTGCGATGACCGAGCGCGGTTTACGCGGCGTGGCGAATCCATCTGCACTTTTTTTATCGCAGCATGAACACAGAGTGCCAGGTTCTTGTGTGTTAGTCACGCAAGAAGGTTCCCGTCCATTGTTGGTTGAGATTCAAGCTTTAGTCGACACCGCTCACGTACCAAATCCTCGTCGACTCGCAGTCGGGCTTGAGCAAAATCGGCTCGCGATGTTATTAGCGGTGCTGCATCGGCATGCGGGTATTGCATGTTTTGATCAAGATGTGTTTTTAAATGCGGTAGGAGGGGTCAAAATCTCTGAGCCAGCCGCGGATCTTGCAGTGTTGCTGGCGATTCAATCTTCCATGCGTAACAAACCATTACCTAACGGCTTGGTGGTATTTGGCGAAATTGGGCTGGCTGGCGAAATTCGCCCCTGTCCACGCGGGCAAGAGCGCTTAAAGGAAGCGGCCAAGCTTGGTTTTTCAATCGCCTTGATTCCAAAAGCAAATGCTCCAAAGCAGTCAATTGAAGGGCTTGAGGTCATCTCAGTTGATCGTATCGAGCAAGCGATTCAACATATGCACACGTGCAATTAACGCTATATTTTTCTAGCTAACATGCAGCTAAGCAGAAGTCGATCTAGTCCGCGGCCGTGATAAACCTAATGTCTCCTATTTCCGCTGCCATGATAAACTTAATGCACCTTATTTCCGCCGCACCCAGCGGATAAAAAACCATATCCCTACAAGTGCATTACAGAGCACGAGCATCCATTCTGTCGGCTTGATGCTAACCGCATGTGCACTGTAGAGCGCAGGTTCTACCACAAGCGATGCAAAAGAGGCGAGGGCGATTCCCGATAAACCGAAAGTACCAATAATTCTGGTCGGAATGCGCGGATTAAGCACCGCCCAAGTGGTCGTTAAAAAAATCACGCCATAGCCAATCGCAATTAAAATATTCATGGTTTTCCCAATAAATAGCGCTTGATTGTGCTGATGAAATCCGCTGATTGAATTTCTTTGAAGAGTTGGCTGATCACAGCCAAGGCAAACAATCCCACCAGAAAATTAATACAAACTTCTGTTTTTTGGCCAGTAATGCCTAAGATTTCGACTAGAGCGGGGGCAATAAAAACAGCGCAGCCTACGCCCATCAAAAAAGTATAGAGTTTTTGCCATTTATGCAAGGGCTCGCCCAAACATTTTAACGAGCAAGCCGAACCGGCGGCGCTAGGCAAAAGTAGGAGTAGCCAGGCTTCGCTATCGAGCCAGAGGGTAAGCGCTGCGTTTACGATTGGTTCAATCATCTTGTTGACTTTTGTGAATAAAAAGTGAGCTTTAACCCAACGTTATAACTTTGCCATTCTTTGCTATTATTTCGACATACTCTACTCTATAACGCCTGGACGTTAAAATCCAGCAGAACCCTAAAACTGAGGCAAGCCGCACAGACTAGGTCTCAAACCTTGTGCTTAATGATATTCTGAGAAATACTATACTTTTACCGGCTAACCTCACCCCCCTTTGACAAGGGCTGACTGGCCAATCAAGTAGGAATGACTTACGGTTTAATGCAGGCAGGAAAACTTTGAGATTAGGAAAAAAATGAGCAAAGCTGTTTCGCTAACGCCGCCGTTAGCCGCCCGTCCCCTCTTTATCCTGCAATTCATCATTGCCACCGCTCTGCTCATGGAGGGCATTGACGGCAGCATGCTTGCGACGGCGTTACCCACTATCGCTGCGAGCTTTCAGGTTGAGGTCATACAGTTAAAGTTGGCTTTTGTTGCCTATTTTTTAGCAATGACCATTTTCATTCCGATTAGTGGTTGGTGTACGGATCGTTTTGGGGCCCGCAATGTTTTTTGCAGCGCGATTACTCTTTTCACATTGGCCTCGATGGTCTGCGCCAGCGCTCCCAATTTTTATACTTTTGTAGCGGCTCGTGGCCTGCAAGGCGTTGGTGCTGCGATGGTTTTTCCTGTTGGGAGATTAATCCTGCTTCGCTCCATGGCTAAGAGTGAATTCATCCAAGCTTTCTCAAACATAACCATCCCTGCCACCATCGGATCTGTCGTTGGCCCAATGATTGGAGGCTTTGTGACGACGTATGTTGATTGGAGTTGGTTATTCTGGATTAATGTACCCATCGGCATCGCGATCATCGCAGTCGGCATTAAATATGTTCCTCAATTTCGTGGCGCATCCTCACCTTTCGATTTAATTGGCTTTCTCCTTTCTGGACTGGGCTTGGCAGCAATAGGCTATGGCTTTTCGGTGATTGGCGACAGGTCATGGCCTGCACATATACTGATAATGGTAGGGGGTGTTTTAATGTTCGCTTATTTTTGGCGTGCAAGAAATAGGGTGGCTCCCGCACTAGATTTAAGGCTTTTTGCGCTCGAGACCTATCGAGTAGGCATCATCTGTGGTTTTATCAGCCGTGCTGTAAGCGCTGGCGCTTTTTTCTTCCTTTTACCCATGATGCTTCAAGTCGGGTTCGGTTTTACTCCGTTCCAATCTGGCAGCGTGATTTTCGCCAGCGCAGCGGGATTTCTAACCGTTAAATTTTTTATTCAAAAAATATTACGTCGCTTCGGTTTTCGTCGGACCCTCAGCATCAATGCGATCATCGGAGGTATCAGCATCGGCATGCTGGCGTTATTTTTGCCGACCACCCCACGCATTATCATGATTGCGATCTTATTTCTAGGTGGGCTTAGCAGGTGCGTACAATACATGGCGTTGGAGACCCTGTCTTATGCGGATATACCGCTGTCAGCAGTGAGTCGAGCCTCAACCGCCGCGAATGTTTCGAAGCAGTTCGCCATCGTGGTGGGCGTCGCTTTTGCGGCGTTGGCGCTACAGAGCGTTGAAGCTGCGCGTGGAGTTTTCTCGGTCGACATGAGCAATTTTCAAATTGCGTTTATGCTGGTTGCAATTCCTGCCATGGCCACCATTTTCATGATCCTGCGCCTGGCCCCAGACGCGGGTGAGGAGGTGTCTGGCTATCAATCTACTCATTTGACCTCCTCACGGGCCTAAATGGGGTGTCGCAAAAGCAGTCCACTAAGGCAAGACGAGAGTCATGTTAGTTTATGAGATGCCGTCGTCTAGGACGCCTTAGTCTTCCCTGTACAGTACGAGTTCTATCGCGGAGCCATTTACCCCTCTAGTTGCTCCAAGGCAGCTTGTTCATTAAGCCACGCACTTTCCGTTTCTGCCAACTGCGCAGCAATTTCAGCCTGGCGCTTTAAAGCATCGGCCAAACGAACTTTATGCGCGCTTTCATAGCTTTTAGGGTCTGCCAATTCGGCATCAATTAGATTTTTCTCTTTACCTAAGCGCTGCAACACTTTTTCCAACTGCGTAATGCGCTGCTGGAGCGGCTTTTTCGATTGTATCGCCTGTTGCCGCCGATCAGCTTGGGCGCGACGCTCTGCTTTGCGCTCAGCCGGATTGTTGCTGGTTTGCACACGGGTATCGCGATTATTGTTTAGGCTACGTTTAGCCGCTGCATCACGCAACAGCCAAGCGCGATAATCATCAAGGTCACCATCAAAAGGTTGCAAACGATGATTGGCGACGAGCATAAATTGATCGCAGACGGCACGCAGCAAATGCCGATCGTGCGAAACCACAATCAGGGTGCCATCAAATTGTGCTAAGGCCAAAGTTAGCGCTTCGCGGGTTTCAAGGTCAAGATGGTTGGTTGGCTCATCCAGCAACAGCAGATTAGGCTTTAGCCAGATCATCAAAGCCAGTGCCAGGCGGGCTTTTTCGCCACCGGAAAACGGGGCGATGGGCGAGATGGCAGTGTTGCCACTAAAATTAAAGCTGCCAAGAAAACTGCGTAGCTCTTGCTCGCGCGCCTCTGGTGCTAAGCGGATTAAGTGCTGCAGCGGTGAATCTGCGTCGCGTAGCGTTTCCAATTGATGCTGCGCAAAATAACCAATGCGTAGCCCCTTGCCAGTGTGCATATTGCCAACTAATGGCGGCAGCACACCAGCGAGGGTTTTAACTAAGGTTGACTTACCCTGACCATTGGCGCCGAGTAAGCCAATGCGCTGGCCGTTTTGAATCGATAGCGTCAAGTCATTAACGATGGCGACATCGCGGCTCGCCGAGCGATAGCCACACTGTACGTCATCCAAGGTCAACATTGGATTAGGTGCGGTCCCCGCAGTACGAAAACTAAAGCTGAAAGGGGAGGCGGTCTGTACGCTGGCGATTTGCTCCATTTTTTCTAGTGCTTTAACCCGACTTTGGGCTTGGCGAGCCTTGCTGGCCTTGGCTTTAAAACGGCTAATAAAACTTTGCAAATGCGCGATATTGCGCTGCTGTTTGTCGTAAGCGCTTTGTTGTAAGTTGAGTTGCTGCGCGCGTAACAGTTCAAATTGACTGTAATTGCCGCCGTAACGGGTGATTTGCTGCTGGTCGATATGCAGGGTTGAGGCACAGACTGCATCCAAAAATTCACGGTCATGCGAAATCACAATCAAGGTGCCCGTATACCGGTTCAGCCAATCTTCGAGCCAAACAATCGCATCTAAATCCAGATGGTTAGTCGGCTCATCGAGTAACAGCAGATCGGAGCGGCACATCAGCGCTTGTGCGAGGTTCAGCCGCATGCGCCAGCCACCGGAGAAATGCGCCACGGATTGTTGAGTTTGCGCTAGTGTAAAACCGAGCCCCAGCAATAGCGCTTGCGCCCTGGCTGGCGCTGTATATCCATCCGCATCGGCAAAAGCCGCATGCGCATTGCCTTCGGCCAAGCCATCGTGGGCCGCGTGTGCATGCGCAATCTGCGCTTCAATCTCACGCAATACGGTATCGCCATCTAGCGTATAGTCAAGCGCGCTGCGCTCGGTCGCTGGGGTCTCTTGGGCGACGTGGGCAATGCGCCATGATAACGGCCAAGATGCGTCTCCGGCATCCGCTTGCAAGGTGCCGCGCAAGACCGCAAAGAGACTTGATTTGCCCGCTCCATTGGCGCCGACAAGACCGGCTTTTTCGCCAGGATTGAGGGTAAATGAAGTCTTTTCAAAAAGAGGCTTAACGCCACGGGCTAAGGTAAATTGGTCAAAACGAATCATGCCTATACACTATAGAATCGGGGAAAAAAGCCGCGCAACATGCATTACGGTGCGCCGCCAAGCGGGAGTTCTTGTATATTCAGCTAACTCTACGGTCTCAGCCGACGCAAAATCTGCCTTAAGCATTTTATTGACTGCAGTAGCGAAGGTAGAGTCAAGCGTTAATAGCATGAGCTCAAAATTAAGTCGGAAAGAGCGATGATCTAGATTCGCACTGCCGATGGCGGCAGCGGTTTCGTCAATGAGCAGCACTTTCTGATGCACAAAACCAGGCCGGTAACGCCATACCTTAATCCCAGCCCGTACAGCATCATAGGCATACAGCGTAGACGCCTCGAAAACCACCGCATGATCACTGCATGCTGGAATCAAAATACGTACATCGAGGCCGCGCAAGACGGCCAGTCTGAGGGCGGCAAATAAAGCCTCATCAGGCACAAAGTAGGGCGTGCTGATCCAGATTCTTTGGCGGGCGGTATTGATCAACTCAATACAAAATAACAAATAGGTTTCAGACGGATCTGCGGGACCGCTTGGCATGACCAGACAATGCATATCTGCCGCCAGCGGCGCGCAGGACTTGGCTGGCTCAAGCACCGGAAATTGTTGGGTGGCCCAATACCAGTCTTCGATAAAAACAGCCTGAATATCTTTCACGGCGGGCCCGAGGATGTCAATATGTGTATCGCGCCATGGCGAAAGCGGTGGCTCTTCGCCAAGATATTCAACGCCAACATTATGACCACCGATAAAAGCACGTTCACCATCGACTACCACCAGCTTGCGATGGTTGCGGAAATTCAGTTGAAAACGATTCAAGAAACGCCGTGCGGCAAATTGATAGACCTCGACGCCGCCAGCTTTTAAGCTATCGGTATACTGCCGTGGTAGCTCATAGCTGCCAATTCCATCGTACAGAAAATAAACCCGCACGCCAGTGGCTGCTTTGTCCAATAAAATATCTTTCAGTTGCCGCCCAAGGCGGTCATCACGCACCACAAAAAACTGCACCATCACATAGTGGGTGGCGCGCTCAAGCGCCGCAAAAATCGCTGCAAAAGTTGCTGCCCCATTGATCAGCAAGCGAACTTGATTGCCTTCTGTAAAGGGCATCTGAGCTAATTTGGTCAACGCCGTCAGCGTATTTTGATTTAAACCATCCGTGCTGTGATGCTCAGGTCTTTGATCAAGTGCGCTAGGCGCGATTTTTTGCGATGCCTGACGGCGCATTTGCCGATTACACAGCCGCCGTGCATTGACATACCCGGTAAACCGACTATGACCTAAAAAAAGGTAAGGAATCAGCGTGAGATAAGGCGCAGCGACCAATGACACGGCCCATGCCACCGCCCCTTGCGAAGTACGGGCATGCCGAATCGCATGAAAAGCCGCCAGCACCCCCAACAACTGAATGAGGGCAATGAGGGTCCCAATTCCCAATAAATTGAGCAGCATTAGGCGTTTAAATCAGCCGCACTGAGCATAAAAACAAAATCATCGCCGGCACTGGTGGTGAGCCAATTGAGATTGAGCGTACTGAACGCTGCTTCTGCGTATGCCCGCTCATGCCCAGTCTCAATGATCAACATACCATGAGGGGTCAGCCATTGCCGCGCCCCCGCAACAATGCGACGCACAATATCCATGCCATCGCCGCCGCCCGCTAACGCCAGCCGCGGCTCATGTTGATATTCAGCCGGCAACTCGTGCATTGATGCTTCATTCACATAGGGCGGATTGGCGATAATTAAATCATAGCGGCGCGGTGCTGGCAGTGGCGCATATAGGTCGCCCTGGTACAGGTTAAGGCGCGCATTCAGCTTATACGTAGCCACATTGCGCTGAGCCACGGCCAGCGCATCCGCCGATAGATCAACCGCATCCACTTTAGCCTCAGAAAAAGTCTCTGCAGCGAGAATCGCCAGACAGCCAGAGCCGGTGCATAAATCAAGCACGGTCTCGACAGGTTGGGTTTGATCCAGCCACGGCGCGAATCTTTCTTGCAATAATTCAGCAATCAGCGAGCGCGGTACAATCACCCGTTCATCTACATAAAATGGATAGCCATGCAGCCAGGCTTCACGCGTAATGTAAGCCGCGGGTACGCGCTCATTGACACGCCGCTCAAGCACCTGCAAAAGCGTCGCAATCTCGGTCTCAAGCAAGTGCGCATCTAAAAAAGGCGCTAGCATATCAAGCGGCAAATGCAAGGTATGTAAAATCAAATAAGCCGCTTCATCATAGGCATTTGTACTGCCATGCCCAAACGACAATTTGGCTTGATTAAAACGCGATACAGCATAACGCAATAGATCGCGCACAGTCAGAAATGGGGGCTGCATGGGATGAGTCTTCCTAAATTATCAGTTGGGTAAGCACGCTAAAATAAATATTCTTTAGGGGCTCAATATGGTTCAGAGGGATGGACTCATTGATTTGATGAATGCTCTGATTGCTCGGCCCAAATTCAATCACCTGGTCGCAAATCCGGGCGATAAAGCGGCCATCCGAGGTGCCCCCGGTGGTAGAGAGCTCGGCTTGGACGCCGGTTTCATGTTTAATCGCTTGCATCAGTGCGTTTGATAAAGCACCTGACGGTGTTAGGAAGGGTTCACCACTGAGTTGCCAGTCAATGGTGTATTCTTTACCCTCTTTAAGCCCATGCGCATCAAGCATAGCATGGACACGCTGTTTGAGCGTATCCGCGGTGCTGGCGGTTGAAAAACGGAAGTTAAAATCAACCGTCACCTTGCCCGGCGTCACATTGGTGGCGCCCACCCCGGCATGAATATTTGAAATCTGCCAACTGGTTGGCGGAAAATATTCATTGCCGCGATCCCATTCGGTCGCCACCAGTTGCGCCAGCACTGGCGCTAACAGATGGACTGGATTGCATTGCGGATAAGCGATATGCCCTTGACGGCCGAATACCGTTAGCGTGCCTGATAATGAACCGCGCCGGCCATTTTTGAGGGTGTCGCCCAACTGTTTGCCGCTGGTGGGTTCGCCGACAATGCAATAATCGAGTCGTTCACCGCGCGTCTGTAAGTGCTCGACGACTTTTACCGTGCCGTCGGTGGCTGGACCTTCTTCATCACTGGTCAGCAAAAATGCCAGCGATCCAGTATGAGCCGGGTGTGCCTCAACAAACTCTTCAGCGGCTACTACAAAAGCTGCGAGCGAAGTTTTCATATCGACTGCGCCCCGACCGTATAGTATGCCATCGCGTTGGGTTGGCGTAAACGGAGGGGACAGCCATTCATGCAGTGGGCCGGGCGGCACAACATCAGTATGGCCCGCAAAGACCAGCAACTTGCCCGCTTCAGCGGCGACGCCACGGCGCACCGCCCAAAGATTGGTGGTTTCACCTGCGGTAATGGTTTCGCAAACAAAGCCCACTTGTTTAAGGCGCGTGGCAATCAGCGCCTGACAGCCTGCGTCATTTGGAGTGACGGAGGCACGGGCGATCAATTCTTCAGCAAGGGCAAGCGTGATAGACATTTGGTTTTAATCAATCAGGTCAAAGAGCGGCCAGAATCCCGACCGCCTTATAAAATTAATTGTATTAATAATCAGCTACTTGAAAGTTTTTGTTCAAGCAATAAATAGAATTAACTCGGGTTAAAAAAAGCACCATATACATCGGCTGAAAAGCCCACGGCCTGAACGCGATCATTGACTACCAGCACCGGGCGTTTAATCACCGAAGGGCTATTCACCATTAACTTTAACATGCTCTCTTTATCTGCCGCAGTGACCTTCACCTGGTCAGATAGCGTGCGCCATGTCGTCCCACGGCGATTGAGCAACGTATCCAGGGCAACGTCCTGCAGCCAGTTGCCTAATAGGGCTTGACTGACACCGGCTTTTTTAAAATCATGGAATTGATACTGAATACCTTGCGCATCGAGCCATAGACGGGCTTTTTTCACCGTTTCACAATTTGGAATGCCATACATAACGATGTTCATGCATCTTCTCTTAACAGCTCGTTAAGCGCTGTTTTAGCGCGTGTTTTTGCATCCACTTTCTTGACAATAATAGCGGCGTATAAACTATAGCGGCCATCTGGCGAAGGTAAATTACCCGGCACCACCACTGAGCCAGGCGGGACTCGGCCGTATAGGGTTTCACCCGTCTCACGATCATAAATCTTGGTGCTTTGACCAATAAAGACCCCCATCGAGAGCACTGAATTCTCGCCCACAGTCACGCCTTCTACAACTTCCGAGCGCGCCCCAATAAAACAATTGTCTTCAATAATGACTGGGTTTGCTTGCAATGGCTCAAGCACGCCGCCAATACCAGCCCCGCCCGAGATATGCACGTTTTTGCCAATTTGCGCACACGAACCTACGGTAGCCCAGGTATCGATCATACTGCCTTCATCAACATACGCACCGATATTCACATAGGAAGGCATCAGTACCACATTTTTGGCAATAAACGCACCCCGCCGCGCAATCGCCGGCGGCACCACCCGAAAACCGCCAGCAGCAAAATCATCTGCCGAATACGCGGCGAATTTGCTTGGCACTTTGTCATAAAATTGAGTGTATCCGCCGGCGGCGACAGGCGCATTATCGGTCAGCCGAAAAGATAGCAAGACCGCTTTTTTTAGCCACTGATGGACCTCCCAGCCACCGCCGGTGGGCGCTGAAGGGCGTTTAGAGGCGATTCTTAAGTCACCTTTATCCAGCTTGTCAAGCACATGCTCAATGGCTTCGCGTATTTCGGCGCAGGCTGATTTGGGGGAAAGTTCAGCACGGTTTTCCCATGCACCATCGATAATAGCTTGGAGTTGTTCCGACATAAAAATAAAAAAGAAAGTTTAGACTCGTTAAATTCGTTTAAGCCTTTGGCAAAACGCAACAATCCGTTGTGCTCCTGCCAAACACTCATCCAGTTCAGCCACCAACGCAAGCCGCACATAACCACGGCCTGGATTGACACCACCTACATCACGCCCTAAGTAGCTACCCGGTAAAACCGTCACATTGTATTCAGTAAAAAGACGCTGCGCGAATTCTGTGTCATTCACCCCCAATCCGTCAACGCGGGCCCACAGATAAAACCCGGCATCCGGCATCTGCACATCCAGCACCTCAGCTAACAAGGGCGTCACGGCCTGGAACTTACGGCGGTATTTTGCGCGGTTTTCACGTACATGCGCTTCATCGCTCCAAGCCGCCATACTGGCCGCTTGTACTGCTGGATTTAAGGCGCAGCCATGATACGTGCGATAGCGTATAAATTGCTTCAGCAACGCCGCATCGCCGGCGACAAAGCCCGAGCGCAGACCTGGCACATTCGAGCGTTTAGATAGGCTAGAAAGCACTAGCAAGCGCTCAAAGCCTCGGCCCAGAAGGTGCGCCGCTTGCAAGCCACCGAGTGGCGGCTGAGCGTCATCGAAATAAATTTCTGAATAACATTCATCGGCGGCAATCACAAAGCCATAGCGCTCAGAATAGTCAAATAATCTATGCCAATCTTCAAGGCTCAAGACCGCCCCCGTTGGATTACCTGGCGAACACAGGTAGAGTAACTGGGTGCGCGCCCAAACTTCCGCCGGTACCGTAGTATAGTCGCAGGCGAACTGATGATGCGCGCTAGCCGTTACAAAATACGGCTGGGCTCCCGCCAGTAGCGCCGCGCCTTCATAAATCTGATAAAACGGGTTAGGACAGATGACCAGCGCGCCTGGGCGGCTGCTATCGATAACCGTTTGCGCCAATGAAAAAAGCGCCTCGCGTGAGCCTGCTACGGGCAATACCTCAGTGGCTTCATCCACCGAGGTCAACTGATAACGTGCTTGCAACCAGGCCGCCAGCACCTGTCTTAGCTCTGCTGAACCCACGGTAGATGGATAGCTTGCCAGCCCGCTTAATGCATTAATCAATGCGTCCTTGATAAATTGTGGTGTAGGATGCTTAGGTTCACCCATGCCAAAACTGATTGGTGTTAGCGACGCTGGCATAATATCGGCAAACAGCCGCCGCAGTTTTTCAAACGGGTAGGGCTGTAATTTATTGAGAAGAGGATTCACGTCAAGGGTCTTGCAGGCGAAATTAAAAAAGGCATGATCAATTTAAGCTCAAGATTGTAAGGCAAAATAAGCTCAAGGTTGTAGGGCAAAAACGCTCGAGCGCAAGCGCAAAGCGTAGCTTAAGCATTGCTTGCGCAACCAAGATAAATAGAGCAAACCATACAATTTTTGTAAAAATTTTGTAAAAAACAGACCACACAGAAAGGCAATATGAATTTAAACGTAAACGGAGAGGGGCACTTACCTCTATTGTCCCATAGTAGGCAAACTTTGCCAGCACTGGCTATTTTATTAGGCGCATCCGTTTGGGGCGTGATTTGGTATCCGCTGCGGCTGTTAGCCGCGCTCGGCATCTCTGGCACGCTGGTGGGTGCCTTAGTGAGCTTGGCCACCTGCTTATTTTTAGCCGTTGCATTTTGGCGTTCCCTAGCCACCGCGCTACGCTCAATCTGGTCGAATTCGCTCGCTATTTCTAGATACGATGCCTGTTTACTGCTGGCCGCGCTGGCGCTGGCAGGCGGCGTGACAAATGTGGGCTTCGTGTGGGGCACGATTCATGGGCAAGTCATGCGGGTCATGCTGCTATTTTACTTATCGCCTGCTTGGACGATCTTTTTTGCCCACTGGCTATTGCATGAGCGTTTAAATTTAGCCGATATAGCGATTGCACTTTTATCGTTAGCCGGGGCCATGCTGATGCTGTGGTCCCCTGAGCTTGGCCTACCGCTGCCAGCCGATCTAGCTGAATGGGCCGGACTGATCGCGGGTATCGGCTTTGCGCTGCAAAATGTACTGTCCCGCAAAATGAGTCATGCCTTACCCACCTTACCGCCCCAGCTACGCACAGCAACTGTATTTGCTGGCGGTTTTTTAATTGGCTTAGTCTCGCTCGTGCTTGAGCCTATTTCGCTTGACCACCTACCACTCGCACCGCCCATATTAACCCATGCATTGCTCTTAGTAATCGGCCTGGGCGCGGTGCTTGCATTAAACAATATGCTGGTGCAATACGGGTTACAGCGCGTCACAGCAAACCGCGCAGCCCTCATTATGCTCTTTGAAATTGTGATCACCGCGCTATCTGTCTGGTGGCTAACGGGTGAAATGCCTGGGCCGCGCGAGTGGAGTGGCGCGAGTTGTATTATTGCGGCTACGCTGTTATCAAGTTGGATTCATCGGTGGCGCTAATCAAGCCATAGCAGATCGGCGGCGCTAATCAACCCATAGCAGCATTGGTGCGTCGCACCAATGCTAGCGCATTTTTATACAAAAATAGCCCCTTACTTAGACCTTTTTAAATTTTTCGGTGCCGCAATGCATTGTTGGAAAGGGTATTAAATCATCGTCATCTTTTATATCGTTGCTCCCTAAATCTTGACAAAGATTTTCAATAGATTATCTTAGAAAACCCCAATTGATTTTGTTTGGTCCAACACTAGCCAAATAAAAGGGGAGAAAAAATAGATTTTTTTGAGCTCTTAGCCTTATCTAGCTTAGAGTTTACGATTTTCTGGAATTTACGTTTTTAAACCAAACTGTTTATTAATAGCTAAATCGGGGATTAGTATGGTTAATTTTATGCGTTTAGGATTAAAGGTACTCAAAATATTGCAAAATGAGTGGCGTATTGCTTGCACCCGCTCAGCATTGAGCGTACTAGACGATGCAGCATTAAGAGATATTGGGCTAACGCGGGTCCAAGTATGGCAAACGGAGGAAACCCCGTGCGTACACAAGAGCTCAAAAAGCTATCCTTATCACCAGCGCAGGGCGAACCGAGGGTGAGCCATAGCTATTTAGTTCAAGAAAAGCGGTGCGTGGATGCTGGCCAGATGCGCTCATGGCAGCAAGATATTTTTTTTATGATAAACATCGCTTAGTAGATTACCATAGCCCCCAGAGACCTAACAAGCATCAATTTTTCCCTTTGTACGACCGATTACCATCTGATTTTTAGAGATATACTGCGGCAGTGTGCCTTGAGCATAGTGCTTTAAATGATGCATTCAAGCGGTGGGATGATTTTAACTTAGCGCTGGTGTATCGACCTCGGCCTGTCAATTGGCACGGGGTAGTACAGTGTTAGGCACAGTGTACTTTTTTGTTAGGTTTTCTATTCAGCGGTTGCGTCGTGCGTTTAATCTCAATCAAACTGGCCGGCTTTAAGTCATTTGTCGATCTAACTTCTTTTTCGGTACCCAGCCAACTGGTGGGTGTGGTGGGTCCAAATGGCTGTGGCAAATCCAATATCATTGATGCCGTGCGCTGGGTATTAGGTGAATCGCGCGCCTCGGAATTACGCGGCGAATCGATGCAAGATGTCATTTTTAACGGCTCAACGCATCGTAAACCGGGGAGTCGCGCAAGCGTAGAACTGGTTTTTGATAATCAAGCCGGCCGCGCCGCCGGCCAGTGGAGCCAATACGCTGAAATCGCGGTTAAGCGTGTGCTTACGCGCGATGGCACATCAAGTTATTACATCAACAACCTGAGTGTGCGCCGCCGCGATATTCAAGACATTTTTCTCGGCACGGGCTTAGGTCCCCGGGCTTATGCGATTATTGGGCAGGGTATGATTGCGCGCATCATCGAGGCCAAACCCGAGGAGTTGCGAGTTTTTCTTGAAGAGGCCGCAGGCGTTTCAAAATATAAAGAGCGCCGGCGGGAAACGGCCAACCGCTTGCATGACACGCGCGAACACCTGATACGGGTTGAAGATATCCTCCGTGAGCTCAGCACTCAACTCGATAAACTTGAAGCCCAAGCGACTATCGCGCAACGCTACCAGACACTAACGGCTGACAGCGAAGAAAAGCAACTGCTATTATGGCTATTACGCAAAAATGAAGCACAAGCAGAAAAAGCACGGCAGCAAAGCATACTGACGCGCACTCAGATCGAACTCGAAGAGCAGACCGCCAAGCTGCGTGAAATCGAGGCTCAACTTGAGATTTTAAGAGCGGCTTACACCACTGCTAGCGACACATTGCAAGCTGAGCAGGGCCTACTGTATGAAATAAATGCGCAAATCAGCCAACTTGAGACGCAAATACGCTTCATTACAGAAACCCGTAACCGGATCCAAACCCAGATTGCAAACCTAAGCGCTCAGCGTGAGCAATGGCGGACCCAAGCGACCCAAGCCAGCACGGAATTAGTTAAGGCAGAACAGACCCTAGCCAGCGCCACAGAAAAAAGCGTGCAGGCAGACCAGCAAGCCCAGACCCAAAACCATGCATTACCCGCTCTCGAAACCCGTTGGCGCGATGCGCAAGGGGCCTTAACCCGGGTGCATGCTCAAATCGCCCAGTTTGAACAGACGTGCACACTTGAAACCGCTCAGCAACAGAATGCGCAACAGCAGTTACAGCAATGGCAACAAAGGCGCGAACGGCTGCACCATGAAGTTCGTTCACTGGCCACGCCCGATCTGGCACAGCTTGAAGCATCGCGCATCCAAATCGCTGAACAAGCTGATCAGCTCCAGCATCAGCAGCACTGTTTAAACGAAGCCCAGCAAGCCACCCGACACACCGAGCAAGTGCTGCGCTCAGCCCAGCAACAGTGGCAAGCTGAAAGCGCCGCCCTCCAGCAACTCGAAGCGCAACTCAACGCCTTAAAGCAACTACAACAAAGTGTACAAGCCAACGATACACTCCAGCCCTGGCTTGAGCAGCACGATTTCGCCACGGTGCCGCGCTTATGGCAAAAACTCCATATTGAACCAGGCTGGGAAACTGCGCTTGAGGCAGTGTTACGCGAGCGCTTGGCCGCCCTTGAAATTGCAGATCTGGCGCAAACGCCGGCACTTGTAGCTGGGGCGCCTGCCGCGAAACTCGCCTTTTTTGCGTCGCCGCCAGCGCGCTCGTCAGCGCCGACCACCGGTACCGGTTTACGTCCGCTGTTCGCCTTCTTACGCATTAACGACCCTAATTTGCGCACGGTACTAGAGGACTGGCTCGCAGATGTTTTTATTGCCGACACGCTGACGCAAGCGCTCGCCGAGCGTGCGCAACTGCCGGTTGGCTCAGTCTTTGTGGTGCCCGCGGGTCATCAGATCAGTCGCGTTGGCGTGCAATTCTATGCTGCGGACTACTCTGAGCAAGCTGGCCTGCTTACGCGCTCGCAAGAAATTGAAAACTTGGACAAACAAGTGCGTGCGCAAAGCCTACTCACGGAGGACATCAAAATAGGGGCGACACAGGCTGAAGCCGCCTGGCGTCAAGCCAATCAAACCCTAACCGAAGCCCGTACACAGCTCGAACAGGTCACCCAACACGGCCATGCCTTGCAACTAGCGGCACTGAAACTGACCCAAGCCGAAGAACGTTATACGGCACGCAGCGCACAAATCAATGAGGAGCTAGCGGAAGTCGTGGCGCACATTGAGACACAACATGAACACCTCGCGCAAGCAGAAGATAACTTTAAACAGGCGCGCCAATCGCTACTGGCGGCCCAGACAACGCTCAGCGATGAGCAACACCGTTTCGGCACGCTTGAGCAAGCGCTAACTCAAGCGCGTCAGCAAGCCCGCGAACATGAGCGGAGTGCGCAAGAAGCACACTACGCAGTACGCGCTGCAGCCAATCGAATCGAGGAGTTAAAGCGCCTGATCCAAGCCGCCCATGAGCAAGCTGAGCAGCACCTGAACACGCTACAGCAAACCCAGGCTGAACTCGCAGCAATCCATAGCCAAACCCTACAGGAAAGCCTTGAGGATGCGCTGAACGCGCGCGTTGCCAAAGAACAAACAGTCTTGGCGGCACGCACCGAACTCGATACGCTTGGCGCGCAACTCCGGACGACCGACGAGGCGCGCTTAACGTCTGAGCGCAGGTTACAGCCGCTACGCGAACAGATCACCGGACTACAACTCAAAACCCAAGCCGCACAACTGAATCAAACGCAATTCGACGAACAACTTGCTAGCGCCGGCGCCAACCAAGCTGAACTTGCCGCTAAACTCGCACCACAGCTTAAGCCCGCTGCTTTGCACAGTGAACTCACCCGCTTAAGTCAGGCAATTCAGGCACTTGGCCCGGTCAATATGGCGGCGCTTGACGAATGCGCAGCCGCCCGTGAACGTAAGCAATTCCTGGATGCGCAATCCACCGATTTAAATAGCGCGATCGATACGCTTGAAACCGCCATTCGTAAAATCGACCAAGAAACCCGTCTGCTATTACAAAACACTTTTGATGAAGTGAACCGTCATTTTGGTGAACTCTTCCCACGCCTTTTTGGCGGCGGGCAAGCCAAACTGTTGATGACTGGCGACGAAATTCTCGATGCTGGCGTACAAGTGATTGCCCAGCCGCCGGGCAAGAAAAACTCAACCATTCATTTACTGTCCGGCGGTGAAAAAGCACTGACGGCCACCGCTTTGGTATTTGCATTATTCCAACTTAACCCAGCACCATTTTGTCTACTGGATGAAGTGGATGCCCCCCTTGATGATGCAAACACCGAACGTTTTGTCAATTTAGTGCGGGCGATGTCCAGCCACACGCAATTTCTGTTTATCTCACACAACAAAATTGCGATGGAAATGGCGCAACAACTGGTTGGCGTTACTATGCAAGAGCAGGGCGTTTCGCGCATTGTCGCAGTCGATATGGAGGCGGCAGCGAATTTTGTGGCCGCCGCCTGATGCACGAGAAAACTAGAGAAAGGGCATGGACGAACTGCAATTCGCTTTAATCAGCGCGGGAATCTCGGTTTTACTGAGCGTTATCACTTACAACGCCTGGCAACGGATTAAAATTTGGCGTGCTTTGCCACGTTCATTGCCAACTGAACTCAAGCCAAAGGAACAGGTAGAAGGACTCTCTGATGAACGCGCATTGCTTGATTCTGCACAAACCAGCTTTCAGCCTCAAGTGGATCATACACAGTACGACGCAGCAGCCAATGGCACAACCTTAAGCATAGCGCCAGCCGAGCCTACAAACGATCTGCCTCTAACCAACGCCAATCGTGATGCCAGGCTGGTGAGCATCATCGATCGCCGTATCGATTGCATTGTGCCATTACATCTGAGCGCGCCAATGGCTGCCGAAAAACTCATGCCACTGGCGCAACGGCTACGCCGCGTGGGCAACAAACCTATTTTTATCGAAGGCAAACCTAGCGATAACAGCACCAACTGGCAAAGCTTACAGCCTGGTGGCCGTTATCAAGCTTTGCGTATTGCCGTACAGCTAGCCAATCGTTCCGGCCCATTAAACGAGCTAGAGTTTTCTGAATTCATCACCGGCGCACAAACCCTTGCTGATACGCTAGATGCCGAATTAGATTGTCCGGATATGGCTGAAACTGTTGCTATGGCGCGCGAACTTGACGCATTTGCCGCCCAATGTGATGTCCAGCTTTCAATCAATGCAACCTCGGACGACGCTCCTTGGTCAGCCCAATATATACAAGCCATTGCCACCCACGACGGATTGCTGCTGTCACGCGACGGCATGCGCTTTATCAAACTCGATGCTAAGCAAAATCCAGTATTTGTATTGCAATTTAACAACATCAATTTCCTGCGAGACGATCTAACCTATAAAGGAGGTCAAAACATTACCTTTTTACTTGATGTACCAGCCGCCGACGAGGACGTTTTGCCGTTTAGGCTCATGTGTCACTATGCATCATCCCTCTCGCAACGCATTGGCGCACACTTAACCGATGACCGGCAACGCGCTTTGTCAACAGCTGAATTAGCTGCAATCGAACAGCAATTAATCATTCTCTACGCGAAGCTTGAAAAAGTGGGTATGCCAGCGGGTTCGCCACTGGCACGGCGGCTGTTTATGTAGGCGTTACTTAACTAAATATAGATTAATATTTAAAAGTTAAAATAATCTAGATTTAAATTTGGATTGTAAGTATTAATTGGTAATTGCGCAAATAATTAAAAATAAATGCCTTTATTTTATTTAAGACTATTCTTATATTCAATTCAAATTCCTTTAAGATACATTTCATTATTTTTTTATTTTGAGGTTTCAATGCAGTACTTTTGCAATTTAAATGCGGTGAATACGCTTGCCCAAATTAATATTAGGCGGAGTCAATTTGTTGAATACACATACACCGTATTACGAAAAACCATTTTTTATACAGTGATTATGTTAATTGTTATAGCCAGTCCATTGGGGCAGGCCATGAATAATGACCAGGATAAATCTAAATCGCCAGATCAGAATTCTGAACTTAAAATAACCATCCCGCTGACGCGAAGAGGGTCTGACTCTCAATTACTCATCCCAAGGGATAAACCTAGATCTAACTCTCGAACGCTATCACCCACTACCCCAGCTAATATTGACTCAAACGAAATTAGTACAGGCAAAATCATGCTTGAGCAAGGTGAGCATTTGAAAAATGCATTAGAGAAAAGACTATCATCAAATAAATTAAAATTTGATGCCATAGAAAATTCAATAGATTTTAGTCACGAAGATTCTTTTGATTCTAATGTCTCTCTGGTACTGGGTGGCGAAAGATACTCAAGTTATACTAATTATTTTTCTCATCTTGATAATATCACAAAAGAAATAGGGAAATTTAATGAGGAAATACGAGAAGAGGGCAGCCCCGCAGTGCCAGTCTTCTATGATGCCAATCAAGATAATGAGTCTACTATAGAGCTAATCACCCTCACTAAAAACTCTGGTCGCCCTACAATAATTCGTGGGCTCGCCACAGCTGAAAAAGATGAAGATGCGGTTTCCCTTGGCCAATTTAATGAAATATTAGATACAAAAATCGAAGCAATACAACATTTTACAAGTGAGGTTTTTGCAGAAAATTTGAATCAAGTGAATCACTTGAGTTCTAAGCTTAATTCATTATTCGAGATAAATGATCCTAACCAAATAGGCAGGGATATACCTCCGCTTTCCTTGGGCCGGACTAGCCATGCGGCCGGCTCCGGAGCAATTGCATTTGGCGTGCGTGCGTTAGCCACAGGTGCCGGCGCTACTACATTTGGCAGCGGCTCACAAGCGCTCCGTGATCAGGCTTCATCATTTGGACATGAGGCTATTGCGAAAGGGGTCAACTCACTCGCACTGGGTTGGCAGAGTATTAGCGATAGGGCCAATACCGTATCAGTAGGGGGACCAAACAATCTACGTCAAATTACTCATGTCCAGGATGGTGGCTATCCGACTGATGCGGTGAATGTTAGGCAACTTGACGAAAAATTAATGGAAGCCAAGGAACGAATAGAAAATTCTAATTATAATAATATTAAAAAATCATATGAAGATTGGCATAATAAATTTTACTCTTTACAAAATGACGTTGATAAATTAATGCCTATGGATGATAAATTGACCAAATTAGAAGTCGAAATAGATAGAAAAATTAAGCAACAAGAGCTTGAATATTTAAGTGAAAAAGATAGGATGGATGCATTAATTTATTTCAAAGATGAGAATGATGATGCGCTCTCAAAACTTCGTAGTCATTTGTCAAAAAATAATAATACTATAAATAATAATTCAGATTATAAATCAGCCAATAGTTCTGAAAAATCTGTTGGCAACAATAGGCATTTATTGAATATAAATTATCATAAAAACTTGGATGATCATATTCTTAGTTTGTTTCCTGAAGAAAAGTCAGGCGTCATCCTTAGAAATATTTCTCCTGGCAAGCTTGACAATGATGCGGCGACAATAAGTCAACTTAATGAGCAGTCGCATAAATTTGATCACCATATTACTAAAAATTATTCGTAACTCCCCAGGTACCTTTGACTACTATATTTTGATAAAAACCTTTTCTTTTGCCTATATATTGAAAATACAGCACGAAAATTGGCCAAAAATAGCAGTGCAACTGCAGCATAAGCGTTGACCAAACATCTTAGCCAACAATATATTGTGCAAACCTTTCTTCTGGTGACAATATGTTGTACCTGGGGAGTTACAATTATTCTCAAGTCCATGCAGAAATTAATCAATTTTCTACAGAATTAAATGGTTTTGCACAAGACTTAACCTCCGTAGAAACGGATATAGGACAAGTTAAAGAAAGAATCGCGCAGATTAGCTTGGATCTTACAGGAGCCCCTAATCTTCAGTCCTATCTTAACGAGCGTCTTGACAGCTATGTTGACAGCCAAGATTTTGAAAACAGGCTAAGTACCAGCCCAGTATTAAGTCACATGTCAAGATTTAATCAAGCACTTCATCCCTCTTCTATTGGAGCTGAGCTTCTTACTAAATTTGCTCAAGATTGTGACCCCTTAGGAAAAGGCAGTAACGCCCAATTTCTCTCAAATTCAAATACTCATCGTGCTCACCAAAAAACCTTCTTTAGCCCGATTAAAAGATCTACGATTTTTGAAAGAAGAAAAAATAAGCGAGGAATGTATCATAATGAAGGAAACTCAAGCGATAGTAGTGCGACAACAAGCAAGCACAACACTTCTATATCTAACCGCCAAAATACCGTATCCAGAAAAGCATTCAATATTTTGTCTAACGATGTAAAGAATTTGTACCATATGGTTAAATCTTTGAATCAAATAGGCCCCCCACTTCATACGTTTCTTGAATCGACCATAAATAGTATGACGCATGCAACTGAGATAACAGAAACTCTATTACACTCATCTAATCTTACAAGTGATATCGAGAGTATTTCCGATTTAGCATCCGATAGCGATACAGATACTAACGACACGACAACTTCTAACTCTAGTCCAGGAAATAAGCTAAAGAGAAAAGGCTTCAACTCGAACTTAGTGCCTATTCGTGAAAGCAGTAGTGAAGCACTGGCAAGTGTATTTCAAACTAACAATGTTGTTACAGATGCACAAGAAAATATTGCGGCTAATGTAGCAACTGTCGCAAGCGCTACTATAGAGGCTAAAGAAAATATTACGGCTAACGTAGTAACTGTCGCAAGCGCTACTACAGAGGCTAAAGAAAATATTACGGCTAACGTAGTAACTGTCGCAAGCGCTACTACAGAGGCTAAAGAAAATATTACGGCTAACGTAGTAACTGTCGCAAGCGCTACTACAGAGGCTAAAGAAAATATTACGGCTAACGTAGTAACTGTCGCAAGCGCTACTACAGAGGCTAAAGAAAATATTACGGCTAACGTAGTAACTGTCGCAAGCGCTACTACAGAGGCTAAAGAAAATATTACGGCTAACGTAGTAACTGTCGCAAGCGCTACTACAGAGGCTAAAGAAAATATTACGGCTAACGTAGTAACTGTCGCAAGCGCTACTACA
>JASSUB010000054.1:0-122155 GCA_031963205.1 Mycoavidus cysteinexigens
ATGGCCCCTCTGCTCATTTCTAAACTTGTCTCCGCCTGATAACCTGGGGAGTTACCAAAAATCTTTATAGCGAGGCCATTTCAGATAGCTTTCTAATACCTCAGAGCAGCACACCACGACCTTATTAACCGGTTGCACCTCTTTTTCTACCTGAGTAGGCAACAAACAGAGCTGACTGGTTAAGATATCTTCTAGCTTACCGTCCTCTTGCAGAACTTCCGAGGAGTTCGAATACGGTTGCCCCAGCGGCGTTTGATCGGAATGCAGAGTGACTTGGATTTGAGATAAATTATTGATGAAATATTTAGACGTACTTGCATCGGCCTTTCCATGAGCCGGATTGTCATGGGCATATACCAGAAAAATACTGGGTTTATTCGATACTTTTAATGATCCAAGCGTAAACAACGCCCTTTCAAACAGATAATCCAGCAGCTCACCTTTCTCCTCGGCAGACATTGAGGCAGGAGTGACTGCCTGAGCTAAAGTCAGTTTATCGTACTCAGTGAAGGCAATAAGACCAGACTCAATTGACTCATGGCCCCAGTCTTGCGCTTTTTTATAACTCGCCTGCGCTTTATCGGTTTTGCCCAGTTTCTTTAAAAGTTCCCCACGTTCAAAATAGACTTCAGCGATGCGCTGCCGTAAGGCTTCTGCTTCAGGGGTCTGAGGCATACGGGCTTGATTTAATACACTTTTTACCTTTGATAACGGAACAAGTTGGTGCGCATCCGCGGCATGTCTAAAGGTTACTTTTGCTTGGTCATACAACGCTAAGGCCATCTCGAGACTCTGCACCGTCATGTGTAAACGGGCCTGCTCCAAATAGCTTTGCGCTTGCACTTGTAGTTGTTTCCCGATCAGGGTTTGAGAAATAGGATTACCCAACATCATTAACTTTCCTTGTTGTTGTTCGACTCTAAGGTAATTGCTTTAGGCAACTATGACTTAACAATCCTTGCTGTCACTTTTGAAAGCATTTTTACAACTCTTATTTTTAAATCGTTGTAAAAAAACAAACCGTCTGTTTTGTACTCTCGCCTGCACTTCCTGACCGCTTTGGCCTCAACGCGATCTCATCGGCGATTAAATTCGCGACATTTTACGTCAAAACTTGCTTCGGAAAACTGAGTAGACTCGTTTTCATAGTCCCCATGAAATACAAAAAGTGGAGAAAAGAAAAAGCCATTGGAAGCGCTATCCAAACAGAGATTCACGCAAGAATTCAGGCACCAATCAGCCTTATAAAATAATAAAAATTTTTCATTTGGCGTAAAAATAGCGTAACTCTGGCCTACTTTCCTGCACCTTCAAGGCAGGGGGCGACAAATAGCGTGCCGTGATAAATACCCACCAAGGTGCGCCCTGTAACGATCAGCCAAAAACCGAGCAACATGCAGACGAAAATCGCACCCAGTACGGCAAACAATCCGACCTCCGTGATCCGCGCCAAGGTCAATGTTGCCAACGCATAGACGCCGATTGGAAAGGTAAACGCCCACCACCCCATATTAAAAGGTAAACCTTGCCGTAGATAATGCAAGGTGGTCAAAATGGCGATAACCAACCACCACAAACCATAGCCCCACAAGATGCAGGCGCCGATGACCCCGGTACTTTCGGCAAGTTGCCCGACACCGATCAGTTCGGGCGCAACAAGAATACGGGGGGCTTGTTCGCCCAGTTGCAGCAGACCGAGCGCACCCGTGGCAATCGGGCCCATGGCAAGCCAGCTTGAGACAGCCATATCAGGTCCGGGCAATTTATGCAGCACCATCCGTAGAAACAAAATGGCCAAGATCCCCAAGGCTGGCAAAACCGAAGTACCCCAAAGCACATAGCTGAAAAACAAAATAGCGCTAGATGCTGAATTCGCTGGTAAATAGCCTAGTAGCAAACCACCCGATGCAGCGGTCACTTCCGCCGCCACAATCGGCAGCAACCAAATGGCCGTCATGTTTTGCAATGTGTGGGTTTGACGAGTAAACATAAGAAAAGGGATCAGCCATGCACAGAGCAGGGCCAGCGCTGCGTCCAGCCACCAAAGGATAGTGGCAATCTCAACCGCCGTGTGTCCCCAGCGTTCAGCGCCAAAAATCAAGAAACCGTTGAGGATGGTAGCGAGGCCCATTGGGATCGCACCAAAAAACATACCCATCGCGCTATGCTGAAAAATACGTTTGGCCCCGTCAAAGAAAAATATCCAGCGTGCCGCATACAACAGGCTACACACTATAAATAAGCCTATATTAATCAACCAAAGCACCTCACCTGTTGCCTTTACGCCATTGATTGGAAAGGGGAAGCGCGCCAAGGCCAAGGCAACAATACCTGTACCCATCGTGGCGGTAAACCAATTAGGCGTAAATTGCCGGATCAGCTCACGCCGATGCGACAGGCGATTCAGGGAGAGTGGAATCATCGTTAATACCCTATTCCTATTACACGGAAGTTAATTCCAAGACCTTCTTAACCAGAGCATCAATCCCTTGCGCCACCTCTGCAATTGATGCGCCTTCGAGCATATACCCTGGCGTAGTCACCACTTTGTGCTTACTGTCGACCACAATCGCATCCGTCGCACAGATAACGTGCTGCCCTCCCGCTTTATCAATCATTGCCGCCAAATGACTGTCATTACCAATGGTCAGGCTCACTGGCTGCTCGGTCAGATTTTTGAATAATTTAGGCAGTAGTGCCGGGGCAATACAGATGAAGCCAGTGGGTTTGCCAGCTTGATACATTTCTTGTATTAATTGACTAAGCTTTGGTTCAATAAAGCAATCGCTTCCCTGCGTAGCAAAGTCGCTCAAGTTTTTCGCTACCCCAAAACCACCGGGTAAAACTAGAGCATCTAACACAGTGGGATCGGCGTCGGCAAGGGTATTGACTTTACCGCGAGCGATGCGCGCCGATTCCACCAAAACATTACGATTTTCTGTAGTCGTTTCACCAGATAAGTGATTAATAACATGAAGCTGCTGTTTATCTGGCGCAAAGCAAATAGCCTGCGCGCCAGCACGTTCTATGGCCAGTAAAGTTAATACTGACTCATGTATTTCAGCACCATCAAAAACACCACAACCACTTAAAACTACCCCAATTTTTTTCATCGCATCTCTCTTAAAAAGACGAACCGGGTTCGCGTAGAAAGGCCTCTTCTTCGACACTGGATACTCGCCCCAAAATAGCATTCCGATGCGGATAGCGGCCAAATCGCGTAATCACCTCTGCGTGCTTGCGCGCCCAGGTTAGAGGAGCACTTAGACCGGTTTCAGACTTGAGCACTTCGAACAAGCGCAACGATTCACGCTGGCCGTGTACAGACTCATCATGCTCAAACGGCAGATACACAAACCAGCGGTGATAAGGGGTTGGCAAACAGCGATCTTCGGCACTGCCAAGTAGCGTCAGCGCGACCTCAAGCGCCCGCGCATCAGAGGCGAACGCGCGCGCTGTGCCTCGATATAGATTGCGCGAGAATTGATCCAGCAATACGATCAAAGCACAGGCTCCCAATGGCGTGATTGCCCAGGCATCACATTCTCCAGCCATAGCTCTCTCATGCATGGCCAAAAATCGGCTACGGATCACGGCATCTATTTCATCAGATTGGCTAAACCATAAGGCGCGGTCACCGCCATATTCTGCTGAGCCTGGTGCACCAAACCAAAAATCAAGCACCTCACGCGCATCTGGCGCAAGTCTTGCTCGCTCTGGTGCAGCTTCTTCAAGGGACTGCTCGGATTTAGCATTCATCGTGTTTAAGGTTAGTCAGAAGAGTTATATTAAATGCCATTACGACCCAATTATTATCCATCTAAAAGCCAAAAGACATGCTATCTCTTTAGCGCCGTCTTTGGTAGACCCATTCAAGGAGCGCATCATGAACTGCCTGCGCAGCAGGTGCACGTGGATCATTAATCATACTCACAACAATATAGCTATCACCGTTTGCGGCGCTCACATAACCGGCGATGGCGCGCACCTGATCAAGCGTACCGGTTTTGATCCGCGCCCGCCCGACCAGCGGAGTCTTGCGCAAGCGATAGCGCATGGTGCCGTCAATACCCACAATCGGCAAAGATTCAACAAAAGCTTGCGCGACCGGGCTTTGATTTGCGGCGCGCAATAATGCCGCCAACGAACGCGCACTGACGCGCGCTTGATTCGATAAACCGGAGCCATTCGCCATCACCAACTCAGGCATCGCCAGGCCAGTGTGGCGCAACCACTGTTGAATCGCCTGTACTGATTTACCGACATCTGCCGGTGGTTTATGGTGGTGTGCCCCAATCGTCAAAAAAAGATTATCCGCCATTGGGTTATTTGAGAATTTATTAATATCTTGCACAATCTCAGCCAACAGCGGCCCCTTATGCAGCCCGACAGGCCACGCATGAATAGCGTTCCGTCCTTCACGCACCTGTCCGCTAAAGGTCCCACCTGACTGTCGCCATAAGGCAAGAAAACCTCTCGCAAAAAACTGGCTGTGATCCAGCAGCGCGACACTTTTCACGCGGGTCCCACAAGCCAATGGATAGTCACCGGCAAACGCTACACGCGTGCTACCGTCGGGCTCAAGTAGTACAAATGGGGCCGCGGCACTAGGCAAGCCGGCACATAAATTGAGCGTGCCTTGCAAAGCATTGGTAATGTGTAATTGCTCAAGCGCCGGCGTTGCCATAATCATCATGGTCCCATCAGCTTGTGGCGTAAGCGTGAAGGTCAACGACTTGAAAGCATATAATAAGGGATCAGGGCCAACGTTATATGGTGCACCTGCTTTCTCATCAAACCACTTGACATAACGTGTCGAGTCGGCAAAGTAGCTTTTATCAAGAACCAAATCGCCCTCTATACTGACTATCCCAGCATGACGGATTTGCTCAACAAGGTCAATTAACTCTTCGGGAATCAGTTTAGGATCTCCACTGCCTTTGATATACAGATTGCCCCGTAGCACACCCTTTTTAAGGTCGCCATCAACATAGGCTTTAGTTTGCCAGTGAAAATCCGCACCTAATATGGAAAGCCCGGCAAAAGTGGTCACGAGTTTCATCGTTGAGGCCGGAATCATCGCTCGCCTAGCGTTAACCAAGAGCAGCGGCCGCACATCTCCAATGCGCTCGACCACCACACTCATCGCAGACGGCAGCACGCCGGCCTGACGTAAAGCAGCCCGTACGGTAGCAGGCAGTGTAGCAGCAGGGAGGACGGAGGGTTTAGTGGTAGGTGGCCGCGCCTGCGCATCGCAAGCCAGACTTGCAATGGCGCCTAAGCATAGCAAGATGAGCATCCGAGCCGCGCCACGAATAAGATGCAATTGATATCCTCGCCGGCCTAAAGACCGGCGGCTCCTAAACTGGGATGCGTGTTTATATTACAGATATCCATGGTGGTGAAGTACGACAAGCTGATACACTCATGATTCCGCCAAGTTAAAGGCTGCGGCAGCCCGGCCCAAGCGGTCATTGAGCGCCGCCCATTCCGGTTCGGCGGGTAGTTGTTCAATCAAAATACGCTCTGCGTCAGTATTTTCCAATGTGCGCAGCAGGCTATATAACTCATGCGCATAAGCATGGGGTTCTTCAGCGGCCGCAATGATACGCACTTCAGCACACTCCGCCCATTGCATGGCACAGCGCGCGGCTAACCGTGCACGCGCAATGACCGCCACAGATTCGCCATGACGACGGCGGCTAAGGGCTTGCATCATCTCATCTGCCGTCAATAAAGCCAAGGGTATGCGCGGTGCGTAATGCGCCCGTAACGTACCTGATACGCGTGGCGCGCGCTCGCTGCTGCGGCCATGAAGCAGCGCTTCTTTTCCTTCTTTTGCTGGTGCTTCATTAGGTTGCATGGGCCATTGTGGCATCTCCCCCAACACCGCCGCCAGCTGCTCAGCGCTAATTTCCCCGGGGCGCAACAGCGCGGGAAAACCGCGCGACAAATCCAAAATAGTGGATTCAATACCCACCTCACATGCCCCGCCATCGAGTACGGGTATTGCCGCCCCAAATTCATCATAGACATGTTGGGCGCACGTTGGGCTGACACGGCCAAAGCGATTAGCAGAAGGTGCCGCCACCCCCCCCTGCCCGCCACTACGCAGGCCGCCTGGCCCGCGAAAAGCACGTAACAGCGCCTGCGCGATTGGATGCGAAGGACAGCGCAGCCCAATTGACGCCTGGCCGCCACTCACCGCATCTGGGATATGGGCAGCACGCGGCAGAATCAAGGTCAACGGCCCTGGCCAAAATGCATCAATCAACGCGCGCGCACTTAGCGGGAGCGCTCCGCTTACCCAGTAAGCAAGATCTGCATTGGGAGCCAGATGCACAATCACCGGATGATTGCGTGGGCGGCCTTTAGCAGTATAAATACGCGCAATAGCTGCAGGGTTTTCCGCATCAGCGCCAAGGCCGTAGACGGTCTCAGTTGGAAACGCGAGCAACTCTCCCCTTTCCAGCAAGTGGGCCGCCTGCGCAATACCGCTTTCGTCAACGGGCAACACAGTATTACAAATAGAAAAAGTACTCATTAGTCCACAATACCATGAATTCTACTTCCAGCGGTGTCTGTGAGAGGCGGGTGAGAGTTAAGCAAAGTAAGCTATCAACTATAAATGTACTACACAATGACGGTTGCTCTAAATGGAAGCCCATCAGCGCTGAAATAAGCGGTCTCGTAGATGTGCATCACGATCATTTGATGAGTAGTGGCAGTTGAAAAATAGACATTCAGCGCATAAGGTGGAACAGAATGATGAAATTAAATCAACAAACGATGTACGAGCGTAGTGTTGCCAAAGACCAAACTTATGACGGGCAGTTTTTCACTGGGGTGCTCACCACCGGCATTTACTGTTTGCCATCATGCCCTGCGCGCAAACCTAAGTTTGACAATGTCCGCTTCTTTGCGACTGAAGCGGAAGCGATTGCTGCGGGCTTACGCGCCTGCAAGCGGTGCCGTCCAGATCTTTTTGCACGTGGCATGCGTTGGGATGAGGCCTTATATGAAGGCTTAATCGAACGGGTGCGCGCTGAGCCTAGCGCATTTAAGGATGTGAATAGTCTCGCCGCAACCGCGGGCATTGGCATCACCCATTTAGCTGAACTCATCCGCACGCATGCTCATCTAACGCCGGCGGCGTTATTGCGCCAAGAGCAAATCGCTTTCGCTTGTCAACGTTTAATTGATTCAAATGAGCGGGTGATCGATCTGGCTCATGAAGCAGGTTTTGAGAGCGAGGCCACCTTCCATCGGCAGTTTCTGGCCACCACCGCAATGACGCCAGGCGCCTATCGGGCTTTACGCGAGTCAAAGAGTTTTTTACTGCAACTACCGGCAGATTTTCGGGCAATTGATGTGCTCCGTTACCATGGCCGAGATCGCGAGGGCACCTTTGAACAAGTCCGTGGTCAACAGATCTCTATTCCGCTCAGACTCAACAGTCTATTAGTGAGGCTCAAACTCACCTTACAAACGCCAGGCGCCTGGTGCGAGGTTGAGTATGACGGCGCACCTGCGCCGCAAATTATGGTTAAAACACATGTTATCGCGATGCGTATGTTAGGTTTATATAGTGACAGCACCAGTTTTGAGGCGCGGGCGAATAAACAAGAACATGTGCGAACGCTCGTTGCGAATCACCGCGGTCTACGCATTCCGCTAGCGCCAGGCATTTTTGAGGCGCTCGTATGGGCGATCATCGGCCAGCAAATTAATCTCGCTTTCGCGGTACAACTTCGGCGAGCCCTGATCAAGCACGCAGGTGAGCCAGTTGGCGCAGGTGGCCAATATACTCATCCATCACCCGAGCGCATTGCTGCGATGGATCCCTCTGAATTAACCGTGTTACGTTATTCACGCTCTAAAGCAGAGTATTTGATTAATGCTGCGCAAACAGTCTGCTCAGGGCAATTGCCATTAGAACGCTTAGCGCAAGGCTCGGCTCAAGTCGCGGACCGAACCCTACGCAGTCTACGCGGTCTGGGGCCATGGACCACACACTACACTTTAATGCGTGGTTTAGGGTTAGCCGATTGCATGCCAACTGGCGACAGTGGTTTGGCGGCAGGACTACAACACCTGCACCAATTACCACAGAGGCCAACCGTAGAACAGATGACCGCCCTAATGGCCCCCTTCGCCCCCCATCGCAGCCTCGCTACCTGCCATGTTTGGGCCAGCTTAGCGACGCAAGCATAAGGAGAGATACCATGCAATCTCAAATGCATTATTTTGGCGGACAATTCTCTACCCCACTTGGACAAATGACCGCCATCGTCACCGCCGAAGGCGCTTTAGTTCGGCTTGGCTTTGCCGGAGAAACACGCGCCGCGCGCCGTTTATTGCAGGGGCTTGATGTCACCTGGCAAAACGCCAAAACTGCCTTTGTTCAGCAACAAATTGAGGAATATTTCTTGGGCGGCCGAGAGCAATTCGACTTGCCGTTGGCGCCACTAGGCACGGTTTTTCAACTTCGCGTTTGGCAGCAACTCACCACTATTCCATACGGTACAACCCTGAGTTATGGCGAGCTAGCCCGTACCCTAGACCGCCCAACTGCGGCACGCGCAGTAGGCGCTGCCAATGGCGCCAACCAGATTGCCGTGATTGTGCCTTGCCACCGAGTCATTGGAGCCAGTGGTAGTTTGACTGGATATGCAGGCGGGCTCGACGTAAAACATGCCTTACTGACGCTAGAAAAAGCTCATTTAAACTATGGCGCTACCCAAGCACACTCATGCCAGCAAATTAATCACCCCGTATGCGCTCATCAAACGGATATTGCCCATGCGCTTTAGTTGAGATCATCTGTAGCAGCCGCGCGCTTTCACACGCGGCGGCAGAGGCCTCGTCCGAGGTTGCCGCAACCAGCGTTAAATGACCCATTTTACGGGCTGGGCGCGCCTCCTCTTTCGCATAGAGATGGAGTCGTGCCGCTGGCAATGCCATCACCTCATGCCATGGTGGCATTTGATTACAGCCACCTCCAGTAAACCAAAGATCCCCCAGCAGATTCAGCATAACCGCGGCTGAATGTTGCCGCGTGTCACCCAATGGCAGCCCCGTCATGACGCGGACTTGCTGCTCAAATTGGCTAGTAGCGCAAGCATCTACCGTGTAATGACCGGAGTTGTGTGGGCGCGGAGCCATTTCATTGGCTAATAACGAGCCATCTTCCAGCACAAAGAATTCAACACATAAAACCCCCACATAGCGCAGTTGCTCAGCTATCGCCAAAGCTGTGCACGTTGCAGCGTCGGCCAGTGCTGGCGGCACATTTGGCGCCGGGGCAATGGTTTGCATTAAGATTCCATGCTGATGCGTATTGCATACCAGTGGGTAAACAGCGGTTGCGCCATTTACGCTGCGGGCAATCAGCGTAGAGACTTCATAAGCAATCGGCACCTGTTGTTCAAGCACGCAGGCCACCTCGCCAAGCTCAGCATAAGCACGCTGCAGTTCGACTGCGCTTGCAACTTTAATTTGGCCTTTGCCATCGTAGCCCAGGCGGGCGGTTTTTAAAATGCCCGGCAAAACTGAATTAAGCTGTTCATGACTGAACTGCGCCAGCCTATCTGCCGACTCTATGATGAGGTGAGGCACGACCGCTACCCCACAGCTTTCCATAAAACGCTTTTCTGCAATCCGATCTTGCGCAATCGCAACGCAGTGACTCGCCGGGCTAACATAGGTTGTGCGCGCTAGATGCTCAAGGCTTGCCGCTGGCACGTTTTCAAACTCGGTGGAAATCGCCGCGCATAGCTGAGCAAACTCAGCCAGCACGGCCTGATCCTCGTAAGCCGCGCACCAATGACGATCCGCTACTGCGCCTGCTGGACTCGCTGGATTAGGGTCCAGCACCGCTACTCGATAACCCATTGTTTGGGCCGCAAAACAAAACATGCGGCCAAGCTGGCCGCCACCCAGTATGCCAAGCCAGGCACCGGGCAAAATTGGAAAGCTAGGAGCAAACATTAGAGATTAGGTAGGGTTGCAGCACACGCAGCAGCGTGTTGTCGCTGACGGAACAGTTCGAGTTTGCGGGTGAATTCAGCCGAAACATTGGCCAATAGCGCAATCGCAAATAAAGCCGCATTGGCCGCGCCTGCTTCGCCGATCGAGAAAGTCGCAACCGGCACGCCCTTTGGCATTTGTACAATTGAATGGAGCGAATCGACGCCTCTCAGGTATTGACTTGGCACGGGCACGCCCAGTACCGGTACGGTGGTTTTTGCGGCGAGCATACCTGGCAAATGCGCCGCGCCCCCGGCTCCAGCAATAATCGCCACCAGTGAGCGCGCGCGCGCCTTCTGTGCATAAGCCAGCATCTCGTCAGGCATACGGTGTGCGGAAAGAACTTGAGCTGCATATGGCACATCAAACTCTTTTAGAATTTGCACCGCATGCCGCATGACCTCCCAGTCCGAGGCTGAACCCATTACCACGCCGATCAATGGCGGCTGTCGCTGGTCATTTTCCATCTGCTTAAGGCCTTGCATAGCTGATTAAATTTCGCCCGTTAAGCGCTCGAGCGCTTCGTGATATTTGGCGGCAGTTTTTTCGATCACAGCAGCCGGCAATTTAGGAGCAGGCGGAGTCTTTGACCAAGACTGCGTCTCGAGCCAATCGCGCACAAACTGCTTATCAAACGAGGGCGGATTTTCACCAACCTGGTATTGGTCAGCCGGCCAGAAGCGCGATGAATCGGCAGTCAGCACTTCGTCCATTAAGTGCAAAACGCCATTTTCGTCTAAGCCAAATTCAAATTTGGTGTCGGCAATGATAATGCCGCGCGTTGCCGCATATTCTGCCGCTTCACGGTAAAGTAACAAGCTAAGATCACGAATTTGCGATGCCAAGGTCGTCCCAATCAAGGCTTCAACTGCAGCAAAAGAGATATTCTCGTCATGCTCGCCAAGATTGGCTTTGGCCGCTGGCGTGAAGATCGGCTGCGGCAACTGTTGCGCATTTTTCAAGCCAACCGGTAACGCAACTCCACATACCGCGCCAGTTGCCTGGTAATCTTTCCAGCCACTTCCTGCCAGATAACCGCGCACAACCGCTTCAATCAAAATCGGCGTTAAGCGCTTAGCGACTACCGCACGGCCTTTGACTTGCACAACTTCGTCAGAGGCCACGACGGACTCAGGCGCAACCCCGGTTAAGTGATTGGGGACATGATGCGCAAACCGCGCAAACCAGAAATTTGACATCTGGTTAAGGACGTACCCTTTCCCAGGAATCGGCTCATTGAGTACAACGTCAAACGCAGAAATACGGTCAGTCGTGATAATCAGCAGTTGATCCCGGCCAAGCGCATAATTGTCGCGGACTTTGCCGCATCCTAGCAAGCTCAGCGAAGACAACGAAGATTGATAAAGTGTAGGTGACGGCATAAGAAGTATTTTGTTTGACGGATAAGCACGTGCGTTAATTTTTACTGCACCTGTTGCGTCAGTTCGCCTTTTTGATAACGTTGAGCCATTTTTTCAAGCGGCTCTGGCTTGATTTTGCTAGCCTGCCCTTCACAGCCAAAAGCGAGATAGCGGGCTTTGCAGATGGCTTGCGCGGCGGCGCGAGCGGGCTTGAGAAAGTCGCGTGGATCGAATTTGCTCGGGTTTTCAGCCAGAAAGCGTCGAATCGCCCCCGTCATAGCCAGCCGTAGATCGGTATCAATATTGATTTTGCGCACACCGTGGCGGATCCCTTCTTGAATCTCTTCAACCGGCACGCCATACGTTTGTTGCATCTCGCCGCCAAACTCTCGGATTTCGGCCAACAATTCTTGTGGCACCGACGATGAGCCATGCATAACTAAATGCGTATTGGGCAGGCGGCGGTGAATTTCTTTGATGCGTTCAATGGCCAGGATATCGCCAGTCGGCTTTTTGGTGAATTTATACGCGCCATGCGAAGTGCCGATCGCAATCGCCAGTGCGTCACATTGAGTTTGACTCACAAAATCAGCCGCTTGCTCTGGATTAGTCAATAATTGCTCACGACTCATCGCACATTCAGCGCCATGACCGTCTTCTTTATCGCCGCGCATGGTCTCTAACGAGCCCAAACAGCCTAACTCTGCCTCTACGGTCACCCCAATTGCATGGGCCAAATCGACGACTTTTTTTGAAACCGCTAGATTATATTCATAAGAGGCAATCGTTTTGCCATCTTCATGCAGTGAACCATCCATCATCACGCTGGTAAAGCCGCTACGAATGGCCGCCAAGCAGACTGCTGGCGATTGGCCATGATCTTGATGCATCACCACCGGCAAATGAGGGTAGGCTTCGACTGCAGCTTCAATTAAATGGCGCAAAAAGGCTTCACCAGCATATTTACGAGCGCCTGCTGACGCTTGCATGATCACTGGCGCATTGACCTCATCAGCCGCTGCCATAATCGCTTGCACTTGTTCCAAGTTATTCACATTAAAGGCCGGCAGTCCATAGCCTTCTTCAGCGGCATGGTCAAGCAATTGGCGCATAGATACGAGAGGCACTTGCTTTCTCCTTAATTCAAAATAATAAAATGAGGTTTACGCATCACTAACTTGCGCGATTTATCAGGTTCCAGATACTGAGCGAGTCATGAGTACCTCTACAGCAGGCAGTGCTTTACCTTCAAGAAATTCAAGAAAAGCGCCGCCGCCAGTTGAAATATAACCTATTTGATCAGAGATACCGTATTTTGCGATCGCGGCGAGTGTATCGCCACCCCCTGCGATTGAAAACGCAGCAGAGGTTGCAATCGCTTGCGCCAGCGCTTTTGTACCGTCACCGAAGGCAGCAAACTCAAACACGCCCACTGGCCCATTCCAGACTATCGTACCGGCCTTAGCCAGCAGCGCCGTCAGTTGACTCATGCTAGCTGGGCCCAGATCGAGAATTAAGTCATCTTCAGCCACCGCATGCGCCGGTTTGATTTCAGGTGGCGCACTGGCGCTAAAGGTTTTGGCAGTCACCACATCCAGCGGAATGGGTACTGATGCGCCACGTTGCTGCATCAATTCCATGATTGCCTTAGCTTCACTCAGTAAATCAGCTTCAGCCAGCGATTTGCCGATCGGCAAACCAGCCGCCAGCAAAAACGTATTAGCAATGCCGCCGCCCACAATCAGTTGATCAACCTTATGTGCCAGTGACTTCAAAATGGTGAGTTTGGTCGATACTTTTGAACCTGCAACGATTGCCACTAACGGCCGCTTGGGTTGTTCAAGCGCGCGGGCAAGCGCACTTAATTCACCCGCCAGCAGAGGCCCCGCGGCGGCGATTGGCGCATATTTTGCGATACCATGCGTTGACGCTTCGGCGCGATGTGCCGTGCCAAATGCATCATTAATATAAATATCGCACAACGCCGCCATTTTCTGGGCGAGAGTGTCCGAATTCTTTTTTTCTCCTAGGTTTGCCCGGCAATTTTCTAGTAAAACCAACTGCCCCGGGACAAGCTCAACGCCTTCTTCGACCCAATCACGGATCAATGGCACAGGACGGCCAAGGAGTTCGCCTAACCGTTCGGCAACCGCGGCTAAAGAATCTTCCGGTTTAAGTTGGCCTTCAATAGGCCGGCCCAGGTGAGAAGTCACCATAACCGCCGCACCTGCAGCCAAAGCTGCAGTCATGGCGGGTATAGAAGCACGGATGCGGGTATCGTCGGTGATCTGACCGGCTGCATCGCGCGGCACATTGAGATCAGCACGGATAAACACCCGCTTGCCAGTCAGTTTACCAGCAGCAATCAAATCAGTAAGGCACAGAATTTGGGGCATTGGGAACACAGCGCAGATAAAATCCGCAGAAAATCAGAAAGACAATAAGGTACAGCAGGATGCATACCAATACGTTCGGCAAAAAACTAATAGGCTCGCCGGGAAAATTCCGCATTGTACCCACTATACGAAAAAACCTCCACTTTTTGACATTCTGACTGGCCTAAAGTGGCGGTCCGCGCCTACGGATAAAAATAACTCGATCAGCGCGCGCTGTCACCATCCCACTCTCTCTTTCGGTATCCGCTAAATAAATGGACTACCACCTGATTTATAATAGCCAGCCTAAATATTCAATCGCTGCCCTCAGGAGCCGCTTTATGGTGAGTAAAACGCCTCAATATGCACACTGGCTCACGCCAATTTAAAGAGAATCACAGATGACGCAAATACCCCTGTTTGAAGTTAATATAGACCAACTCCCAATGTATTGTCCGAATCCCCAAATGCCTCACTGGAGTTCGCACCCCCGTGTTTTTATCGACCTGAGCCATGGCGAGGCGAGTTGTCCCTATTGCAGTACACGCTATGTACTGCGCCATAATGAAGTGATTACCCGCCAGGCTTAGCCGCTCATCCTTTAGCCAGTCATCTTAATGCAACGCGTACTGATTATCGCTCCCAATTGGATTGGCGATGCGCTCATGGCGCAACCCCTTTTCATGTTGCTCAAGAAGTTGCATCCACGCATCATTCTAGATGCGGTCGCACCAAACTGGGTGGCGCCGATACTGCAGCAGATGCCGGAACTCGACCACATCTACCCGACCCAGCTCGCTCATAGAAAAGTACAATTATGGCCACGCTGGCAGCTTGCGCAGACGCTGCGCACAGTCCAGTATGACGCCGCTTATGTGCTACCCAATTCAGCCAAATCCGCTTTACTCCCATGGCTTGCGCAGATTCCGCTGCGCATTGGCTATCATGGTGAGCACCGTTATGGGCTGGTCAATGTGCGCCACCCCAATCCGCGCAAAAACGCACAGCGGCCAAGCATGGTGCGCCACTATGCAGCGCTGGCCTATGCCCCACGCGCGCAGTTGCCAGATGAGTTGCCGCTGCCGCACATCACGCTCGATCCGCACCAAGCAGCGCTGGTTGCGCAACGCTTCATGCTGACTGCGCAGGCGCCGCTTATCGCATTTTGTCCAGGCGCTGAATACGGCAATGCCAAACGCTGGCCGGTCGAACATTTTGCGACGCTTGCCCAACTCATTACCTGTGCTTTTCCTTATGCGCAAATTGTTACGCTTGGCTCAGCACAAGATGCGCCACTTGGCGCACTCATCACCGCACAAGCGCCCCATGTACGCAATTTATGCGGACACACCACACTGAGCGATGCATGCGCCTTAATTGCCAACGCCAGCGCCGTAGTCAGCAATGACTCCGGGCTGATGCACATTGCTGCTGCGTTGCGCCGGCCGCTACTGGCTCTTTACGGTTCAAGCGACCCCCGCCATACCCCTCCCCTAACTGACACCGCGCGAGTACAATGGTTACACCTCGAGTGCAGTCCATGTTTTGCGCGCGAATGCCCATTGGGGCATTTGAACTGCTTGCGCCAACTCAAACCAGAGCATATATTTGAGCAATTACGTGAGATGCTGCTGATCAAGAACTAACAAGAGAACCTCATGCCTTCCTTCACTCGCCCATTTGGTACCGCTATTGATACGCTGCACGCGTATTACCACGCGCTGGCTGACAGCAAGCTTGAAGACCTCATGGCGCTTTGGATCGATGAAGACGCGGCCAGTTTCATTAGTGTGGAGGGCATTCTTTTTGATGGTTTGGATACGATTCGCTGCCATTTGGCTCAGCAATTTGAATATGGTCCCCCTAAGTTCGCAGTACTCGATACGCGTTCTTATGAAAGCCCAGGTACAGCAATCTATGTCGTGACCGAAGCCCATAATCCGGTAAACCAAGATGAGCAACCCAAATTGGTGCTGACAACTTATATTTTAGTCCAGGAATGCGGAAAATGGAGAGTCGCACATATTCATGCCAGCCCAATGCCTGAGCAGGCGGCTTCGCTTTTTACCAATGGCCTCGAGCAAAATCAAGGGTCTTTGCACTAGCCATAGCGCAACAGGCTCACTTTGCATATCCATTACGGAGTGGCCCTATCTATGCCTCCAGCTGTTACCCATTTCGCGCAAAAAATAAGCCGCTATTTCATGGATTTTCTGCGCACAGATTTTAAAAAATCTGCTGTCCCGCGCCGGAAAATCCAACTACAAACTGAGGCTGGAAGTCGGTGTGGCATACCATTGCGACAATATTCCACTTTGCTTAGCGCAATTTGAAAACAACTGGCCACGCCAATGGCCAATTTAAAACCCCTGCGCATTGGACCTAACCATTACACCACGCCGATTAGTCCGGTCTCAAAAAATCTCGTCAAGCAGCAGATTTGCTGTCAAGTGATGAGCGGATTGAAGCCAGTCGCTTTATCAACAGCGCTTGGGCTAAATGCGGCATTCCGAGGGCGCAAACCGACTCGGTAATGTAGCTGGCTCAGACGGTAGCGGCCCAGGTCCAGGCGCAGGTAAGGACGAAGCCGCCTTACCTGCAGCAAAACATTCCCAGCTTAATGAACCTGGCTGCGCAGTGTCCGCTACCAAGCCAATACGAGCATTAGGTAAAGCCGGATCATTGGGTCCAGAAGGGACCAGCACCAGTGTGTTTGAGCCGGCCGGCGCCACCCGCGACGTATATGAAATGACGATTTGTCCATTGTTTGGAACAATATGGATCGATGCAACGTTACGCGTCGCGCTAGGTGGGTTAAATCCGCTGTCAAACGGCACACCACTGGCTGCGTTTTCGGCAACCGCAAGCCGCGCTGAAGCGGCGAGCGACAAACCTTCTCCTACGCGACTGCGAGCTAAGTAATCTTGATACGCGGGAATTGCGTAGGAAGCCACAATACCAACAATAGCCAGCACAATCATCAGCTCAATCAGCGTAAAACCCAACCAGCGAAAACTTGCGCGCAAGCGTGTACGTTGGGCAAAAAACCAAAAATGAACCAAGCTACCGTATAACCACTTTGCCATCACATCCTTCCTACGCAGGGAGAAAATAAGAGACAGAAGGCCACGCATGGTTAGCGAGAGTAAGTGGATGGTCTATCCGCTGCCGGCCCCCCTGTACTTGTAGCTTGGAGAGTAGCAAATTAAGCAGGTATCCCGACAGTTAGCCGTTTGGCTATATTGGTCAACGAGTATCGACCTAGTCGCGTGCAATGCGCCGTTTAAGTAACGCGCCTAGCACCACTACCAGCGCAGCGCCAATGACATTTGCTATGTAGCCGGCAACTGGCGTAGTGAATAATTTAAATTGTTGTAGCCATGGATCGCTCGTAATGAGCCCAGCAGCAATCCAGCCAAGTAAAGCAGCACCTGCTGTGATAATCAGTGGAAAACGGGTCAATAATTTTAATATCAGTTGGCTACCCAAGATAGTGATTGGGATACTGAGAATTAGGCCGAAGAGGATAAGGAAAAAACGCTGTTCAGATTGCGCTGCTTCTGCTGCGCCAGCGATTGCGATGACATTATCAAGGCTCATCACAAAATCTGCGGCAATGATGGTTTTAATTGCGCCTAAGAGCTGGTCATTAGACCGAATATCATTATAGGCATTAACTTCGGGCAACATAAGCTTGATGCCAATCCAAAACAGCAACAAACCGCCCATCATTTTTAACAGCGGAATATGGAGCAGGGTGAGCGCAAAACCGATCAACAACACGCGCAACACAATCGCGCCCGCTGTCCCCCATAACACACCGCGCATACGTTGCTGAGAAGGTAAATTACGACAAGCAAGCGCAATCACCACGGCATTATCACCGCCCAACAACAGATCAATTGCTACGATCTGGGCAATCGCCCCCCACTGAAGGTCAGTCAGCAGTGCTAGCATGAACATCTCTCCTAATGGGGTTTGAAAGCTGACTACATAAATAAGCTTACAGTGCTGCTTTTAACAAACGACCCATTTCAGATGGGTTCTTTGTCACCTTAATGCCACAGGCTTGCATAACTTGCAGTTTTTCATCAGCAGTGCCTTTACCGCCAGAGATGATGGCGCCAGCATGGCCCATCCGTTTGCCTGGAGGCGCAGTGACGCCGGCGATAAAACCGACCACAGGTTTTTTCATATGGGCTTTGACCCATTCAGCGGCCTCTTCTTCGTCTGAGCCGCCAATCTCGCCAATCATCACAACGGCATCGGTCTCAGGATCGTCATTGAAAAGACGCAAGACATCGGTATGCTTCAAGCCATTCACTGGGTCACCACCGATCCCCACTGCCGAAGACTGCCCTAGGCCCAGTGCCGTCAATTGAGCAACCGCCTCATAGGTCAAAGTACCCGAACGTGAAACCACGCCAATTCGGCCTTTTTTATGGATATGACCCGGCATAATGCCGATTTTGAGTTCGTCAGGGGTAATCACGCCTGGACAATTTGGCCCCAATAACAAGGTTTTACGATTCTCCCGGCGCATGCGGTCTCTGAGTTCGATCATATCGCGCACAGGAATGCCTTCGGTAATACAAATCGCAAGCTCAAGTTCCGCTTCCACGGCTTCCCAAATTGCGGCAGCAGCGCCAGCTGGCGGCACATAAATCACCGATACGGTAGCACCTGTATTCGCTTTTGCTTCTTTCACGCTGCCAAAAATCGGAATGCCTTCAAAATCTTCGCCGGCCCTTTTAGGGTTGACGCCCGCGACATAAGCCGCGCGGCCATTAGCATAATCACGGCAAGTACGGGTATGAAACTGCCCTGTCTTACCTGTGATCCCTTGCGTGATAACTTTTGTATCTTTGTTAATCAAAATTGACATATATCAGCCTCTTTTCAGCTTTTTCGTTTGAACTGAGTGCGCTATGTACGCACTCAGTTCAATATGATGTTCCGTATCCGGGGTTAAGTCAGAAGAAGCTCAACTTTGTTGAGCCGCTGCGACCACTTTCTGCGCAGCTTCTTCCATACTATCGGCCGAAATAATGGGCAAACCAGAGTCAGCAAGCATTTTCTTGCCAAGATCTTCGTTGGTCCCTTTCATGCGCACGACCAGCGGCACTTTCAACTGCACCGCTTTCGAGGCAGCAATCACGCCTTCAGCAATCACATCACAGCGCATAATGCCGCCGAAGATATTGACCAAAATTGCTTTGAGTTCGGGATTTTTGAGCATAATCTTGAAGGCTTCTGTGACTTTCTCAGTGGTGGCGCCGCCACCCACATCGAGAAAGTTAGCAGGTTCACCGCCAAAGAGCTTAATTGAGTCCATGGTCGCCATCGCCAGACCCGCGCCATTGACCAAGCAGCCAATATCGCCATCAAGCGAAATATAAGCAAGATCAAATTTTGACGCTTCGACTTCGGCTGGGTCCTCTTCATCTATGTCACGGTATTCAACCAGTTCCGGATGACGGAAAAGCGCGTTTGAATCAAAATTGAATTTTGCATCTAGCGCAATGACTTGACCTTCACCTGTCAGGATCAACGGATTGATTTCCGCGAGCGAGGCATCGGTTTCCCAGAATGCTTTATAGAGTCCCTGCAATATAGTGCGCGCTTGCGCCAATGAAGTTTGAGGGATGCCAATACTGGTTGCCAATTTATCCGCTTGCGCGTCGGTTAGGCCCTGAGTTGGGTCAACCGCTACTTTATGGATCAATTCAGGCGTTTTTTCGGCAACTTCTTCAATTTCCATGCCGCCTTCGCTAGACGCCATGACGGTCACTTGCTGCGTCACTCGATCTACGACCAGGCCGACATAAAGCTCTTTTTTGATGTCCGCGCCTTCTTCGACCAACAGACGCCGCACTTTTTGACCTTGCGGACCGGTTTGATGCGTTTTTAATTGCATGCCAAGAATCTGGCCGGCATATTCACGCACTTGATCAATCGACTTCGCCACTTTCACGCCACCGCCTTTACCACGGCCACCTGCATGAATCTGTGCTTTAACAACCCATACCGGGCCACCAAGCTCTTGCGCAGCTTGCACTGCCTCATCAACTGTAAACACCGGTTTGCCGCGTGGTACAGCAACACCAAATTTGCGCAGGATTTCCTTACCCTGGTACTCGTGAATCTTCATTCGCTGATCCCTTTAAACAGGCCTTTAAAACCTTTGATTTTAACATAGCTATCAATCTTCATCGCAGCCTCCGAGCAACCTTACGATGGTTGCATTGGCAAACCCGCGCATCATCAGAAAACGAGCTTGCCGCGCACGTTCAACGTGGGTTGCGGGTAAAACACCATATTTTTTCTCCCAAACAGCCTTGGCGCGGGAGAATTCGGTTTCTTGTAACTCAGTGCCAATACGCTCGATGAGCTCTTCATCAAGCACATGTTGCTTAAGTTCATAAATAATTCGAGGCGTGCCGCAACGCGCCGCGCGTCGGCGCGCCACGCTTTCGGCAAAGCGAGTATCAGATAACCAGCCCTCATGCTGCAGCGTGTTGAGTAGCGCATCGACATCAGCTTCGCTATCGGTATAAGAGGACAACTTGCGCTGTAATTCAACGCGACTGTATTCTCGACGCGATAAATATCCCAATGCACGCCCTTTTAAACTAGGCTTAGCACGCATCATTTCACAAATGAGACATCTTTAAAGCCAATGTACAAACAATCACCCAAGAGTTGGCGCTGATTGCCGCTTTGGCGTTTTAGTTTCAGTGTTTTCTTGAATTTCATCCGTTGCAGGCATGGCCACCACGCCAAATGAAACGCGAACTTTGTTTTCAATTTCACGGGCAATCTCTGGGTTTTCACGCAGATATTCACGCGCATTATCTTTGCCCTGCCCAGCGCGCTCGCCATTATAGCTGTACCATGCGCCAGCCTTTTCAACAATTTTCGCTTGCACGCCAAGGTCAATGATTTCGCCTTCACGCGAAATGCCTTCACCATATAGGATGTCAAATATGGCTTCACGAAAAGGTGGCGCAACTTTATTTTTGACCACTTTCACCCGCGTCTCAGAGCCAATCACCGCATCCGCTTTTTTGATTGAGCCAATGCGACGGATATCAAGCCGTACTGAGGCATAGAACTTCAATGCATTGCCGCCCGTTGTGGTTTCCGGACTACCAAACATCACCCCGATTTTCATCCGAATTTGATTGATAAAAATGACTAGGCAGTTTGTCCGGTTGATGGTCCCCGTAAGCTTACGCAATGCCTGTGACATCAAGCGCGCTTGCAGGCCAGGCAAAGAGTCGCCCATATCCCCTTCAATTTCCGCCTTGGGCACTAGCGCGGCGACGGAATCAATGACAATTAAATCAACCGAACTCGAGCGCACCAATGCATCTGTAATCTCAAGCGCCTGCTCACCTGTATCAGGCTGTGCAATCAAGAGATCAGGCACGTTGATGCCAAGCTTTGCTGCATATTGGACGTCCAACGCGTGTTCTGCATCGATAAATGCGCAGGTGCCGCCGAGTTTTTGCATCTCAGCAATCACTTGTAAAGTGAGAGTGGTTTTGCCCGAGGATTCCGGCCCGTAGATTTCGACCACACGACCGCGAGGCAAACCGCCTACCCCAAGCGCAATATCAAGTCCCAGTGAACCAGTAGAGACGACTTGAATATCTTCAACCACCTCCCCATCCCCTAGGCGCATGATTGAGCCTTTGCCAAATTGCTTTTCAATCTGCGCCAGCGCAGCGGCAAGCGCTTTGCCTTTTTCAGCCGTTAAGCCCGCTTGACCTTTTTTGATTTCTTCCATGAATCATCCTTTGTGGGGGTAAACGGCGCTCCGTCTAAATGCAAATGCCGCTTTTCAAATTAGCATACCACATACTGTATAAAAAAACAGGTATCTTAGCAAGGCTATATGGTTAGAAAGCACCCATTTTTTCCAGCACAGCCACATGCGTGCCAGCACACCATCTCGGTCAATAAATTGATGTTTAAGCGCTGCCAGGAGATACAGCATTGCATTTCATCTTAGTCCTCAAAATCATTGGATAGTGCATGGTACGTAAGTGATTTTTATAATTATTTTAACTAACTTACATGCGCCGCTAATGCAATTGCTTGACCAATATAGGAAGCGGGAGTAAGCGCTAGCAAAGATGTTTTTGCATCTGCCGGAATCGGCAAGGTACTAATAAAGGTATGCAATACTTCACGAGTCATGCTCTTGCCACGGGTTAATTCCTTGAGTTGTTCATACGGGTTAGGCACACCATAACGCCGCATCACCGTTTGCACCGCTTCGCCCAGCACCTCCCAACACGCATCAAGATCCGCGTTAAGTCGCTGCGGATTGACCTCAAGTTTGGCAAGCCCGCGCAAACAAGAGTCATAGGCCAGCAAAGCATGACCAAAAGCGACGCCGATATTGCGTAGCACTGTCGAATCCGTCAGATCGCGCTGCCAACGCGAAACCGGCAGCTTATCGGCTAGGTGCCGCAATAGCGCATTGGCCAGCCCCAGATTGCCTTCTGAATTTTCAAAATCAATTGGATTGACTTTATGCGGCATGGTGGACGAACCGACCTCACCTGCCTTGGTTTTTTGTTTGAAATAACCGACTGAAATATAACCCCACAGATCACGATTCAAATCAAGCAATATAGTATTTGCACGTGTAATCGCATCAAAAAGCTCAGCCATATAATCATGGGGTTCAATTTGAATCGTGTACGGATTAAAGGTGAGCCCAAGCCGCTGTTCAATCACTGCACGCGAAAATGCGGGCCAGTCAAGCTCTGGGTAAGCGCTTAAATGGGCATTATAATTGCCCACCGCGCCGTTCATCTTGCCTAATAGAGGCACCGTAGCAATACGCTCAATCGCCCTTGATAAACGGGCTGCAACGTTGGCGATTTCTTTGCCAAGCGTCGTTGGGCTAGCCGGTTGCCCATGCGTGCGTGACAACATAGGTTGCGCAGCATGGTTATGCGCCATAGCAACCAGCCGCTGTTGCAACGCGTTTAACGCTGGCAACAAGACATCTGCACGCGCGCCCTTGAGCATCATCCCATAAGCCGTATTATTGATATCTTCTGAGGTACAGGCAAAATGAATAAATTCACTTGCGCGTTCCAGTTCAGCCTGCCCTTTGACCGATTCCTTGAGCCAATACTCGACCGCTTTGACATCGTGATTGGTGATTTGCTCAATTTCCTTAATGCGCAGAGCATCTTCTGCGCTAAATTTCTCAATAAGCTGCAGCAGAAAAGCTTCAGATTGCGCAGAAAAACGAGGCACTTCAGTTAAGCCTGCAGCAGACAGGGCGAGCAGCCAATGTATTTCAACCGTAACGCGATGACGCATAAAGGCGGCTTCTGAAAGCCAGGTGCGTAGCGCCTCGGTCTTTGCCGCATAGCGGCCGTCGAGCGGAGAGAGTACGGTTAGTGTATAAGTGTGATCAGAAGAGGTAAAGGTAGTATCAACCATGGGAGAGCCGCTTTTTTATAGAAATGTGATTTTAGCATTGTCGTCATGCAATGAAATCCAGCTTGCCGCTGCATTTTTAATTACGGGTTGCTACCGTCAACTTTATCAATCACCCCACCGCCTATGCATATGTCACCATCGTACAAGACTGCTGATTGCCCAGGTGTCATAGCCCATTGCGACTCACTAAAACTTAAGGCAAAACGATTATCGTCTATACGCTTTACAACGCAGTGTGCATCAACCTGACGATAACGCGTTTTCGCACTGCATACAAATCCGTCAGGCGGCGGCTCACTAGCAACCCAGCTCGCATCGCCAGCGTTAAGCGTTAGACTCGTTAACCATGGATGATCATGCCCTTGTACAACATAGAGCGTATTGCTCTGAATGTCTTTAGCCGCCACAAACCACGGTTCGCCATTGCCGTCCCGACAGCCACCCAGCCCAATGCCTTTCCTCTGCCCAAGCGTGTAAAACGCGAGTCCAATATGCTCGCCCACTACGCGCCCGTCTGGTGTCTTCATCGGACCGGGTTGATGTGGTAAATAGCGATTCAGAAAATCTCTAAATGGCCGCTCGCCAATAAAACAAATCCCAGTTGAATCTTTTTTCTTTGCATTGGGCAGCCCAATTTGGGCGGCAAGTTCACGCACCTTCATTTTAGGCAGTTCACCTAAAGGAAAACAGGTGCGGGCCAGTTGCTGTTGATTCAGTCGATGCAGAAAATAGCTTTGGTCCTTCGAGAGGTCATGGGCTTTCAGTAACTGAAAGCTGCCATTCATCGCCTGCTGCACGCGCGCATAGTGCCCCGTTGCAATTTTTTGTGCACCTAAAGCAAACGCATGATCGAGAAAAGCTTTAAATTTGATTTCAGCATTACACAGCACATCTGGATTCGGTGTACGCCCCGCTGCGTATTCACGCAAAAACTCGGCAAATACACGCTCTTTATATTCAGCCGCAAAATTAACCGCTTCAAGATCAATGCCAATCAAATCGGCAACCGACACCACATCCAGCCAGTCCTGACGGGTTGAGCAATATTCATCCTCATCATCGTCTTCCCAATTTTTCATGAAAAGGCCGATCACTTCATAGCCTTGTTGTTTGAGCAGCCAGGCAGTCACCGACGAATCGACGCCACCTGACATGCCCACTACGATACGTTGCTTAGTCATAATTTGTTACTTCAATAATGGTCTTTTATGGTAAATTATTTTCTCAGCCATAATTTATGGCGCTCAAAATATATCTCCATAAAAGGATGTCCTGATGCCCATTCAATTCACCTATAAACGGCCGGAATTAGCCCGTAGTCTGTGCGATAGTTTGGCCGGCATAGGGATCGCTAATTCACGTTCCGGCCTGTTTTTAGCCGGGCCACGGCGCGTCGGCAAAAGTACTTTCCTGAATGAGGATCTGGTGCCAGAAGCGCATGCACGCAAATGGATACCCGTTTACGTCGATCTATGGTCAGACAAAAATACTAATCCAGCAACTCTAATTGCCGAAGCGATCAAAACCAAAATCGGCGCCTTTGATAGCATCATCACCCGCCTAGCAAAAGCGGCGAAACTGGACAAGGTTGCTTTGATGGGTACGCTTATACTGGATTTTAAGCAATCCGGTTTGCCCCACAACACGACCCTGACTGACGCGTTGCGCATTTTGCACCATATTACCAAACAGCCAATTGTCTTAATTGTAGATGAGGCGCAATGCGCGCTCACCACTGAAGCCGGGCTAAACGCTATGTTTGCGCTCAAATCCGCTCGTGATCAACTCAATAGCGGCCATAGCACGCCAACGCTGATGCTGGTATTTACCGGCTCCAATCAAGATAAGCTTGCGCATCTCGTACTTAAAAAGGACCAGCCTTTTTTTGGCAGTGACGTGATTCAGTTTCCTTTACTGGATAAGGGGTTTACAGATGCATTCACAACTTGGGCTAATCAGAGTCTATCTCAGAATAACCAGTTTACCCAAGAAGGTATGTGGGCAGCCTTTAAGTTAGCAGGGCATCGGCCGGAAATCCTGCGTCAGCTTGCGGGCAAAATCGCAATTAGTGGCAACGCCGCCAATTTTGCTGATTTACTCTCTAAAAATGCTGAGACTTGGCATGAGCGTATTTGGGAAGAGTTTGAGAGTGATTTTAATGCACTTACTTCATTGCAGCAGGCCATTTTAGAGGTCATGGTGCTGAAGAGTCGTGATTGGTCGCCTTACTCCGAATCTTCAATGGCAAGTTATCGGCTACTGAGCAAACAACCTACACTGACGGTTGCCTCAGTGCAAACTGCCATCCAGAGTCTACGTGAGCGCGGCTTTATTTGGCAATCAGGACGCGGGGCTTACGCGCTTGAAGACGATAGTTTTGCTGAGTGGTTTCGGCATACCCGTAGACCTATATCGATTTCAGTTTAATCAGATTAACTTGCACAAAATATAACCGAACTGAGTGCACGATCGGGATACGCGTCAAACGCAAGTGACCCAAAATCTACCCACAAAAAAAAAGCCACTTCGGTGGATTAGAACCTAAGTGGCTGATTTTCAAAGAAGATTACTGGTGCGGCTGGCAGGATTCGAACCCAATACATAGGGGAATATAGGGAATGTTAGGGGTTTAGTGCCTTGATTTTGCGAGGTCTTACACCCAGCCCTTTGGACCATTTAATTTTAGATCCTCCCCTGCAGCACAACCCAACCTTCTTACTGGGCAGCCAGCGAAGCCAGCACAAACTAGTCTTGCCGGCTGCCGAACAGCCAGTAGTTGCTGCCTGATCGCTCTACCGGTGCATAGTCCAAGCCTCAACAGCTTCCAACGGGGACGGCGTGTTCATGCCCTTCCGGCAACGCCACAAGCCGGATCCTGAGGTTCTGCGGCACCGCCGACGTTGTGTATATTTCCTCTACGGCGTCCTTGTCGACAATCTCGAGCTTGAAGTGCTTCACTAGCATGGCCAACACGATTTTCATCTCGAGGTTTGACAATGACGCCCCGGGACAAGTCCGCGGCCCGTATCCGAACGGATACTGCTTTTGCCTCATCTCCTTCAGGTCAATCGGAGTAGCATCGTCGTTTAGCCATCTCCCAGGGTTGAACACCATGTCGTTTTCGAGGTTCTTGATGCCATCCACCCGGGTCAGAGTGAAGATTCGGGTGCCCTTTTCCACGAAAAGATCGTCGATCATCGTATCCTCGAGCGCCTCCACAACGAGCGCGGGAACGGTCGACCTGATCCGGAAGGTTTCTTCGATCACCGCCTCCGTCAACGGCAGATTATTGAGGGCGTCATAGTCGACCGTTTCCATGTCGAAGCCGCTGACCTCTTCCCTCAGTCGCCTCTGGAGATCGTCATCCTGGCTAAGATACAGGCACAGCCAGCTCAACATCGCCGCCGTTGTGCCTTCGCTGCCGAGGACGAGAATCATCATGTTGGCGAACAGATCGTCATCGGAAAGCGCGTTCTCCCCGCTGTCGGTCACTTCTAGCATAGTGTGCAAGATGCAGTGCTCGCCGACATTTTCGTTTCTTCGCATTTTTCCCTGGACGTCCCGCGCTATGTGTATGACCATCTGCTTCAACTCCTCGATGGATTCGTCGAACTTCCGGTCGGCGGGCATTTTGACTACCCGCCAATAAGGCAGAATACTCCGCAGACGTTGGTTCATCCTATTCACGACGTTGTGAAACGTGTGGAGAATGTGATTATCGTTATTCTCCAGGCTCTTCAGGTCAATGCCGAAGACCAGCAGGCAGCCGACGTCGACCGAAAAGCATCTGAAATCATTCTGAATTTCGATCGGCTCGCCGTTGGTCTTTTTCTGTAAACGTTCGCGAAGCAGAATCGCCTTCCGGGAGATCTGCGGAATGAACGAGATGAGGCTTTTCTTGGTGAACGCAGGTATCAGCATCGGCCGTTGCCGCCGCCATTCGTCACCTTCCTTGGTGAAGATGCTGCTGAAACCGACTTCATCGAAGATCTTCGACATCTCCCTCATCCGACGAAACACGGTAGGTCGATTTTTCAGGACATGCTGTACTTGCTCAGGTTTACTTAAAACGACGAATCTTAATTTTGCCAATTGAAAACGATAGGGTTCATGATTAAATTCCCTCGACCACTTTTCGAGCGACAGATGTATGGCCTTCTTGTCGAGCTGATGGGCGTTGCCCAGCAGAGGAATGCCTCGCGGTGCCGGCAAATCTTTGAATGTCTTCATAGCGATAACCTAGAATCTTTGAAATGTGTTAATAAAAAATATTGGCGAATCTCTACAATAAAAATATTCAGTATGCGAGAAAATATCGATATCGGAACACCTCCTTTTAGTAAGCTAGAGTTGAAGTTGCCACCGTTTCGCGGACAGTTACAGGCTTCCATGTTTTCAAGTGGAGGCGAGTGTAAAAGTATTTTGCGAGATGGAGTGAAGTTCATATTACGCACCATCGAGCAGTGTTTCGGGCAGGTGCAATAGATCGACATCGCCCGTCAAGATTTCGCCAACATACGAAACAACTTCAGTCATGCATTGATCAGGTTCGATAAAAAGATGGTTGCCGTCAAAGCAGCGCAACGTAAATGGGTTGCACAGTTGTCGCCAGGCCAGGACCTCGCTTTCCTGCACTTGGATGTCCCGCGCACCATGCAAGCCGGAAACGGGTATCGGCAGCGGTTGTACGATACCCGTTCGAAATGTATCCACCATCTCGAAGGTTGAGATGAGCGCGGGCAACTGGGCGTGAATCAGGTCGCGGCTGAAATTGAATAACCTGGCCTCACGCATCGAGTGCTCCAGCGCATCGATGACCGTCGTGAGAAGGGGTCCGGCATTCGGGTCGCAGATGTCATCGAGTATCGGCAGGCGTTCTAACCCATGCTGGCGATAGCTAACCCGCATATCGCGGATCACCGGATTTTCGGTGCTTACCGGAGCAGAAAAGGCTGCGGCGAAGAGATGCTTCGGCAAGGGCATGCCAGATGCCCTGAGATGTAGGCACCAGACATAAGCCATCAGCGCGCCCGCACTGTGGCCGTACAGCGCGAACGGCTGCTCCAGCTCGTCGCCAAGCAGCTCTGTCAAGGTCGAGGCCAGGGTCCAGACATCCTGCAACGGACGCTCCCGGAAACGGTCTCCCCTGCCGGGCAGTTCGATGGGTCGCACTTCGATGTGATCGGGCAAGCGCTCTTGCCAGCCATTGAACACCGCGGTGGACATGTGGGCATAAGGGAAGCAGTACAGACGTATGCTGGTTTTCTTCTGGGCTTGTCCCCTAACCCAGGCATGGCGTTGCCGCGACCACGGTTTGAGGTCGATGAAGGGCTTGTATTCGCCGGCCGGCTCTGCAACCGAGGTAGACGCTTCGTCCGGCGCTAAGCCGTGCGATTGCAGTTGCGCTATTAGATCGCGGAGTGAGGCCTGGAACAGGTTTTTGATCGTGATGCTGCGATTGTCCAGCTGCTTCTGAAGTTTCATCAGCATGAGGGAATCCATGCCCAGCTCCAGCAAGGCTTTGTCGAGATCGATCTGGTCCTGCTCGCAATCAAGCAGTTCAGCGACGATCGTCAGCAGGTCGTCCTTCGTCAGCGTGTTACCGCTGTCAAACAGTGCGTCCAGTTGCTTCGCAGCGGCCCGATTGCCCTGGCCGAGCTGCTGCAAACGGGCTAATCCGCACGTCATCACGCTCTGGCCCCGGCCATCGACGATGGCCCAGGCCGTCATGAAGCGCCGCACGCCATCCTGGCCCGGCGCGTCACTAGATACCTCGTCACCTTTCTGTGGGAGCAGCACGTTGACCAATTGATACTCGTCATCGTGCGCCAAGCTTCCGGACAGCCAGATGTCTTCCATGACCGTCGTCATGTAAGGAACGTCCCCGTCTGTATCCGCTAACAGGATCGACGGCTGTAGCGCCGCGTCGATGAAACCGGGGTGCGCGCCAAATCCGTAATCATCGCGCCCGAAGTCGAGCTGCAACGGCGCTAGGCTGAATTGGTCATAGAAGCGGCATTCGCGTACCGCGCGGATAAAGCCGTCGGCAGGGAAACCCATCGCCGCGTATCGGCTATAGAATGCCGCCTCGTCAAGTGTGTGATGCGGCATCCCCGGAGCGCTCAAGATCGAAGTTAACCACACTTCGATGGGGCGCTGTATGTCCGCATCTGGCGCCGCCTCCACCCGCGCCTGGGCAGTTTTCGTCCAGACGGAGTCCGCTGTGGCCTGGGCATCGGACGTCTTTGCGGCAATCGGCTGGTAGTAGAAGGTCACGCGATAGCCCTGCCGCCCTTCGTCTTCTACCATCACCTGGACTTTCGTATCAGTCTGTGTCGACATGAGGAGCGGCAACAAGAACTCGAAGCGGCGAATCGCGAGATGCGGGCGGTTGAAGTACTGAGAAAACATCCGGTAGATCACGTCGAGGTAGAACCCAACGTGGAAATTGCCCGTGTCCATGAGTCCGGCTTCGCCTGGTCGAAGCGTCAGTTCGAGGCGTAGCGTCTCGGTCGCCGACGGACAGTGGATGAGCGGTAGGAACTGTCCCGCGGCCGCCACCGCACTGGCTGCGTCGCGCATCGGCGCTGCCGGATGCTCAACTTCCGAGCAACGCGCCCAGTAGGACTTGAGGGTCAGGCCGGTCGCGGGATACGTGTCGAGAAAGCGCCGCTCACGGTCCGGCCCCGTCGTCACGTGGCCATCCTCGGGTCGGTCGTCATCGACTGAGCTCAGCACGATGTGCCCGTTGACGCCGCCAAACCCGAATGAGCTGACCCCAGCGATACGACCCGGCCCGCTCCAGTGAACTGGCTTATCGGGAAACCGAAAGCCGGGATCAGGGATCTTGAACAGCGGGTTGAGGGTGTCGAGATGGTTGTTGGCAGGAATCTTCTCCAGGTACAGGCACAGAGCTGCCTTGATGACACCCGCGATCCCGGCGGCCGGTTCGAGATGGCCGATGTTGGTCTTCAAGCACCCCAATATGCAGGGGTGGTCGGCGGGTCGGCCAACGTTGACAACGTTCCCGAGCGCTTCAATTTCCACCGGATCGCCGAGATAAGTGCCCGTGCCGTGCGTCTCAATGTAGCCAGCCTGGGTCGGTGAAAGACCCGCGTGCCGGAATGCGGCTCGAATCACCTCCTCCTGCGCGCATCCGTTAGGCGCCGTCATGCCGTTGCTCTTGCCGTCCTGGTTAACTGCCGAGCCCGCCACCACAGCGTAGATCCGGGGCCGCAGAGATTGCGTGCGGTGTCGCTGCGCTTTATCGAACCGCTGCAGTACGATCATGCCGACGCCTTCGCCCGGCACATATCCGTCGGCGCGCGCGTCAAACGTGTGGCACTTACCGGTCGGCGATAGCATACTGGCATCTTGCAGCAACCGGGTCAGGCCGGGATTTAGGTTGAGGCTGACGCCGCCAACCAGCGCGAAATCAATCTGTCCGCTGCGCAGATACTGGCAGGCGATGTCGAGCGCTACCAGGGTTGACGAGCAAGCCGTATCCAACACCAGGCTTGGCCCTTTGAAGCCATAGTAATAGGACAGCCGGTTGGCTGCGATGGCGCTGGCGTTGCCAGTAGCGATGAAAAGTGCGTTGTCTTTGTCGTAGTCGTTCGCGAACTGCATATACTCGCTCGCGTACTGGGCGATGAATACGCCGGTATTGGCGAAATCCGCATGCTTCCTGATACCGGCATCCTCGATTGCTCGCTGCGCGTTCAACATCAGGAGGCGCTGCTGCGGATCCATCAGGCGCGCTTCCCGCGGCGAGATATTGAAGAAGCCCGGATCAAACAGGTCAATGTCGTCAAGGTAACCCCCGAAGACGGTCGCGAGGTCCTCGTCGGTGAACGAGTCATTGAGGCCCAAGAGATCCCGCCGCGCGCTCGGGTAATGCGCCACCCCGTCGAAGCCTTCGATCAGACGCGTCCAGAACGCCGGCAAGTCCTGCGCCTGGGGGAACTGACCAGACATGCCGATGATGCCGATGCTGTTATGGTTGTCAGTTTTACCCGTGCTACTGTCGTCGGACACGATCAACGGCGTGGCACCCGTTGTACCCGCTGCGCCGACTTGCATTCTCACGTTCGTCAAAGCCGAGCTGCCGCGCTGCGCGTCGATAAAGCTAGCGAGCTCCCGAATGGTCGGGTAGCGGAAAATGGCCGATGGCAGGATCTCGAACGACAACCGGTCGGATAGGCCAGCAAAGAAGGTGAGCGAATTGATCGAATCCAAGCCTATCTCGGCGAAGGTCTGGTCCGGATGCAGATCGTCCTGACCGAGCAAAATGCTCAACTGCTCCAACAACACGCTAATGATTTCAGTTCCCGGCGCGAAGACTTGCGCTTCCTCGCCAGCGTCGTCCTCCGGTCGAGGCCGGGCGTTATCCAAGCGCGCGGCATAATAAGAGAAGACCGGCAGCCGCTGCACGCCGCGATTGACTTGCGCGTACTTGCGCCAGTCGGCATCGAATACGATGGATTCGCCGACATCGTGGGTCAAGATGCGCTCCAGCAGTGTTACGCCCTGCTCAGGCGTGAGCATCGACATGCCCAGCGCATCGAAAAAGGCCCGGTGATTGTGCGCCACCGCCATGCCGGCGCCGTCCCAGTCCGTCCACTGTATGACCTGGGTTGGCCGTCCTCGTCGACGGCGTGCCGCGGCCAGTGCGACCAGAGACGCGTTGGCTGCGCTATATGCGCTGAGCCCGTTGCCTTGCATGCCCTCCACCGATGAGATCGACGAGAACAGGCAAAAATATCGCACCGGGTCATCGCTGGTGAGCCGATCGAGGCAATGCGCGCCGACCAGTTTGGGACGCACAACGTCGCTCAGAATATCGACCGTTGTCTCACGGATAGGGATCGCATCGGTCGTGATGCCTGCTAGATGGAATACACCCGTGATCGGCATGCCGATCACCGCCCTCAGGCCGGTGAGGTGGCGCCGAAGCGCCCCTTCGTCGCGCAGGTCTGACTGGATATACGAGAGCGTCACACTGCGGGTACGGGCAAGCTCGTCGATGAAGTCTTGGATCCGAGTCCCGGACGGCAGGCTCGGATGCTGTAATATCGACGAGGCTGGCTTACGACCGATGACAATCAGTTGTCTTACCCCCTGGTCGACTAGCCAGCGCAGGAGGGTGAGGCCAATGCCGCCGAAGCCACCCGTCAAGATCATGGCACCGAACGGATTCAGGGCACCCGCCGGGCGGCTGATTGTTAGCGGGCAAAGCCGTTGGCACAGTCGCTTGCCGTCGCGGAGGCGGACTCTTGTGTCGGCCCCCGCGCAGTGCAACTCGCCGTGGATTCGGTTCAGCCCGTCTTCCGCCAGCGAGTCGGTGTCGATGATGAGGCTGCCGATCTCCGGCACCTCGAACCGCAGGAAGCTGAAGTATCTCGACAAAGCTTCCTGGATTGGGTCAGTTTCTCCGTGAGCGGTGAGATTCACGAGGATAAGCTTGAGCCCCTTGCGCTGCCCGGCCAGGTCTACTGCGCGTTCGACGAACCGAGTGAGCTGCCCAGCCCTAGCCTGGAAAGCGGCGTCGAGCATCGCACAGTCCGTGCTGGCCGTCACTAAGCTTGCGTGCGGCTGGACCAAGACGAACGTTTCGCACTCGCTCGAGCGCAGCAGGTGGGACAAGCGCTGGTCGAAGGTGCCGTCGCGATCCAAGATGATCGAGTGCACGCTTTCTGTCCTGCCGGCAGCCCAGCACTGTAGCACTCCATCATCCTCGCACAGCACCACGACAGGGTTCGGCGCTGGTGCCGCATGCTCAGGAGTCCACTCTACTTCGCTCCAATATGTCTGCATTAGCCACCCATCGAGATCAGCGCTGCCCTCTGCGGTGCTGGACGGCTTCGCTGCTACCGCGCCCGCCGGCACCAACAGGTCGCTGATCCAATAGCGCTTCGTAAGAAATGGATAGCAAGGTAACGGCACGAAGCGCCCGCGCGGGTGCGCCCCGCTTTGAGATGCGGGAACGGGCCATGCGATCGGCGCACCGGCTGTCCACGCTTGGGCAAGCGCATGCGAATCCGCCGCGAGCGACGGGGTAAGCGATTGCTGCCCGCCGTCGAGACTGTCGCCCCGATAGGGGCCACCTTGGTGCGCAAAGTCCGGCGCGGCGAGCCAGTCCCTCAATTGATGGAGTGCATCCGCGCGGTCCCGCACCACCAGCGCAAGCCGGTGGCGGAACATAGGCTTGCAGTGCTGCAGCGTGAAAGCCACATCGTGCAATGCATGAGCATCGCCGCTTGGGCTGTCCAAAAAGTCCGCGAGTCGTCGCGCTTGTGCTGGCAACTGTGCTGGGACGTGGGCGGACAGCGGGAGGATCAGCGGCAATGCGCTGTGGCGAGAGTCCGCAGGACCGTTCGGTTGGTCAACCACCGGGGCTTCCTCCAGGATCATGTGCACATTGACGCCGCCAGCGCCAAAAGAACTGATCCCAGCACGGCGTGGCAAGGCACGCCCGTTGCGCTCGATGACCGGCCAAGGCATTGCCTGCTCAGGGACATAGAAGCCTGCCTTCGCGAACGGGATATCGGGATTGAGAGGCCCATGCAGCAAAGTAGGTACCAACATCTTATGCTGCAACTGTAGCACCGTTTTGGTCAATTGGGCGATACCGGCTGCGGCTTCACTATGACCGATGTTAGCCTTGACTGATCCGAGCGCGCGCGAGAAGCTGGCCTCAGCCGGATACGCGTCCATCAACCCCTGTATCTCAATCGGGTCGCCGAGCGCCGTGCCGGTGCCGTGCGCTTCGATGTACGAAATCGTATCCATGCTCACCTTTGAGCGCGCTAGGGCGGCCTTAATCGCTTTGGTCTGGCTGACGGGATTCGGCACTGTAAACCCCTGCGTCTTGCCGTCGTGGCTGATGCCCGTGCCCTTGATCAAGGCAAGGACTGTGTCGCCGGCTTTGATCGCGTCAGCATATCGCTTGAGCAGAACGACACCGACCCCTTCGCCTGGTACATAGCCATCGCCGCCTACCGCGAACGCATGACAGCGGCCATCGCTGGCGGCGAAGCTCGACGCGCACAACGTGAGGTATTTGCTCGGGTGTAAGATCAAGTTGACACCACCGGCGAGGGCCGCCTCGGTTTCACCGCTGCGAAGACTCTCGCAAGCCAGATGCAACGCATACATGGAGGATGAGCAGGCCGTGTCCACCACGACGCTCGGGCCAGTGAAATTGAAGAAGAACGAAATCCGGTTGGCGACCGAGAACGTCTGTGAGCCGGCCGGATAAAAAGGCGCGCGGGCGTTGAGCGCATCCGCGCCGATGAGTTGGTAATTATTGAAGCTAACACCGGCGAACACGCCAAAGTCGCGTGGCCGGGACTGCCAGCGCGCATCGAGATAGCCCGAGCTTTCAAGGCAGACCCAGGCCATTTCGAGAAACTGGCGCTCCTGCGGGTCCATCAGCGCCGCGTCCTGTGCGGAGAGCTTGAAAAACGCCGCATCGAATTGTGAAATATCGCCGAGAAAGCCGCCCCACTTGCAGTAGATCGTGTCGCTCTTGCCTTTGACATTAGGCCGATAGATCTCGCGACAGTCGAAGCGCTCGCGCGGAATTTCCGTGACACAATCCACGCCACCGACGAGATTGGCCCAGAAGGTATCAAGCGTCTCGGCCTGTGGATAGCGTCCGCTCATGCCCACGATGGCGATCGCATCGTCATTGCCGTGGTCCCTATTGGCGGCCACATGCCCCGACGTGGGGCGGTGCGCAGCGCCGGACTGCGCTGCGGAAGGGGGCGTGTTCGCGGATGCATCCGGCCCGATCCGTGGGTCTAGATAGGCGGCCAAGTCTGCCAAGGTCTTATACTTGAACAGCAGCGCGGCATCGTTTTCTCCGGTCCACATCGCGATGCGCTGATTCAGTTTCGTGATCATCACGGAGTCGAGGCCGAGCGCCTCGAAATCTGCATGCGGATCGAGTCGCTCGGCGGGGAATCCGCTGATCTCGCTTAACGCATCGGCTAGTCTGACATACGCGGTGCGGGGTGTCGCGGCCGACACCAGCGGGACGGTAGGCATATCGTCATGTGGCTCGGAACGCAGCGATGGCACCCAATATCGCTCCTTGGCGAACGGGTAACCCGGCAGGCTGACTCTGCGATACGCATCGGCTTGCAGGCCACGGTTTGCGCGCATCAGGCTCCAATCGATCACGCCGCCCCGGCACCAGAACCTGAGCAGTTGCGTCGTCTTACCTTCGCGGCTCCAGGATAACACCAGCAGCGCCACATCCGCTGCGGAAAGATCCGGCAGCACGCCACCGCGCTTCGCTTCACCGGCGTAGATCTCCTGCTCACCTAGCCGAGCCATTGCGGACTCGTCGAGTGGGTCAGCGGCCAGGAAGAGGGTCAGTCGGTTGACGAGTTCCTCGAGCGATGCTGCCCACACGCCAAGCCGGTACCGATGCGCGTCCCGGCCTACCTGCAGCGTATAGCTGATGTCGCCCAGCAGACGGAGGCGATCGTCTTGGCTGGGCGTGGTGTCGAGCTGCTGTCCAACGTGGGCGACCAGCATTTGCGCCAGAGCCTGCAGCTGGGTCCAGCTACCGGCAGACAGAGGAATGATCACCGGCATGCGGGGCAGCGGACGAGCATCGGGTGCAGACCGGTACTCTTCTAGCACAACGTGCGCGTTGGAGCCGCCTGCGCCAAATGACGACAGGCCAGCCACCCGCAGCGCGTTGTGCGGGCCAGGTGCCGTCCAGTCGGACAGGGTTTGCTGGACCACAAAGGGCGACTCCGAGAAATTGATCGCCGGATTGAGCACGGCCGCATGCAGCGACGGCACCAGCTGACGATGCTTCATCTGCAACAGCACCTTGGTGATGCCGGCAACACCCGCGGCGCTTTCGCAATGCCCGATATTCGACTTCACCGACCCGATCGCGCAGAATTGCCCAAGACCGGATGACTGGAACGCCGTGGCAAGCGAGGCGATTTCAATCGGATCGCCAAGCGCCGTGCCCGTGCCGTGCGCTTCGAGATAGCTGATCTGGCGCGGCTGCAGGCCAGCGCGAGCATAGGCCTTGGCGATGACCTCCGCCTGCGCCCTGACGCTGGGCACGGAATAACCAGCGGAACGGCCGCCGTGATTGATCTCGCACGCGCGGATGATGCCGTAGATGTGATCGCCGTCGGCTTCGGCACGGGCGAGCGGCTTGAGCAGCAGCGCCCCTACCCCCTCGCCCGGCACATAACCGTCGCCGCCTTTGCCAAACGCCTCGCAACGCCCCTGGCTAGAGATGAAGTGTCCTTGCGCGAGCATCAGGTATTTGTTCGGATGCAGTGAGAGATTCACGCCGCCCACCAGCGCCGCCGCGCAATCGCCGTGTTTGAGCGCGCGGCAGGCGAGAAAGAGTGCGCTCAGAGAGGACGAGCACATAGTGTCGATCGCCATGCTCGGACCCGTGAAATTGCAAACGTACGAGACCCGGTTGGCGATCGTCGCAGCGTTGCCGGACAAGGCAACAGGGTCGCCCTGGAGAGTTTGCTCGAGGCCGTACAATTGATACTCGTGGTGCATCACGCCGACGTAAATGCCGACCGCCGCGCTCTTCCCATCATGTCCGGGCGCGCACTTCATCATCTCGTCGCGGGTATAACCAGCATCTTCCAGCGCATGCACCGCGCATTGCAGGAACAGGCGCTCCTGCGGGTCCATCAGTTCGGCCTCGCGCGGCGTGATCCCAAAGTAATAGGGATCGAACTGGTCAATATCGGCAAGGAAACCACCCCACTTACTATAAGTCTTGCCCGGGCGGCCCTTATCCGGATCAAAATACAATGCATGATCCCAGCGGGACGGCGGGATCTCCGTTATGCTGTCCTTACCGTTTTTCAGATTGAGCCAGAATTCATCAAGCGTATCCGCGCCGGGATAACGGCCCGCGAGACCGATGATCGCCACGCCGTCACGAGCAGCGTTGCTATCGTGTGCGTGAATGGTGGCGGGCGTGATCTGAGCGGTCTGCACGAAGTCGGCATTCTCGAAACTTTGCGGATTGCTGGCTTCCCGGATCGACGCATTGACGATCCGGCCGAGGTGTTCGCCGTCAGTCGAGAGGATATCAACGTCGAAAGACGCGTAGCCTGGGCGGAACATACGCGCCCGGTTGACCAGGTAAACCGAAGACGGTAAGGGTTTGACCAAGTCAATGCGCTCGATCATCAGCGGCACGTACATCGCGCACGGTGCACCGTTGGCTGACGGATCGCGAAAGAAAAAGCAGCTATTGAGCAGCAGCGGATCGAAAGCGTAGTGCTCCTGCCCGCCTTTGCGGGCGCCGTCAGCGAGTCTGACCTCGCTCACCAGCAAGCCGGCGCCGTCGGTATAGACGGCGCGGATGGTGCGCAGCAACGGTCCAACGGTAAACTGCGGAATACCTTCGTACCATTGCTCGAGCTCTGCAGCGGGCAACCGTTTCAGGTCAGCGAGCATTGTTCTGATATCCCTGTGCTGCAGTTCAAACGCGTGCCCTGTTTCGACTCGCCCATGGCAGCAGGTGCGGTAGGAGACCTGCCCATCCCGCCGAAAGCGAACCGCGAAGTCGCGGACCCCTTTGCTTTTAGACAGGTCGATGGCCAGTTCAACTCCCTCACCCGGCTCGAGCGTCACCGGACCGCCCTCTAGGCGGACTTGCGCCAACGACAGCGGATAGCTGTCCGCCCCATCCTGCTGCAGGCAGGCTTCGAACACGAGACAGGGATGAGTGACCCCCATCAGCGCCGGTTTGCCGAGCACCAGATGATCCTGCAGATAAGGCTCTGCTGCGACGAAGCGAAAGCGCAACGCTTGACTGGCTGGCGCGGCTGCGCCGTAGTTCGGTCCGCCTGCCGGGGCCTGCGCCGGCGGCGGGTGGTGTGCCGTTTGGTCGACTGCGCGTATGGCGAATTCATTCAGTTCAGCCAGCGTTGAATACTCGAACATCAAGGTGGGCGACAGGTCTAGCGCCAGCATCTTCGCTACCACAGCGACCAGATCAAGCAGATCGGCTGAATCCAGTCCCAGTTCATAATAGCCCTTATCGAGTGCCACGTCTGCGCCGAGCACGCCCAGCTTGTCCGCAATCATCGTGCGCAGGCTATTGACCACTGGGCTAAGCGACTGGCCGGCTGGCGACGCAGCGCGGAACAGGGTCTGCGGTGGTGTCGGCTCAAGCGCGGCGCGAGGCACTTCGAGCACCTGCTGGGTTGTGTGGCCAGGGCTGCTCACAGCAGGCGGCAACGACGGTCTAAACGTATTCGCATCACGCACCCGTTTTGCGGTGAAGCCGATCATCTCCGCGAGTTGGTCGCCGTTCGGAGCAAAGAACTCCAGGGTGAGACTGATTACCTCGCCGCGCACGCTCACCGAGTCGTGCCGGATCATGACGACGCATGAACGGGTGATCGGTGCCGCCGCTCTAAATGATTCAATCAGTAATGGTAGATACAGTCCGTCCGGCAGCTTCTGTGCGTTGCCACCGGCGTTGGATACAATCGCCGCGGTGTCGAGCAGCACCGGATGAAGCAGGAAACGGTCGGCATGAGCCAACGCGCGTACGCCGAGTTCCAAGCGGGCGACCAGTGCCACGTCGTCGACCGTAATGTCGCCATGCGCGCGCATGTAGTCGCCGTGCTTAAGATTGCTGTCTCGACACTGTTCGTACAGCGTATCGATCGACACATGGCGTGCGCCGCCGGCCGGTGAGACCGCGCTCGGCCCAGCATCAGCAGTGCGAAAGACGATAGCGTTTTCGCGTACCAGTTTGGCGGATGCGTACACGCCAGCGCCGGCGGCGGCAGCCGGATCGTCGATGACAACCTCGTAGTGTGTCTGGCCCGAGCGGGACAGGCTGATTCGAATCGGCAGGCTACCGGCTTCGTCGGCAATGATCAGCGGGCGATGAATCCGCAGCGTGTCGAGCGCATGGTTTGACAGAGCCAGGCCGTGCTTGCCGCAGAACTGGTAGATCAGATCGAGATACGCCAAGCCAGGAAATACTAGACTTCCATAGACCGTGTGCTCGGCGATGATGGGGTTGTTAGAAGATAGCGTAATGGTGCGTTCGGCAATCAGTTCCGTCATTAGAATTGCTCCCAAATCATGGCGGTGTCGTGTATGGCTGGCAGACGTCCGTCATCCACCACAGCGGGATCGGACTGCGCGCCGTCCGGGACGGACGCGGCCTGTGTTTGGCGATGTAGTACTGGCGGCGCCAACGGCTGACGCTGCCCAGTTTCGAGCTTATCGGTAGCGCGGGCGCGCTGAAGGATCAGATGCGCATTGTTGCCGCCATCCGCAAAGCAGTTGATCGCGATCGCCAAGTCCTGGCTCATCGGCAAAGCAGATGCCGCGCGCGGGAAGTAGAATGGAGACGCCGCCAGGTCGAAGTGACGTAGGGGCTGCTGGCCAGATAGGAAAGGCACGAGACTCGCATAATGCAGCATCAGGACCGCCTTGATGAAACTGGCAATGCCTTCTGCACAGAGCGGATGACCGATGTTCGGCTTGATCGAGCCGAGCGCGCAGGACTCTCTGCTGGCGGCGCCTGAGAAGTTCGCGCCCCGACCATAGACTGCGTCAATCGCCTTCAACTCTAGCAAGTCTGTGATCTTCGACCCCGATCCGTTGGTTTCGATATAGCCGATTTGTCTGGCATCGAGGCCCGCTTGAGCGAGCACTTTGAGCATCAGATCCGTCTGCCGTTCGAGATTGGGGGTAGCGGGGCCGGCGGTGCGGCCGTCGTTGTTGCAAGCGAGCGCAGTGATCCGCGCGTAAATCGTATCACCATCACGTCGCGCTTGCTCTTCAGTCTTCAGTAAGACGAGCCCGACACCTTCCGCAAGGATGATCCCATTGGCCCGTTCATCGAAGAGATGGAATTCCGGGCCAGCGCTTAGAAGGCCGCGCTGTTCGAAGATTGCCTGCTCTTGATCGCCGCCAAGCAGGCTGACGCCGCCCACGATGGCCGCGCTGATCTCTCCCCCACGCAAAGCTTGTGCGGCCATGCTCATGCCGACCAGCGCAGACGAGCACGCGGTATCGATCACGAGGCTCGGACCGCTGATATCAAAGAAGTGCGAGACGTTCGCCGCCAGGTAGTTTTGTCCCGCCACCACAATCGGATTGCGCGTGCTGCGCAGTGCGGAGGGATCGAGCGCCGTGCGCCCTCGCCCGCCAAGGAATACGCCCGTCGCGCTGCCCTTGATGTCCTCTGGACGATAGCCTGCGTGGGCCCAAAGGTTCAGGCATTCTTCCAGCACCATCAGCGCCTGCGGGTCCATCGCGTTGAAATCCTCGACTGGAATGTGAAAGGTTGCGCGATCGAAGTGCCCTTGATGGTCGACTGTACCTGCGATGCGCGGCCGCGATGCGCTGGTTCGCAGATTCGAAAACGCGCTGCGACCGTCCTTCAGCAGCCGCCAATATTCGGCCAGGTTCGGCGCGCCAGGAAAGCGCGCCGACATGCCGACCACCACGATATTGTCCTGCGCCTGCCGCGGTGCGTTGTCGAGTGCGGTCGATGGGCAACGAGCGGCTAGCTCCGGCATCGAAACAGCTTGCCCGCCACGCGCAGACATCGGCAGACGGGGGGCCGCCGTCTTATCCTGTGGCCGGACTGTTTCAGCGTCCACCTCGTCGGCCGCGAAGAAACGGACGAGTGCCGCCCCTTCGTGCGTGACAAGCCACATGGTCAGCGCAACGAGATTGGGATGTTCGAGGATGAGCGAGGGCGCCAAGTCAACGCCAAGCTGGACATTGATCGTGCGCAGAATTTGCGCCATCAGGATCGAATCGAGTCCGTAGTTGGGGAAATCGACCTGCGCATCGAAATCGGTCGCGGCGATCTTCAGCTCGGCCATGAACAGGGAACTGAGCCACGCTTGCGTGCGTTCGGTCACAACCTCGTGCTTAAGCTCCGGCGCGGCGGTGCGCTTGGCCTCGTGCTTGTTACTGGCATGTACATCAAGCCCATCACCGGCATCTGCATTAAGCTGATCACCAGCATCTGCATTAAGCTGATCACCAGCATGTGCATTAAGCCCGTCACCGGCATCTGCATCAAGCTCGTCATCGGCATGCTCATCAACGCTGCGTTGCCAGAGCGCTAGATCAACGAGAGCTGGCAGGACGACCGGGCGACCGCGAATCTCCAGCGCTCGGTCCAGTAGCGCAAGGCCATCCTGATTTTTCAGACCGAGCAGTCCTATGGCCCGATAGATTTTGGTGTCCATTGCGCCCATGCCAGTTTCTAACCAGCTCGGCCACTGGAGACTCAGGAGGCGGCATGCGGGTCGATGTCCAGCGACCGCATCCATGTAGGCGTTGGCCATTGCATAATCGATCTGCCCCGCCGCCAAGCTTGGTAGCGCTGCGCAAACGGAAGAATAGACGACGAACAACGACAGCTGCTGGCCGCGCAACGCACGGCACAGGCTGTCGAGCCCGGCCGTTTTCGGCGCAAAAACCGTATTTACATTAGATACGCTTTTGCGGATCAAGGCCGGATCGGTGTCACCAACGCCGGCGCAATGGATCACGCCGCCTATCGGACCTAGCTCGCGCCTGATGGTTTCGCAAGCCGCCTCGATCGCCCGCGCATCCGTCAGATCAACATCGACGACATGCACGTAGACGCCGCGCTGCTGCAGCTTGACGAGTTCGGCGATTTTGTCACGCACGCCCGGCTTGACACGCGTCCCGTTCGGGTCCGCCAGGATCTCGCTCCAGCGAGCGGCTGGCGGCAGCGGCTCACGGCCGCTCAGCACCAGCTTGCGCACGCCATAGCGCGTGACGAAATGTTGCGCGCACAATAGACCGAGCCCTCGTGTACCGCCGGTGATCCAGAGTACGTGGGCCGGGGGGAAGTCAAATGGCCGTTCGTCCGCGGCCGCAGACAGTGGGGCGAGATATGGTAGGTAGGCTTGTCCAGCGCGCAAGCACACTTGAGGATCGAGTACTTCGCGCTCCAATTGCGCCAAGATCTGACGTGGCAAATCAGGCGCATCGTCCGGCAGGTCGGTGTCCATATGGCCGCTCTGGAGCCGCTGGTATTCGTAGCCCAGCGAGCGGTACAGACACGCCTTGATGGCGGCGTGCGGAGCAGGTGCCAACGATGCGGGCCTGAGAAACAATTCGAGGTGACGTGTCACGCACAGCAGGCGGACACCATTCAGCCGCACCTGCTCGATCAGGCGTTGCACGCCAGGCAGCCAGCACTCGACGTCCGCCACGCTTCGCACGGCGTACTCGTCGTCGAGTGCAGTGAGGTCGAGCACATAGGCTAGTGGATAATCTTTAGGCTGACATATCTGCTCGATCTGATCGGCTAGATCATCCGCATGTACAATCCGCGCGCCCGGCCGCAAGGCCGCCAGACGTTCTGCCAACGCACGCGTCGCAGCGGTCGTCAGGAGCAGGATGAAGCCGCGGTCCGCCGCGCGGGGCAAAGCATGCACCGAATCGGACGACGTGCTGAGCCGCCAAGCCTTAGTGAACAGATGCGCGGCGTGCGTCGGGGCTGGCGGATGCGTGCCGTGCGCCGGGGCTGGGGCTGGGGCTGGGGCAATGCGTGCTGCATCGGCAATCCAGTAGCGGTCCGTCTTAAATGGGTAGCTCGGCAGCGACATGCGCCGGGGCGGCCTGGCAAACCCGGTTTCGGGTTGATATAGCTGCTGCCAGTCAGGAGTTACGCCCATGACCCACACTTGTGCCAGCGCGTGCAGATTCGTTTTCTCGAGCCAGGTCTGCAGCAAAACGCCGGCATCTTCGTCCTTGTAGAGCTGAACGGTGCCCAAGTTCTGGCTCGCGCTGCCGCGATACCAATCTTTGTTACCTGACCCATCGTGACCGAACGCGCGCAGCTTGTCCTGCAGCTCTCGCATCGATCCAACAATGACGGCAGCTCGATGCTCCATTGCTTCGCGTCCAATCTGCAATGTATAGGCGAGGCTCGGCAACGCACGCTCGTCGAGCTGCTGTCGCTCGATCGCGGCCAGAAGTTTAGCCGTCATCAGCGGCAACCTGGCGGGTTCGCGCGCAGACAGCAGGATGAGCCATTGCGCGCCCTCGGTCGGATAGAGCTCAGCAGGCGGCATCGAATATGACTCAATGATTGCATGGGCGTTGACGCCACCCGCGCCAAAGCTGCTCACACCCGCGATACGGCGACGAGGACGTCCATCAGCCTCCTCGTCGAGCCAGGGAACGAGTTCCTGGTTGACGGTGAAAGGCGTGGCTGAGAAATCGATGGCTGGATTGAGGCGCTGCGAATGCAACGATGGCACGATCATGCCATGCCGCATCTGCAGCAGTACCTTCAGCACGCCGGCCACGCCGGCTGCGCCTTCGCAGTGGCCGATATTGGATTTTACGGACCCGATCCGACACGATGCAGCCATAGCACGCGTTGCGTCCGCGCCAAAGGCCTTGGTCAGCCCGCTAATCTCGATCGGGTCGCCCAATCGTGTGCCGGTGCCGTGCGCCTCGATATAGCTGATATCCATCGGTCGGATTCCTGCCTGTTCGATCGCGCGCCTGATGACCTCGGCCTGTGCCATTGGATTCGGCACGGTGTAACCGCTCGCGCGGCCCCCGTGATTCACCGCGGACGAGCGGATCACGCCATAGATGACGTCGCCGTCCCGTTCCGCGTCCGCCAGGCACCTCAGCATCAACACACCGACGCCTTCGCTGGGTATATAACCACCACTGCCATCACCGAAGCTCTCGCAATGCCCTTTCGACGAGATGAACTGCCCGCGCGACAGCATCAGGTACTTGCTCGGGTGGAGGCTGAGGTTGACACCGCCCGCAAAGGCGGCATCGATTGCACCTGTGACCAGGGCCTGCCGCGCCATATCAATTGCTACCAATGCACTCGAGCACATCGTATCGATCGCCATCGTCGGACCGTTGAAATTGCATAGGTAGGCGAGCCGGCTCGCCACGGATGAGGTGCCGCCACCTAGCCCCAAGCGCTCTGTTGCCTCGAGCGCGAAGAGCGGGTACTCCTGACCCATGACGCCCGCGTAGACACCGACCCTGCTGCTGCCGCTTGACGCCCGCAACGTGTCTCGCGTGTAACCGCCGTCCTCCATCGCCATCCAACAGTGTTGCAGGAAGAGCCGCTCAAGCGGATCCATGACCTCGGCCTCACGCGGCGAGATCTGGAAAAAAAGCGGGTCGAAGGTGTCCGCATCGTCGATGAAGCCGCCCCATTTGCTCGAGATCGTGCCGGGTTCGCCGCCGGCACTGTAGTAGTCACGCCAGTCCCAGCGCTCAGGCGGAATTTCCGTAATACAGTCCTTGCCAGCCTGCAGATTGTCCCAAAATGCATCCAGGTCGTATGCCTGTGGAAAACGACCTGCGATGCCGACGATCGCGATTGCATCCCGATGCCCTGCACGGGACCGCTCTGGTACCGCGCGCGCCGCGGTTTCCTCCACTTTGACAAGTTGCCGTAACGACGCATTGGTCACGCTAGCGATGCAGTGCCCCGTCTCGCTATAGATCGCCGCATCGAGCGCGATGAAACCCGCGTTGACCTGGCGCGGCCGGGTTACGACTACAGCCCGCTCGGTCATCGGCTGCCAGAGCGTAAGACGCTCGATCACAAATGGCAGAAAGGTCGGTGCCGGCGCTTCTTGCTCGATGTCGCACGCCAGGTTAAACAGGTAACAGTTATTCAGCAGCAGCGGATCGAGCATCAATCCCGGCACGTGCTGCTTGCTGGTCTTGCCGCTCAGGTTGACCTCGCTGACGAGCGTCCCGTCGCTGAGCGCGAAGGCCCGTTCGATCGACCTAAGGGTTGGCCCAAGGGTGAACGCTGGCACCGTGCGGAACCATTCGTCGATCTCGCTGCGCGACAGCTCACGCGCGCCGGCTAGCAGCCGTTGCCGATCCAGCATAGGCGGCGCATTCTCGTCGGGCGATGGAGTTTGGCCCTCGCAGCACAGCGTCCAGTCAGAGCGGTCGCCGCAGCGCTGGCGCGCAACGAAGCGCGGTGGCGCGTCGGTATTAGGCTCAAGCTGGATTTCGACGGTCACGGTTTCCCCTGGCTCTAACTTCAGCGGGCCGCCGTGAAAGCGAATGTCCTGCAGGCTGAGCGGATGTCCCTGCCCGGCATCGGCACAGGCTTGCAGGACTAGGCAAGGATAGGTCAATCCCATCAGCGCAGGCTTGCCGTCAACCAGGTGATCTGTGAGATACGGCTCGCTGGCGGCGAATCGATAGCGCTGGCCCTCCTGAGTTGGCGCCTCGCCGTTGCTCGTTGCGGACGGTACTTGCGCCGACATTGTGCTAGGCACAGCGGCCTCTACCGAGTGGAAATGTGCGACAAGCTCATCGATCGTGTTGTACTCGAACAGCAGCGTCGGGTTGAGACGCTGGGATAACAGGCGCTCAATATCCTTGAGAAGCGTCAGCAACTGCGCCGAACTAAGACCCATGTCGAAAAAGCCACGCCGCATGTCGACCTGATGTGGGGCGAGATCGAGATGCTCGGCGAACACGCCCCGCAGTTCCTGCTCTAGCTTAAACGTATCGCCGGCACCATCGGAAGACGGCTTTGACTGCCGCGGCTGGGACTCGACCCCGGTCTTGGGCTGCTGCAGCTCGAGCTCGGCTCCGGTCTTGGGCTGCCGTGGCTGGAGTTCGACCCCGTTGCGCACACGCTTGCCCGTCAGCTCGACCAGCGAGGCAAGCCAGCGTCCGTTTTTCTCGTAGAAATCGATGTCGAGCTTGCGGATATCATGACTCGTCTTAATGCTATCGAGCCGGACCCGGGCGAGGCATGCGGCGCCCAACGGTGCACGAGCACGAAAAGCGCCGTAGTGCAACGGCAGATACAGCCCTTCGGCGGCGCCTTGTGCTTGCTCGCCGGGGGGTGCGAGCGCCGTTTCGAGTACCGACGACGCAATCGCCGAGCCGTCGAGGAGGGTAGGATGAAACGCCGCATCCAACAGATGGCGATGGGACTCCGACACGCACAGATCTATCAGGCATCCCCAGTCAAAGCAGGACACTGTGCCGTCCGCGCGCATGAGTCCATCGTGCGCGAGCCCCCGTGCGCGGGCACGTTCATAGAGCGCCATCAGATTGAGACGGCTTTGCCAGCCGGTTTCGAGAGCCGTCACGTCGAGATCGGGTTCGATGCCGGCTCTGGCGGGATGTAGCTCGGCGGTGCAGTAGACCACATTCGGCTCACTGTCGCGCGCGACCTCGATCGCGTAACTGCCACGACTGAGCTCGCTCGCACTGATCGTCAATCGAACCTGACCATTTTTCGCCACGATCAGGGGTTGATGGATGACGAGGTCGCGCAGCTCCGACTGGAAACAGTCAAGCTGCATTCCTTGCCGCGCAATCATCATCAGCAGGTCGATGTATGCCAGGCCAGGCAGGATCGCTTGCTCTTGCACCAGGTGGTGAGCAACAACTGGGTGCGCAGCGTCGATAGTAAGGTTAAAGACTTTTTTCATGGAGGGTGCCCCAGCTTGACTGGATTGGGAAATAGACAACGTTAGATGCGCCTTTCTCGGCCGCTATGCTGATTGGCGCAGGCTGGCTTTGCGGCCGAGTCGCCCGCGCGAAGGTCTGGCGCCGCAGTGCCGGCAGCGGCAGCGAGTGACGGCGTTGCACATAGGTAGCGGCAGGAACAAACTCTTCGAGAATCAGATGACAATTGGTGCCGCCATCCGGAAAGCAGCTCTGTGCGGCCACTCTCGGCCCAGCCGCCGGCGTCTCCCAAGCGAGCGCCTGACGATTGAACTGCGCGCGGGACGCAGCAAAGTCGTAGTGCTCGAAAGGCTGCATCGCGCACAGGCTCGGTGGGATTTGCTGGTGATAGAGGCTGAGTGCGCAGCGGACGAAGCCGGCCAGCCCGGAACTCAGCAGCAGATGGCCGACGCTCGGTTTGACCGAACCTAGCGGACAAGCACCAAGCAGGTTGTCGTCGAATTGATAAACTTGAGCGAGCGCTTTGATCTCGACCGCATCGACAACCGCCGAACCGCCGCCATTGACTTCGATATACCCGATGTCGCCGGCCGTTTTGCCCGCCTGCGCCAACGCACGCCGCATGACATCGCGTTGCGCTTTGAGGCTTGGCGAGCCTGGACCAAGCGTACGCCCGTCGTTGTTCACCGCCAGCGCCTTGACAACGGCGTAGACGCGATCGCCGTCGGCCTCTGCCTGCGCCCGCGTCTTGCACACGAGAGCGATCACCCCCTCGCCCAGCACATCGCCGGCCGCCTCGCTGTCGAAGATACGGAAGGTGCCGTCGGGACTGAGGATGTTGCGAGCAGAAAACAGGTCATGGGCTTGCGAAGTCGTGAGCAGGCTGGTCGTGCCGACCAACGCCATGTCGATCGAGCCGCTGCGTAGCGCATCGAACGCGATCGACATCGCCGTCAAGCCGGACGAACACGCGGTGTCGACCACCATACTCGGTCCCGTGAAATTGAAAAAGCGTGAAATATTGCTCGCTAAGTAGTTTTGGCCCACGCCGAGGATTGGATTAACCGCCGCAGCGAGTCCTTGCTGATCGGCAGTCACTTGCAGCCGCCCGCCGATATAGACCCCCACTGGCCTAGCGGATAGTTCACCGTGCGCATAGCCGGCATCATGCAGCGCCTGCAGGCTTTCCTCCATCATCAACCTGGCCTGCGGGTCCATCACGGCAACGTCCGACGCGTGCAGTCCAAAGAATGTTGGATCAAAGCTGTCAATGTCATCGAGCCAGCCCGCCTGGACCTGACCGCGGCCGCCTGGCCAGCGCTCGTCCCGCATCGGCGTGATCGCGGATTGCCCGCTCATCTGCAGTTGCCAGAACTCTTCAGCATCCGGTGCACCCGGCAAGCGGACCGCGAGGCCGATGATAGCGATATCGCCGGCGCGCTCGGGAACTGGCTCGATGCCCGGCGTAGCCTGACGCGATGTGGCAGGCCCAGGCGGCACAACAGCCAAAGGGTCTGGCGCGACTGCGACCGGTGCGGTGAAGTAGCGGGATAGTGCCGCTTCATGCGCGCCTAGGAGATGCTCGCAGAGCGCCCCTAGGGTGTCGAACTCCAGCATCAGTGACGGATCGAGCTTACTGCCAGTGAGCTTGCTCATCCGGTCAATCAGCTGCAGTACCATAACCGACTCAATGCCATAGTCGGCAAACGGCACATCTCGATCCGCAACCTGTTCGGCAGAAAACTTCAATTCGTCGATCAACATCTGCCGCATCCAATTTTCCAGTGCGCCCAGCAGGCTGCTGGCAGGCGACACCAAGGGGGGCGGTTTGCCAGCTGCCCCGCGCGATGCTGAATTTTCGGTGACGACAGGTGTGTCCTGGCGCACGGGTGCTGGCTCAACGGCGACAAGCTGGTCCGGGTCAAAGCGAGCTAGATCCACCTGACAAGGCAGACAGACGGCCGGAGAACCCGCAGCTGAGGCGATCGCCACGCAGCGGTCGAGCAACGACAGGCCAACTTGAGTCAGAATTGGCTGGAGGCCAGTTTTACTGAGCGCAGGACTGGCGTTGTCAGTCGCCATGCCGGTTTCAGCCCACGCCGGCCATTGCAGTGAACAGACGCCAATTTCTCCTCGCGTACGGCAGTGCTGGGCGAAGTAGTCCATATATGCATTAGCCATTGCGTAGTCACTTTGCCCCGCCGCCAACTGCGGCAGCAAAGCAGACACAGAAGAGAACAGCATGAAGAAACGCAACCGATCGCGCTTTATGCGCGCATGTAGCGCCGCGAGACCTGTCATCTTCGGCGCGCAGACCATGGCGATATCGGCCACCGGTTTCCGAATAAAGGCCGGATCGGCACTCGTCAGACCTGCGCAGTGGAATACGCCGGTGACCGCGCCAAGGGCTACCTCGATGGACGCGACGGCGGCGGCGATGCTGTCATCGCTGTCGAACGAGCATGCCTCGTAGTGGACCCGGACCCCACGCTCGACGAGCGACTGGAGATGCCGGATTTTTTCGAGCGTGCGTCCACCTGCTTCACGGGTCCCGCCTGCAGCCAACAACTGGGGCCACTGGGTTGCTTCGGGCAAGCGCTCACGGCCGACGATGGCGAGCGCGCGCACGCCGGCCGCCGCGACATGTTCCGCTACCGCAGCACCGATCCCGCCTGTGCCGCCCGTGATGAGAATTACGTCGTCCGGCCGGTAGCAGCCCGCCATATCCAGCTGCTTCCCAGCCAACGGCCGCATGGCCGGCACAAACCGCTCGCCGTCACGATAGCAGCATTCGGTGACCGGACCCGCGCCGAATTCGTGCTCGATCTGCGCTTTCAGCCGCGCGAGCGTGCGCAAGTCTTCGTCCGTGTCCATGACGCCAGATCGAACGGTGCGATATTCTGCGCCCAGCATCCGATACAGGCCCGCCGTCCGCGCGCCTTGCAGCGTCGTTTCGCCGTGCCATGCCTGCAGCCGATGAGTCACCTGCAGCAGGCTCGGTGCCTGCTGGCGGTGGTCCATGAGGAATGCCTGCAAGAGCGAGATCTTGCCCGCTTCGAACGCGCTAGATGCCTCGTGGCCCGCGTCCAACGCAGTGACGTCGATCACTCCGAGCGGCCGATTCACTAGGCGTTTCACGAACTCCGCATAGGCTGCGCGACCCTTGTTTTCGTCGTCGAAATCAACCGGAATGGCAAGTGGATCAGGCGTATCCGCTCCGTGCACGACATATAACGTGTCGACGCGGCTGCCCGTGTCTGCAAACAGGCTGCGGGCGATGGCCTTGGTTGACGGTGTGCACAAAATCAGCAGCGTGCCACCGACTGGGTCACCGAGAGCATGCTGCCCCGCCTCTCGCGGTAGGCGCTGCCAGGTACGCTCTAGAATCATATTGTCAGTCGTCGGCTGAGGAGGCGTCATAGCATCGCCCGCTTCGATCGCAATCGGGGCCCAGTAGCGTTCTTTTGCATAGGGATAGAGCGGTAGCCTAACTTTGCGCGGCACAGCGCCTAGATAGCGCTCAGCCCAGTCCACTACTGCCCCGCCCACCCAGGCGTGCAAGACCGCAGCGTCATCCTGCGCAACGTTGACTGGCAACGGATGCGCGCCGGTGGCTTTGGCCCGGTACAGCACCGCATTGCCGGCCGGCTCGCGCCAAGTGAGCGCCGCGCTTAGATCAGCCAGTTGCGCCTCGATCTGCGGCCAGTGGTCGCGGGCGACTCGTAAATGTCGCTCGAGATCTGTGAGTGACGACACGGCGAAGCCGAGACGCTCCCGCATGGCTTCCCGTCCTACCTGAAGGGTGTAGGCAAGGCCAGCCAAATCCTGCAACGTCTTTGCCTCGATGCCCGCGAGCAGCTGCTCGATCCTCGCGAGCAATTGCTTGGGGGTGCGGGCAGACAATGGGATTAGCCAGACACCACCGGCCGGCTTAGATAAGAGCAAGGGTTCACGGGTGTCGACATGCTCGCGTACGATCAGATGCGCGTTTGATCCGCCCGCGCCAAACGACGAGATTGCCGCTATCCGCGGCGTTCCAGCTGGCACGATCCAGTCAGCAAGGTTCCGCTGCACGCGGAATGGCGTCTGGCCGAAATCGATATTGCGATTGAGCTCTTCGGCATGCAGGGACGGCACCAGTAACCGGTGCCGGAACTGTAGCAGGACCTTGGTTAAGCCGGCGATGCCGGCCGCGCTTTCGCAATGTCCGATGTTCGACTTAACAGAGCCGATCGCGCAGGGCATTGGCGCGTCTGCACGCGCGGCGAAGGCCCGCTTCAAGCCGCTCATCTCGATCGGATCGCCAAGCGCAGTACCCGTGCCATGCGCTTCGATATAGCTGATCGCGCCCGGCTCGATCCGCGCGCGCTGCATCGCCTCCTGGATCAGCGCTGCCTGTGCATTCGGGTTGGGCACCGAATAACCGTTGGTTTTACCACCATGATTGATCGACGACGCGCAAATCACGCCGTGGATCAGGTCGCCATCGGCCAAGGCGTCGGCGAGCGGCCGGATTAGTACCGCGCCAACGCCCTCGCCCGGTACATAGCCACTGCCACCCTCACCGAAGCTTCGGCAACGCCCATCTTCGGACAAGAAACGTCCTTGTCCCAGCACCAGATACTTGTTCGGATGAACTGTGACGTTGACACCGCCTGCAACCGCAAACGCACATTCGCCTGCGGCGATGCTGTGACAGGCCATGTGAATCGCGCTCAGCGACGACGAGCACATCGTGTCAAGGGTGACACTCGGCCCGTGGAAATTGCAGAAATAGGACACGCGATTTGCGATCGACGCGACATTGCCCGGAATCGCCAGCGGATAGCCAAGCGCGGTTTGCTCAGCACCGTACAGCTGGTACTCGTTATACATCGCACCGACGAAGACACCAACGGCTGCGCTGTCGAGCACCTGCCCAACCAAGCTGCCTGGATTGCGGCGGCGCGCTGCCGCGGCGATCGATAGCCGGGTATAACCGGCATCCTCCAGCACATGATAGACGCACTGCAAAAACAACCGTTCTTGTGGATCGAGGAGTTCCGCTTCACGGGGAGAAATGTTGAAAAAGACCGTGTCAAAACAGTCAACATGACTCATAAAGCCGCCCCACTTGCCGTAGGTCATGCCGGGACGAAACTCGCCCACTGAGAAATAGCGATCGTGATTCCAGCGCTCGCGAGGAATTTCAGTGATGCAATCGCGCCCCGTGCGCAGGTTCTGCCAATATTCGTCGAGATCGGCAGCTTGCGGGTACTGACCGCTGAGGCCAATGATAGCGAACTCAGTGGTTACGTGCGGCGCGCCGTCCGCGTCTGCAGCGTTGAACACTGGCAATGGCCTAAGCAATGCGCCACTAGGCGCTGCCAGCGCGCTGTTGGCGGTTGCCTCGGCACCTAACTCCGGCACAGCTTGGAGTACGGATGGCAAGGCCCGCTCTATCTTCGTCCTTCCCATGTCCAGCAACTCTGCCAGCTGAGCGGCATGATGTTCAACAAAATGACCGCAGAGCGCCGCGAGCGTTTTGTATTCAAAAAACAAAGTCTTCGATAGCGGCCCGAAGATCGTCTCCAGCTTAGCCGTCAAACGCACCACCATGATGGAGTCAATCCCGTACTCCTCGAGCGCGGCCTGCTCGTTGATCCGATGCGTCGGTAGCCCGAAGATGTCGGCTAATAACTGCTTGAAATACTCAACTGTTGCGACCAGCATGTCGCCCGTACCAGGCGCCGTTAACTCGGACGATTGGGGCACCGTAGCCATCGCCGGCGGCGGCGTCAGTTGGAAACGCGCGAGTGCCCAACTGCGGTTGCCTTCGGCCACCAGCATTTGGGTGCAGTTGCGGCGCAGCCCCATATGCATTGCCGCCAGCGCCGCACGGGTGCCGAGCGGACGAATACCGTACGCGGTCCACAAACGCTCCTCCGTCTGCGGATCGGGCCGCATGCCGCCCTCTGCCCACAGCGACCAGTCCACGGACAAGGTATGGCCATGCCGCTCGCCACGTTCAACCAGGGAGTTGCGATAGTGGGCAAAACCATCGAGGAAGGCATTCGCCGTCGCATAGTCGCCCTGGCCGACATTGCCCGTTACGCCACTGGCCGACGCGCACAGCAGGAACATATCGAGCACCAGATGACGTGTCGCGTGGTCGAGACAAGCAACGCCCATGACCTTTGGCGCGAGCACCCGCTCGAACTCGACTACGCTCTTGTTAACGATGAAGTTGTCGGCGATGAGTCCGGCGCAATGAATCACGCCATCGAGCCGCCCGTAGGTCGCCTCGATGGCTGCGACGAGCGCCGTCGTCACAGCGTAGTCAGTGATGTCTGCTTGGTAATATTCGACCTGGCCGCCCTGCCGAGCAAGCACGGCAAGCGCCTGACGGTCTGCTTCGTCGAGTAACGAACGCCCAACTAGCACGACGCGCACCCCCGGCACGGAGGCAACAATATCCTGCGCGAAGATGCGCCCTAATTTGCCAGCGCCGCCGGTGATCAGGTAACACGCGCCGGCTTTCCAGACCCGCGCGCTGTCCGCCGCGTCGCCCGCTTCCGGGGCGACGGACCAGACGGCGATTTTGCGGCGCGAACGGTCGAGCCAAATGGCCCTGCGCTCGGGGTCTGAGGCTGCCGCGACGATGCGACGCATCGTAGCTGGATCCAGCGAGTCTACCGCAACGACCTGGCCGCGAAGCTGCGGATTTTCCTGCTCCGCCGTTTTCAGCAGGCCGTCTAGCGCGAGCATGAGCGGATTGCCGGGCCAGCCTACGATCACGATCTGGATGAAGAGCGGGTCCTGCTTGGCTCCGCTAGCAAGATACGCTTTTACGCGCTCAAAGACAGTCGCTGCCGCCGCTCGAAAGTCTCGTGCGAGCGATAAGCTGTCTGTTCCCGAAATCGGTAAAGATAAGGTTTCGCTCTGCACACCGGGCCTTAGGTAAGCGAGGCTGGAGAAGTCCTGCGTCTGTCCCTCTACACCAAGAAATAGCAGATGGCGGCGCCCCTCGACACCCTGTGTCGACAGGACATGCGAGTCAGCCCGCTCGTCGTCCTGCCATTGGCAGGACAGCTGGATCAATTCAGGTGCCGGCTGCACGCGCTCCGGCGCGATCTCACGAGCTGACAAGCCCGTCAGCCGGACGCGAAGCCGGCCACCTTCGTCATGTATATCTGCATTGACCTTGCGCACTGCTCCCTCGCCGACAATCGTCAGGTGCGCCCACATCAGCGCGCTGGTCGGACCAAAGACATCAATGCGGTCGAGCGCGAACGGCACCCGTGACGGCAACGATCTATGCGCAGGGTCGGCAGCTTGCAGGAAGCAGCCGGCCACAGCCTGCAACGCACCGTCGACAAGTGCCGGATACAACACATAGCGCAAACTATCTTCTGCGCTTGCGTCGGCAAACATCGCCGCGGCGAGTTCGTCGTGCGACCCGACGACTGGCAAGCGCAGAAGCGCGACGCACTCCGTGTCGCTAGCACAGTGGACGGCTTCGATCACCCGGAAACTGTCGCCATAAGCGAGCCCTGCGACCTGGAATGCATGGTAGCAGGCTGCGCCGTCGACAACCCGTGCATACCGCGCCTGGATGCCAGCGATATCGAGCAGGCGCTCATGCGCCGTGTCGACATGCTCAGTCGGCGTCTCAACGGATACCACGCCCTGACAATGCACGGTTTCGGACGCAACGTCGCCGTCATCGAGCCGGCTCGCGATCGTGAAAGAAAAAGCCTGGGCTGGTGCAAAGTCCCCTCCACTGAGCGGGGTCAGGCGCGTCTGCAGCACGCGTCGCTCGCCGTCGCTCCACACGAACGGCGCCGCCCAACCGATCTTGCTCAGCGACACGGCCTGAGCGCGCGCCCGCATGCTAGGCGAGATGGTCTGCTCAGTGGCAGCCAGCGCCATCTCCAGATAAGCCACGCCAGGCAGCATCCGGCTACCGTGAATCACGTGATCGGTGAAAAAGCGTTCCTGGCCGGAAAACGACGACACGAACCAGCGCGACGCCCCGTCCTGCTTCAGGTTGTGGAGCAGCGGATGGAGTTGGGCCTTAACCGTCCGCGCTGGTTGCACGGAGGCACCGGACTGGACCCAGTAGTGCTGATGCTCGAACGGATAGGTCGGTAACGCGTGACGCAGAGGCGCACGCTGCGGATAACGCAGGTGCCATGGCAGCGCGTAACCCTGGCGATAGAAATCGGCCAGCGCGCGCAACGCGTCCTGGTAGCTATCAGCGGCTGCGGGAGCAGATACGTTGCCACTGTCGACCAGATCATCGCCCAATTGCCGAACGAGTCCCTCGATCATTTTCTCGATCGTCGGCTGCGCGACCTGGTGCTGGTCCGATTTGCCGAGGAAAGCTTGCCCCTCAAACACTTCCAGCGGCAACTCATCGTCTTTGCCAGAGCGCGCCTTGGCAGGCAGGAGGCGTGCCGCCAGGAGCCGCTGCAAGACGTCGATCGCGGCTGCTCGATCAGATGCTATGACGGCGCAGCGATAGTCAAAATGATGACGCCCCTCGAACAGCGTGTAGCTCATCGCGGCGAGGTCGAGCGCAGGTTCTGCCGCTGCTAGGAAGTCAATCAGCTGCTGCGCGCGATCGCATAGTGATGAAATCGAGCGTGCCGACAACGGCAACAGATAAGCGGGTGCGGCCCTGAACCGTTGCTTCACCGGCCGCTCGTGAACAGCGAGATCACGCAGCACCACATGAGCATTGGTGCCGCTCATACCGAACGCACTCACCGCGCCGTAACGAGGCTGTTGTGCGTCAGCTGGCCACAGGCGTGCCGCAGTGTTAACAAAGAACGCACTGTCGTTCCAGTCAACAAAATCGTTAGGGGTTTCGAAATGCAGGCTTGGCGGAATGACACCATGCCGCAGCGCAGACAGCAGGCATAGCGTGCTCACCAGGCCAGAGGCCGCCAGCGTGTGGCCAAAATTCGTCTTGGTTGACGTTAACGCGCAGCGCGGGCCGGTAACGGACTTGCCGAAGACTTCGGCCAGTGCATTGATCTCGACCGCATCGCCGAGCGACGTGCCGGTACCATGCGTTACGACGTAGTCAATCTGCGCGGGCGATAAGCCGCAGGCCGCATAAGTGGCTTGCAACAGCTTGACCTGCGCGGCCCCACTCGGCGCAGTGATGCCATTAGTCTTGCCATCATAGTTGATTTGGCTGCCAGCAATCACCGCCAGGACTGAATCGCCGGCCGCCAAGGCGGCCGCTAGCGGCTTGATCACGAGGGCGGCCACCGCCTCGCCGGGGACGATGCCATTCGCCCGCTGGTCGAAAGTGCGACAGCGCCCGTCGGCCGACAGGATGCCCGCGTCGTTAAGACGGGTGAAGGACATCTCCGTCAGCATCAGGCTCGCGCTGCTGACGAGCGCCATTTCGCACTCCTTGAGCCGGAGACTCTGGCACGCTTGGTGCAGCGCAACAAGACCAGACGAGCACGCGGTGTTGATCGTCATCACCGGGCCATCGAAATCAAGCAGATAGGCAAGATGCGCCGCCGTGATCGCGCTGTGATGCGCGGTGATCGCACCGCCACCGCCTAACTGAAAATACTCGCCCTCCTCCAGCCCGACAAAGACGCCAACGCGCATTGAAGCAAGATGCCCAGGCCCAATCGCCGCATGCTCGAGGGCACGCCACGACTCTTCGAGCAGCAGGCGCTGACGCGGGTCCATCTCCTCGGCGGCGCGCGGCGTAATGCCGAAGAACAGTGGATCGAATTCACCCACACCCCGCATGGAACCACAGAAATAGCCAGGCGGTGCGTTGTCGCCCGTCACGGCATCTTGTCCATTGAGCAGGATTTGCCACATCTTATCGATCGAATCGGCCTGCGGAAAGCGACCGCTCGCCCCGATAATTGCGATCGGTTCGAGCGATATGTCATGCAATCGCTGGCCGCCGTCGGTTGCTGGCGACGACGCTGCGGGGGCAGCTTCCGGCGCAGCGCGGTGTGACACATAACGGGCCGCCAGATGCACGCGATGCTGGTTGACCAGATGTTTGGTGAGCTTGCTCAGCGTTGGATAGCTAAAGAACATCGCTGGCGTGACTGGCAGCTCAAACCGTTCCTGCATTTTTTTCGCCAGCCGTGAGAGGCTAATGGAATCAAAGCCGAACGTGTTCAGCGTGGCGTGAGACTCTAGCGCTTCAACAGGAAGCTGGGACAGTTCACTCGCCAGCGCTTTTAGGTCTTGCAGCACCGGGCGCATGAGGTCAACCTCGGCGGCCAACTCTCGCGACCCTGGCGCCGGTTGGTCCGGTGCACTCATCGCAGCAACGCCCGCGGCCGCCTCATGGGATCCGGCCACCACGGCCGGGGTCAACATAAGCAGGCGTTCGAGCCGGCTCTCGTCCCCGCAGAGCAACGCGAGCTGCGTCAGATCGCTGCCCAGCAGCGCTTCGAAGCTCGTCAGGCCAAGGTCGGTCGACATCAGGGCCAAGCCGCTGCTCTCAAGGTACAAGGCGAGGCCGTTCGCCTGGTCCGAGCCGGCGACCGCTTGGACCGGCCCCATGCCACCTTCCTGCCACAGGGGCCAGCCGATGCAAAGGGTGCGTCCTTGCCGTTTCCGTTGCGCGACCAGCTCGTTGCGATAGAGCGCGTGCGCCATCAGAAAGCGGTTTGCCACGCTATAGCTGGCGGCTCCCATGTCGCCAAGCAAGCCAGCAATGGAACCAAAATAACACGCATAGACCAGCGGATCGTCCGCTGTCAACGCGTCAAGTATCTCAACGCCCGCGACCTTCGGCGCCAGGGTGGAGCGAAACTCGTCAGTGCTCGCCTCTAGCAATGACGGCCCCTCCTCGACACCCGCCGCATGTAAAAACGCATCAAACGGGCCAAAGATGGCCCTCGCCTCATCCACGGCGGTTTTCATAGCGACGCGGTCCGTAACGTCGGCTTGAAAATAACGAACCTGCGCGCCGTGGGCGCGCAGCCCATCCAACTGCTGCTCGAGTTCTGGCGTCGACCGCGAGCGGCCCGTCAGCGCCAGGCGGACAGCCGCACCATGCGTCTTCGCCAAATAAGCGGCAAACAGCAAGCCAAGGTGTCCGCTGCCACCTGTGATCAGCCAGGTTTTCGCCCGCGCAGACGGTAGCGCAGCGTCCGCGCGCGGCGCAGGCAGCGCAACCCGTTCGCGGCTGAGCTGAAGCCGCTCGTTGCCATCATAGAGAACGCTGCGCGAGTTGGCTGCGCGCCATTCGCGCAGCATGCGTTCAAGCTCGTTATGGGCCGAAGCGGCATCTTGCGACATACCGTTACCCAGGATGACCGTGAATAGTTCTGTCTCCGGCAACGTCTGACGGGTTGAGCGCTCAAGGCCAAGCCACGACTCCAGCCGACAGCGGTCGATTGCGCTCCAGCTTGCTCCGGCAAGGAGCACCCGCGCCGGAGCCTGATAGCCCCGGCAGAGCGCCTGCAGGACTGCGACGAATACTTCCAACCGGTCAACAAGTCCCGCCTCCTCAAGCGGCCAAAGATAGATTAGGCCCTCGATCTCGCCATGTGTCGCGACGATGCGCTGACAGACCTCAGCCAGCTGCTCCGGCCGATCAACATTCACGCTGTAACAATTGGTCTGCGTTTGAGTGCTGGGATATCGTGATAGGAAGAGCAAGCGAACCGAGGGCATCTGTGCCGCCACCAATTCGGCGAGCTGGGTTTGCCGGTCGGTATCAGATAGGCAGCAAAGTAGCACGCTCGGCCTAGCGTCGGTCACGGCCTGGTGGGTGCCTGGCAAGGGCGCGGGCCGCCACTGCTCGGCGATGCCAACCAGCGCTTGCGGGTGGTGCTTAACCGTTTCAACGCGGGGCTCGATTGCCCAATGACGGATGCGCTCGAATGGATAAGTGGGCAATGGCACACGACGCAGGTTCGACGCGCGTGGCAGCGCACGCCAATCAATCTTTACGTTAGGCTGTGCCGTCCAGTAGCCGGCGAGCGCGACCAAGTCGCGCGCCACCAGCGCCTGCTGCCAATTGGCATCGTCGCCAGTCGTGACGGAGGAAATTTCGTCCTCTGTCACGCCGACGTCGGGGCTAAGGCGAACAACTCCGTTCACCGATAAGCGGCCTGCCAAGACCTCCCGTAGACAGGCGGATAATGCTGCACTATCCGGTACCACGATGGCAAGACGATCGTTCAGTTGATCACGGCCGACCTGCAGCGTGTAAGCCAGCTCGGCAAGCGACAGATTCGGCGTGGTTTCAAGCTGAGAGGCCAGGCGGCGCGCCGACTCCATCAGCCGGTCACGGTTCCTGGCCGAAAGCAGTATCAGTTGTTCACCGTGCTGCGTCGGCCGGGTCCGCGTCTCGATATATTCCTCTAGCACGACATGCGCATTAGCGCCGGAAAAACTCAGGCTGCTCACTCCTGCGCGGCGGGGAATCACGTTGCCATTTTGGTCGCGCAGCATATCCCAGGGCTGCAGGCGGTCAACTATGTAGAACGGGCTACCGTCCAGCCTGACGAATGGATTGACTTCGTCAAAATGCAGGGTCGCCGGCAACATGCCGTGCTGCATCGACAGCACAACCTTGAACAGCCCAGCCATGCCAGCGGCAGCCTCAAGGTGGCCGATGTTGGTTTTGACCGAGCCAAGACCGCAGCGATGCGCATACTGCGAAGCGCCGTGCCGCTCCGATAACGTCGCGAAGGCACTCTTGAGCCCATTGATTTCGATCGGGTCGCCAAGCGGTGTGCCGGTACCATGAGTTTCAATGTAGGTAATCGTAGTGGGATCGAGGCCCGCCCGAGTGTAAGCGTCGACCAGCAGTGCCGCTTGCGCGACCGGGTTCGGTGCCGTAAGGGACGAGGCCCGCCCGCCATGGTTCTCCGCCGTGGCGCGAATGACTGCGTGGATCGTGTCACCGTCGCTCAGTGCCTTGGCGAGCGGCTTGAGCAGAACCGCGCCCGCACCTTCGCCGCGCACATAGCCGTTGGCCTGTCGGCTGAAGGTCTTACAACGGCCGTCGTTGCTCAACATACCCGCATCGCTAAACGATAGCGTCAGGAAAGGACTGAGCATCAAGTTGACCCCCCCCGCAATGGCCATTTCGCAGCCGTGATGCCGCATCGCCTCAACCGCTCGATGAAGAGCGATCAACGAACTAGAGCACGCGGTGTCGACCGGCTGGCTCGGCCCGTGAAGATCGAGCAGATAGGAGATCCGGCTAGCCAGCACCGAATGCGACAGGCCGGTCGACGAATAGGCGCTGACGGCCTGTCCAGAGTCCACCAGCAAGTTCAGGTAGTCGAGCGCCCCAACCCCCATGAAGACCGCCGTGTTGCTACCAGCCAGATCGGCGGTAGCGTAACCGGCGTTGCCGATCGCATTGAACACGACCTCCAGCACGATGCGCTGCGCGGGATCCATCAGCTTCGCCTCGTGTGGCGAGATATTGAAGTAGAGGCTATCGAATTTGTCAACATCCGCGATGAAGCCGCCCCACTTTGCCCGCGTTTTACCACTTTCGGCCGGGTCGCCGTACAAAGACTGCCAGCTCCAACGATCCGCGGGTACTTCGGAAATTAGGTCATGCGCCGCTGCCAGATGTGCCCAGAACTGCTCAAGGTCGGGAGAGTCTGGCAGGACACCCGCCATCCCGATGATGGCGATCGGCTCCACATTAGAAATGCCCTTCTCCGCCGCGCGCGGCGGTACCGAGACGTGAGACAGCACAACCGGCGCCTCGCGTGTCGCGGCCCCGACCTGACGAACTGTCTGGTCGACCTGCAAACGATCCTGCGCGCCGTGGGCGCGCGGTACATCCAACTGCTGCTCGAGTGCTGGCGCGGCTTCGCCAGACATATTGCCGCCCCCACCGGGCGCGACGACGGCCGCTTCAGGCTTGACGTCCAGCAGCGCAGACGCGACCGCATCGCGATAGTCGGCGGTGAGGAACGTACAGATCGTACTCAGAGTCTTATGCTCGAAGAACAGGGCCGGCGTGACGTCGATATCAAAGCGGAGGTTCAGCTTGTTAGCCAGCTCCACGTAGGTGATGGAATCGAAACCGTAGCTGTCGAGTGTGGCGGTGACATTGAAGGTCGACGAGTTCCGCTTGAGCACATCGCCCGCCAACGCTCTGAGCGTCGCTTCAAGCCGATCACGGGTCTCTGCCTGGACCGTTGTTGAGTCCTGCGCGTTGTCGGCAGCGCTGACGGCCAATGCCGAGGCAGGATTGCTCGCCTCAGGCGCCGTCTGCCGTCCAGTGAGGCCATGTTCTTGGTCAAGAAAAGAAGCCAGCGCCGCGACCGTCGTGTGTTCAAAGAAAAGCGCTGGCGTAACTTCGATGTCGTAGGCCCGGTTAATGCAATTGGCAAACTCTACATACGTGATCGAATCAAAGCCGTAGTCGGCTAACGACGTCTCGGGGCGAATTGTCCGCGCCGGCCGCTGCAGAATATCTTCCGCCATCGTGCAAAGCGCCGTATGAAATGCGGGCATCGCAACGCCGTTGACACCGTTCAATGCAGGCGTGGCAGCACTCTTGACAGCGGCCGATCGTTCGACCGGCGCGCCGATGGCTTTGGCAATCTTGTCAAAGTCGCCCGCCGCCACGCAGAGCGAAGAAGGATCGGTGTCCGCGACACCAAACAGGACATCAAACCCGTGCGCCAGCGACAACGGTTCGACCCCCATCACGCTTTTCATTAGTATTTCACCCTGCTCGCTGATCCGCATGCCACCGTCGCGCCAGTAAGGCCAGTTGATCGACAGCGTCTTGCCCGCACGCCGGCCTTCATCGCGCAAGCCATTGCGCCAGCTGGAGAAATGATCGAGAAACTCGTTCGCATAGGCATAGCTGGCCTGTCCGATCGAACCCGCGAGCGAAGAGATGGAGGAGAACAGAATTAGGAAATCCAACGGCTCGGACTTCGTCATCTCATCGAGGAGCATCGCGCCGCGGACTTTGGGCCCGACCACGCTCTCGATGGTGGCCAAGTCCTGCTTGGCCACCAGGCTGTCCCGCAGGGTCCCAGCGGCATGCAGAATACCATTCAGATGCGTGCATTCCGACCGTATGATCCGGCCCAGACGTTCGACGTCATTAGCGTTGCTCACGTCGGCCTGCACATAGCGGAGCACGCCCGGCAGATTCTGCTGTTCAGCTCCGCTGATGGCATGTGCCACACGTTCGGGAGCAGACCGTCCACAGACCACCACCCGCGCGGCGTAGCGCCGGCGCAATTCGGCCGCAATGTGCATCCCGAGCGCACCGGCCCCCCCCGTAATCAGATAAGTCCCACCCTGACGGAACAGGCCGGGTTGTGCGGACGGTAACGCTTTGCTCAGGCGTTCCATCCGCCTGACCAGGCGGACCCCATGCCGATACTGCACGAGAGTTTCGCCCGCTTTCGACGGCGCACGCAATTCCCGCGCGATCAGGGTAACCGATTCGGCCGCCAACGGTTCTTGAAGCGCCAAGACACTGCACATCATTCCCGCTTGTTCTTGACGCAGCACACGGGCGAAGCCAGCGATGGCCAACTGCCGTGCCCCACCCATGCTTGCTTGCAGGTCTGTGACGCACAGCAACCGTGCGCGCTCGATTTTCTTGTCCCTCATTGTCTGTAACAGCAAGTAGAGTGACCGCAGCAAAGCGCCACCCTGGCTGTCAGCGCCGTCCGGATAAGCGTCGGGCAGAAACAGCAGCTGGAGGACCTCACCGAGGTTGAACCGGCTCACGAGCATCTCCCAGTCGACCCGCGACTCAGGATCGAGGTAGATTGTGCGGCCGCTCCGATCATGGTTGACTGGCTGGTGCCCATTGTGCACCAGCACGACATGCAAAAATTCTTGTCCTAACGCCGCCGTGAACTCGGCAATCGGTGTCACCGGCGACGAGAAGATGACAGTCTGCGCGCGCACCGACAGATCAGTGGAGGTGGCCAAGCCCGCTAGGCTCCACACCGGTTCGAATAGATGCGGACTGCTCTTCTTGCGCCGGCTGTATGGCCGGTACGAAAGATCTCGTAGCGCGGCCAGTACGCATCCGTCATCGTCCACGATGTCGATGTCAAAGCGCTTTTCCGCAAACTCAGTGGCGGCATGATTGCCTGCCACGCGCGCATGCGCATAGCAGTGCGCGGTCAGCGGCGCGTAAACGGTGATCTCGTTCAACGCATACGGGATATACAGCCTGCCGTCGGCGGACGGATCACCCAGCAGCCCAAGCAGGCTCTGCAAGGCACCGTCCATCAGCGACGGATGCAGCGTATAAGCGTCGAGATCATGGCGCAGCGCAGTCGGCAAGATCAGTCTAGCGAGTGATTCGGACTCGTTCCAATACAGCGTTTCCAGGGTGCGCAAACCTGGCCCATAGATCAGTTCGTTACGATCAAAAACGCGATAGCAATCAGCCGCCGGCCAAACCGTTGCACAGCGTGCCTTGATCGCGCGCAGATCCGCCACCGGCCTTTGTGCCGGAGCCGGCACAAAGCGCAGGCGGCCCTGCGAATAGAGTTGATCCTTGCCCGCTTCGTCACGACCACCGACGCGATAGGCCAAACCCGATGCAATCGACTCAAGTTCGATTTGCACAAACTTCGGCTGGTCGATCACGATGACAGGTCTCCGCCACGCAACGCCACGAATCTGCGTGAGCTGCCCCGCCGGGGCCGCGTGGCTGGCGGCACGTGCATGGCGCGACAAGACTTCGGCCGCAACCGCCATTTCCAGGTGCGAGACGCCCAACAAAGTGGGGGCGCCGTCCACAATGTGGTCTTTTAGGTAAACATCCTCGCGGGTAAAACGATAGCCAAAGCGTGGCCGGTCCGTTGTCGACAGATCGGTAGCGAGAATCGGATGCAACTGGCCCTGGCTCTCATGTAGCGATGGTTCGCCCGCAGGCTGACCGGTGTGTGCCAAATGCGAGGGCTTACTGGCGGGCCAGTACCGTTCGTCGGCGAAAGGATAGCTCGGTACCGGTACCCGCCGTACCGTGCCCGCCTGATGGTAAGCAGCCCAGTCCACGCTCATGTCTGCCACCCAGGCGCGGGCGAGGCGCACAGCATCATCGCATGTTCCCGGCCGCAGCGGTGCTTGCTCCAACTCCGCAGACGATAGCTGAGAGGCTTGCTCGCGGCCCACGAAGAGCGCCTCGTCGCGCTCCCCGTCTAGGAAGCGCTGCAAGCCGATCTCGATCTCATCTAACGTGCTACAGATGAGCGCAAGGCGCGCATTCATCGCGCTACGCCCGACCTGCAGCGTGTAGACTAGGTCAGCGAAGCTGGGCAGCTCAGGCGTCGTCCGCAGCCATCTGCACCAACGCTCGGCATAGGCCCGTAGCCGCTCCGGCGTGCGCGCGGAGAGGACCAGCACCTGGCCGGCCGCGCTCGCCGACGTGCGAGGTGCGCGCCGGTCATCGACATACTCTTCCAACACCAGGTGGGCGTTGGTGCCACTGAATCCCAACGCGGTTACACCCGCGCGGCGCGGATGGGCAGTCGGCGCTGCCCACTGCTGCAACGACGGGATGGTATGAAACGGACTGTTGGCGAAATCGATCAGCTGATTGGGCTGCTGAAGATGCAAGGACGGTGGCAAGGTCTTACGACTCAGGCACAAAACCGTCTTGATCAATGCGGTAATACCGGCGGCGATTTGCGCATGACCGATATTGGTTTTGACCGAGCCGATCGCGCAGAACTGCTTTTTCGCCGTCTGCTCGCGAAACACGGCCGTCAGCGCCTCGAGTTCGATCGGGTCGCCCAGTCGCGTGCCAGTGCCGTGCGCTTCGATGTAGCCGACTGTTTCGGGATGAACGCCCGCGCGCGCCTGCACCTCGGCGATCAGCGCCGCCTGCGCATACGCGCTCGGCACGGTGATGCCCGGCGTCTTACCATCTTGGTTAATGCCCGAACCGCGGATCACCGCGTGAATCGTGTCGCCGTCGCGTTGTGCATCAGATAGGCGTTTAAGCACCACGACACCGACGCTCTCGGATAACACGATACCGTTGGCGCGATCGTCGAAAGTTTTACATTGGCCATCCGGCGACAACATACCGAGCCGCGATGCCTGGACGAACAATGCTGGGGTACTGAACAGCATCACTCCGCCCGCCAGCGCTACATCGCAGGTACCGCTCGAGAGACTTTCAGCCGCCATGTGCACCGCCACCAGCGACGACGAACATGCCGTGTCGACCGCAACAGCTGGGCCTTTCAGGTTGAGGAAGTAGGAGAGCCGGCCAGCCAGGATCGAAGCGGTGTTGCCAGTGAGGCTGTAAGCGTCGGTCGGCACTAATGTGTCACGCAGGTGCGTTAGGTAATCGCCCGTGACGCAGCCGACGAAGGCACCACACTTCACGTTCGCCCAGCTGTCCGGTGCATAGCCCGCATGTTCGATCGCACACCAGGATTCTTGTAGGAACAAGCGCTGCTGCGGATCCATCAGGAGCGCCTCGCGTGGGCTGATATTGAAAAAGTCCGCATCAAAACCCGTGATGTCGTCGAGCAGGCCCGCCCACTTGCTGTAGCTCTTATCGGCGATGGTCCGATCCGGATCGTAAAAGCCCGCACTGTCCCAACGCGCCGGCGGGATCGGAATAACGCTGTTGCGCCCGGCGCTTAGATTATCCCAGAACGCATCGGTGTCGTTCGCGCCGGGGAAACGTCCCGCCATGCCGACGATCGCGATGTCCGCCCAGCCGGTTGGGTCGTGGGCCGGGCGGGACGCTTGCGCCTTGCTGCCGACCAACAAATTAAGCAAATCCCGCCCCTGTGCGGGCGAAAGGTGACCATCTTGAATGAGACGTAGGATATCGGTAGTAATAGACATATTCACTGAAACTCTTCAATTAGGCGGTTGGCATGATCAATGCTGAGTTCTGCGCGCTGGACGCGCATGAGAATATCGAGTAACGGGTCGCTGGTGTCGGACGTTATGCACTCAGCGTACTCTTCAGGCGCAGATGCGACACCCTGCGTAGCCGTTTGCAAGGTGGTCGCGTTAGCCAGCGTGCGAACTTGGTTGGAAAACGCGTTCAGCGTTGGATGCTCAAACAGCAAGCTGACCGGAACCACCAGCTCCATATCGCGCCGCAGCAGGTACATCAGCCGCGATGCTGTGAACGAGGTGCCGCCGGAGTGGAAGAAATGGCAGTCGTGCGCGACCTGATCGAGTTGCAGGACATCCCCCCAGATTTTGGCGAGGCGGGTGTCGCCAGGTGCCGTCGTGTTCTGCCTTCGCGCCGGGGCAGCCGCCACCGGCACGTCGGGTTGCGGCAAGGCCTTGCGGTCAACCTTGTTGTTCGGCGTCAGCGGCAACGCGTCGAGCGCCATGAAGATCGACGGCACCATATAGGCCGGCAAGGCTCGAGCCAGACGCTCTCGCAGCTCGGAGCGCAGCGCATCGGTCAGTGGCGTTTTATTCACCAGCACCAGATAGGCGGTCAGGACGTGTTCCAAACTGCCGTCGACCGAACGATTGCAGACGGTGACAACGCAATCGGCAATCCGCTGGTCGGCACGAATCACGTGCTCGATCTCGCCCGCCTCGACGCGGAAACCACGAATCTTGAGCTGATTGTCTGCTCGCCCGTGAAACACCAGCTGTCCATCGGACATCAGCCTAGCCTGGTCCCCGCTACGGTACAACAGGCCTGCACCGGTCCTGACGAATTTCTCCGCGTTCAACTCGGGGCGGTTGAGATAGCCCACCGCCACGCCGTCGCCGCCGATGCATAGCTCGCCGATCATCCCGTTCGGCACCGGCTTGAGTTCATCATCGAGGATATAGATACTGGTGTTGGCAATCGGTTCGCCGATTGGCTCGATCGCATGGTCGCCGTCGGCGACGACTCTAGCGATGCAGGACCAAATGGTGGTTTCGGTCGGCCCGTAGAGATTCCACACGTGCGTGCTACAGCGCAAGAGGCGCAACGCGAGGACGCGTGATAAAGGTTCGCCACCACACAGGATGGTGAGCCCCGGCTCGCCCTCCCAGCCGGACTCGAGCAACATCTGCCAGGTGGTCGGGGTGGCTTGCATCATCGTGATTTGATGATCCCGCAGCAGCCGTTGCAAGGCAAACCCGTCCATCGCGTCCTCACGCGAGGCCAGCACCACGGTCGCACCGGTAATCAGCGGCAGGTATATCTCGAGGCCGGCGATGTCGAAGGAAATGGTGGTCACCGCGAGCAGCCTGTCTTGCTCCAAAATGCCCGGCTTGTCACGCATCGACTGCAAAAAATTGCTCAGCGCGCGGTGCGAAATCTGGATGCCTTTGGGACGCCCGGTCGAGCCGGAGGTATAAATCACATAAGCAATATCATCCATGTCGCCCGGCGCAGACAGATTCCCGCCGTGACGGCGTGAGATTCCGTCCGCCTCGGCAGCGAGATCGATCAGCGACGCACGGTCGAAGCGCAGGCCCACCGGCAGCGAGCTCGCCTGGTCCGTGACGACAAACGCGGGTACCGCGTCGTCGAGCATCAGCTGCAGCCGATCGACTGGAAACATCGGGTCCATTGGGACATAGGTTCCGCCCGCCTTCAGCACGGCCAAGAGCGTCGCAATCACGTCGGCGGAGCGCTGCATGCAAATCCCCACCCGCTGCCCCAACGCCAGCCCGCGCGCACGGAGATGCCGAGCGAGGCGATTGGCCCGCTCGTTGAGCTCTGCATAGGTCCAGGTCCTCACGCTGTCGACCACGGCATGCGCATTGGCAAGCTGTCCGGTCTGACGCTCAAAAAGCTGCGTCACGGTCAGGCCAGAAGGGGGGATACAGGGCCCTTCAAGATGCAGCGTGCCGCCGCTGAAGTCTTGTGCCGACACGATCGGCAATGCGCGCACAGGCGTTTGCGGATGCTCGATACAGCCCGCCAACAAAGTGACAAAACTATCGCGTATCCGCGTCATCGTGGCAGGCGCGAACAGGTCCGAATTAAACTTGAGCACGCCGACGTAGCGTTCGTCGATCTCCGTCATTTCGAGGCAGATGTCCGTCTGTCCTTCCTGCTGGGCAAACGCGACCGACTCCAGTTGTAAGTCTTGGTGGCGGATCGCGAGCGCCGCTTCGGGCGACAAGATGCGGACCAACTCGCCCGTATTGTGTGCCTTCTGATAGACAAACTCGGCCTGGAACAGCGGTGTCCGCCCGCCTTCCCTGCTGGGATTGAGATGTTGGACCAAAATCGAAAACGGCGTGCGCTGATTTTCAAGCGCATCCAGTACCACCCGTTGCTGCTGCTGCAAGAAAACATCAAACGCCGGGTTCTCGCCCAAGTCTGCCGTCAGCACGACCGAGTTAATAAAATAGCCGACCAGATCCGTGTAGCGCTCGTCGATGCGGCCGGAAACAGGCGAGCCGACCCAGATCTTGCGGTCGCCAGAATACCGTCCTAGTAAGCATTGATACGCCGCCAGCAAAGTGGTAAAGGGCGTCACCCCCTGCTGCCGCGCGAATTGCTTGAGCGCATTGCTGAGGGTCGCGTTGCAAACGACAGGAATAGACGCACCGTTGAAGGTCTGGACCGCTGGGCGCGGATAATCGGTCGGCAAATTCAAGAGCGGAATCTCGCCGTCCAGTTGGCGTTGCCAGAACGCCAATTGCTGCCCCCCTGCCTCCGACTTTAGAAAGCGCGCCTCTTCGTGCGCAAAGTCGGCAAACGTGCGCGGCAACTCGGCGAGGGCCGGCGTCTGGCCACGGCACAGCGCGCCGTAACTGGCGAGCAGCTCCTCCAGCAACACCCATTGGCTCCAAGCATCGGAGACAAGATGGTGTACCGTCCAAAGCACGAAGGCGTCACGCTCGCCGAGGACGAACAGGCGCATCCGGCTCAATGCATCCCGCGTCAAGTCAAACGGCCGGCGGTGCGCTTCCTGCATCGCCTCTAACACCTGTTGCAGGGTCTGCCCCGCGCAATCAAGGTGGCGGAAATCCGGCTCGAGCTGTGTCCGCACGCTCTGCACCGGACGCCCCTCCTCTTCGTGGAAGCGAGCGCGCAACGCCGGATGACGCCGCATCAGGCCGGCATGGCTCTGCTCTAGCGCCCGCACATCGAGCGGCGAACGCACGCGGAAAGCCACCGCGATGTGGTAAGCCGAGCTCGTCTCGTTGAATTGGTGGAGAAACCACAGCGCATGTTGACCGCATGTCATTGGCCAGGCACCGGCAGCTGTCTCATCATTCGGTAGCACGGCGAATGGATTAAGATAGGGATCCGGGTAAGCTTCACCTTTTGCTGGCAGCAGCGCAACGGCAATCGAAGGCGCCGCATCTGACGGCGGACGGAAACTGGGTGCGAGCACAGCAGTAGGCTCATCGGTAGCGAACGTCGCTGAATTTTCGGCCAGCCTGTCGCGCTCGGCGGCGGTCCGTGCGGGCAGGTAATCCGCCTCGAAATGGGCGGCAAACTCGCTCAGCGTCGGATGCCTTAACAAAGTCGCCGGCTGCACCGATACATCGAAGGAGTCGTTGATCTTGTTAATCAACATCATCGCGTTGATGGAGTCGAGACCATACCGCATCAGATTCTCATCCGGATCAATATCGGCTGGCTCCAGCTTGAGGAGTGCGGCCAGTTCGGCGAGCACTCTGCCCCTCACACCACCCGCCCCTTCAACCACCGTATTCGTTTTGCTGGCCGCTGCAGCAGGCCGGTCGATCGGTGGCGGCACAGCCACTCTGTGGGTCAGGCATTCCGGCCAGTTTGCCTCGATCGTTGCGGCGCGTCCTCGAACCACGACCAGTTGGTCGGATTTCGTATCATCGATGCTTGAGAGGCAGGCCTCGAGCGCGTCCAACCCCGTTTCGGCATCAAGCGGCACTAGGCCGTGGCCACGTTCGAGATAACGCACTTTCGACTCATCAAGCTCCATCCCACCGTCGCGCCAAAGCGTCCAGTTGATGGCCAGCGTTCGCCCGTGGCGTAGACCGGCGCGCACCAGCGACTGGCGCTGTGCGGCGAAGCCGTCGAGAAAGCGATTGGCATACGCGTAGTCGGTCTGGCCGGCGAACCGCATGACCGACGCGATTGACGAATAGAGCACAAACATGTCGAGCGCTTCATGCTGCGTCGCCTGGTCGAGTAGGATTGCGCCCAGCACCTTTGGCTCGACGATCTGCGCGATCGCTGCCGCCGTCTTGTCGACCACGGCGGCATTCGCCATCGCACCAGCACAGTGGAACACGCCATTGATGCGCTGGCAGCGCGCCTTGACGGTATCGACCAGCGCAGCGACGCTATCCGCGCGGGTAATATCCGCCACCACGTAGTGCGCACGCGTTTCTTCTAACGCGAGGATTCTTGCCCGCGTTTGCTCCGGCAGCCGTGCAAATGGGGTTCTGCCAGCGAGCACGACCTGCGCATCGTAACGTCGCACCAGCATCTCAGCCAGCAACAGCCCGAGGCCACCCGCCCCGCCCGAAATCAGATAAGTGCCGCCGGTGCGCAAGCCGCTTACACTGACCGGACTGCCACCGCTCGCCGTCGGCGCTGCATCAGCCGGCTCCGTCGCAGCGTTGGTCACACATTTTGCAGTCAAGACGAAGCGCCGATCCTTGGCATAACGGATCTCAACCGCCTCGCCCGGATGGTGAGGAATCACGAGTTCACGCTGCAACAGCGCGCCGACGTTCGCGAGCGCGTGCGCGCCCATTGCCTCATAGCCAATCGAGCGAACTAACAGTTCAGGTTGTTCGGCCGCGAGGCTGCGCAGCAGTCCACCCATCGCTAAATAGGCGGGCACCGCGTTGCCACTCGCGTGGGCATGAAAGTAAAAAAGCCGGCTCTGCTTGAACGCGCGCTGCCGAACAAACTGCTGGCCGATCTGCGTGAGAGAATAGAGACTGCGCGCCAGTTGATCCGCAACGGCCACCCTGCCTGCGTCAGCGGGATCATCGGCCAGCGCCCAACAGTGCGCAGTCGTCAGCGGCTGTCCCGGCTGCGTGACCTCGTTCCAAAGCCGCGCATAATCAGCGGCGGATTGCGGAGCGATCTCGTAGCAGCGCTCGCCCGCTGCGCGAAATCTGCTTCCCGGATACACTACAATATCGTGTTCCCGGGTGATCCCATCTCGCGACACGCCTGCTGGTAAGAACACGAGCCGCAGCTCATCGGGCAGCGCGGCTACCGCCGCAACGTTAGGCGGGGCTTCAGCCCAGTCCAACCGGTAGAGATGGAAAGGGACATCAGCCGCCGCCTGTGCGCCACGGTCGGTCTTGATGGGCCGAAGCATCAGGTCGTCGACTCGGACCAGCAGTTTGCCCGACTCGTCGACCATCACGATGGAGAAATGCGCGTTCTCGTCGTCGATATGCTTGAGCGTGGCGATGCTGTAAAAGCGCGCGGGCAAGCCGTCGAACACAGTGATCTCGGCAAGCGCGTACGGGATGTAGGTGCGGCTTGGGTCCTGCTCCTCGCAAAAGCGAATACAAGGTTGGAAAGCGCTATCGAGCAAGCCAGGATGCAGCACAAAGCCGTCGAGAAGCCGGTAATGACCTGCCAACGTAGCGTTCCCCTGCACGTCGGCCTCAGCTCTGTCATCGCCGGGCCGTTCAATGTACGCGATGATGTCACGTCCGCTTTGATGGAGCGTGCGGATGCCACGAAAGGTAGGACCATAGGCGAAACCCTGCGCCTTAAACCGCTGGTAGCAGCTCTCCTGTCGGTCGAGCAGCGCTGCACCGGCCAAGCGCGCGTCCGGCGCATGCCGCTCGAGGGGCGGAGTCGCACCCAACACCAACTCGCCCTGCGCACACAGTTGCTCCGCCCCGTCAGAACGCTCGTAGATGCTAAAGCCGGTCCGCCCATTCTTCCGCTCGAGGCGGATCACCAGCGTCGCTGGTGCCGCATCCACCTGGAACGGTCTTAACCAGACGATGTTCTTCAGGCCCGCGACTCGCTCACCACTCGCCACACAGCCAGCAGCGCAGGCCATGTCGAGATAGGCAACCCCAGGCAAGATCTTGTGTCCCGCGATGACATGGTCAGCAAAATAAAACTCGCTGCCGTTAAACGTAGAGCTAAACACGACATGGTCAAAGGTGGAGAGATTTGACTGAAGCAACGGCGAGATAGCGCTATGCTCGTCGCGCCGCCTGGCGGGCTGGAAAACCGGCATATCGCACAGGCGCGGCTCGAACGGATAGGTCGGCAGGCTGATCCGGCGCGCGGCGTCCTTGCGCCACGCTTGATGGTTGCACCAATCAAAGCCGTATTGGACCCAGCATCTCGCCACTGCTTCGAGCTTGCCACCTGCCAGCCAGCGATCGACCAGCACCGGAATATCGTCCTTCCCGATCAGCATAGTGTCGTCCCGCGCCGAGCAGCCGTGGAACACCGTCGCACTGTTCGCCTGTCCTTTTAAGAATGCCATGAGCCCGGACGACAGCTCGTCGAGCGACGCCGCCACAATCGCCAGACGCTGTCCAAACGTCATCCGACCAACTTGCAGCGTATAGGCGATATCGTCAATGCGTAGCCGCTCACCCTCGCTCGCAGGACGACGAATGGCGGCCAATAGCGCTTCGGCGTAAGCGCATAGACGCTCTTCATTCTGGGCGGACAGCACGACGACTTCGGGCGTGCTGGCCATGACTGAACGCGGGGTGGCCGGATACTCCTCCAGCACGACGTAGGCATTGGTGCCGCTAAAACCAAACGAACTGACAGCAGCGCGCCGAGCGTCTGGGCCTGCCGGCCAGTCTTGCACAACCGTATTGATAAAAAATGGCGAGTCATCAAGCGCAATGTGCTCGTTGAGCGTCTCAAAATGGATCGTCGGCGGCAAGGTGCGGTGCTTGAGCGCCAGCAGCGCCTTCAAGAAGCCCGCGACACCGGCAGCGGCCAACAGATGTCCCATGTTGCTCTTCACCGAACCGAGCGCGCAATAGCCAACGTCGGCGGTGAACGGACGAAAGGCGTCGATGAGCGCAGCCACTTCGATCGGATCGCCCAGCTCAGTGCCAGTACCATGGGCTTCCATCAGCCCGATCGAACGCGGATCGATCGCAAACTTGCGGAACACGGCCTCTTGCAGATCGCGTTGCGATGTCTGGCTCGGTGCCGTGATGCCATTGGTCTTGCCGTCCTGGTTGACACCCCAGCCAATCAGCGTACCGTAGATGTGATCATTGTCGCGCAGCGCATCAGCAACGCGCTTGAGCGCTACCACCCCGATGCCCTCGCCCGGCACAAAGCCGTTGGCGCGCTGATCGAAGCTGAAGCAGCGGCCGTCGGGCGACAGCATGCCGGCTTGGCTCGCCATGATGTGAATGGACGGGTCTACCATCACCGACACACCCCCCGCCAGGGCCAGGTCGCTGCTGCCCAGCACTAGGCTATCGCAGGCTTGCGCGATCGCGACGAGCGACGCAGAACAGGCGGTATCGATGGTCAGACATGGGCCGCGCAGATCGAGCAAGTAAGCGATACGCGCGGCAAGAATCGACGGGCTCGCGCCCAGAAACCCCGCCGCACTCAGATCATTGCCGTTCTGGCTTTGGCCATAGGTACCGCAGCCGACGAACACACCGCACTTGCTGCCCGCTAGCGTGTCGGGACGGTAGCCCGCATCTTCGAGGCAATGCCAAGCCTCTTGCAGAAACAGCCGTTGCTGCGGATCCATGCAGTTCGCATCAGCCGGGGAAATATTGAAGAAGAGCGGATCGAACTGGTCGATGTCGTCGAGTGCTCCAAGCCAGTCAGAATAGGCTCGGTCTGGCTGGCGGAGCGGGCTGTAGGCGACGGACATGTTCCAGTACTTGCGCGACACGTGACTGATGCAATCCCGTCCTTCGATGATTGCTTGCCAAAATTCCGTGGTGTTCCTGGCCCGCGGAAAACGCCCCGATAAACCGACGATTGCGATCGCTGTCTGGTCGTGCTTGACGCTCATGTTTTGCGTGACACGCGGGTTCAGCTGCGTCGCAGACGCAGGATCACTGCCGGCCATCACGGACCGGTTGCTGTCAGGGGCCTTCGTCTTAAGGAAAGGAGTAACGTGGAGCTTAGGCCCCACGTTCACGCCGTCACCCGTTGTCGAGGCTAACGCAGGCCTAGCGGATTTACCTCGCCTGCCGAACCTCATGGGAGCTTTAGTGGCTGAGGTCGCACCCGCCGCTTGCGCGGTGAGTTCTTCCCGTATCCGCCCAGCGAGCTTGTCGAGGGTCGGGTAGCTATAGGCCCTCACCGCTGGCATGATCAAACCGTAGGCTTCATTAACGCGCGCCATCCATATCACGCCGATACGCGAGGTCAAGCCGAGTTCAAAGAATGTCTTGTGTTCGCTGATCTCCGCCGCTGGCACACCGAGCGCGTCTGCTAACAGATCGCGAATGACGGCTACGATTGATTGAGAGTCCTGGCTGACAGGCATCTAATTCCCCTTCGTAAATTTCTCTTTCGTTAGTCTTTACAATCTGATTCATTAATGCACGGGTTTTACTGCCACAATACTCGTATGCTCGGTGCCACTTAACGCCATCTCGTCATCATCGATCGCGAGACCTTCAAAGCCTACTTCTTCCACCTCAAGCCCGGCCAGCTCGCACTCCCTGACCAGCGTGTCCGGGTCAATGAGATTAATGAGATCCGTGCCACTGAGCATGGTCGTAGCATGCTCTCCTATATCCATGGCATGGCCGCCGCCGGCCTCGGCGCGCTGCTGGAAATACGCGCAGAGATCGGCGATGTAACCTGGCCACGCCTCACCCTCCGCCGCGAGCCGTTCGTAGTCTGGCACGCGCGCAGACCAGTGCGGAAAGTAAGGGCTGTCACAGGTTATAAATAGCTTGCCGCCTGGCGCGAGCCAGCGCGCCATCTTATGGATCGATTCCCGAAACGCGTCCGGCGGGAGGAAATGCAGCACTCGGGCCGCATGGATAGCGGTAAAGTGGTTCTCTGGGCAATCCATTTCTGGCAAGCTGCCACATCGGGTCGCGAGACGGCCCCGCAGCGACGGCGACAGCTGGTCGGACAGAATCGACAGGTGCCGCGCGTCGATATCCACCGCCAGCACCCGCTGCGCGCCGTGCTCGAGGGCCGCAATCGTCGCCACACCGTACGCGCAGCCCATGTCCATCACTTCGCCGCCCGCTAATGCCGCGTATTCAACGAAGGCCTCCGAGCAGGCAAGGAGTCGTGGGGTCATTGCGCCAGTACCATTGAGCGTCGGAATCATGCCGTTCAGTTGCGCCGGCATCGTCTCCACGCGAGACGGCGCGGCCGCGGCCGCGGCCGCCTCCAGCGCAGCGCCCTGGTCCCGTGCGACGGGTTGATGGCCCGCTGCCCGGGCGGGAATCCAAAGCTGTCTCTGCGCGAATGGATAGGTCGGCAACCCAACCTTCTTGGGCAGCGGCACACCTGCGTACAGACTGGCCCAGTCCACCTTCACACCAACCGCCCAGACCCGGGCGAGGCTGCGCAAATTGCGGGTCTCGAGCCAGTGCCGCATGGCCGACTGCATTTCCGGATTCTCGAATAGTTGACGCACGTCCTTACCGGCTTCTGCCTCGCGCTTGAGGAACGCGCGCGAATCCTCCGGGCCTTCGAGATAGCGCGCGAGATTCGTCGCCAGGCTTGACAGCGAATCGGCAAACACGACCGCACGATGGTCCCAATCATCGCGTCCCGTCTGCAGGGTATAGGCGATGTCGTCGAGCGTGTAGGTCAGCACACCTTGTAACGGCCAATCCTGCCTCGCCAGAAACTCCAACAGTCGTCTTACGAGCTGGTCAAGCTGGTCCGCCGTGCGCGCCGACAGAACGATAACCTGCTCATCGAATACCGTGTCCCGCAGCGCAGCAGGTCTCGCATCAATGTATTCGGCCAGCACCAAATGCCCTGTCACGCCACCGAAGCCGAAGTTGTGGATACCCACATGGCGCGGCAGCCGTTCGCCGTCGCGCATCTTTGGCCGCCACTCGTCCGTTTCCTGCAGGGGTTCGCAAGCGAAGGCTCCCTCGTCCGCCGCCCAGTTGAGTTCCTTCAGGTTAGCGATCTTGATCAGGGTATTCGTCTGCAAAGATAGGATCACCTTGAGCAGCGAGATAACGCCTGAGGCTCCCGAAAAATGACCCAGTTGTCCCTTGAGCGTGCCGAGCTTGGGCTTGCCCGCCCGGCGGTCACGAAAGATGTCGTGAAAGGCGTGTAATTCAATGTCGTCCGCCAGCGGATTGGCCGTGCCCTGGGCTTCGATGTAGTCGATCGCCTCCGCTGTCAGACCCGCCTGCTCGAGCGCCTCCGCGATGGTTTCGCGATGGATCCCGATATTGGGCATTGTAAGATACATACTCCTGCCGCCATGGCGTACCGATAGGCCCTTGATGACACCGTGAATCGTGTCGTTATCCCGCTTGGCGGCTGACAGAGGCTTGAGCATTACAACGCCAATGCCGTCGCTGAAGACGTGGCCGTCGGCCTGCTTGTCGAATGGCCGGATCGTGCCCTCGCCCGTAAACAATCCGAGCTTGCGATTGTAGATGTTGGCATCCGACGTCAACAACAGGTTAACCCCGCCGGCGATCGCCAACTCCGCCCGCCCGGTGCGGAGCGCGGTCACGGCCTCGTCGATGGCCACGAAGGAACTCGCGCAGGCCGCATCGACAGTAGACACGGGCCCACGCCAGTCAAAGAAATGCGCAATCCGGTTGACCAGCATGCCAGACGCGTTGCCGGTATTGAGGTAGCCGTCGATCTCAATGCCGCCCGCACGGATCAGCTCTGCATAGTCCTGTCGTTCGATGCCAAAGAACACACCGACCCTTTTTTGCTTCAGTTGCGCCGTGGTATAACCGGCGGATTCCAAGGTTTCCCATACGGCTTGCAGGACCAGCCTATGTTGCGGATCGATCAGCGCAGCTTCGTTTGGCGCGATATTGAAATGCATCGCATCGAAACTCTTGACGTCGTCGATGAACGCGCCATGATAGCAGTCCGTCTTGTTGGCGACTGCCGGGTCACCAAAGACGGCCTGCCAGTCCCAGCGGTCGGCTGGCACCTCTGAAATAAACGGTTCGTCGGCCACCAGCTTGCGCCAGAAATCCGACAGACTAGCGGACTTGGGCAGACGCGCGCCGATGCCGACGATCGCGATGTCATCTGCGCGCTCGAGCACGCCCTGCCCCAGGAACGCGGCACCCTCCTGGTTAGCACCCTTGCGCACAGCGGGCGCGTCGAGCGAGGCCGCTGCCAGCCGAGTCGTGATATCAGCCTTGATGGCTTGCGCCGGTGCCGGAGCTCCGGCTTCAGGCGGCAGCTTCGCAGCGAGGTAAGCGCTCAAGGCGGCAAGCGAAGGATGCTCAAGGAACGCGGAAGGCGCCAGTTTTAACACGTAGCGATCCGCAATCCGCCGCGAAAATTCAGTGAGCGAAATGGAATTGAAACCATAGTACGCAAGACCACGCTCCGGCTCGACCTCCTGCGCAGTGCAGCCAATCGTGTCACAAAGAAAGCCCGTCAACTCGGCAAGAATCTGCGACTTGGAAGTACCGACCTCGGCCTCGAATGACTGCATCGCACGATGCAAATCACGAATGACCTCGACCGCTTTCGCTTCAGTGATTGCTCCGTCACGCACGCTCTTGACAAAATCGTTCACATCAATTTTCATAGCACCCTCGATAATGCTTTGAGTTCCAACAAGAAGTCATCTCCGTCCATCGTGCTTTCCTTGAGCATCTTAATCAGCCTCAGATATTCGCCATGGTTGTCATCCATCAGACTGTCGCCGGGCGCGGACTGGGTATCCTGAGCCCCTACCTCATCAGAATACGGCGTCAGGAACTGGCTCTGCCAGTCGATGATTAAAGGTTCGGCGAGATGCTTAAGCGCTTCGGCATACTCGAGCTCAGTAATCTGTTGCTGACGCAACAGCTGCCGCAAGGTCTCGACTCCGAGTCCGGCCAACAGCCGGAATTTGAGCCGCCTGATTTCGGGGTCCTGCGCTTCGCCGTGGACAAACGAGCGCTGACGGCAGGTGTCAACAATCATCGGCGCATCCGGGTTGGCGTGGCGACCTCGCAAGCGGAACTGCGCCGGGAAACTCGGCGTGTTGAGCAGCGCCCAAAACTCTTTGAACTGGACGCATGGATCCGGCACCAGGCCAAGCTTCATACCGATCACGATGCTGGCGAGCGGACCCATGACAATCTGGCGCGTGTCAGCAGCCAGCGCTAGCTCTTCAGCGCTCAGTGTGTAGTTGCCCGACACGATCTGCGCATACCAGCGCGCCGCCATCTCGAGATAGGGAAAAGTACCGACCACACCGATTTCCTGCAGCCCATACTGGTTGACCAACATCGGATTGCTCCGGTAGAACAGCCCCATCGCGAAATCGCGCTGCGCGTCAACCCCTTCCAAGTAATGCCACAGAGCATCGGTGCGATAGCCACTGCACTCCACCACCACGTCGATATCCTCGATCGCGACATCGTCGCCGCGGTGAAAACAGGCATTGCCGTCGAATCTGTCGACCTGGCCGAACACGGTCTTGATCCGGCCAGCCGCAACCAGCTCGACCACCTCGTCGTTGATGTGAATGAACGGATGCCGGAGCAGCTCGTCCAGGCTGGGGCGCAGCCCGCTACGCTCGAATGCCTCGTTAAAGACCGGCACCGACAACTCGAGTCGGTCGAGATAGCGCTGTCCACGCAGGCGCTGATCAAGCAGCAAATTGACGGGCGACACAAAATCGTTAGGCAAAAAGCCCACCATTCTCGGCAGGATGAATTTGCGCGAGCGGATGCTCCAGTACACCGCGTCCGCGACCTTACTCGCCTCGGTGGCAATGTCCATACCACTGACGCCGTTACCGATGACGAGGACACGCTTGCCCACGAACGGCGAATGATCGAAGTACTGTCCGGCATGGAGCAGCTGGCCCTTGAGCGTGTCGAGCCCCTCGATTTCAAGCCGACGCGGAATCTGATAGCGCCCGTGGCAAAGGGCAACGCCGTCGAATTCCTCAATACGGCGCTGATCACCCGTCTCGATCTCGACCTGCCACCGCTGACCGACTTCCCTCACTGAGGTCACCCTGGACCCACAGTGAATATGGCGTTTCAGATCGAAACGATCCGCATACGCTTCGAGATAAGAGCGCACGTCGTGAACGCTCGGGAACATGTCCTCCATATCACCGGGATAGAAATCCGAAAAGAAACTTGTGTCCTTCGAGTTCTGAAAGCGGGTGGTCGAATAGGTGCCAACCACCTTGTCCCGTGAGAGGTTCCAAACGCCGCCGAGCGATGGCTGGCTTTCGTAGACGACCGGCTCGTGGTTCTCCTCCAACAGCGATTTCGCCATGACGAGGCCGCCAGGCCCAGCACCAACGACACAGATCCGCTTCCGCCTCGCCGTGTTCGTCACACTGCGCCCGGCACAGTATTCCTTATGCTGAAACGGATATTTCGGCAAGGGTAAACGCCTATAAATACCGCCAATGCCAGCCCAACGCACCCGGCCCCCAGAGGTCCAGGCTTTGGCGAGCGCTGCCGGGTTTGCATCAAGATCCGCCACGGCGTAGCTGCCGTGCGATCCCGCTTCGCCCAGCGGTACGCCCGAATAAAACACGTCGCCAAGGCTGTGGGCTACGCTAGACGCATTTGGCTCCGCTGCGGCCAACATCCGCGTCGCCTGTTCAAGTTTGCTGGTAAGCTCGAACACCGTTGCGGCAACGATCGTAAGTCGCACCTCCAACGCTTGCCGCCCGACCTGGAGCGTATGGATCAAATCCGCGAAATTACAGTTGGGATTGCGGCCCAAGAAAGCTTGCATGTCCTGCAGGACGAGCGCCAGCTCATGTGCTGTGCGCGCTGAAAATACGGCAACATACGGCGCACCGCCGCTCGCCGCCACGGGCAGGTCGCGGGCCGCTCCATCCGCTTGCTGATATTCCTCGACGATCACATGCGCATTGACGCCGAAACCGTAACTGTTGATACCTGCCCGACGTGGCAACGGCTTGCCATCCGGGCCTCGTGCCGATTGCCAGGTATGATTGGCGGAACTGAGGCGAAAAGGAATCCCGGGCCAGCGGGCGGCCACGTCCTGCTCCCGAATGCCAGGCGTACCTGGGATCACACCATAGCGTATGGCAGACACGACCTTGATGAGCGCCGCCATGCCCGAGGCAACTTCTGAGTGTCCAATCGAGGGCTTCAAGCCGCTTAACATGCAGTCCTGATGCGTCCAGCCATCGCCCACCAACGGCTCGAGCGCGGACCGCAAGGCGTCGACTTCAATATCATCGCCAGCCAGCGATCCCGTACCATGCGCTTCGATATAGCCGATCGTCTCGGCGGCGATTCCGCTGTCGGTAATGGCATCTCGGATCGCGGCCGCAATCCCCTGTTTATTAGGCACCGTGAGCGACGCCGCACTCCCGCCATGATTAACGCTGGTGCCTTTAATGACGGCATGAATGGTGTCATTGTCCTCGATCGCCTGCTCAAGCGGCTTGAGAATGACCACGCCCAGGGCCTCGGAACGTACATATCCGCTGGCTTCGGACTGGAAGGTCCGGGTCGCCTGGTCAGAACTCAAGAGCCCCATCGCGTGGTAGCTCTCGAAGTAATCCGGCGAGATCAGTAGATTGATACCACCCACGATCGCCTGTTCACATTCTCGATAGCGGATCGCTCTGACCGCACGATGCAAGGCGACCAGCGACGACGAACAGGTCGTCTCGACGCATTCGCTCGGGCCAAACAGGTCGAGCAAAAACGAGATCCGGTTTGGAATCATCGACGTCACATGCCCCGTGACAAGATAGCCCTTGTTCTCCGCCCACTTCGCCGCATCGACCGCGTAGTTGTTCTGCGAGGCGGCGACGAAGACACCGCTGCGCCGCCGCCGGAATACCTCGGGCGCAATTCCCGCGTCTTCTAGCGCATGCCAGACGCAGGTCAGCATGAGGCGTTGCTGCGGATCCATCAGTTCAGCTTCCCGAGGCGAAATCCGGAAAAACGCCGGATCGAAATCAAACACGCCCAACATAAATCCGCCCCATGCCGCCGCCAAGTCGGTCGCGTCTTGCGCCGCACCGCCGTTGTCACCCAGCAGGGCCGGCCGCGCAAGCGCAGCAGCAGAAATGCAGTTACGTCCGTTCACCACATGATCCCAGAAAGCCTCAACGGTATCCGCGAGCGGAAACTTACCCGCCATGCCGACGATTGCGATGTCATGTCGTTCGACGCCCCGCGCGCCACCTTGGCCAGCGTGTTCCATCATACTTTCTCGATCAGTGCGCGCGGCTTTTGGCAGCGCATGTCGATCTGCGCCGTGCACCGACCCGGTATCCCGCGTGCGTGCCGTTCCCCCGGCAGATTCGGCGACGGCCAGTAGGCTAGGCGTGAGCACCAACTGGGCGATCTTCGATGGCGTTTCGTCGTGCGACAAGCTGGCGACCGTGAGCTCGCAACCGAAAGTCCGGTTGAGGTTGGTGATAAACATATTCGCTGTGATCGAGTCACCGCCGATAGCGACAAAACGACTGTCAGCGCGAATATTATCGACCCCGAGCAACCGGTGCCACTCGCTAATGATGTATTGCACCACCTCACCGCTGTCGGCGCTCTGCACACTGTTCGATGCCGAAACTGGACGCCGAGACAGTTCCTTCCGATCCAGCTTACCACTCGGTGTCAATGGAATCTGCTCAAGCTCAATAAAAAATGCCGGGACCATGTAGCCCGGCAAATGTTCACTGAGATAGATCCGAAGCGCCTCGCCCGACCAGCCGCTGGGCCGGGCGCTATCCGCCGGCACCCAGTAGGCCACTAGCTGACCACCCCCGGCATTCTCCTTAACCACCACCACGGATTGGCGGATGCCCGGATAGGCGTCCAGGCGCGCCTCAATCTCACCCGTTTCCACCCGGTAGCCACGAATCTTCACTTGGTTGTCGATGCGCCCAAGATGGGTGATGACACCCTGTGCACGCCAGCAGGCGAGATCGCCCGTGCGATACAAACGGCCGCCGGGTTCAAATGGATTGGCAATGAATTTTTCGGCGGTGAGCGCCGGCTTGTTCAAGTAACCCTCGGCCAGCCCTGCGCCCGCGATGCAGAGCTCGCCTGGCTCGTCGATGCCGCACAAGCTCTGATCTTCCCGCATGATGTAGATGCGGGTATTGGCAATCGGCCGGCCGATGGACACGGGTTGCGCAAAATCCAGCTTATCGACGGTCGACCAAATCGTCGTCTCAGTCGGCCCGTACATGTTCCAAATCTCGCTGCGCGTCTGCGCGAAGAAGTTTTTCAATGTATCCGACAATGGCTCACCACCGCACAGAATCCGGACCTGTTCAGCATTCGACCAGCCCGCTTGAAAAAGCATCATCCAGGTCGCAGGTGTGGCCTGCATCATCGTCGGCTTGACCTGACCGATCAGCGCCATCAGCCGATGCGCGTCCGCCGCTGTCTGCGTCGGACAGAGCCAACAGCGACCTCCGCTGACAAGCGGCAGCAAGAGCTCCAGGCCGGAAATGTCGAAGCAATGCGTGGTCACGGCGAGCAGCACATCATCGTCTGCCATGCCAGGCATCTCCGCCATCGACAGCAGAAAATTGGTCAGCGCAGCGTGGCTGATCATCACGCCCTTGGGCTGCCCTGTGCTGCCCGACGTATAGATCACGTAGGCTAATTGTCCATCTACCAAGGCTTGCGTGGTTGGTTGGGCCGGGCTCATCCTAATCCGCGACCACTGTGCGTCGATCACGATGCACTCGCATCTTCCGCCCGCCAAAGCAGTTGCGGTTTCTTCGAGCACGCCATGCGTGAGGATCAGCAAAGTGCCGCTGTCCGCCAGCATGTCGCGCAGCCGCTGTTCCGGATATGCTGGGTCGAGCGGCACATAAGCGCCACCCGCCTTAGCGACGGCCAACATCGCCACCACTAGATCAACCGAACGGTTCATAAAGATCGAAACCCGGGCACCCAGCGCGACACCCCGCTCAACTAGGTAGCCCGCCAATTGTGAGCTGTGCCAGTCCAGGTCTGCATAATTCAAGTGTCGATCGCCATCGCTGATGGCGATCGCATGCGGTCGAGTGCGCGCTATCGACCCAAAAATATGGTGAAATCCCACATCGATGGGGAAGTCCCGCGATGTCTGGTTCGATGCCTGAGAAACAAGGTCAGCCCGCATGATGGTAGTCCTGTCTGAGTTCGTGCAACAAGCTGGAAAGGCTCGCCACGTCCTTTCCAAACCGATTGATCGCGTGGTGATATCGCTTGGAATCAAGCTCTGTGTACTTGATGAAATTGGCCAGGGAACCCGTCGCACTCAGGTCTACAAAGACGTTCGGTGAGGTCCCCAATGCGAGTCCCCGAATCAGTGCATGAAAATCCACCTTCTTGCGGACGATGTTCCAGATATACTCACCCGGGTTGAGCAGATCACGCGCTTCGACCGTACGCCCGTAAGTGGACGAGTAATAAGGTATACGAGGAGGACGCATTTCCACGCCATCAGCGAGCGCCATGACCTTAGCCCTGACGAACTCGAGATGGCTCGAATGAAATGGGTACAGGACCGGCAGCTCGAGCGACAGAACATCCATCTCGCTCAAGCTGGTTTTCACGCGATCCAGTGCGGCCCTAGGGCCAGCAACGCAGAAGTTTTCAGCGAAGTTAACAGCAGCCAGTTCAACGCCCTGATAGACGTCCGGATAGCGGTCGAAATGAGCAAGCGGCGCCAGTACACTCAGCATGCCGCCTAGCGCACAATCGTTGGCCAGGACTTGCGCCTGCCGCATGGTCAGACGTAATCCGTCCTCCCAGGATAGGCAGCCGGCCACCGTCAGCCCGATGTACTCGCCGAGGCTATAGCCCAGCACAGCCCTCGGTTCAATGCCTGCGGCGCGCATCACTGCCGTCAGACTGTACCCTATACTGAAGAGAGCTGGGTGGGTGTGAAGAATCGCATTGAACGGATCGTAGATCTGGCGGCGGTCATCGTACATAATCTGCACCAGCGATTGCCCAAGTTCCGGCTGGACGAGCGCGCTGCATGCGTCCAACTGCCGACGGAAGACAGGATTCTCGTCGTATAGCTGCCGCCCCATTTGGAAGTATTGAGTTCCCTGGCCGCCATACATGAAGACCGTGCCGTTCGTGCCGTGTGTCTTGAGCGGTGCTGCCACAGGATCGTTGACGATCGGCATCGGCGTCTTCATGATCGAACTGGTCAGCTTTGTCAGGACGGCACCGGGGCCGATCTGCTCGATGTTGCGGCAGTTCCGGGCCAACAGCCAGGAAATCGTTTCATACCATTTCACCGGACTTGAGATTTGCTGGCTGAGCAGACTGGCATAGTCATCGCGCGGATACGGACGAGCTGTAACATTCGCAATCACATCGGTTTTCAGGGGACGCAGTTCGAAGCCAGCGAGATAGTCGGAGAATTGTCGCTCAACCTCCGTCATGTAGCGCGAATGGAATGCGGCGCTCACGTCCAGCGGGATGTACCTGGCCCCGGCCTGTTCGAAGATCAATCTCGTCTCACTCGAATGGATGTCATCGTAAAGACCGGAGAGGATGATCTGATCGCCAGAGTTGATGTTGGCAAGATCGACCGCCTCCAGGTTGGATGTTAGTAAAAGGTCGCGCACCCTCTCAACGCTCAATCCGATAATTGCCACCATCGCCCCCTTCGGAGCCTGGCTCATTAGCTGGCCCCGGCGTTGGACCAGTTTAAGGCCGGTCGAAAAATCGAAGGCCCCGGCAGCGAAGAGCGCGCAATACTCTCCCAAAGAATGACCTGCAAGATATCTCACGCCGTCGGCATGACCTTTGCGGGCTTGAGCCAAGTACATCAGTGCGCCGACTGTGTACAGAGCAGGCTGTGTGTATTCGGTCTTGCTGAGTACCCGATCTCGATCCTCTAGGCAAAGCGCCTTGATCGAATAACCCAGAATTTCATCCGCTTGCCGTACGTAATCAGGAAACTCGTCGAAAACGTCCCGCCCCATCCCCTTGTATTGAGCGCCCTGACCAGGAAACACATAAGCTGCATTCATCTTAACAAACCCCATTGAGATATCGGCACGTCATCCTCACCTTGCATAGCTCACCCAATGCGTGGCAACAGACAGTCGACCAGCACGGCGCCAAGAGTCAGCATCGTAAGTAACGGCGTCTCCGACTTTGAAGTACTTTGATCTATCGGAACAGGTCCAACATTACGCCCGTAACAGGCGCACAAATAAATACAGAATGCTTTGCTGCAGGGTCACCGAATGCGCGCTTTTGCGATGTCAATATTGTTTGTCTCGCGTGCCGCATTACCCAAGGTCAGCAAATGTTCACTAAACATCAGAATCGCGTTAATCTGCGCGTACCAGTATCAATAAGACAAGCGCCACGGGTAGCGACAGTGGCCCTGCGCCTGATCCACAGCTGGCCCGCTACGACGATTTCTCCAACCATTTGCAATTTCGACGCCACCGCGCGCTGCAAAAACGAAAGCTTCTGTTCAGAGTAATCCGTTTCCATCAACTGTCTCCTGAGGAAAATTATTATAGTTATAAAGCTATAGCGTGATTGCCTAATATAGCCACAATCACTGGGAATTACCTAGGGTTGCGCCAAGTCTTAACTTATTTAAAGCTCTTCATTTAGATGCATATCGAACTCAAAACAGTGGCGCGATAGGCACAACTTATACGTAAATTCCCTCTTCTAATCTGCTACGCTGGAAATATATAATTTTTTTAGATTATCCTACAATGAGGTCTGTCGTCAATAACAAACGCCATAAATAGCAGGGCGATCGCGCTATAAAAGCATTGCATTTGGCCAGAGAAAGAAACCAGTATTAAAGTGATCGGCATTCCATCAAATGAGGAGCCTATTGCAGAAATTAAAACTATAGTCGATACAGGAAAGTACAAGTGGATCTAGCTTGCTTTGGCCATAGAGCTATTCCAGTGCCCGGACAACAGGGCTATTTAGAAACGCATGGACTTGGGAACGACGCTGCCTAAACCATTAGGCCGTGCTATAGCGTTGGTATGAGCATCGATTCTATCGTGCTCGTGTATCGCACGGATGCTTTAAAAGAAAAATCCCCCACATAAGGAAAAGCCCCGCAGCAAAAAATTGCTGAGAGGCTTATAAACACTGGTGCGGCTGGCAGGATTCGAACCCACGACCCCTTGGTTCGTAGCCAAGTACTCTATCCAACTGAGCTACAGCCGCACACTAAGGACGGCATTATAGCAGCTTGCTCTCAAGTTGGAAATGACTTATTGTTAAGATTATTTCACTCGCTTACGCTGCTCAGCGCATCGCGAGTATCCGCACCAAAAACTCGCGCCCGTAGTAAAGCGAGTTGATCACGGGCTTGAGCCGCTTGTTCAAACTCAAGATTCTTCGCGTGCTCCATCATCTGCTTTTCGAGTCGTTTAATTTCTTTAGCAAGCTGCTTCTCGCTCATCCCCTCAAATTTCGCCCGTTCTTGGGCAACCTTCAATTCAGCGCGTGCATCATCAATGTTATAGACACCGTCAATAATATCTTTGATCCGCTTGACCACCCCAGTGGGTGTAATTTGATGAGCCTGATTGTGCGCAAGCTGCTTAGCGCGCCGGCGTGCAGTTTCATCCATTGCCCGTTTCATTGAACCGGTGATTTTGTCCGCATAAAGAATCGCTTTACCATTTACATTACGTGCGGCGCGGCCAATGGTTTGAATCAACGAGCGTTCCGCCCGCAAAAAACCTTCTTTGTCTGCATCGAAAATTGCGACCAGCGAAACCTCTGGAATATCGAGCCCCTCGCGCAGCAAGTTAATCCCTACCAGCACATCAAACACACCGAGCCGTAAATCGCGAATAATTTCGACCCGCTCAACGGTCTCAATATCGCTATGTAAATAACGGATTTTGACGTTATGCTCAGACAAAAATTCGGTCAACTGCTCGGCCATGCGCTTGGTCAATACGGTAATGAGTACACGCTCGCCTACCTGCACCCGCTGATGGATTTCTGCTAATACATCATCCACCTGCGTGCGGGCTGGACGTACTTCAATTCCCGGATCGACCAAACCCGTAGGCCGAACCACCTGCTCAACCACCTGCCCAGATACGCGTTGCTCATAATCGGCAGGCGTCGCCGAAACAAAAATAACTTGGCGTAACTTGCTCTCGAACTCGGTAAATTTAAGTGGCCGATTATCAAGTGCAGACGGTAAACGGAAACCATAGTTCACTAGATTCTCTTTACGCGCCCGATCGCCATTGTACATACCATTTAATTGGCCAATCAACACATGCGACTCATCCAGAAACATCAAAGCATCAGGCGACAAATAGTCAACCAGCGTTGGCGGCGGCTCACCAGGGGCCGCTCCCGAAAAATGACGTGAGTAGTTTTCGATCCCTTTGCAAAAACCGAGTTCTTGCAGCATCTCAAGGTCAAAACGGGTGCGCTGTTCAATCCGCTGCGCTTCGAGTAATTTTGCTGAACCATTAAAAAATTCGAGTCTATCGCGCAACTCTGTTTTGATGGTTTCAATCGCGCGCAGAACGGTATCGCGTGGCGTGACGTAATGAGAAGACGGATATACCGTAAAGCGCGAAAGTTTGCGCTGGATATGGCCAGTTAACGGATCAAATAAATATAATGAATCAATCTCGTCACCAAATAACTCAACCCGCACCGCCATTTCCGCATGTTCGGCCGGAAAAATATCAATCGTATCGCCCCGCACCCGAAAGGTACCCCGCTGAAAATCTGTCTCATTGCGCGTGTATTGCATTGAGATCAAGCGCGCAATGACTTCTCGCTGGCCGAGCTTATCGCCCATTCTCAGCGTCAGAATCATTTGATGATATTCGCCTGGATTACCAATCCCGTAGATGGCCGACACCGTTGCCACAATGATCGTATCGCGCCGCTCCAACAAACTTTTGGTTGCCGACAACCGCATTTGCTCAATATGCTCGTTAATGGATGAATCTTTTTCGATAAAAAGATCGCGCTGCGGCACATAGGCTTCTGGCTGATAGTAGTCGTAATAAGAGACAAAGTATTCAACCGCATTACGTGGGAAGAATTCTCGAAATTCCGAATACAGTTGTGCTGCAAGGGTCTTATTTGGCGCAAACACAATCGCCGGCCGGCCAAGCCGCGCGATGGTGTTTGCCATTGTAAAAGTTTTACCCGAGCCGGTTACGCCCAGCAGCGTCTGAAATGACAAACCATCCTCCAGCCCACTGACCAACTGCTCAATCGCCGCTGGCTGATCGCCAGCAGGGAGATAGGGTTGGTACAATTGATAAGGAGAGTCACCGAAAGTGATAAATTTCGCTTCGTCCAACTTATCTTGATTTTCCCGCAGATCAGTCATTTTGGATAAAATAATGGAGTGAGCCTAAATAACCGCAATATCTTGCTCGGCACCGGTTGAGTGATAGACTCAACCGGTGCCTTTGGTTCTTAGGCGGAATGTCCTTATTCTACCCTGTCCTTTTTTTGAGCAACTCTCATGACTCTCTTTGCTACTGTTGAACTTGCACCACGCGACCCTATTTTGGGCTTAAATGAAACATTTAGTGCCGATACACGCCCAACTAAAGTCAATCTCGGAATTGGCGTTTATACTAATGACGAAGGCCGCCTGCCATTATTGCGCGCCGTGCGTGAAGCAGAAAAAGCGCGCATTGAAGCCGCTATCCCCCGCGGTTATCTGCCGATCGATGGTATCGCCGCTTACGATGCTGCCGTCCAGAAATTATTATTTGGCAATGCCTCACCACTGATCGCGCAAGGTCGCATTGTCACCGCCCAATCTCTAGGCGGCACCGGCGCATTAAAGATCGGCGCAGATTTTCTGAAACGTCTCAAGCCAAATGCCAAAGTCGCGGTCAGTAATCCAAGCTGGGAAAACCACCGCGCGATCTTTCAAGCTGCCGGCTTTGAGGTTCTGAGCTATCCTTACTACAATGCTGAAACACAAAACGTTGATTTTGCTAGCTTAAGTAGCACATTAAATACTTATACACCAGGCACGATCGTCGTATTACATGCATGTTGCCACAATCCAACCGGCGTTGATCTGAATCCCGAGCAATGGCAACAAGTGGTGCAGATTGTTAAAGAGCGCGAACTTATTCCATTTCTTGACATTGCCTATCAAGGTTTTGGCGCAGGTATCGAGGAAGACGCTGCAGCCATCCGGCTATTTGCCGAGGCGGGCATCAATAGCTTTGTCGCGAATTCATTTTCAAAATCGTTTTCGCTATATGGCGAACGAGTTGGTGCGCTGTCAGTGATTACCTCAAGCCAAGATGAAGCCAAGCGCGTGCTATCACAGCTCAAGCAAGTGATCCGCTGCAGCTACTCAAACCCGCCCACTCATGGCGCAGCCTTGGTGGCGGCCATCCTAAGCTCACCAGAATTACGCACGCTGTGGGAAGAAGAACTCAGCGAAATGCGCGGCCGGATTTTATCGATGCGCAGCAGCCTCATTACCAGGCTGAAACAATATGGTGCAAAACGCGACTTTAATTTTATCAGCCGCCAACGCGGCATGTTTTCGTATTCAGGATTAAACGCTCAGCAGGTTGAGCGTTTAAAAGCAGAATTTGGCATTTATGCTGTCAGTAGCGGCCGTATCTGCGTGGCGGCATTGAATACGAAGAACGTTGAAGTCGTTGCACAAGCGATTGCGCATGTGCTGGACACAACTGTATGAAAATATTTTAAGCTTACGCTGGCCGCAGACCGGTTGCTTTGAATTTGATCGCTGGCGCGCGGCCACGGCGAGCACGCTTACCTAACACTGGCGCCAGCGCTGCCAACGACAAAGTTGCTTCGGCGAGTTTGCCGCCGCGCCCAACACCGGTCAAGACTAAGCCAGCCGCTCCAAAGGCGGCTGTTTGCACCAGCGTTTCTCCGTCCTCTAATCCAATTAAGGTCAAGCCACGCCCGCCACCCGCTAAAGTTTTCAACTCATCTAGACTAAATACAAGTAAACGAGCACTACTTGATAAACATGCGACATACGAGGCGTGCGGCAACAACGGCACCGACAATAGCGGTACGGCCTGTGCATCGAGGGTCATAAATGCTTTGCCCGCTTTAACCCGGCTCACCATGTCGCCAATCTTGGCGATAAAACCAAAACCGGTGCTCATCGACAGTAAAAGCCGCTGTTCAATCGGTGCGGCAAAGTAATGCAAAAGCTGCGTGCCCGCCGCCAACTCAAGCAACGACGTGAGCGGGACCCCGTCACCACGCCCACCGGGCAGGGTTGCAACCGGGACCGAATAAACGCGGCCATTGCTACCCCAGGCAATTAAAGTATCTGGCGTGCGGCATTCAAATGCACCATACAGCTGGTCGCTCGCCTTAAACGCAAATTGAGCGGCATCCAGTCCATGGCCTTTGTGCACGCGGACCCAGCCTTTTTGCGAAATAACAACCGTGATGGGCTCATCGACCACACGCGCCTCAATCACTGCACGCCGTTCTTGCCGAATCAGCGTACGCCGCTCATCACCGTATTGTTTAGCATCCGCCTCTAGCTCGCGCATGAGTAAACGCTTCATTGCTGCCTCACTGCCAAGCAGTTCTTGCAGTTTGGTGCGCGCATCGCGCAGTTCTGCTAACTCTTTTTCTAGTTTGATACTTTCGAGCCGTGCTAGCTGCCGCAAACGGATCTCAAGAATATCGTCAGCTTGCCGCTCACTTAAATCAAATGCATGAATCAATGCAGGCTTTGGCTCATCTGCTTCACGAATAATACGAATCACTTCATCCAGATTTAAAAAGACAATCAGCCGCCCTTCAAGAATATGAATGCGATCCTCCATCTTTGCCAGTCGAAAGCGGCTACGCCGCGTGATCGTCACAAAACGAAACGCAATCCACTCACGCAAAATCTCTATCAATGGCTTTTGGCGCGGCCGACCATCTGTGCCAATCATCACCAAATTGAGTGCGACATTAGACTCCATGCTGGTCTGCGCAAGCAGCGTATTGATAAATTCATCCACCTCGATACGACTTGATTTTGGCTCAAACACAAGGCGCACCGCTGCCTCCCGCCCAGATTCATCACGCACCGTATCGAGTAAGGAAAGGAGATGCTGCTTCGTCTGTTGTTGTTCAGGCGTGAGCGTTTTTTTACCGGCCTTCAGCTTTGGATTAGTCAGTTCCTCAATTTCTTCAAACACCTTCTGCCCCGATGCATTAGGCGGCAACTCAGTAATCACCAACTGCCATTGGCCACGCGCAAGCTCCTCGATTTTCCAGCGCGCGCGCACTTTCAGGCTGCCCCGCCCTGCCTCATAGGCAGAAGCTATTTCATCAGCGCTTGAAATAATTTGCCCCCCTCCCGGGAAGTCCGGCCCAGGAAGAGTTGTCATGAGTTCTGCATGGGAAAGCTTTGGATTGCGAATCAGCGCAATCGCCGCTTGCGCCACTTCACGCAGATTGTGAGATGGGATTTCAGTTGCTAAGCCAACGGCAATCCCCGAAGCACCATTCAGCAAGACAAAAGGCAAGCGTGCCGGCAAGCCTCTCGGCTCTTCGTTCGACCCGTCATAATTCGGCATGAAGTCAACCGTGCCTTCATACAACTCACCCAGCAAAAGCCGGGCAATTGGCGTCAAGCGCGCTTCGGTATAACGCATAGCGGCAGCACCATCTCCATCACGTGAGCCAAAATTACCTTGGCCGTCAATCAATGGATAACGCAATGAAAAATCTTGCGCGAGCCGCACTAAAGCGTCATAAGCGGATTGATCACCATGCGGGTGGTATTTACCCAGCACATCGCCCACCACGCGTGCCGATTTAACGGGTTTAGCATCGGCGGCGAGCCCCATCTCACTCATCGCGAACAAGATGCGGCGCTGTACAGGTTTTTGCCCATCGCCCACTTCGGGCAGCGCACGGCCTTTGACTACGCTGACAGCGTAGTCAAGATAGGCGCGTTCTGCATAGTCACCGAGCGTTAGAAATTCAGTGTCTACCCCGTTAGGGGTAGTGAAGTTGATGTTTTGTTGTTCCATTCAATGTTTATATTGGGCTAAGCTTGAATGAGTGTCAAGCTTAGCCCATATAAAGTTACTGCTGTTCAGAAATAGCTGCTATCACAGCTTTTTGCTGCGCTTACTATCCACAAGCGTTTCTGCTGCGTCTGCTGAAGAGTTTTGCTGAGAAGGTAGAAGAATGTCAGGATCCGCGAATTCAACAGCGTAATAGCCTGGCCCTGGCACCTTGGCTGTTAATTTTACAGTGGAATACGTCCCATCCTCCTTCGCTTCTTTTTTATATTCAGGATTCTTTGTATTATCAATTTCTGCGTAAACCAGATTTCCATCCTCGACATATACCTGCCTAATTTTCAGTGCGTCCTCTGGTTCTTGTTTTAGATTTAATTGAATATTTAATTCAACTTTATCGAACAGAGCAAATGTCTCACTTTTTCCTCCAATTCTATACAGCAAAGCGCCATCCTCTAATCCAGCTGACACCATTTCAGTGCGTTCAGCTTCCGAGACACGCAGAAATCTAAGTGTATCATTACCTAGATTTATTATTCCACTTCCAATATAACTCAATGAAGCTCGTCCATCGCTAGACCCTCCAATTGTAATCGTTATACGCCTCCCTGCAAAGATATTGCTCACAGATGCTTGAGTTGCACTCCCATTGCTATGACTACTCTCATTGCTATCACTACCTCCACAACCCACAAGCGATATGCTCACCGCACCTACCAAAGCTAGTTTATTTAACATTTTCATCTCGACTTAAAATTAAAGAAATATTTTTCCACTTACACTAAATATTAAGCTTTTCAAGAAAGCTTAACTTAAGATAAACCAGAAAGAATTTTTAATCAAGTCAACATAGCCATAAATACAACTCTGATCATTAACTTCATATTTTCTCAAAAAGACTATTTTATATTTTGTTAAGTATACTGTTTCTTTTATTGAATTTTATAGCATGTCCTTACACACAAAATCATCAGCCTACACAATAAATTTTTAAATGGAAAGTACGACAGGCAGGCAAGGCTCGCCGTACTAATCGAAGCCCCGCATAAATCGGCAAACAGCAGTTGAAGTCGGTCTTCGGGAATGACGAGATCCTCCATCAAATGATTCCAAAGAATCATGTTTTACATAAACTGTGGCTTCAATCCACTGAAGTTCAAGGAAAAGCTTTCTTAACCATGCAAACAGTAGGGTCTTCTCGTGAGCATGCTTTGCCTGGTTGGTGGCGTATTCCATCACCGACTGCACAGTGGTCGCAAAGAGGTGCAATTCAAGTGGCCGAAGGTAATTTGCTAGCCCGCGTGCAACTCGGCACGGGAAACTGGACAAATCGCAACTGAAGGACCTTTAGCTTTTCTGAGCGGGCATAAACCTCTGTTTAATTTACGTTTTGCGCAGATGGCATTTAGCTTTGGCATTTAAAACCAGCAAAACCAGCCTTTTCAGGGTGTTTGAGTTATCCTAAATGAGGCTGTAATTTTTTAGTGACGCCTCCTTACACAAAAAAAACTGACAGGCTCCAGGCGGCCGCTATTCCGCCATAACCTTAAACGTCCGCTTCAACCTCATTCCCCTTCTCTTCAAGCCAGCCACGCCGCGCAGCCGCTTCACCTTTGCCCATTAGCATAGTCATCATGCCTACCGTCGCCTCAAACCCCAGCGCACCCAAAGCAACCGGCAGCAAACGCCGAGTATCAGGATTCATCGTCGTATCCCACAACTGCTCAGCACTCATTTCGCCTAGTCCTTTAAAGCGGCTGATGCTCCATTGCTGCTCCCGCACCCCATCTTTGCTCAGCTTATCGAGAATAGAAGCCAGTTCACCGTCATCCAAAGCATATAGTTTTTGCGCTGGCTTTTTGCCACGTGCAGGCACATCAACCCGAAATAACGGCGACTGCGCAATACATAAATGACCGCGCGCGATAAGCTGTGGAAAATGTTTAAAGAAAAGAGTAATCAATAATACTTGGATATGAGAGCCATCCACATCTGCATCGGACAGAATACAGATTTTGCCATAGCGCAAGCCCGATAAATCCGGCGTATCAGCCGGCCCATGCGGGTCCACCCCAATGGCGACCGCAATATCGTGTACTTCATTATTCGCAAAGAGCCGCTCGCGCTCCATTTCCCAAGTATTCAGCACTTTGCCGCGCAAAGGCAAAATCGCTTGAAATTCTTTATCTCGCCCCATTTTAGCGGAGCCGCCAGCAGAATCCCCTTCAACCAGAAACAACTCGTTGCGCGCGATCTCTGTCGATTCGCAATCCGTGAGCTTGCCTGGCAACACTGCCACCCCAGAGCTTTTGCGTTTTTCTACTTTCTGGTTAGCACGCGTACGAGCCTGTGCCTGTCGAATGACTAATTCGGCCAGTTTACGGCCGTACTCAACATGTTGGTGCAACCATAATTCAAGCGCCGGACGCACAAAAGATGAAACCAAACGCACCGCATCGCGACTATTTAAACGCTCTTTAATCTGCCCCTGGAACTGTGGATCAAGGATTTTGGCTGAGAGCAAAAATGAAACGCGCGAAAACACATCGTCTGGCAGTAATTTAATCCCCTTTGGTAGCAGGCTCTGCAGTTCGATAAAACCCTTAATTGCCTGAAACAGGCCATCGCGCAAACCCGCTTCATGAGTGCCGCCGGCAGAAGTCGGAATCAGATTGACGTAGGATTCACGCACCAGCGGACCTGCCTCGCTCCAAGCAACCACCCAGGCGGCGCCCTCCCCTTCGGCGAAATTCTCCTCACCGTTGCGGTTTGCGCCAACAAAACGCTCATCTTCAAAAAGCGGGATGAGTAGCTCAGCACCCGCTAACCCCTCTTGTAAATAACTGCGAAAGCCATCTGCATATTGCCAGCGTTGCTGCTCACCGGTTTTTTCAATCACCAGGCAAACCTCAACACCTGGTAATAAAACTGCTTTTGAACGTAGTAACCGTTGCAGCTCTCCGACTGGCAAATGTGCCGCATCAAAGTATTTCGGGTCTGGCCATGCGGTGACTCGCGTGCCGCATTTTTTCTCACCGCGACCCACTGAGCGCACAGTTAACGGCTGCGCGAGCTCACCATGCACAAAACCAATTTGTGCCACTTTACCTTCTCGCCATACAGTGACGTCTAGCCGCGTCGATAATGCATTGGTCACTGACACGCCGACGCCATGCAACCCCCCCGAGAAAGTGTAAGCGCCGCCTGCCGCTTTATCAAACTTCCCGCCCGCATGAAGCCGTGTAAAGACGAGTTCAACCACCGGCGCGCCTTCTTCAGGATGTAAGCCAAATGGAATACCTCGCCCATCATCTTCAACGCTCACCGCACCATCGATATGCAAAGTGACAATAATTTGCCGGCTATAACCGCCAAGCGCTTCATCAGAGGCGTTATCGATCACCTCTTGCACAATATGCAAGGGGTTCTCAGTACGGGTATACATGCCCGGCCGCTGTTTGACCGGCTCCAAGCCCTTCAATACTTTAATCGACGCTTCGCTATATGCAGGGAGATTTCTTTTAATAGCCATGAGGAAAAAGGATAAAAATGTAGCTTCTATTTTGCTTCCAACGCCTGCCAGCGTTCAAGTGCAGCGAGTAACTCATCTTCTATCTGCGCATGACGCTCGGCCAGTCGCGCGCCTTGTTGCGCATCTTGCATAAAAATCGAGCCCTCTACAAGTTGTTCGTTGATTGCCTTTTGTTCGGCTTCAAGCGCCGCGATCTTAGCGGGCAAGGCACTCAACTCTTGTTGCTGCTTGTAAGACAGTTTAAGTGCACGTTGTATAGGACGATCTGCCGCACGGTCTTTGGAGGCGGGAGCACCCGTATTCTTGGTCGCTCCGGCTGGTGCACTTTGCGCTGCGCGCGCATGCTGAATCTGCCAATCTGTAAAACTGCCCACATATTCGCGCCACCCGCCGCCCCCTTCAGCCACAATGACGGAGGTTACAACATTGTCGAGAAAAGTCCGGTCGTGGCTCACCAATAACACCGTGCCATCATACTCGGCGAGCAATTCCTCAAGCAACTCAAGCGCCGGAATGTCCAGATCATTAGTCGGCTCATCCAATACGAGCACATTCGAGGGGCGGGCAAAAAGCTGGGCCAGCAACAGCCGGTTACGTTCGCCGCCTGATAAGGACTTTACAGGTGAGCGCGCGCGTTCAGGCGCAAATAGAAAATCACCTAGGTAACTCATTACATGCTTTTTTTTCCCATTGATCTCGACCCACTCACTGCCTGGGCTAATTGTCTCAAGCAGGGTTTGCTCAGGATCGAGTCGCGCTCTCATCTGATCAAAATACGCAATATGTAACTGGGTGCCGGTACGCGCCTGGCCTTGATCTGGTGGCACAGTACCTAGGATAAGCTTCAATAGCGTTGTTTTGCCGGCCCCGTTCGGACCGATTAAACCAATCCTGTCGCCGCGCGTCACAGTCACTGAAAAGTCTTTAATCAGCACACGCGCATCATAGCTCTTTGACACTTCATTAAGCTCCGCCACCAACTTGCCTGACTTTTCTGCTTGGCTAGCATTTAGTTTTAGATTGCCTTGCACTGAGCGCCGCTGGGCGCGTTCTGTGCGCATTTCAACTAAGCGCCCAATCCGGCTTACGCTACGCGTGCGACGCGCCTCAACCCCTTTACGAATCCACACCTCTTCCTGCGCGAGTAGTTTGTCGAATTTTGCGTTCTCGATGCGCTCAACTTCTAGTTGCTGTGCTTTTTGGACCTGATAAGCGCCAAAATTACCTGGAAAAGAGAGTAAGCGACCGCGATCCAATTCAACAATGCGGGTCGCCACCCGATCAAGGAAAGACCGATCATGGGTAATGAACAAGACACTGGCGCGTTGTGCAATGAGTAATTCTTCAAGCCAGCGCATGCCGTCAAAATCAAGATGATTGGTTGGCTCATCAAGCAATAATAAATCCGGGCGCGCCACCAGCGCGGCACCCAGCGCGACGCGTTTTTGCCCGCCTCCCGAGAGAGTCTGCACCAGCGCATTGCCATCCAACGCCAACTGAGTCAAAAGGGTCTCAACCCGGGCGGACCACTGCCACGTATCCGCTGCATCCAGTTTGGCTTGCAGGTTTGTCATTTGCACCAGCAGTGCATCATATTGGCTCGATTCATGGGTTTCGGCCAACTGCGCAGTCACCGTATTAAATTCATCAAGCAACGCGCGGCCGGCGGCAAGCCCTGAGGCCACTGCCTCAAACACCGTTTCGCCATCAGCAAAGACCGGTTCTTGCGGCACATACGCCGTGACTAGACCCTGCTGCCGCGCGCTCACGCCATCATCAGGCACAATCAGCTGCGCTACGATTTTCAGTAGCGACGATTTACCGGCCCCATTGCGACCAATCAGGCCAACGCGCTCATTGGTTTCAATTGAGAAATCTGTACGGTCCAGCAGCGCAACATGGCCAAACGCAAGTTGCGCACCGGTAATAGAAAAGAGCGACATAGCAGCGGTAATTCCAATAAAACAGACATTGTACCGCCCACCTTTTCCTCAGGTCTAAGTTTGTTAGCGATTAACCCGCTTCGCTGGCACCCTTAGAGTCAGCAGAGCCGCCATGTTTAGAACTACGTTGTAGCAATTGCACGCCGAGTTCTGCTTCGAGAGCGGTCAGTTGCTGGCTGAGTGCCGGTTGCGCCACATGCACAATTTCAGCTGCTTTAGTTAAGCTGCCATAGTCAACAATGGCGACGAAGTAGCGTAGCGTTTTAATGTCCATGCCATACTTTATTAGGATCTCGTGTTACCATAATTTGTGTGACATTCATACGTTTGAAGCAATCAGTATATGCTCAGCGCGCTATCGTAGCAGCTTAAGAGGAAAGTCACTTAGCACTTTCTCAACTGGGTGCAAAAGGCGCGAAGTTTTTTAGTTTTCTGATTCAAAGGTGCCGCTATAAATACGACTATCAATAATCTTATCGTCCGAGACATTCGCTTCCCAACCTCCCGTGAGCTTGATGGTTCCGATGCAATGAATAAGGCTCCTGATTATTCTGCGACTTATGTGGTGCTTGAGACGGATAGTCCGGCAGGCCTCGAAGGGCATGGGCTGACGTTCACGATTGGCCGAGGCAATGAAATTTGCGTGGCTGCAGTTAAATCCTTAGCCCCACTCGTGGTTGGACTTACACTAGAAGAAATCACCGCGAATATGGGCGAATTCTGGCGACACATCACCACGAGCGATAGCCAGCTACGTTGGATCGGACCTGAAAAAGGCGCAATCCACCTGGCAACTGCTGCCGTGGTTAACGCTGTATGGGATCTATGGGCTAAATCGCAGGGCAAACCTGTATGGAAATTATTAACGGACCTAAGCCCAGAAGACCTTATTCGCTGTCTCGACTTCCGCTTTGTAACAGATGCCATCACACCTGATGAGGCCTTGGAAATGCTACAGCACCATGCCCCCACCCGCGCTATGCGTGAACGGGAAATGCGTAAACACGGCTATCCAGCCTATACAACATCAGCCGGCTGGCTTGGCTATTCCGAAGAGAAGATACGTCAACTTGCACGTGAAGGTATAGCACAGGGCTGGAAACACTTTAAACAAAAAGTCGGTGGTGACATTGAGGAAGATATTAAACGCGCACGTATGTTACGAGAAGAAATCGGCTGGCAACGTACGCTCATGATGGATGCAAATCAAGTGTGGGATGTCGATGAAGCTATCGTGAAGATGCGTCGCTTAGCTGAATTTAAACCATGGTGGATTGAAGAGCCAACTAGCCCGGATGACATTCTCGGCCATGCTCGAATTCGCGCGAACATTGCACCCATTGGCGTAGCCACTGGTGAGCATGCACATAATCGCGTCATGTTTAAGCAATTGTTACAGGCCGGTGCGATCGATTTCTGCCAGCTTGACGCGGCACGGCTTGGTGGTTTAAATGAAGTACTTATTGTGCTTTTGATGGCTGCGAAATTTGGCGTCCCAGTCTGTCCACATGCTGGAGGTGTAGGGCTATGTGAATACGTGCAACACATCTCAATATTTGACTACATTGGGGTGTCTGCCTCGCTCGAAAATCGTATGCTAGAGTATGTAGACCATCTGCATGAGCACTTCATCGAGCCGGTTGCAATCAAGAATGGGCATTATATGCCACCAGCAAAACCCGGTTATAGCATCACCATGCATGCAGAGTCACTGACTCGCTTCGAGTTTCCACAGGGGGTGGAATGGAAGAAGTAATTCGACAACGCTCGATCTCAATTTAGACCGAATTAATCGTTTTGATGCTAGCTATTTTATAAGTTGATATCAGAAGGTTATCATGCTTCAGCTTCCTATAAATCCAACATCAAAGCTTTACCTGGCGGTATGATGATCGCTCTACTGCCGCTTGTGACGCCTCCCTCACCAAGAAAAACACACCAAAAAACGTAAAATCGTCTATATTAACTATTGTCAATGATTTGTTAGAAGCCGTCGACTGCGACATTAACAGTAAAAATAGAGACTTCCCTTTCTCCGGGAAAATTAATAAAAGGGGTAAAAATGAGCCACAAAAATAACCGTGAGCATTTAGCCAGCGCCATTGCCAAGAGCCGCATGAGGTTGGTTCCTTTTGTTGCTCTGATGTTCGCAATTGCGATCATCGATCGCTCTAACGTTGGCTTTGTCAAAAATGTATTGCAAGCCGACGTTGGTATCAGTAATGCGGCTTTTGCCTTTGGTGCAAGTATTTTCTTCATCGGCTACGCCTGTTTTGAAATCCCGAGTAATTTAATTTTGCATCGCGTTGGCGCGCGCTTATGGCTAAGCCGCATTATGGTGGTCTGGGGTTTTGTGTCAGCCGCAATGATGTTTGTCCAGAATGAAATAACTTTTTACGCATTACGCTTCATGCTCGGCGTGGCAGAAGCGGGATTTTTCCCCGGCGTGATCCTGTATTTAACCTATTGGTTTCCTGCTCAACAGCGCGGTCGAGCACTCAGTATTTACTATTTCGGATTACCACTCGCATTACTATTTGGCAGCCCTATATCAGGCATGTTGCTCGACATGGGTCATGTTTTTGGGCTCAAAAATTGGCAATGGATGTTCCTCGTTGAAGGATTCGCTGCCGTGGTAATCGGCGTGATTGCATTTTTTTATCTTGTCGATCGACCGCACAAAGCAAAATGGTTAACTGAGGCAGAGAAAGAAGTACTTGAAAGTAAGCTTGCGCATGAAAATCAACAAAAACTCTTGTCAGGCCCAAAAACATTATTTTCAGCCTTCACTGATATGCGCGTACTGCGGTTGGCGCTGATTTATTCTATTATCCAGCTCAATGTATACGGCATTATTTTCTATCTACCAACGCACATTGCTGGTTTACTCGATTCGAACGTTGGTACTGCAGTCGGTTTGCTAACCGCAATTCCCTGGTTATGTGCGGTCATCGTGATGTATTTTGCAATAAGACACGCTGATCGTACTAATTGCCATCAGCAGTTCGCGATTGGTATGTTAATCATGATGGTACTGGGGATTACAACTTTAATTTTCAGCACAAATTTGACCCTGGCATTAATTGCTTCCTGTTTTGCAGTATCTGGTTTTGTCACGGTGCAACCGCTATTTTGGACCCTCCCCACGCGTTACCTTGGCGGCATCCCTTCAGCGGGTGGAATTGCACTGATTAATGCGCTAGGCAACCTCGGCGGGTTCCTTGCGCCCAATCTCAAAACAGCCGTTGAGATGCTACTCGAAAGTCAGCGCGCTGGCCTGTTGGCCTTAGCCATTGCCGGAGTGATTGGTGTATTGTTGTTAATCAGCCCTACTTTGGGCAAAAACACACCAAGGGCTTAATCCATTCCACGCACGACTTCATGCAGCGTAACAATAAACTCCTGCGCGCTGCCGGACAATATATCTTCTTTGTGAGTGATTATCCCATAAGGGTTTAGCTTACGATCAAATTTGATCGGCAAGCGCCCTAATATTCCGCGTTTAACATAATCTCTCACCGCTGAGCGCGGCTGTAAAGTTACCATCTCACTAGACTGTAAAAGTTGCAGCATCGGGAAAGCCGAAGGTATTTCAGTCAGATTCGCTGGCATAGCCATGCCGGCTTGCACAAAACTTTCCTCCATAAGCTGACGAGATGGGCTAGAAGCGGGCTGTAAAATCCATGGCCAATCTCCCAATTCATTGATACTCAATTTCTTTTTCTTAAGCAGCGGGTGCTGTCCATTGACCACAACCCACAGCGTCTCATCAATAAGGCTCTCAAAATTAAAAATCTCTCTCTGTCGGTTTTCGGTGAAACGCCCAATAATGAAATCAAATTTTTTCTGCTCAAGCCCAATCAGTAATTGATCACTACTTTGCTCAAAAAGCTTAATTGTTAGTAATGGGCGCCGTTGTTTGATCGCTTTGATAGCAGCGGTCACCACATTACCAAATGAAGCAGGGATAGCTCCAATGACGAGATGCCCGTAGCCGCCCTCTTTCTTCACATTGATTTCATTCACAAATCTTTCGAGATCATTAAGCGCACGCCGGGCATAGGCAATCACCAATGCACCCAATTCAGTGGGCCGCATCTCGCGCGGCAATCTGTCAAATAACGAAATCCCCAGTAACTCCTCTAGATCATGCAAAGTCTTGGTCGCCGCGGGTTGTGTCACATACATTTGTTCCGCAGCTAAACGCATATTTTTCGTGTGCGCCAAGGCGTCGAGCAACACCAAATGTCTAAATTTGAGTTGCTTGCTAAGCGCCTGGGGAGTGAGCGAGACTGTACGCATATTTATTTCTCAGAAATTTTGATAACCAAATGGAATCAACTTTAAAGAAAAAATCATTAGATTAATAACGATTTGCTAACTATACTTTCCAGGTTGATATTAACCAAAACTTAAGATTTCTTAAATTAGGGTATTAATAAAAATAAGCAGCACCTAAGGGGACGCATACATGCAACATACTTCCTTACCTAGTGCCTCTGTAGCGAAATTGCTCAAGTCTAGCAAAAAATCCTGGTCGGACAATTGGCACCACTGTATGGACCAACACGTTGGTATTGTGCCACTGCCGGTATACTGCCTGATCATTGTTTGTCTGAGCGTTCTGCTTGCTTTAAACAAAATTCCAAACGATATTTCGGTCATGATCGCGGTACTCACCGTATTCGGCTTTACTTGTGCCGAATTGGGCGCCCGCATTCCTATGCTACGCCGAATCGGCGGCCCCGTCATTGTCACTACATTTTTACCTTCTTGTCTCGTTTACTACAAACTCTTGCCCAACGAGTTAGTCAGCTCAATCAACGATTTCTGGCAATCCACTAACATCCTGTATCTATTTATCGCCTCCGTAGTCGTTGGCAGTATTCTTAGTATGAACCGCCTAACCATCGTAAGAGGTTTCGCTAAAATCTTTATCCCCCTTGCCGCCGGCTCAATTGCCGCGGCTATCCTAGGCACCCTCACTGGCATGGCCTTCGGCCTGGACGCACACCGTACTTTCTTTTATATTGTCATCCCTATTATGGCTGGCGGTATCGGCGAAGGGGCAATCCCTCTTACCCTAGGTTATGCCGATATTATGGATCTGCCCCAACAGCAACTCTTTGCCCAGGTTTTACCTGCGGTGATGCTCGGCAATTTAACCGCCATTATCTGCGCTGGCTTGCTTAACCAACTCGGTAAACGCCGCCCCGATTATACTGGCAATGGGCGTTTGCATGCCGCCGATGATGGTGGATTATTAAAGCAAAACGATACAAATCTAGCCTCAGTCGAAAATATTGCCGCAGCCGGCATGATCGCGATTACGCTTTATATCCTAGGCATCCTCACACATAAACTGATTGGCCTACCGGCTCCGGTTACAATGCTCTTTCTAGCGGTGCTCGCTAAGTTGACTTATGCGGTTTCTCCCAAGTTAGAGGATGGAGCACGTTCAGTTTACCGCTTTTTCTCGACGACCGTCACATACCCTCTACTCTTTGCGATTGGAGTCACGATTACGCCCTGGAGTGATTTAGTAGCGGCTTTTAATTTAGCGAATATTGTCACCATTGTCGTAACGGTGTTGACCCTTACTACGGTTGGTTTTTTTGTCGGCCGCTGGGTCGGCCTATACCCGATTGAAGGAGCGATTCTTAATGCATGTCACAGCGGCATGGGCGGCATTGGCGATGTGGCTATCCTAACCTCGGCTAATCGCCTACAGCTTATGCCTTTTGCGCAAATGGCAACGCGCCTAGGCGGGGCACTCACGATTACCACCGCTCTCTTATTGTTAGGCAATCTAACTTAATTGCTATCTCAACCCGCAACGCGGCGCTATATCAGCACTCAAAAATCGTTTAATTATTGCTCAAAACCGAGCCAATTTGTTTAAATTTAATACCTGTGCCATGTTTTCTCACACCCCATTAAATTAACCAATCAAGATAATTATCAATCAATCCGTATTGGTATGAAACCATTATTTTTTCTACGCAATCGCCAGAGTTTTTTGCTATGTCCTTTATTCAAAACCTAACTCACGCTTGGCAACACACTAATTCGCTACTCTGTATCGGCCTTGACCCCGAGCCGGCACGTTTTCCAGTTCCATTCACGGGAAGTTCCGATAAAATTTTTGAATTTTGCCGCATGATTGTCGATGCAAGCGCTACTTATGCGTGTGCCTTCAAGCCACAAATTGCTTATTTCGCAGCGCACCGTGCCGAAGCTCAGCTTGAGCAGCTCATTGCGTATATTCACGCCGAATATCCTGGCTTACCAGTCATCCTTGATGCAAAGCGCGGCGACATCGGTAGTACGGCTGAGCAATATGCACGCGAAGCCTTTGAACGCTATCAAGCAGACGCAGTTACAGTGAATCCTTATATGGGTTTCGATTCGATTGAGCCTTACTTCGCTTATCAAGATAAAGGCGTCATTGTACTCTGCCGGACCTCTAATCCAGGCGGCTCCGATTTACAGTTTCTTGAAAGCAATGGACGCCCACTTTATCAAATTGTCGCCGAATATGCGAGCCAGAAATGGAATACAAACGGCCAGATTAGTTTGGTGGTGGGCGCTACTTTTCCTAATGAAATCGCCACTGTACGCCAGATTGTTGGCGACATGCCATTGCTCATTCCAGGCATCGGCGCGCAAGGTGGCGATATCGCTGCCACCATCAAAGCTGGGCGTACTGCGCAGGGTTTGGGTATGTTAATCAATTCCTCACGCGCAATCTTATATGCCAGTAATGGCCATGATTTTGCCGCAGCAGCAGGCAAAGCCGCACAGGAAACGCGTGATGCAATCAATCTATATCGTTAACCAGCCTCGCCTAAACGACGTTTCATATTGGTCCCTTTAGACAAATTGTCGCTCGTATTTATTTTTTTAGGCTTTTCGGAAATATCGTCTTGAAATTACACCCAGAGCCCTCATCGACGCACAATACTATCACCGCCTATGGTGCAAGATACGTTGAGATTAATCGAGAACGTTACACTCACAGCATACTGGTACGACCTAAAACACCTGTACAAACCTGGCCAGTATCGTCATTCAGCGCCTTAAGTAACGAGCATTTCAGCATGTTAACGACCTCTGCGCCAGCCGAAGAGATTGAGATCGTCATTTTTGGCAGTGGCGCACAGTTACGTTTCCCTTCTGCTGAGTTCATTCGTGCACTGACTGCCCGCAGAATTGGCGTTGAAACGATGGATCTTTATGCAGCCTGCCGTACTTATAATATTTTAGTTGCCGAAGGCCGCCAAGTTGTTGCCGCGCTGCTAATTGAAATGATTTAAGATGTTTACCAAGGTAAGTCCGACAATAAACGGGCGATGAGGCACAATAAAAGCCGATATATTCAGACCGCCAAACCCTAACTTTCTTACGCGTATCTATTTATGCATAACACTTCTTCATCACAGCCCTTCTCCCGCAAGACTTTGCTGGTGTGGTGCGTTCTCTTCGCACTGATCTGGTTTATGCAATTAAATATCCGCCACTTGGTGCCGTCCGATGAGGGTCGTTATGCCGAGATAGCACGGGAAATGTTGGTAAGCGGCGATTGGGTCACGCCACGCTACAATGGTTATCTCTATTTTGAGAAACCACCACTGCAAACTTGGTTTAACGCCGCGACCTTCGCTTGGTTCGGCATTGGCGATTGGCAAGCACGCCTGTACACAGCATTGTGCGGCTTTAGCGGCGTGCTATTAGTAGGGTTTACCGGCGCGCGCATTTTTGGCGCGCGCGCGGGATCTTTTGCAGCAGTCGCACTTGCCTCCGCGCCCTATTGGAATTTGCTTGGGCATTTTAATGTGCTTGACATGGGGTTAGCATTTTGGATGCAAGCGGGTTTATGTGCGTTATTGCTAGCGCAGCGTCCAGGGATTTCAGCCACTGCGATGCGCAATTGGATGTGGTTGTGCTGGGCGTCAATCGCGCTGGCGGTATTAAGTAAGGGATTAATTGGCGCGGTCTTACCCAGCGCGGTACTCGTTTTATATACCCTCATCACGCGCGATTGGGCCCTCTGGAAGCGGCTTCATTTGCTCAGCGGCGGCTTGATCTTTGCGGCCATTACAGTGCCATGGTTCGTGCTGATTCAACAGCGCCATCCTGCATTTTTCGAGTTTTTCTTTATTGTTCAGCAATTTCGCCGCTACTTAACATCCGAGCAGAACCGCCCTGGGGCATTTTATTATTTTGTGCCCGTGCTCATAATTGGTTTTTTGCCATGGCTATCCATCCTTTGGCAAAGTATACGGCATGCGCTCAAATCCTCACCGCAGTCGAATGGTTTCTCGCCAGTCAAGCTGCTTCTGGTTTGGTCAACTTTCATTTTTGTTTTCTTTAGTGCTTCGCATTCAAAGCTAATTTCCTACATCCTGCCAATCGCGCCTGCGATAGCACTTTTGCTTGGCCGCTATTTACCTCTGATTGAAAAAACGCAATGGCGCCGTCATCTGATCGGCCAAACCATACTCATTATATTTAGCTGCGCTGGCGCATTATATTTGGGCTATTTAGGCAGTACACCAGCCGAAAATGCACTGTATCGCACTTATCAAAGCTGGGTTTATCTCGCGCTCGCCACCGCCTTGATCGGCATTGCTTTCTCTGCATGGATTAACGCGCGCGATAAACCCTCAGCGACCATGCAGGCACTATTGGTTTATGCCTGCGGCTGGTTAGCGGCCATCACCATTGCCGGCAATGCCCATGAGGTGTTTGGCCGGATAAGTTCTGGCGCCTCACTCGCCAGCACCGTACAAGCCGAATTCTTAAAAGCGCCGGCTAATACGCCATTTTATTCGGTCACGATGCTCGACCACACGATGCCATTTTATTTACGCCGCACCATGATCATGGTTGAGCATCCAGATGAACTCCGTTTTGGCATTGAGCAGGAACCGCACAAATGGGTAGCCACACTCGAACTCTGGATGCAACGCTGGCAACAAGAGCAGTACGCGTTTGCATTATTGCCTGTGTCACTTTATGAATCACTTGCTGCGCGCGGATTGCCCATGCGAGTGATCGCACGTGATCCGCATCGCGTGATTATTGCTAAGCCAGCATAATGATAAATAATTTAGCATTACCATCATCGTTTATATGGTGGTTAGCTATCACCATATAAGATGAAAATCGCTTTTTCAAGTAAAATTCACGTTCAATACAACTTTTTTAACCAAGCAAAAACGCATCCCGTAATTTAATGTACTATTTGATAAAATATATTGAATTAGATTTGGTGAGGATTTTATGGCAGCCCTTAAGTTTTCTTTAATAATATTTTTTCAACTATTTGTTGTTGCGTGTGGGGGCGGCGCTGGGGAAGGGGGAGCAAACACTCAACACTCTGAAATCAAAACACCCTCCTACTTTGTAGAGACAACCAACAGAAACAACTGCGCCATCGATGCAGTCAATAAAGCTTTAGGTGAAACTTTCATCACACCGCAGGCGTATGAAAAATATATAATGCTTATTTATGCTCCTAAGTTTGAAAAAACGGCTAATGATAGTGAATGCTCTAAAGCAGCTCAAGCTAGCGCATTCAAATCTCACTATATTACAGAAAAACAATGTCAAGCATTCTTGAAATTTTACCAATCGACTAAAGGCGAAGAGGCTAGATTATCCGAATTGGAAGAAGAATTCAATGAATCTATGTTCGTAGATGCTAGTAGAATGAATTTCCATGAGTATAAAAAACACCATGGTCTTCTAGGAGAATACAAAGAAATACTGCGTGTTATTGAGATAGTCAATAAAGTCTATAAACTAAAGCTTCCAATCGATCTAACTCAAAACAATTCATCCGATTTTAAAGACTTTGAAAGCCTAATTAGATATCAATCTGACCATTTTTTCACATTATTGAAAAAAAATGGGGATAAATTCGATAGTGAATCGCAAGCCCAGAATGTTGTTGGCTTCACGTTAGCGGACATTAAGCAAGCACAAAAAGCATTCCATGCAGATCCTGACGTTTTTGACAAACTTTTTATAGCCGCGCTTCAAGATCCCAGCTAAGAGTGCCCTCCCTGCCCTTTTTAGCAATGAATACTGAGCAGCCAGGTAATGTGATGATGATGAGCCTTGGACTGATGACCAAGGTACGGCGCAATATGAAGCCGCATTGCTTGATCTGCTTTCGACCGTCTCGCGTTGCCCTAGAAAAGGATTAGAATCGGACTTTAATCCTTTTCCTAAATCCTGCGTATGAATCGAATCGCTTTATCCTGCATTTTAGGCGGCGTGTTACTCAACACCAGCGCCCAACTCTTACTTAAAGCCGGTGTCAATGCCGTCAGCCCATTCGAGTTCAGCCGAGCAAATATTGTACCTGTCGGGCTACAGTTGATGGCGCAATGGCCTATTATCGGCGGCCTGGTCTGTTATGCTTTCAGCCTCGTAGTATGGATCGTTGGTTTATCACGAGTTGATGTGTCAATCGCCTATCCAATGTTATCGCTTGGCTATGTGGTGAATGCCCTGCTGGCCGCTTATTTCTTCGGTGAGACGCTGACGTTACAGCGCTTAGTAGGCACCGGCATCATTTTGCTTGGCGTTTATGTCCTTGCACGCGGTTAATGCGCCGGCTATGCGGACCTTTACTCACTACGCCCTATTACTTAATTCGTAAAGGATATCTTGATGAGTCAAGAATTTCTGCCTTTTACCCGCCCAACGATTGATGAAGAAACGATCGCTGGTGTTGCCGATGTTTTGCGCAGCGGCTGGATTACAACTGGCCCCCAAAATCTCGCTTTTGAGGCAGCCTTATCCGATTATGTCGGCGGACGTCCGGTACGGACTTTCAATTCTGGCACTGCTACACTTACAATCGGCTTGCGCATCGCAGGAGTCGGGCCAGGCGACGAAGTCATCACCACTCCGCTGTCTTGGGTGGCGACCAGTAATACAATTATCGAAGTTGGCGCAACACCTGTTTTTGTTGATATCGATCCGCTCACGCGTAACCTTGACCTCAATTTGCTCGAACAAGCAATCACCCCCCGCACTAAAGCGCTCATGCCAGTTTACCTCGCTGGGCTGCCAGTCGATATGGATCGGCTATACGCGATTGCGCGCACACATGGGCTGCGGGTGATTGAAGACGCCGCTCAAGCGCTTGGCTCAAGCTGGGGCGGCCAACGCATTGGCGCGATGGGTGATTTGGTGTCCTTTAGTTTTCATGCGAATAAAAATCTGACTTCAATTGAAGGCGGCGCGTTAGTGCTCAATGATGAGGCCGAAGCCTCTTTAGCACAGAAGTACCGCCTACAGGGCGTGACCCGTAGCGGCTTTGATGGCATGGAGGTTGATGTCCTGGGTGGCAAATTTAATCTGAGCGATGTCGCCGCCCGTGTCGGCCTGGGACAAATACCGCATTTAGCACGCTTTACCGAGCAGCGACGCGAACTCGCTCGAGCGTATTTTGAGCACTTTGCGAACGGGGCGGCAGTAGCGCTCGGCGTAGAATTACCGCCCGATGATTTTGAGCATACTAATTGGCATATGTTTCAAATTGTGCTGCCGTTGTCGGCGCTCACCCTTGACCGTGCTGGTTTTATGGCTGAACTACACACCCGGGGCATTGGCAGTGGCGTGCACTATCCCGCGATTCATCTTTTCAAATTATATCGAGCACGCGGTTTCACCGTTAATATGTTTCCGCATGCCGAGCGCATTGGCGCTGGCATTGTGACCTTGCCTCTTTTTCCATCTATGCAGCAGCATGATGTCAAACGGGTCGTGGCCGCGGTTAATGAAATTTGCGAACACTATTCATCTCATCTAGTCAAATGAAAACTCCTGAATTATCCGTGGTCATCCCGGTTTATAACGAAGCAGCCGGACTGAGCGCATTATTTGATCGTCTATATAAAGCCCTGGACGCACTCGCGTTACCCTATGAAGTCATTTTTGTGAACGATGGTAGCCAAGATCAGTCCGCGGCCTTACTCGCTGACCAGTTTCGCGCACAGCCCAATAGCACGCGCGTGATTTTACTCAACGGTAACTATGGACAACACATGGCCATACTTGCCGGCTTTGAGGCGGCGCGCGGTGAAATCATTGTGACACTTGACGCCGATTTACAAAATCCGCCAGAAGAAATCGGCAAGCTCGTGCAAAAAATGCGTGAAGGCCACGATTATGTTGGTACGATCCGCCATCAGCGGCAAGATAGCCTGTGGCGCCGTAAAGCCTCGCGCGCGATGAACCAGTTGCGCGAACGTATCACGCATATTCGCATGACAGATCAAGGGTGCATGATGCGCGCCTATAGCCGCCACATTGTCGATACCATTAATCGCTGCGGTGAGTTGAATACTTTTATCCCAGCCCTCGCCTATACTTTTGCACAACGCCCGGTAGAAATCGAAGTAGCGCATGAAGAGCGCTTCGCTGGCACATCGAAATATTCATTTTATAGCCTGATGCGGCTTAATTTCGATCTAGTCACAGGTTTCTCGGTGGCACCATTGCAATGGCTATCATTCATCGGCATCTTCCTGTCGCTGGGTTCGGCTGCACTGTTTATCTTGCTGATGGTTCGCCGCTTCATCGTTGGCGCTGAAGTACAAGGCGTATTCACGCTATTTGCGATTACGTTCTTTCTATTTGGGGTGATTATTCTTGCGTTGGGGTTGCTTGGCGAATATATCGGGCGCATCTATCAACAAGTGCGCGCGCGGCCGCGTTATTTGGTCCAAACTGTGCTTGAAACAAACCATCATACGCATACAATCCCTAGCCAATCATGACCGTGCGCGCTGTTGTCTTCGCCTATCATCAAGTTGGGGTACGTTGTTTGCAAGTGTTACTAGCGCACGGCGTCGAAGTTGCTTTGGTGGTAACACATCAAGATAATCCGGCTGAAAACATCTGGTTTGACAGCGTTGCTGCGGTCGCCGCCGAACACCGTCTGCCCACTCTCATGCCCACAGATGGACACGCCAGCGAACTACTCGCAGCGGTACGCGCCGCCAACCCCGACTTTATTTTTTCTTTTTATTATCGGCATATGCTGAACCCTGAACTGCTGGCACTGGCGCGGCAAGGCGCATTTAATATGCACGGCTCACTGCTACCCAAATATCGCGGCCGCGTACCCGTCAACTGGGCCATTGTGCAGGGTGAAACACAAACTGGCGCGACACTACATGAAATGACCGCCAAACCTGACGCGGGCGCGATCGTGGCCCAAACGGCTGTGCCTATCTTACCGGATGACACCGCAGCCCAAGTCTTCAATAAAGTCACCGTCGCCGCCGAGCAAACCCTATGGAATAGTTTACCGGCATTACTATCAGGCACAGCGCCTCGACTGCCAAATATTCTCGCCAAGGGCAGTTATTGCGGCGCCCGTAAACCCGAAGACGGACGTATCGACTGGCACCAGCCCGCGCAGACAATCTATAATTTGATTCGCGCCGTGGCCCCGCCTTACCCTGGCGCCTTTACTGAAATACATGGCAAACGCCTCGTTATTGCCCGCGCCCGGCTCGTCGCAGTTGATCAGTTAACCTGCCCTGATTTGCCGTCAGGCCTACAGATAGTGGATAATACGCTATTTGGCATATGCGGCGATGGCCGTGCTATTGTGATTCACGATTTGCAGCACCAAGGACGCTCTATTAGCTCGGCTGAGCTGACAGAGATGACGAATACTTAGCCTACGGATGCTCTCTTTAGATGCCTCTCCATATTTCTTGCTTTTGATTTCATGAAAAAAGTTCTCATTTTGGGTGTCAATGGCTTCATTGGCCATCATTTATCTAAGCGTATTCTCAGCACAACCGATTGGGAAGTGTTTGGTATGGATATGCAAGCAGATCGCCTGGGGGATCTCACTCAACACCCGAGAATGCATTTCTTTGAAGGCGATATCACGATCAATAAAGAATGGGTTGAATACCATATCCGCAAATGCGACGTGATTCTGCCGCTGGTGGCGATTGCTACGCCTGCGACTTATGTCAAACAGCCATTGCGTGTGTTTGAGTTGGATTTTGAAGCCAATTTACCGATCGTTCGCTCAGCCGTTAAATACGGTAAACATCTCGTTTTTCCATCAACCTCAGAAGTCTATGGCATGTGCGCGGACAGCGAATTCGATCCGCAAAGCTCAGCGCTCACCTATGGTCCAATTAATAAACCACGTTGGATCTATGCTTGTTCAAAGCAATTGATGGACCGTGTGATTTGGGCCTATGGCATGCAAGAAGGATTGCGCTTTACTTTATTTCGGCCGTTCAACTGGATTGGCCCTGGACTCGACTCAATCCACACCCAGAAAGAAGGCAGCTCACGCGTGGTAAGTCAATTCCTCGGCCATATCGTGCGTGGGGAGCCAATCCATTTAGTCGATGGCGGCCTGCAAAAACGTGCTTTTACGGATATTGATGATGGTATTGATGCTCTCGTACGCATGATTGACAACCCGGCCGACGTGGCGCTTGGCAAAATCTACAATATTGGCAACCCCAAGAACAATTTCTCAGTGCGAGAACTTGCCCAGATGATGCTCAAACTCGCCGCTGAGTTTCCCGAATACGCCTCTAACGCAGAGCAAGTCAAGCTGATTGAAACTTCGTCAGGCGCATACTATGGCGAAGGTTATCAAGATATACAAAATCGCGTGCCAAGCATTGATAATACCAGCGCTGAGCTCAACTGGCAGCCTACCATTGGCATGGATGAGGCCTTGCGCAAAATTTTCAAAGCCTACCGCAACCATGCTGCTGAAGCACGCGCTCTAGCAGCCGCCTAGTTGACCGTTCACACGTGGCTCAGATCGCTCTCAAAATTGACGTTGATACGTTGCGCGGCACCCGTCAGGGTGTGCCAATGCTGGTTCGTTTATTAGAGCGCGCCAACGCGCGGGCAACCTTCTTGTTTAGCCTGGGCCCGGATCATACCGGCTGGGCCTTGCGTCGGGCGCTACGCCCAGGCTTTTTAAAAAAAGTATCACGTACTTCAGTGCTCGAACACTATGGTTTAAAAACCCTCTTGTATGGCGTATTGTTACCCGGCCCAGATATTGGCCGCCGAGCAGCCACTGAAATGCGTGCCGTACGCAATGCCGGTTTTGAATGTGGCATTCATACCTGGGATCATGTGCTCTGGCAAGACAATGTGCGTCAGCGCGAACGTGACTGGACGCTGGCCCAGATGCAAAAAAGCTACGCGCGCTTTATAGAAATTTTTGGCTCAGCACCGGCGACTCACGGCGCCGCCGGCTGGCAAATGAATGCCTCCGCTTTTGCCCAAATTGACGCTTGGCAGATGGCTTATGCGTCCGACGGCCGCGGCCACAGTCCATACCGGCCAACACTGGATGGCCAGCCGCTAGCCCATGTCCAACTGCCAACCACCTTGCCCACCTTCGATGAAAAATTAGGGATCAATGGCGCCAGCGCCGCTGAAGTCGTGCGCCAATTGCTCGCGCTGACTGAGCCAGAGCAAGTCGGCCAGGATACGGCCCAAGTCTTCACCCTACATGCAGAATTAGAAGGGCAAAAACTCGCGCCGGCTTTTGCCGAACTCCTTGCTGGCTGGCGCGCACAAGGCCATGCATTAGTTGCCTTGGCTGATTATTATGCAACGCTTAAGCTCGATAGATTACCCTTGCACCCTGTCAGTTGGGGGGAAGTCCCTGGACGCTCTGGCGAATTGATTGTGCAGCCCTAACCCAAACCGTTGTCTTATCACAACGTAAAACAGGAGAATTTTGATGTCCATTGCTCTTCATCAAGCCGTGCCAGAATTCAGTGCAGCCGCTATCAGCAGCACCTTAACCGGATTAGCCGGCAAACTCTCGCTCAGCAGCCTACGTGGAAAAAATCTGGTGCTGTACTTTTATCCTAAAGACAACACCCCAGGCTGTACCACCGAGAGTCAGGATTTCCGCGATGCTTATGCCCAATTTAGCCAAGCAAACACCGAAATTATCGGCATTTCTCGTGACAGCTTAAAATCTCATCAGAATTTTAAAACGCAGCACAATTTGCCCTTTATCTTGATTGCCGATACGCAAGAAGAACTCTGCTCGCTGTTTGACGTGATTAAGCTCAAAAACATGTATGGTAAAGAAGTACGGGGCATCGAACGCTCGACCTTCTTGCTCGATACGCAAGGCATCTTGCGCCACTTATGGCGCGGCGTCAAAGTGCCGGGACACGTTGAGGAAGTATTGCACGCTGTGCAAGCGCTCACAAAAGCGTAAAATCCCTGTACTGAATATCAAGGAAGACCATGCCTTTGCCGACCGCGCCAACCAAACTTGGCAGCCAATTACCGCTTGACACGTATCAAGCCAAGGCTCGTACTGTAAAACAACCCCAAAAAGCTACGGTAAAACAGCCCGAAAAAGAAAAAGCGGCACCAGCGCCCAGTGTTGTCGCTGTGCCGCGGCCCACGAACAGCACACCGGCGCCTCTCGCCGCCAACGCGCCACCTCGCCGCCGCACGCGTGGCGCTCAGCCGGCTCATCAGCAAACGTCAGCCAAGCTTGCTCGTAAACTTTTTGTGCTGGATACCAATGTCTTAATGCACGATCCTTCAAGCCTATTTCGCTTTGCAGAGCACGACATTTATCTGCCAATGATGACGCTCGAAGAGCTTGATAACCACAAAAAAGGCATGTCGGAAGTCGCCCGCAATGCACGTCAAGCAAGCCGCTCGCTAGACGCATTGGTCGCCAATGCCAGTAATTTGCTCACTACCGGCATCCCTTTGGCACGCCTTGGACATCGTGAGGCCGGCGGCCATCTTTTTTTCCAAACGCAGCTGCAACCCTTTGCTCCAATTGATGGCTTACCCCCTGGTAAGGCAGATAATCAGATCCTTAGCGTGGTCTATGCTCTACAAAATAAACACCCTGAGCAACAGGTTATCTTGGTGTCAAAAGACATCAACATGCGGATTAAAGCGCATGCACTTGGCTTACCGGCTGAAGATTATTTCAATGATCAGGTGCTTGAAGACAAAGATCTTCTATATTCCGGCATGTTGGCGCTAGCGCCTGACTTTTGGAGCACCCATGGTAAAGGCATGGAAAGCTGGCAAGATACGAAAACCGGCACCACGCTTTACAGAATCACCGGCCCACAATGCGCATCATTCCTGATCAACCAATTTGTTTATTTTGAGCCCAATAACGGCGAACTAGGGCTACACGCACAGGTACGTGAAATTAATGGCAAAACGGCGCTTTTACAAACCTTGCGCGACTATAGCCATTATAAAAATAATGTGTGGGGCATCACAGCACGCAACCGCGAACAAAACTTTGCCTTAAATTTACTGATGGACCCAGACGTTGATTTTGTCACCTTGTTAGGTCAAGCAGGTACGGGTAAGACTTTAATCGCGCTGGCGGCGGGTTTAGTGCAGGTGCTTGATGATAAGCGTTATAACGAAATTATCGTGACCCGGGCGACCGTGCCCGTCGGTGAGGATATTGGTTTTTTGCCAGGCACTGAAGAAGAAAAAATGCTGCCCTGGATGGGCGCCTTTGACGACAACCTGGAAGTTCTCCAGAAAACAGATAGCAGTGCGGGCGAATGGGGCCGAGCCGCAACGCAAGATCTGATTCGTTCACGACTCAAATTTAAGAGTATGAGTTTTATGCGAGGACGCACTTTTGTCAGCAAATACCTGATCATTGATGAAGCGCAAAATTTAACGCCTAAGCAGATGAAAACACTCATCACCCGCGCCGGACCCGGCACTAAAATTGTTTGCCTAGGGAATATCGCACAAATTGACACCCCTTATCTGACTGAAGGCAGTTCTGGCATGACGTATGTCGTAGATCGCTTCAAAGGCTGGCAACATAACGGTCACGTTACGCTCGCACGCGGCGAACGATCTCGCCTAGCGGACCATGCGTCGGCAATCCTTTAAACAACTTGATTGAGATCCTCAAGCAGATAAAAGCCTCGTGATAAAAAACCACCCGCTTGCCCTCACCTAATTTTTATGAAACAAAGTATGCAGTACAAACTTGAGCAGCTCTCGCAGCGGCTTAAGGAATTAAATCAATTACTCAGCAAAGAAGGCGTCACTTCGGACCTTGATCAATACCGAAAACTCACGCGCGAGCATGCCGAGCTAGCGCCATTAGTTGAACATTATGCACAATGGCAGCATGCCCTAACCGATGAACACACCGCGCAAGAAATGCTCGCGGACGCGGCGCTGCGCTCATTTGCTGAAGACGAGTTGCACAGTGCTCGCTCACGCATGGCGCAGCTTGAAGAAGAACTGCAAACCATGCTCTTGCCTAAAGACCCTAACGACGAGCGCAATATTTTTCTGGAGCTTCGCGCTGGCGCCGGCGGTGATGAAAGTGCGCTGTTTGCTGGCACACTGCTGCGCATGTATCTGCGCTATGCGGAACGCAAACGCTGGCAAGTCGAAGTTATCTCTGAAAACCCCTCCGAACTGGGAGGCTATAAAGAAGTCATTATCCGGATTATCGGCCAAGGCGCTTATTCACGTTTGAAATTTGAATCGGGCGGACATCGCGTGCAACGCGTGCCAGAAACTGAGGCGCAGGGACGAATTCACACCTCTGCGTGTACCGTAGCGGTCATGCCAGAAGCCGACGACTTAGGCGAAGTTGAAATCAATCCCGCTGACTTACGCATCGATACTTACCGCGCCTCGGGCGCCGGCGGCCAGCACATTAATAAAACTGATTCAGCAGTCCGCATCACTCATCTACCAAGCGGGATTGTTGTTGAGTGCCAGGATGATCGTTCACAACATAAAAATAAAGATCGCGCCCTAAAAGTGCTCGCTGCGCGCATTCAGGACCAACGCTACCATGAGCAACAAGCCAAAGAAGCGGCAACGCGCAAGCGCTTGATCGGCTCAGGAGATCGCTCAGAACGCATTCGCACGTATAATTTCCCACAGGGCAGAATGACTGATCACCGGGTTAATCTAACGCTTCATAAACTGGAAGCGTTGATGGATGGGGATCTGGATGACCTTATTAGCACGCTAATTAGCGAATATCAGGCAGATTTGCTCGCCGCACTGGGAGACGCCAATTAATGCAGCAAATCCTGCCAGCCACCACCCCAAGCCAACTCCTGCGCGCATCGCCGCTTGATGCGATTGATGCCCGTGTCCTGTTGGCTCACGTGCTTGGCTGGCAACGCACTGAACTGATCACGCGGGCCTCTCAAAGACTGCTAGTAGACCAAGTGGCGGCCTTTCATGCGCTTGAAGAACGCCGCGTCGCTGGCGAACCTATCGCCCAACTCATTGAGCAGCGGGAATTTTTTGGGTTGAACTTTCGCATCACCCCGGCGGTGCTGGTTCCACGCCCAGAAACAGAATTACTGGTTGAGTTGGCCCTGGCTGCGATTGCCTCAATCGATGCGCCACGCGTGCTTGATTTAGGCACCGGCAGCGGCGCGATTGCGATTGCCATTGCACACCAACGGCCTGATGCAGTCATCACGGCCACGGACCGCTCAGACGCAGCGCTGGCCATTGCCCAATGGAATGCCCGCTACCTATTACCTGTTGACCGGCCCGGTGGCTCTCTCCATTTTGCTGCAGGCGACTGGTATAGAGCACTACCCAAAAATCAGCGTTTTAATGTTATTGTCAGCAATCCTCCCTATATCGCCGCTCACGACCCACATCTGACCCAAGGCGATCTACGTTTTGAACCTAGACAGGCCCTTACCGATCAAGCAAACGGCCTCACCGCGCTGCACACAATTATCGCCCAAGCCAGCGCCTGGCTGCTAAACGACGGTATGCTATGGCTTGAGCACGGCTATGATCAAGCGGCTGCGATACGCGCACAACTCATAGCGCACGGTTTTAGTGCGGTTCGCTCAGTGCGCGATCTGGCTCAAATCGAGCGGGCCAGTGGGGGGCTCAAAGCCTAAAAATTTCGGTAATATATAAAAAATTCTCAACCTAAAGGAGAGTTCATGAGCGGCCACTCACATGCTCATCATGACCGTCATCATGGTCCCGCTGCCAGCTACGGACGGGCTTTCGCACTCTCGATTGGGCTCAATCTGGCGATTGTCTTAAGCCAACTGATTTACGGCTGGCTAGCGAATTCAACAGCCCTGATCGCAGATGCGGGCCACAATTTCTCCGATGTGCTTGGGCTGGCATTAGCCTGGGGCGCCATCTGGCTAGCTAAAAAACGGCCAGATTCACGCTACACCTTCGGGCTGCGCGGCGCATCCATTTTAGCGGCTCTAGCCAATGCAACTCTCCTACTATGTGCCTCGGCTTGGATTGTCTGGGAAGCAGTGCATCGCTTGCTGAACCCAGCTCCGGTTGCCGGAGCGACGGTATTTATTGTGGCGACTGTAGGCGCTGTGATCAACGGTTTTTCTGCCTGGCTATTCATGGCGGGGAGTCGCAGCGACCTGAATATCCGTAGTGCCTTTTTACATATGATCGGCGATGCAGGCATCTCAGTGGCGGTTGCCGTGAGTGGGCTGATCATTTTGTGGACCGGCTGGCACTGGGTTGATCCGGCACTCTCCATCGCCGTTGTGCTACTCATTGTCTATGCCACGTGGGGCTTGCTGCGCGCTTCGGTACAGCTAGCGCTTGGTGCAGTACCCGCTGGCGTCGATATCCTGCGCATTGAACGCTACCTGGCCAAGCTACCGGGGGTGGTCAGCGTATGCGATTTACACGTATGGGCACTCTCAACGACTGAAAATGCATTAACTGTCCACTTGACCATGCCAAATGGACACCCTGGCGATGATTTCCTGAGTGACGTGGCAAAAACACTTGCTCATGATTACGCAATCCATCACACTACGATCCAAATTAACTTAGATAACGCGATACGCCTTTGTGCATTGACGTCGCCTGAGCCGACGCCATAGTGCAATGTTAGAACTCTCCTGATCTGGCAAAATACCCTATGAAAAAGCAAATTTCCTATATTGCACCGGGCCAAGCTGCAAAAGCTTTGATCCTGATTTACTTGACCTTCTCGGTACCGATGGTCTTATTGGGTGTGGTCGTCGCTTACATGCGCTATGGCGTATTTGAAATCAGCACGCTCTTGAGCGCACTGTTAATCAATGCTGCCGTTGGTTTTGTGCTCTTATGGCTCGCCTGCCAAATCTATAACTGGGTATCCTCATATGTTGGCGGCATTGAGATCACGCTGGATGACATCTCTGAAGGCTCTTAAGGTCAGCAAGCAGCATCCTAGGCACTTAACAGCCCGGCATTGAGCGTATTGTGGGCATTCTGCTAAAATTTAAACCCTAAGCTTGCATCGCTAACCGCGTCAGTGCCTAAGCTTAGTCAGTATCCATCAACAACTGAGACGCTGACTCGCTCGGTAGCGCCTCAACCGTGCGTAGCTGTTTATGCATAACGCGGGTACGGGTTTCAGCCGCCTCAATTGAACGCGTGACCGTTTCTAATTGTGACTTCGTCTTTGCCAACACTTCGCCGAACTTCATAAATTCAGTTTTCACGGCCCCCAACACTCGCCACACCTCGCTCGAACGCTTTTCTATGGCCAATGTACGAAACCCCATTTGCAGGCTGTTCAGTAATGCGGTCAAGGTAGTAGGCCCCGCAACAGTGATCCGGTAATCGCGCTGTAAAGCATCGCTTAGCCCTGGACGACGTAGCACTTCCGCATAGAGCCCTTCTGTCGGCAGAAACAGTATGCCAAAATCCGTGGTATGCGGTGGCGCAAGGTATTTTTGCGCAATCGTTCGCGCCGCTTGCCGCACGCATACATCCAATGCACGCGACGCTTCTTCAAGTGCCACCGGATCGGCGAGTTCTTGAGCATCGATTAAACGCTCATAATCGGCACGAGGAAATTTTGCATCAATCGGCAACCAGACCGGCGTCGTCAGACCGCTCGCATCCACTGCGTTATCGTAACGGCCAGGTAAGCGTAGCGCAAACTCCACGTGCTCACTGCTGCCCGGCACCGTGACCACATTCTTAGCATATTGATCAGGAGTTAAGACCTGCTCAAGCAATGCGCCAAGCTGCACTTCACCCCAGGTACCGCGTGTTTTCACATTGGTCAGAACTTTTTTCAGATCGCCAACGCCGGTTGCCAGTGTTTGCATTTCACCAAGCCCGCGATACACTTGTTCAAGCTGTTCGCCAACCAGCTTGAACGACTCACCTAACCGCTGCTCAAGGGTCGCGTGTAATTTTTCATCAACCACATGACGCATTTCATCAAGCTTTAACGCGTTATTTGTTTCGATATCTTTTAATTTTTGCTCAAGCGTGGCGCGCATTTCGGTGATGCGGCGGCTATTTTCTTCAGATAGTTGTGACAGCTGTTGATTAAGCGTATCGCTAAAACGTTTAAGGGCTATGCCTTGTTCTTCGCGCGCCTGCTGGGCCTGTTGCTGCACACTTTGACGCATAGCTTCAAGCTGGGTTATATTGCCCTCTGTCAGTTTTGCGAGCTGTTGCCCAAAAGAATCGATTTGATTGTTTTGCAAGGTAGCAATACTGGTCAACTGGGCAAATAAGCCTTGCTGGAATTGCGCAAGTCCCGTACTTAACTCTACGCGCGTCATGCGTGCGGTTTCAGTCACATCACTACGTAATTCGCGCTCAAGGCACTCACTTGCATGGGATTGTGCATTATGTATATCGTCTAGCCGCGTGCGCAATGCTATCAACTGAGTACGTATGCTGATCCGCATAAAAAGCATCAGCACAACGATCAGCACGAGGGCGAATCCTAGACCAGCAATCGCAAACATTAATATTGGCATCGGGAAATATTGACCTGCATAAAGTAAAAGTTGAGCGTTTCAACAGAAAAAAAGTAACGTCGTTAGAACAAAAATGGGCGTCAACACAACACCCGACCAAACCATATAACCTAAAAAGCTTGGCATGCGCACGCCAGATGATTGGGCGATTGATTTGACCATAAAGTTTGGGGCATTGCCAATATAGGTATACGCCCCCATAAAAACTGCGCCGGCGGAAATGGCCGCTAAGGTTGAGGCCCCTTCCTGCATCAGATGAGCGGCGTCGCCGCCGGCCGTATTAAATAGCACCAAGTAAGTCGGTGCATTATCAAGAAAAGATGACAGCAGCCCGGTAGCCCAAAAGTACATTGCATGAATAGCATGTCCCTGCTCATCATTGACTAGCCGCGTGACAAAACCAAATGCCCCCATCTGACCCGCGCGCAAAATCGCAATCACCGGTGCAATCGTCACAAATATGCTCGCAAAAAGTTTTGCGACTTCTGTAATCGGCGCCCACACAAAGGCATTACCCGCGCGTGCTGACTTTGGGGTATAGCGCAAGGAAGCTAAAATCACCATCAGCAAAAGTGCATCACGCAATAGATTTTGTAATGCAACCGGCGTACCCAATAGGTTAAAAGTGATACCGGGCTTCCAAACACCGCTCATGAATACCAGCCCAAGCACAAACGCCAGCAATATAAAATTAATTTTGCCGTCGATTGAAAGCGAAGCTGAATCAGGTGTCGGATCCAGAAAAAGCGAACGCTCTTCTTCACGTTGGTAGAAGTAATACCGCTCAAGCAAGTAGAACAACACTAACAATAAAAGGGTGACAAACAACATGGGTTTAATGAGATGGGCCGTCGTCCAAAAAAACCCGACGCCATTCAGAAAACCAAGGAATAATGGCGGATCACCAAGCGGCGTGAGCGAGCCGCCCACATTAGCGACCAGGAATATAAAAAATATGACAATGTGCGCAACATGCCGGCGATTATCGTTAGCGCGCAGCAAGGGGCGAATCAACAGCATCGCAGCCCCAGTAGTGCCCATAAAGCTAGCCAGCGCGGTACCAAGCGCAAGTAGCGCTGTATTCATCCGCGGTGAGCCGTGTAAATTACCTCGCACACAAATACCACCCGCCACCGTATAAAGGGCCGCTAGCAATATAATAAAAGGGATATATTCAGCAACCAGGGCATGCACGACACTCTGACTGGCCGCGCGTACGCCAAATATAGCTGCATAAGGCACAATCAACGCCAGGGTCCAAAATGCCGAAACCTTACCAAAATGCCGGTGCCAAAAAGCGGGAGTGAGGAGTGGCAAAAATGCAATCGACAAGAGCATACCGGCAAACGGTATGCTCCACTCACCGGACAATACGGGTGCAGAAGATGAAATATCAATCATGTTTTACGGTGAAAAATCTGCTCATAGCTTAACCGAACTAAAACAAAGATTATACTGGCGTGTTTTGCCAATCTGCTAAGATTGAGCGCGGACCCATAAATTTTAGCCATTGTATTGATTGAATAGCTTTAAGCCATTATGCTTTTTGCAAGGAGATGAGCTGCATGACTCATGTAGTAACTGAAAATTGTATCAAATGCCGCTATACTGATTGCGTTGATGTGTGTCCGGTCGATTGCTTCCGTGAGGGACCTAATTTTCTTGCGATCGATCCTGAAGAATGCATTGATTGCGCAGTATGTGTTGCTGAATGTCCAGCCAATGCAATTTACGCAGAAGAAGATGTGCCTGGGGAACAGCAACAATTCATAGAGTTGAATGCAGAACTCGCTCAGCACTGGCCAAGCATTACCAAAACAAAACCACCGCTGTCCGATGCGGATGATTGGAAAGATAAACCCAATAAATTGAACTTGCTCGAGCGATAAAATGCGCGACAAAGCTAGATAAGTGGCGTTGCACTTTGCTCGTAGTCATTATGTAACGTCATAAATTAGACTGAGGTTGAAACTTATTGCACTTACATCGCAGGGTTTTAGTGTCAGGAGCAAATAAAAATTGCAGGGTTTTAGTTGACAATTTCTGAACCCGTCAATAGAATAGCGGGTTCTTTATTCCTCGATAGCTCAGTCGGTAGAGCGACGGACTGTTAATCCGCAGGTCCCAGGTTCGAGCCCTGGTCGGGGAGCCAGATTCTA
>JASSUB010000039.1:0-7530 GCA_031963205.1 Mycoavidus cysteinexigens
ATGGTTGAGGACGATTGACTGCCAAAGCACCCCTGCCCAAAATTCTTATTAGAGGTGCCAAACCCAAAGACGGGTGTGTCTGGCTTGGTCGGGTCTACAGTGACGCTTAATGGCACATCGAGTAGGGTTGACCAGATCGACAGCCCAAAATCGTTAGCGGTACGCAAATCAAACACATCGCGTACCCATTTTTCCCAAAATTCAGTATGGTTTTGCTCATACCATGCTTGCTTACGCTCAAGCAGCCCGCGCAGATTATCGGCGGCGTCGTACTGCCAAAGTAACGCTTGCAATAGATCGACAGAAAAATCGAACGATTGGATTTTCATTCTATGATCACTTGGATAGCTGAGGGTGTGATCACTGCTTTTTCCCACATACTGAGCTTAATTTCAGTTGTGACGTATTCAACCGGCTCATGGTTAGAGATTTCTACTAGCTGCACGTAAATACCTGGCACACCACGGTTAACCGCAGCAGCAAGTTCAAATGGAGAGACACTCGTACCTAACTTAAAGCCTGTACCATTGTCGAGCTGGTTTTCGGAATAGGTCGTAATTGCCTGGCGCACGGCATTTTGTGGATCGGTAACGGACGCGTCAGTACGTACCGTGACACGTACTAAAAAATGGCGAGGGGTTGGCCGATCAAATAACACGCTGTATTTTTGCCCTGAAGCGGCATCGATAGTTTGGAGAGCCACCGCGCCATTCCAACCCGCGCCCGCGCTTTTATTTTTCAACAGTGCTTGTGCAATATCGGTATCCGTTCCTCCATCTACACATACCCATATCGAGTGAGGCTTCATCGATACGCCGTCGATGATTTGTGCCACGCTATCGGTGTTTTCCCTAAATTGCAGGCTTTTTACGCCTTCTATCACATACACGGCAGAGGTGATTGCCTCAGAAAGGGATAGACCTTGTAAAGCGAGCGTGCGCTTACGCAGCGCATGTAAACTTTCATCGGATTGCTTACCCTGCCCAAGCGTTGCATTCTCCGCGTTATAGACGGTTTCCCAACCCAGCACGTTATCGACTATATGCACTAGCGCACCTGTGGTTGCGGCAATCGGGCCATATTCAACGGAATGAAAATCTACCTTTCCCGTTCCATCTTGAGATAGCCGAGTTGCGTGAATGGTGCTAAATAAATCTCCGGCTTGCGTGCGTGCTCGCGCACCTTTTCGAATGAAGGTGTGCGGAATACCTGTAATGTCTACGTTTGTAATTGTCGAATGGTTTTTTTTAGCCCGTTCTAGCCCTGTTAACGCGCAGATGGCATCTAGAAATACCCCGCCTGCCTGGTTGGGGTTTATCTGGTTGGCTAGGGCAGCATTGTTGCGAATAACGGCGTTACGCCCTAGCGCATCCGCCGTCATTAATACCCCTTGCGGCGTTTCTGCCTCAACGGATAAATCATTGCCAAATACACTGCGCCATTCGTTTTGTACGGTTTCTAGTACGGTATCAGTGTCCGGCACAATCACGCCGGTAGGTGTCAAATAGTCATAGGTTTTAGCCATGATTGGTTAGCTTGGTTGTGCCGAAAACGGTTTGAATGGTCGCGTGATAGCGCAATGTGTCGTTAACAATATCCACTTCAAAGGTTGGAATATCGATCACACCATCCACTGCACGCAGTGTTTGACGAGCATAGGATTCAAATTGCGCTAGGTTAGTGTTGTGCCAAACAATTTCTCGCAAAGGCATCCCCCGATCTAAGGCAAGTACCATTTCGCCCAATTGCGCCTGCATTGCGTGCTGACAGTTTTGTTTGATGGCTTCGATTCCACTGACTACAGCCAGCATGCCATCAGCACCGATATAGAGGTCATTACGTTGATTAGTTGCAAGGCTTTTCAAACCGGCCCTCCGCTTATGTCAATGCCGCTGCGAACGCCGCTATGACAGTGACTCTCAGCAGGCGTGTCACCAAAAGTCACGCCGCCACGCCCAATCACACGGCCATCTGTCGTAAGGTTGCCAGTGCAATTCACCTCTGCTGCCTGAAGTTCAATCGTTGGGGCGGTTATTTTGATCTTGTCGGATGAAAGAGAAATACGGACTTTGCCATCCGTGCTTTGTAGCACTGCATTAGCGGCATCTTCTTCAGCAATACTGTAATAGCGCATTACATCTGGGATGAATACGCCGTCAGCAAAGCAATGCAGGCGCTGTGTATTGGGCACAGCTTCTAAGCCAGATTGTAGATAGAGTGAGATATCTCGATCATTGGCTTTAATCCATCCTCGGTCGCCTGGTTTAAGCGGAAAACTCAGCACGAAATTGCCGCCACCTAAGGCAAGGACAGGTAAGCTAGCAAACAAGGGGCGCGCTACCGTCTGATTTTCGGTGGTTAGCACCATAACTTGAGGTTGCACGGTGGCAAGGTTGCGCTTGCGGTCATACGTTACGATCTTAGCCGGCAGCATCCCATCGACACCTTGGATGAACTTCTTAAACACTTCGCGCAATGTGCCAGCTAATCCACCTGTATTAGCTGGATCATGGCTAGGAATTGCGTTATTGCTCATCCATTTGTCCTTATGCGTTTAGCCTCTGCAATCCAATAGAAAGGCGTATCATGGTTGGCGATTTCAAAATGCAATTTAAAGATGACGTAATGACCCGATGCGGCGGGGTTGAGTTTGCTATCAATGGTCAATGCGCCACCTAGGTGCGTTGTCGTATCTAAAAGATATTTCACTTTGACGCCGTATTCAGTGAGTTCGGGAATGCCAATCAAACCTGTGGACTCGCTTAATAGACGTGCTTCGCCACGCAATGGGGTATGGCTATTTTTGACGACGAGTGTATGGTCATCCGCGAAAGCATTCACGCCGTCCACTTCGCCCAACCGCTCGATTTGTTTAAGCGCACTGCCCGTAAAGGCATAGTTAGCGATATGCTTATCTATCGCTTCAAAACGCAGTGCCAGCCCAAGATCATTTGCAATCTGTCGTGCAATGGTAGAAAGCGGGACTTTTGCCGCTTGGCTGCGGGCGATGATGTTGCCCTTTTGAAACTGTCCAGTCGAAGCCTTAAATATCAATGTGATATCAGGTGGCTGCGACGGTAGGCAACTTGAAATATCACCGATAAACACCGGTGATAAACCTGTAGAGCGGCGACCCGCATCGAGCATAATGCGCTTGAGGGCGCGATTTCGGTTAAATGAGCTGGTCTCCGTGAGCAGATATTCACGATCTGGTTTTGATAAGTTCGCCACCCGAATATCGGCCTCATTTTGCAACGCATTAGCGAATTTGGTACCGCTGGCACTAATCGTTAGGTTGTCATAAGTCTTTAATTTACCGTTGATCTCGATGCCAATACGAACGATGCGCGGGTCGAGTTCATTCACGGATGGCTTCCAACTCTTCTTTGCTCAGATATAACAAAACGTGGGTACTCTCAAATTTCGTATAGTCTGGATATTCGCCGCTCTCGGTTTCAAATATGAAATTTCCAGCGTCATCTTCTTTATATTTTGGTAACAGCGGCACCCTAGGATGACATCGCATGCCCTGTACAAGCAGGGTTTCATCACGGGTAATGGTGGCAGCCATTACCCCCCCTGTCGCCTGTATCGTGATCTCGTAGCGACGATCATCTAGCCGAATGGATAGCGATTGATTCGCCATCGCAATAAGCGGAATCTGCATCATGGTGAGGTTTTAAAATAAGAGCTTGTGAAGCGTGGATTGCTTTTTAGTCGGCTTTCCCGATTGCTCGCCACGTTGCACAGTCGAAGCATGGGTTTTATTTTTTACCTTTTGAGGGGGCAATTTTTCGTATTGTGCTTTTACTAATAAAACTTCTTTCAGTTTAAGTGTGAGCATGATTGAGTCGAAAATAGCCGGGTCTTCCTCATGCGGCATTTCCGTAATCAACATATTGGGATAGCGGCTCGTCTTAGTTTGCACACTGAAAAGCTGCCCATTCAGATAGGCTTCCCGAATTTGTGGATAGGTGTTTCGGTATGCGGTAGAGGGCAGCATCATCGATAGTTCAATTTCGACCGGCAAAATAATACGATGATCGGTAATCGTTGCGCCCGATTCAATCGGATGCTCCATCGTCTTTGATGACTCTTTAACCGTGGCTTTTATTGGCCTCGCATCAACAAAGCATTGCGCAAAACTATCATCGAACAAGCCGACCACATCGACAGCAGCCGTTGGAAAAAATCCAGCCATCACGCGGCCACCCCGTCATCAAAATGATGTAATGCTGTGCTTAATTCTCGCTCTAATCCTTTGCTGAGCTCCTGTTTAATCGATGCGCCGTCCGACGCCTGTGTATGAATGGTAATCGGGCCGGTTTGTACGTTGGTGTTTTTGTTCACGCTACGGTTTGCATGCGTAATGCTGTTTGAGGTCTGCGCTGAAAGCGGCGTCATGGTACTAGCCAAGGCTTCTTTGCCAGAAATTAAACTAGCCTGATTGACCGATGTTTTAGCAGCGTTTAGGGCTTTGCCATCTGGCGCAGATGCAGTGCCACCCATGCCAAGAAAAGATTTCACTTGACCTAGTGCATTGCTGATAATTTTCAGTCCGCGAGTGGCCACGCTAATTACTGCCTCGATGGCGGCAGCAATACCGTTCCATGCCGCTTTAACGGTGCCGCTAACCTGCTTAAACATGTTGCCGATTAGGGTCACAGCAGACTTGAGTGCGGGCATCTTATTGAGCAGCGTATCGAACGCAGCACATACCGTTTCTGAGAAGCGCTCGAATGCCTTTTCTGGTTTATTAATCAAGTCCGTGATAAAAATTAGCCCCGCTTTCACCAAATCAAACAGGAAGGAAAAAGTATTCGCGACTGCATGCACAACCTCACCGATGATTGGCCAACGCTTTGATAGCTCTCCAAGCAGCGAATCGTTGCCATCGAGAAAGGCCTTTACATCTTCATAAGCGAGAGCGAATAAAGCACTTACCGCTGCGATAGCGGCACCAATTAAAAGATAGGGCGCTATCAGTGCAAATGTTGCAGCTGCTGCGCTTAAGACTGCTGGTAAGTACATTGTAGTTAGCACCAAAGCAAGCCCGACGAAAAAACCTTTTACCAAATCCTGGTGATTGCTCAGATAGAGTGTGATTGCCTCGAATTTCTTGAGTAGCCACGTTAGAGTGGGCATAACGGTAGTGGCAACCGTGGTAAACATGTACCGAAAAACCTGTCCAAGTTCGCCTAATGCAATTTTAGTTTTGTCGAGCTGTTCGGTGTACTGCTTGGAGGTCTGCGCATCGGCTTTGGTAAGCACGCCAAGCTCTTTATGTCGCTTGATTTGATCTTCGATGGCGCTTTGGCCTTTTTGCAGTAAGGTAATAGTCGCTTCGTCTAGCCCCATTTTCTTACCTAATTCGGCAGACTCTATTTTGCTCAGCGGCTCAAATGACTTAGCGACGTCTAGCAGTAATTGCGGCGTGGTTTTGAGTGTGCCGTTCACATTACGGAAATGCACACCGAGTTGTTGCAATAATGGGCCAATCTCTCCTTTGCCTGTTTTAGCAAATTCAGTGAGTTTGTCGTTCAGGTTGATAAGCGATTGCCTAAATACGGTGCCGCTCCCTCCAGCTCGCTTGGCAGCCTCGCTCCATGCCTGTAGCGTATCAAACTCTATCTTTAGCGCGTTGGCGCTTTTGCTAATCTCACTGGCATTAGCCACCGCGTGAGCAACGCCCGAAACAAGCGCCCCGACTGATAGCACACCAGCTAGCGCGGTAGTGGCCACACCAATCAAAGACTTAAATGATTTGCCCAGTTGTAAGGCAGTAAGATCGGCACTTTTAATTTTCTTTTCGAGGCTATCCGTTGCTTTCTCTGCCTCTTGTGCACCTTTTTTAACTGATTTTGCATCAGCCTCAAACAGAATATAGAACGTTTCTAGAATACTCATTTCAATGTCCGTTTAAGTTCTTCCGCAGCAAGCCATTCGTTATAACGAGGAATAGCGATGCTCTCCCAAAGAATGAAAGCATCTTCTAGGGTGTAGATAGTTCTTAATTCTTGGAGCGTGGCGCGGCCTTCGGAAAGAATCGCTCCGACAAGTCCGTCAACGTTTTGGTAATCCACGCTGTCGCCTTGCCCTCGACACCGCTTAATAAAGTCGAGATTCTTCCGCTTGAGAAAAAAGAGGTGTTGTAATCCAACATGTGGATTTCGATCTTCATCAACGTTTCACAGTCCGGCACATGGTTGTCAACTAGTGCGGCGGTCGATAAGCGCAATTGACTGTTATCAACGGGTACTGCTACAAAGCCCATAATCTTTAGCATGAGTGCTTCATTAGCCTTGTAGTCGCCCAGTTTGGGTACTGCACTTATTGGGTATTGGGTTACGATCTCGCGGCCTGCGATAGCGGGAAATTTCGATAAAATGTAGGTGCGCTCATCACCAGCCATCGTTTTAATAGTGATTTCTTTAGGTTCAAGTAATACGCTCATAGTGTCCCTAAGCGGTTTTCAAATACAAAAGTGTAGGGTTTGCTTTTCATCCGTCCAGCACTGGCTACGCCGTTAGCCGGCATGCCGCCGGTAATGGCGCCATTGGTCAAGGTAAGAAGGCCACCATTCTGGTAGGTCGCTATCAGGGTGATCACGTCTTTTACACTTTGTTTGCCGCTGCCAACCCGGTTTGCCTCAAGCAAGATAGCCATATTGATATCGTCATCGCTTGAGGGAATTAGGTTAAGCGTGATCGAAATTGGACTGGCTTTAGACCAAACAATCAAATCGCCGTTAAGCCCCATTCCCGTCTCGTTAATCTGAAGGCTCGGTATATCGAACGGGTCGCCATCATCGGCAAACTGCGTCACGCTGAATCCGGTGGGAAATGTTTTGCTTGCGCATACATGTACGCTAAGGCCAAAGCCAGAAATATTTTGCATCGTTTCTCCTGAAAATGGATTAGATCAGCACGTGCGAGCCTTCCACTTTGCGGATGGCGTCGTCTTTACTATAGATGAGGGTGTAAACGGCTTTGTATTCGGTGCGGCTATCTTCAGTAACAACTGGCTCCATGACACAATTAAGCCAGTAACCTATAGTTTGTACTTGTCGCCAGGCGTTAGCATCGCCGGTCATGTCGGTGATATACAGTTGCTGTGTGTTGTTTAGATTTTTGCCAACGCTAACCGTTCCATTGAACAGCGCTTGATTAATGACACTTTGCAATGTCGCAATCAGTTGTCCGCGCCCTTGCTCGTTGGCGGATATCTTCGCCGCCGACATGAGCAATTCCATAAGCGCGCTACCCGCCGCATCTTTTAGCCATTGTTCATTGGCGTAAGCATTCATATCTGTCGGTGCGCTCGCGCCGCCCATCAACACGCCACGTTGATAGAAGTCCAGCATCTGACCGCCTTTCTGTGTGCGCCCGTAATAATTGATACGCAAGGCGTCTAGACGGACTGACTCCGCAGGTTCTGTCACGCTAGGTGTGAGCGCTGCCGACTGAAACATATAGTTTTGCGTCGCGTTGCGGCGGCTGTAATCCGTTGCCGCTAGAATCATCATGGGGA
>JASSUB010000018.1:0-48701 GCA_031963205.1 Mycoavidus cysteinexigens
GCTGGTCGAAACAGCTAAGGCTAATGGCCTGGAGCCCTACACCTGGTTGCGTTGTGCTCTGCGTGACTTGCCAGCAGCAAAGACCGTCGAGGAGGTCGAGGCGCTATTGCCTTGGAATTTTAATACCGTGCCCAGTATCCGTTAGCTCGTGTTTATTCCCATAGACTTTGGCTACCCCTACATGGGACGGCTGGAATTCTGTTTCCATCTCTATGTTCGCTCCATCGATATTTAGATAAGCGCAAGTATGAGTATTATTGCTTAAAGCCACAAGTCTGGGGATCATGGAGTGCTTACGGTTGCCGCTTGCAAAGCGCCTAAGTAACGTCAGTTCGGATAATGTGACCTGACGTTACTTAAACTTCATTCAACACGCTATTTGATACACAGCTCATGCGCTGCGCACGCAATCGACAAAATATTCAGCGCGCCCATTCACGATCTCTGCCACCAGACCATGAATATCCGTATAAAAACCCGGAAACTGCTGGTTAAATTCACGCGCAAATTGTAAATAACGGACAATCGCACGATTAAAGCGCTCACCTGGGATTAACAATGGAATGCCCGGCGGATAAGGCGTTAATAGTACGCTCGTGACACGGCCTTCAAGTTCATTAATCGGGACCCGATCGATTTCGCGGTGCGCGAGTTTGGCAAATGCATCAGCCGGCTTCATCGCAGGTTCCATATTGGACAGATACATCTCTGTGGTCATCCGGGCCACATCGTTTGACTTATAGACCGTATGAATCTGTTGACACAAATCCTGCAAGCCGACTTTTTCATAAGCCGGATAGCTGGCCACAAACTCCGGCAAGATGCGCCATAGCGGCTGATTACTGTCGTAGTCATCCTTAAATTGCTGGAGTTCGGTCACCATACTATTCCAGCGGCCTTTCGTAATGCCAATGGTAAACATGATGAAAAAAGAATAGAGCCCAGTTTTTTCAACAATAATGCCATGCTCGGCAAGATAGCGCGTGACCATCGCAGCGGGGATACCCGTTTCGCCAAATTCTCCGTCTACATTAAGCCCTGGCGTAATAATTGTCGCCTTGATCGGGTCCAACATATTAAAATTCTCGGCAAGCTCACCAAAGCCATGCCAGCGGTCATTCGGCGCCAGCATCCAATCGGCACGGTCGCCGATGCCCTCTTCAGCTAAAGCACCTGGCCCCCAAACCTCAAACCACCAATCAGCCCCATAGTCAGCCCCCACTTTGCGCATGGCACGGCGAAAATCAAGCGCCTCGGCAATCGATTCCTCGACCAGCGCAGTGCCGCCAGGCGGCTCCATCATTGCAGCCGCTACATCGCACGAGGCGATAATCGCGTATTGTGGGCTGGTTGAGGTATGCATCAGATACGCTTCGTTAAAGCGATGCCGATCAAACGTAAAATGCTCGGAATCTTGCACCACAATCTGCGATGCTTGCGAAATACCCGCCAGTAATTTATGCGTTGAATGCGTCGCAAAGACCAGTGCACCGGTGCGTGCACGGCCGGCGCCAATCGCATGCATATCCCGGTAAAAGGGGTGAAACTCTGCATGTGGCAACCACGCTTCGTCAAAATGCAACGTGTCCAGCAGATCTCCAAGCAGTTCTTTAATCATTTCAACGTTGTACACCACCCCATCATAGGTGCTTTGCGTGATGGTCAAGATCCGTGGCCGCACGAGTGGATTTCGCTTGAGCACCTCACGTGCAAACGGGTTTGCTTCAATCTTGCGGCGAATGTTTTCTGGCTTAAATTCATCCCGTGGAATGGGGCCGATAATCCCATAGTGATTGCGTGTGGGCGTTAAAAACACGGGGATCGCGCCAGTCATTGTAATCGCGTGCAAAATCGATTTATGGCAATTTCGGTCAACCAAAACGATATCATCAGGCGCCACGGTTGCGTGCCAAACAATCTTGTTAGAAGTCGATGTGCCGTTGGTGACAAAGAACACATGATCGGCGTTAAAAATCCGCGCTGCATTATGTTCAGAGGCGGCTACTGGACCCGTATGATCAAGTAATTGGCCCAATTCATCGACGGCATTGCAGACATCAGCGCGCAGCATGTTTTCACCAAAAAACTGATGGAACATCTGACCAATCGGACTTTTTAAAAACGCGACGCCCCCCGAGTGTCCTGGGCAATGCCACGAATATGAACTATCCGAAGCATAATGAATCAACGCCTGAAAAAACGGCGGCGCCAGCGCATTAAGATAGCTTTTTGCCTCACGTATAATATGGCGCGCCACAAACTCCGGCGTATCTTCAAACATATGAATAAAGCCGTGCAGTTCACGCAAAATATCGTTTGGAATATGCCGCGAGGTGCGCGTCTCGCCATACAAAAAAATCGGCAGATCAGCATTACGCCGGCGCACCTCGGCGATGAAAGCACGCAAGGCAATCAAGGCGTCCATGATTTCGCCATCTTCATCGACGCCGTTGGCGCTGATTTCATCGTCATCAATTGACAAAATGAAACACGAGGCGCGGCTTGACTGTTGCGCAAAGGATGTCAGGTCCCCGTAACTCGTTAAGCCAAGCACCTCCATGCCTGCGCCTTCAATCGCTTCAGCCAACGCACGAATACCAGAGCCCGAAATATTTTCGGAGCGAAAATCTTCATCAATAATAACGATGGGAAAACGAAATTTCATTAAAGAGGTTTCTCAAAGACGGGGCGGAGAATTTCAAAGCGTGGCTACCGGGTAGGTCTGTCCAAGATCGCAAGCACGCAGCGTTTTACGCAAACTTCAGTGGCCCAAGCCACACATTAAAGGCTTAAGCTTTGGGCAAAGTCACGCCGCTTTGCCCCTGATATTTTCCGTCACGATCACGATATGAGATTTCACATACCTCGTCGCTCTCAAAAAATAATACCTGCGCCACGCCTTCATTAGCGTAAATCTTGGCGGGCAGCGGTGTCGTATTAGAAAATTCCAGCGTCACAAAACCTTCCCATTCTGGCTCAAACGGCGTCACATTAACGATAATGCCACAGCGCGCATAGGTCGATTTTCCTAGGCAAACCGTCAAGACACTGCGCGGAATCCGAAAATACTCAACCGTACGCGCCAGCGCAAACGAATTGGGCGGAATAATACACACCTCGCCCTTAAAATCAACAAACGATTTTTCATCAAAATTTTTCGGATCGACGATCGTTGAATTGATATTAGTGAAAATTTTAAATTCGTCCGCACACCGGATATCGTAGCCATAGCTTGAGGTGCCATAGCTGACAATCTTTTGGCCATCTTCGCCGAGACGAACTTGGTTCGCTGAAAACGGCTCAATCATCTTATGCGTTTCGGCCATACGCCGAATCCATTTATCGGATTTAATTGTCATTCGATGTGCTGAGAAGAGAAGTAAAAGCGACTATTTTACTTGATTGAAGCCGCTTGGTGGAAGCCGCTATACATTCGCCGGCCTGGCGCTGAATGTGGTGCCTCGCTGCCGGCGCCACCGCCGGCTGACTGCAGCTTAGCTTAACCCAGGTCCACGCTATAAAACCAGCGCATGATTGCGCTGAATGCTTGGATCCTGCCAAACTACGCCGCCACTACCTGCCACTTCAAAACACGGCGCTGACTTGGCATTGTTCAAGCATAGGGGACCCAACCTGCTTATACCAAAGGTTCGCATAGATGCCATTTTTCGCCAACAAACAACCATGAGTGCCTTGCTCAGCAATCGCGCCATCTGTTAACACTAGGATCAAATCCGCATGTTGAATGGCCGACAGCCGGTGGGCGATGATCAGCCGGGTGGTTTGACGATACCGTTCATGCAAATGTTTAAAAATCGTCGCCTCAGTTTGCCCATCGAGTGCGGCTGTTGGCTCGTCTAAAAGGAGTAAATGACTTTGCCTCAAAAGTGCGCGGGCCAGCGTGACACGCTGCCGCTCCCCCCCTGAGAGTTTATTACCGCGCTCACCGATTTGAGTCTCGAGCCCAGCATGGGCAGCCGCAATCACTGGCGTGAGCGCCGCGGTGCTGATGGCCCGCTCAAGTTCTGCGTCTGATGCATGCGGACAAGCAAAACTGATGTTTTCGCGGAGCGACCGGTCTAGCAAATGCGCATCCTGAGTGGCATAACTGACCGACTGACGCAACTTTTGCTCAGCAAACGATTCGATCGGTCGGCCATCAATCAAAATCGCTCCGCTATCCAATGAATACAACCGCAATAACAACTTCATCAAGGTCGACTTGCCTGCGCCAGTCGGGCCGACAATCGCACAAAAAGCACCGGCTGGAACGGTAAAGCTCGCATCTCGCAAAACGTCTTTACCCGGGGCGTGGCTAAAACTCGCATGCTTAAATTGAATCGATGGCGCGCGCTCAAACAGCGCATCACTAGCAGACTTGAATTCCCAGCGGGTCTCCAATTTTTCCAGCAACTCTTCGAGATTGAACAAACCAAGCCGTGCTTCACGGATGGCATAACCAAAAGAACTCAATGGCAGGGTGAATTGCAAAAGGTAACCATTTAACAGCGCGAAATCGCCCACGGTAAGTCGATGCGCAAAGATATCTCGGCACGCCAGACTTGTCAGCGTAGCGAGCCCAATGCCAACAATCAGTAACTGCAGCACGCCGAAGATTTCCATTTTGCGGGCAAGCTCGACACTCGCTTGTTCTCGCGCCTTGTAAACTCGATCAAGCTGCCTCAATTCGCCCGCTTCATTTGAAAAAGCTTTGACCGTATCGGCATGCGTGAGGGTATCAATCAGCACCGTTGAAGCACGGTCCGAGGCTAGATTTTTCTGACGCTGTAAGCCCGTGTAGTGGGAAACTGTCAAGGTAGTGGAATACAGATAAGCCGATAAAAATCCGAGTAAGACAAAAGCATAAAGCGCGCCAAACATCGTAAACACGACGATGCACGCTAGACAAATTTCAATGCACAGTGGCGCAATATGCCAAAAAATCCCAATCAGCGCACGCATCACGCTGTCTTGTGCGCGGCTTACCTCGCTCGCCGAAGCACCGCTTTGGTGCTCACTCAGCGCAGTAGCAGGACGGTTCAGGACTTGGCTAACATAATTGACCGTGATCGAGCGTTTGATGCGCTCATTGATGGCTGTCACCAAATACTGCTCGCCGCGCCGCAACGCCTGTGAAAAGAACCACGCACAGCCATACGCCACGCACAGCATATAAGCGGTAATGGATGAAGTCGATAAATTAGAAAAATCATCAATCAGCAATTTAAGCAGCACCGGCGTCACCACCGCCAGGCCAATTGAAAATCCGGTACATCCGGTAGCTGCTAGCACTTGCCAGCGGGCATATCGCTCATGCGTCCATAAGCAGCTAAATAGAAAACGAAGCGCCTTGAAGGCTTTAGGCATGTTGAGTGATTTCATTGGCTATTGCCATCCCTGAATAAAAAGCTCTGCAGCATAAAGATGCAGAATATCCATAAAATATTCGCTACGACCTTTGCAACTTTCCTGGATTGCATGACGGGTTTTAATCGGATCGATATACCCCTCTTTGGCGAGAAAACCTTCAAGGCAGTGCGCCATCACATGATCCTTATGTTGGCGTATGCCAAGCAAATCGATACCGGAGGTTTCGCCTTTGTTGCGCCGCCAAAGATGCGCATAGCCGGTGGCCTCGGAGACGGACCGCCTAACGATAATTCGATTATGCGGACCATCAAAATGACGATAGCTGGGGATCGACAGCGCATATTCGACCATTGGCTGACACAGAAATGGATAATGCGTACCCTTTTTGAATGGATACGCCGGCGTTCTCACATCATCGAGCGACAAATAGGCGAGGAATAATTGGTATAATTTGCCGGGCAGGCGAGTCTTGGTTTTTTGCATAAACGGATGCAAATGGGAGCGGCCATCCAGGGAGGATAATTGGGCTGCGTCAGACATTAAGCCAAATGTGCCACTCACGCCCTCAGAGGGGTCTGCCGCGAGTGAAGACTTGATGGCCTGCCACGCAATGTGGGTGAGCGATGTTCTACGGATCAATGCCAAATCCATCGCAATCCGAAACAGCTGCCGCCAGCGCAACGTGAGCATAGCATCGGCCAGCACGCCAAAAGGCGGCGGCGCTAGAAAGAGCGAATCCCCGCCATGTCCGCTAATCAATACACTGTTTTCACGCTGCTCGAGCCGGCTCGCAAAATGCTGATTAAAGGCCAGCAAGCAATAGCGGATATGCGGCTTGGCAACACGCGGCAAATCTTTGACCGGCGCAAACGACAAAACGTCAGTGTCGATTTCACCGAGCTGAGCACTCGCGCTTTGGGCAACGCGGCGAGCATGCTCAAGCTCGTTAGACGAACCCACCGCCGAATTGTAATAATGAGCGCAAGCAATCTGCTGCTTAGGCGCTACTGCGCGCAATGCCAATAAAACGGAACTCGACTCCAAGCCGCCTGAAAGTTCTAATACCGGCCGCTCATCGTTTGGCATCTGCAAGCTCAGGTAGTTTTTCAAAATCTCATATGGATTTTGAGAAGCTAAGCCATCTGTCGCGCTGATGAGCGGATTCCAAACCGGTAGCATTTCCGGTTGATGCCCATGTGAATAGAAAATAGCGCATCCTGGCGGCAACTCCGAGATACCCTCAAATGGCAACTCGCCACTTTGCACTGAACCGGTTCGCAGCCAAGTGGTAAAAAACGAGGTATTCCATCCCGGGCGCTCGCCCCTCTCCTTGAGCGTCTGATGCAAGTAGGTAATGCTGTCTGAAAACCACAGCCCGTGGCGCTCAGACCATGACCAATAGATTGCCCACCGGTTACTCGGATCGCAACAGCAAATAAATTTCTTGGCTACCTTATCAAAACAGACAAATAAATACCGCCCCCAAAATTTAGCGGTTAACAAAGACGGGCCTTTTAAGGCAATCTCACGCAAGTCATGTTCATTAATTTCACGATTGTCTTGCTTTGAAAACGCCTGTCCATAAAAGCCATAAAAATATGCTTCGCTCTCACGATACAAAGTGCCTGTAGGATGGCGCTCGTCTGCCTCCTGCCATAACGCACCGGCTAGCTGGCCGGTTTTATCGTGAGTTAAAACCCAGTCCCGGTTTGGCGTTAAAAGCTCCTGTGTTGGGGGATAAATGATGCCGAGAACGGTCATAGGGTAGTTCCAAGAGCGGAGTTGGAAATTCAAGAATGACGGACAGCTCTTCTCTTCTCAGAGCACTGTCGCCAATGATCGTATGGTCGGTTTCCGACCACGCATGCGCATAAAATGGGAAAGATTGCACCCCAATCAGCAGCTTTGATGCCAGGCCCGCACGTGCACACACGAGCGTTAGCGCAGCAGACCACTCCAGGCATTTAGTCGGTTTTGGATAGAATAAACACGCCCAATTGAGTGCATTCACAAAAGGGGTATATTCTTCTGTTTGACCAAAATGCAATTCATTGTGCTCAATAGCTTGAGAGCACAGTTGCAAGATTCCAGTGAGCCCCTGCTTGTTAGCGTGCTTATGTACCGCTCTCAGGTCAAGCATCGCTCTGATGATCCAGCGCCAAGCAGGCCTATGCTCAAAAGCATTATCCGCCAGCTTCCAGCCGTTAGCGGACATGCCACCTGTTTGAGGCGAAGGACTGAGCGAATTCAATTTGGCGTCGGCTGCCGAAAACGTTTGCGCGGTGACTAAATGAGCCTCAATTAGTTTTTGCAGAATGCTGGCATTAGGGGCAATATTCGCTTCAAAAGAAGCCGAATCGAGGCCAAGATAAGGCGCGACTGCGGCTGACTGCCCATGAGATAAAACGACGTATCGATCACGCATCACGTCGATTACAATAATTTGCCCTGAAAAGCAAGCCCCAAAAATATTGGGCATCAAATGATGAGGCATCTATTCTTTTTTAGGTAATGAGCTTCCCATAACGCCAGACACAAGCTATTGATTTGCTTTTATGTGCCTTGTCTGGCGTCCCCCCTTAAGTTATAAAAGCCAATGACTCTTATAGGAAGCGGCCAACGCCAGCTTCTTTATATTTTCCTGAGCCACCCATGGTTGCTTCAGAAGCACAAAATTGCGTGAGTGCTTCATCGTCTAATTGGATAGCTTGTGGATTGAGTTCTTGAGCCTTAATCATGGTTTTCTCCTGATTTTTTCGTTGGAATAATACCAGACAAGCCATTTATAGACCTCTAGAATGCTGGCCTGGCATTCGTTAAGCGATCAGTCGATCCTTATAGGAACCGACCAACGCCAGCTTCTCTATATTGACCTGAACCACCCATTGTCGATTCGGAAGCACAAAACTCAGTCAGAGCTTCGTCTTGCAATTGGGTATCTTGTGTGTTGATTTTTTTGCTATTGGTCATGATTCCTTCCTCATTCTAATAATGAAAAATAAACCGCCCCTACCGCAGACGGATGACATTTGCTGCACACGGATAGAATTATCAGAAACGAAGATTGCCTCTAAATTCCATCGCGTGTTTTTGGACTATAAAAGGTAAAAAAAAATTATGCAAGAAATTTTTTAAGTTTTTTAATCAAGCAACTATGGCGCTACTAAAGCGCGCTCATGAAACAAAGCCTTAACCAAGGTAATACGTTATTATCTGTCGTGCTGCCGATCATTTTCTATCGAGGCGCAGGGTCTTATCGAGGTCCGCTCAGCCTCTTAGAATGTTTTAGGGATAAGACTTTAGCACAAAAAATATTAGCATCAACCAAGCCCATTCAGTTGATTTCTTTATCAGCAATACCAAACGATATCTTAATGACACATAAGCGTTTTTCAGCATTATAGCTAGCGCAAAAACACATTTATAGCTGGGATCTGAAACAACTTGTGCCTAAGATTTTTGAGTTTTTTGACCGCTATCCACTAGCCATTAAAAAGAAACAAGGACTACTATATTATTTAGCAAAAGAAGGGCATGGAATGGATAAGCAGTTTGTCCAACTTATGATTAACACCACCCCACATTACCGGGAGGACATTGTCAGAAATTTAATCACGCCGTAGGGGCTAATCAAACAGATATTGTCCATACGCTTTAGTTGGTCTCATTTGTAGCTGCCGCGCGCTCGCTTTCACACGCGGCTGCAAAGGCCTCATCCAGTTGCCATCTGGTTAGCCCTTGCAGCTACCGTCGAATCACGCCACAAGCAAGCCGTGATTTTCCTACAGCAGTATCCTCGTCATGCAACACCACGACCGAGCGGCCGATGACTGAACGAATACCGTCCAATGTCAGTTCATTGACCACCACAAAACCCGTTGCGACACCATTTGTGTCCGCTTTAATATTGGGCATATTGCCTGCTGGGCGCGCGTTACCCTGGGCGCCACTCCAACTCAAGCGACTCGGGTCGAACACCTGGCCAGTATTGCTCGCACTGAATGCATTGCAGTGGCCCCGTTCATAAATTTGAAATCTGCAATCACTATTTGCCGGTAGGCCCACGATGTTGTAGGTGACCTGCATACCATCTGCACGCTCAACAAAATTAACCGTACCGCGTGCGGTACCCCCCACCACAGGTAGAAGTATCGCGTGCGCGCTCTTTTCACGCGGCCCGAATAAAGTCGAACAGCCGGCATTCAGCACACTTAAACCGCTCACTATCATCAGTATGATAAAAACCGGAGAAATCACCTTGCCTGATTGGTTTTTCATGCAAACCTCTAATACTCATACTTCGATAAAATGCGGCCTTTATGCAAAAGTATTAGCCCCCCCCCATCACGCTAACTTAAACATCATAATACTGCTTTCGAGACAGAATATGGGGAAATTGTACTGGCTAAGACGCTAGGTATTTTGCACCACAATATCTGGAAACTTTGAGCGCATATCGCGCGCCTTACGCGCAACAGCAATGCCAACTTTGCGAGCGATTTCACGATAAATGCCTGCATTGTGGCCTTGCGGCTGCGCCACCACAGTTGGACAACCCGCATCGGTCCGCTCACGAATACTGATATCAAGCGGCAAACTACCCACCAACTCGACGCCGTATTGAGCGCACATTTGCGCTGCGCCGCCCGCGCCAAAAATAGGCTCGGCATGCCCACAGTGAGTACAAATATGCGTACTCATATTCTCCACAATGCCAAGAATTGGAATCCCCACTTTCTCGAACATTTTTAGCCCCCTTTTAGCGTCAAGTAAGGCAATGTCTTGCGGCGTAGTCACAATCACCGCGCCAGTCACTGGCACCCGCTGCGCTAGCGTTAACTGAATATCCCCCGTACCCGGCGGCATATCGACAATTAAATAGTCGAGCTCACGCCAGTTAGTTTGTTTTAGCAACTGATCAAATGCAGAAGTGACCATGGGCCCCCGCCAGACCATTGGCGTATCCGTATCAACCAAAAAACCAATCGAATTAACTTGAATGCCATAGCGCTCAAGCGGCTCCATCGATTTGCCGTCTTTTGATTCAGGCTTGCCCTCAAGGCCAAGCATCATCGGCTGGGATGGGCCATAGATATCGGCATCCAGCAAGCCAACGCTCGCCCCTTCGGCCGCCAGCGCCAGTGCTAGGTTAACGGCTGTGGTGCTTTTCCCCACCCCACCTTTGCCAGATGCGACGGCAATGATATTTTTTACATTGGGGAGTAATTTAATGCCGTGCTGCACTGCGTGTGCGGTAATCTGCTGCGAAATAGTGATGTCAACACTCTCCACCCCAGGCAAGGCAGCCAGCGCATGGGTAATGCGAGTATGCAATGCCTCAAACTGACTTTGCGCCGGATAGCCGAGCACCACATCAACCGTCACGCAGCCTTTCTCGATCGCACTATAGCGAATGCTTTTTGTCGAGATCAGGTCCTCGCCCATATGCGGATCGATAATCTGAGCTAGCGCAGCTTGAATCTGAGCGTTATCAATACTCATAAAATTCCACCTCATTGATTGTTACGGTAAGGCCTATTTGGCCGCAGATTTAAAACTTTGCAGCCTAAATGTGCAATAGCCCTATCCCTTAAGCTTGGTAAAAGCGGCTCAGAACCATTCATCATAACGTGAGATCAAAGCAAATTGGATAATTCAAACGGATACAAAGCATTTAGGTGATGCGCAATTCAGACAATGACAAAAGAAATCTAAAAATATATTGCACAAAGCGGCCGCTCTAGAGCAACCTTAAACTATTCACACTCAGACAGGAACGCAAACTGATTCTTGTGTGAAGGTCATCTTTGTAGTTAGGGTTGCGCCAGTGGCAGCAACAAACTTTAGCGCCATAACTTAATCTCCGGAGTGTAGTATGAAAGTTAACTCAAAAAAAATCGTCCAACCGTTGGCTTCTTGCCTACTTGTTAGCGCACTTTTGGTGGGTTGTGCAGCCCCTGCTGGGCAGCACAACAATGCCGCGCTAGGCACTGGCATTGGCGCTGCAACAGGCGCTGGCTTGGGTGCGCTCGTTGGCAACTCGGAAGGCGCAATGATCGGCGGTGCAATCGGCGCCGTAGCGGGTGGTTTGACGGCTTACAACTGGTCAGCTATTAAACAACGCTTAGCAGGCGCCACGCAAGGCACTGGCACGCAAATCACTGAACAACAAGACGGTTCACTCAAAGTCAATATTCCGAGTTCAGTCTCTTTTGCAACAAATAGCTATCAAATCCGGCCAACATTTACGCCTGCTCTTGATGAGGTAGCGCGCACCTTGGTGCAAAATCCAGAGTTGGTCGCCAGGATCATTGGCCACACCGATAATACCGGCGCGGTCCCTTACAATATGACGCTCTCACAAAGCCGCTCACTGGCGGTGGTTAATTTTCTCGTCAGCCGCGGCGTTGCCTCTGGCCGGCTCTCCTCCGAAGGGCGCGGGCAAGCTCAACCGATTGCGGACAACCTCACACCGACTGGCCGCATGCAAAACCGGCGAGTCGAAATTTTCTTGTACCCGCTGCAAGCAAAACCTATCCAGTGAAATCAACACAATTGTAAGAGAAATTGAGACCTTAGCGGATAGTCTTCTGTTAGGCTTTTCGGCGCACAGAGAAGATCATGATCTCTGTGCCGCTTTCTTCTCTGGTTTTTTATTATGGGGCTTTGGCTCCGTTTTTTGTCTAAAGAATTTGATAATTCGCTTGGCCTATGATCTTGCCCCGTTTTGCTTACTCAATACGAACTTTATCCTAACTCTACAAGCTAGCTTACTCTTCATAATTATAGTGCGCTGGGACTTTATAATCTTCCGGGAAATCGGGCCAAAAACGTTCGTCTGAACAGGCATTTACTAGCGCTTTTCTAATTGCACTAGTAAAATTATAAAACTGAAAATTTATTAACCTAATTCTTTGAAGGATTGCTCGCACTGCTCGCCAGTCCTCTTGTATAGATGCTTCTTCATATGCATCAAAGGCAATCTGCAACACCAACAGTTTCTCATTTAAAAATTGATTAAGGTCACTTTTTAGGTTGATGCCCCATATTAAATTCCCCGTTCTTTTATCCACACGCTCCAACTCCTCATCCTTCACACCATGAGACTTAATTAGATCCATCAAAATATTTCTAATTATATTCAAATTTACTAATCCTTTTTGAGTGATTTCATTCTTTTCTGTATGGAAATATTTGCTTGGAATAGTGTAACCTTCTTTAAAAGAAGGCCAATCTTCAACTCAAGCGCGCCAGCCTGAATCTGTGTGCCGATTTCGGTTTGCTTACTCAAGCTTAGGGCATTACGCTCGTCCCATACGATCTTCAGTTGTTCGCCAATGGTGGCCGTACCCAATATCAGATCTTGCTTCGCTTCTAACCTCGCAGCGTGTCCCACTTCGATCTGGGTGGCTGCCAGGTTGATATCGGATGCCGCAGTCGCTTCCAATTCCCCTGCCTTGATCTGGGTGATGCCCACCAGATTTGTCCGGTTGCCGCTAGCCGCATGGGTGGTCTCTGTCAGGCTTTGCAGTTGGAGATTCTGGCCAGTCTGCAGCGTGAGTTTTTTAACTGCAATCAGCTTGCCGGCGCGGCTATCAATATCATCGCGTGCCTGGATGGAGAGCGTGTCCAGGCTGGCAAGAGTGCCGCGCTGGTTATCCATATAACTCACCCTCAGGTTCGTCTTGCCGCGACTCAGTACGGTTCCGGTATTTTTAAACCGGCGGTCGCTGTGTAACTCAATCGTCTTCGCTGAAATCAAGGCGTTACCCAATGGGACGGCAGGTGTATCACTTTTAGCTAGATACACTTTAGGCACCAGTACTGTCTGTTCTGAGCCATCGGGTAATTGAACGCTTCGATTCACAAGCCAGACGGGGCTGGTGCTTAAGGTGTCAACTTGCTCTGCGGTGGGTTCAATGCCGAGCCGCAGCTCAAAGCGTTTAGCTAGGCTGGCCCCAGCCTGCATCAAGGCTTTAAATTCAGCGATAGCGTTCCGATGGCTGGACAGGTAATAATGGCCGCTCAAACCAATAATCTGGTCTCGAATCAGTTGCTGTTCATAAAATCCGTCACCCAGGCGCTTGGGAACACGTTGCGGATCCAGATTCAGTAATTGCAGCAGCAGATCGCTAGAAACCCTATCGCTGTTGCGGGTAAAACGAGGATCCATTCGTATCAGGTACGGTTGATTCGAATCATGGTTAAAGCTCAATAAGCCGCTATTTAAGAAGGCACTACTGTGGGTTAGGGCAGAGGCGCTCGGTACCAGCGCGCTTGACGGTGCCGGGTGCTCAACCGCGGTATGGTGTTGATAGATGGCCACATGCAGATTGTGGTGCTCTATCACCGGAGCTGGATGATAGGGAGCTTTGTCATGCCAATGGCGCTGAAAATACCGCTTGAAGCCACCTCGCCATTCTCTATCTGACCATTGCGTGGTTCCATTATCGGTGGTGACACGCTGGCCGGTGACATCACGGTTATCGATCTGAATCGGCGTGCCCTCAAATTTACTCAGCGTCCCCCCCGCCACAATTTGGCTTTTATCGTTAATCACCTGTCCGGATAATCGGATCGCGCCGCCAGCTTGAATTTTACCGGGCTCGCTGTGCGTAACAGTTGTCGTTGTCACATGACGGATAAAGTTATAGTTGGTAAAACAATACACGCGTGTATCTGAGTGATGCACAAGATAAGAACCTCCACTGTATTCAGTTGCGAAAGCGTGCGCCCGATCACGTGATGCAAAATAATCCGAACAGTCGAGCCATTCTGCAAATTCTGCAAAATTACGCCGGGTGGATCAACGTTGAAATTTGCGTGTTGGTTATATGAAATGCCTGCCGCATTGGGCTGGGTGGTATTCACAGAAGGTGAATCTGCTTCCTCACGAGAGTCCGGTGTTATTGGCTCTTGTCTGTTTGGCGCAATAGAAGCAGATTGAATTTGTTGAATCGAAATCCCATTGATCGGTCTTAACATCATCCACCCCATTTAATAATAATTAATTCATGAGTTTAAATGATGTTTTTTAATATACAAAATAATTTTTTAATTTTAATTGTATGATAATTTCATTTATTTAAATAATATTTTTAATAAATTTGGTTTTCTAAGGCTTTCTCTCGATGCTTTAATCCTCAGCCGCAACCACTTCTAATCCGAGGATAAAGTAAGCGCGCCCAGCCCGGCCGGTTTTTTGATCATATCCTGCGGCCCTCGGATGTGCGATCTGAGCTTATTGACTAAGGACACGCATGACCCAAGCAACTTAAATCGCACTAGGTACACTCGGGCTTTGCTAAAATCCATGCTTTGCCTGATTGAACGCCCCTATGCCCACTCGCCGCATTCTTGTCACTTCTGCCCTACCCTACGCCAACGGCCAAATTCATCTTGGTCACTTAGTTGAATATATACAAACCGATATTTGGGCTCGGGCCTTGCGTATGCACGACCATCAGGTGTACTACGTAGGGGCCGATGATACGCACGGCACACCCATTATGCTGCGCGCAGAAAAAGAGGGGATCACGCCGCAAGCCTTGATTAAACGAGTTTGGGCTGAGCACAAACGGGATTTCGATGACTTTGGGATTTCTTTTGATCATTATGATTCAACCGATTCCACTGCCAACCAACAGCTTTGTGAGCAAGTTTATCTGACGCTGGCGGACGCTGGCTTAATCGATACACGCGAGATCGAGCAAGCGTATGATCCAGTTCGCTCGATGTTTTTGCCTGACCGTTTTATTAAGGGTACTTGCCCCAAATGTCAGGCTCAAGATCAATATGGCGATTCATGCGAAATCTGCGGCTCGACCTATCAATCCACCGAACTGGTGAACCCTTATTCAGTGGTTTCCGGCGCGACGCCGATCCGCAAAATTTCAACCCACTATTTTTTCCAGCTCTCCGATCCGCGCTGCGAAAATTTTCTACGGCAATGGGTGGCTCAGTTGGCGCAGCCTGAAGCTCGTAATAAGATGAGCGAATGGTTGGGCAGCGGCGCAGAGAGTCAAGACGGCCATACCACGCAACTCGCTGATTGGGATATTTCACGCGACGCACCCTACTTTGGCTTTGAGATTCCGCATGCGCCAGGTAAGTATTTTTATGTCTGGCTTGATGCGCCGCTTGGCTATTATGCAAGCTTTAAAGCGTTATGCGATCAACGGGGACTGGATTTTGATGCTTGGGTTAAACCCGGTAGCACCGCTGAGCAATATCATTTTATTGGCAAAGATATCTTATATTTTCATACGTTGTTTTGGCCAGCGATGCTAGAGTTTTCCGGTTACCGTACGCCAACCAATGTCTTTGCGCATGGTTTTCTGACCGTCGATGGGCAAAAAATGTCGAAGTCACGCGGTACCTTCATTACTGCACATAGTTATATTCAAGCAGGACTCGATCCAGAATGGCTGCGCTATTATTTCGCGACTAAGCTGAATGGATCGCTAGAAGATCTTGACTTGAATTTTGATGACTTTATCCTGCGTGTCAATAGTGACTTGGTGGGTAAGTATGTCAATATTGCCAGCCGCACTGCTGGTTTTTTAGCTAAGCGTTTTGATGGGTGCGTACTAGACAGCGCCATGCATCATCCATTACTGGTGCAACTACGCACTGCGCTGCCGACCATCGCCGCCCACTACGAAAGCCGCGATAGCGCGCGCGCATTACGCATCACCATGGAACAAGCCGATGCAGTCAATCTTTATATTGATACAAGCAAGCCCTGGAATCTGGCGAAAGACCCTACCCAAACAACCCCATTACATGAAACATGTAGTGTCAGTTTAGAAGCGTTCCGCTTGCTCACGCTTGCGCTCAAACCTGTTTTGCCGGGCTTAGCCGCTAAAGTTGAGGCTTTCCTTGGCATTGAACCCCTGGCCTGGTCGCATGATTCAACTCCGCTCACAGCTAAACAGCCGCTGCAACCCTACCAGCATTTAATGACGCGCGTTGAAGCTAAGCAAATTGAGGCGTTATTAGCGGCCAACCAGCATTAACTCAATCAAAGCGCCGGTTAAAGAGCAAATCAATACCATTCAGCGTTCCAGTATGGGCCGTCAGTGACCAATTGCGAGAAAATTGCCAGGTCGCTTTGAAAATGCTGGCCGCGGTTGTGAGCCCTTGCTCATAGCCCAGGACAAAACGTTCATTCAGCGCCTTGGCAAGGTTAGCGACCTGCGGATCGGTTAGCCCAGCCTCACTTTGACCAATCGAAAATTCGTCGAGACCCATCGTTTGCGCGATCCGCTTACCGCCAACGCCGCCTAGTAATGCAAAGGCTGCCGCAGCGGTATTGGTTTGCCCCAGATTCATGCTGTCACTACTGCCATGGCCAAATAGCAGCCAAGAAATTTTTTCACTGTCGGGTAAATTGGGTTCTGAAACCAACCGTGCGTTCGGCATACGTAAGGTACCACTGACCTGCACGCCAACTTCAACCTCCTGATTACGCCGCATCGCGAGAACATTAATACTTGGATTAGCAATCGGCCCATTAAATCCAAAATAGCCATTTTCAATCGCAAGCTTGCGTCCAAATGCTTCATAGGTTGAACCCTGAACGACTCGAATATCGCCAACGGCATGGAGTGGTTGGTTAAATTCACTGGTTACGCCTAATTTGCCGCGCAGTTTTAAATCTGCGCCAGCGCCATGAAAACGAAAATCACGGCCAAGATCGATGTTGATTTTTGCCGCCGGCAAGAAACGGCCGGCGGAGCGCTCGCCATCTGGCGCGACAAGGTTCAGTGCGGCCCCTGCTAGCGCGTCATTGGCGCGGATAATCACCACATCATCGCCCAGTTTAGGTGCTGAGGTGGCCGGCAAATCAAACAGCGCATGGTCTATCTTAAAGTCACCGTCGATCGCTAACCCGCCTGCGGCATCATGATTGGCGAGCACGGCCTGGCCAGAGAGAGATAACTGTTTGTCTGGCGTGGCAAAGAGTTCAAATTTATCCGCGACGATCTTGGCCGATAAAGCAGGGTTGACATGATCCAGTGCAATGCTCCCAAGAATTCGCAGGGTACCTTCCACACCATGAAATTCAACCTGCCGGAAATCAACCCGATTCTCAGATAGCGCAATGCGCACAATGCCTCGCGTCAATGCAATCTCATCATCGAGCAAGTTTGCGGCTAGGTCATCACCGCTTAATAGGCCCGACAATTTAGGTTTGGCAATCTGTCCGGCCAGAGTCAAATCCATCGCTAAACGCCCCGCAAACACATATTGCGGACCAAGCAAAGCGCTCATGGTTTTGAGCGAAGGCAGCGACACGGCGATCCGTCCTGACAGCGGCGCCTCGGGCGCAATCGACAACTGGCCCTGATTTAAGCTCAGGGATGAATGTAAATTCGCCTCTAATGCACCAAGCCGCGCAGCGTGTGCGCGCAGGTTGAGATGTGCCTGCCGCTGGCCAGCTAAATCGACACGCGCTGACAGGTGATCAAGGCCAAGCGCGGTGAATTTCCGGCTAGCATTAAGCCTTATATCGCCGGTTCGCCGCATCAATTGTACATAGCCAGTCGCCCTCTGGCCTAATGAAAAATCCCAATCACCATCCAAGACAAGGTCGGTTTTGAAAGTATCCATCTTACCGGTCAAGGCCTGTTCAAGACGCAATAACCAACCCGCATCAATCCCTTTTAGCGTTCCTGCTGAACGAATCAGGCCCGGCTCGTAAACCAATGCGCGTAAATCAAGCATGGCTTGCTCAATCTCTAATTGCATCGCTCCAAGGCTGAAACGTTTAGGCTCGATGCTGATGGCAACAGGCGCGGCAAGGCGTAGAATGGGCAAGCCCGCGGCTACATTGAGTAGCGAGCCACGGTTTTCAAACTGGGTCAGCGTACCGTGCCAACTTATCTTCGCTAAGATGCTTGGTAAGCTGCCCTGCGCCGCCATACTTAGATCGAACGGCTTTTTACTGGCCTGGCCGACTGCATGTGCCGTCAATCGATGGCGCTCGCGCGTACCCGCCACCCGTGCTTTCAGGGTTTGCATCGTCACGCCGGGCATCACGAGATTACGCCCATCCAGATTCAATACGAAGGCGCTATTGGCCTCTTCGTGCATCTCGATCTGCCCTGTTGCCTGTTCAATGCGTGTTTGGCCCAAGCCAAGCGACGCAGCTTGATAACTCGCAACAATATTAGGCTTGGCAAAATACCCACTTAAATGCCCGTCTGCTTTGAATCTGCCGCTTAAACCAGAATAAAATGCGGCCAGCCGTTCAAGGTGAGGAGCATTCAGTTCAAACCACAACTGATCGCCTGGCTGGCCTAAACTACCTTGCCAAACCGTTGTATTGCCCGCAATCGAGAGTTGTACTGAGTTTAACAAGACGCGTTCGGCGCCTAATTGCACCATGCCCGAGCCGGTGAGCGGCAGGCCGGCATAAACGCTATCATATAATTTAAATTTTAACGCCATCGCCTCTCCAGATGACACTGAAAATGGCGGCGTGATTTCAATCCGAGCATGGCTTGCCAGTTTGGCGCCTAGTGCGTCGACATCGATGATCATCTGCTCCAGCGAACCCGATAAACGCAAATGCACGTGTTGGATTGGCCAAACAGATTTAGGCTGCGGCCGGCTTAAGAAATGAGCCGCGCCAGTCAGCGCAAAAGGTTGGCGAGCATCAACCTGAAACTCCCCTTTAAGCTCGCCAAAGGGGGTGATGAGTGACTCAACGGTAAGCTGATGGCGATCACGATCGCTACGAGCGCGCACCGCCAACCCTCTGAGTTCAGTCACCGCAGCGCTGGCTTTGCTTGTTTCATCGGCAAGGCGCGACGTATCTGGCGGCGCCTGATATAAACGCAAACGGTCAACACGCAGCTCTAGAATCTCAAATGCCAACGGCAGCGCAAGCTTGTTTGGCAGTGATGGCAAGCGCGGTGTTTTAGCCGTTTTGGGGGTAGGGGCAAAATGTGCGTCCACCGTGCCGATGCGCAGCCAGTCTATTTTCAAGCGCCATGGCTTACGCGCAAAACCCCACTGACCATCGATCTGGTCAATGTAGATTTGCTTGCCTTTAGCCCGCCAGGCGAATTGTTGCACATGCAAGCCGTGAGCCAGAGTGCCGCCGTCTAGGGCGCCACTTAAACGGCCGCCCGACAGCATGAGCGCGATTTGCCAGAGAGAACGAGTTCCTTGTTCAGTATGGCTGGCATAGAAAAGTGCGCCTGCCATCAATGCGGTGATTGCCAAGCTACCTGGCACCAGCCAACCGAGTACGCGCCAGCCCCTCATCAGAATGCAATGCCAAGTGTTAAATAAGGCCGAATCCTACGATCCCGCAAACCATACCCTAAATCCAAGTTAATCGGCCCTACCGGGCTACGCCATCGCATTCCTATGCCCATCCCTTGATAAAAGGTTTTTTCTGTCCACTTGTCGGTGGCGGTTCCTAGATCATAAAATACGGCCGCGCCCCAATCCCGATTAAACCAATGCTGATATTCACCGCTTGCCGTAGCTAAATACTTCGCCGGCAGGATCGAGCCGGCTACTTCATGGCCAATACTTTGATAGCCATAGCCGCGAACCGAATTAACCCCGCCCGCCCGGAATAACAACGAAGCTGGAATACCTATTGAACCACCCGTAGTCAAAACACTACCTAATTCTGCACGAAACAAAACGAGACCGTTTTTGCCAAGCGGAAAATACTGGCGCCCATGCATATAGAAACGTCCAAACGATTGCTCCGTCATCAAATCTTTCACGGCAAACCCGGCCGATAGCGAAACAATATTACCTCGACGGGCAAACATCGGGTCATCGACATCTCGGCGTGTCCATGACCAAGTTGGCACAAGCGCACGGCTCACATCTGGCGCGCTAGCATTTTGGCTTAGCTGATCTTCGTAATATAGCAGTGACCAAGCATAATCATAATGCTCTAATGAGCGTGCGCGTTGAGCGCCAAGACGCAGGCTGCGAATATCCGTATCTTCAATGTTAGTGCGGGTATGAGTCGCTAATAGGCTGTTGGCATAAGCTTTACGATCAGGCGGCATCGATAGACGCAGGGCAATATTTTGCTGATGCTGCTCGAATTGGCCTTGCGCATGCAAGATCCAACTGCGGCCAAACATATTGTTATAGACATAGTTACCTTGCACCCGAGCGCCTGTATCGGATGAATACCCAATCCCTGAACGAATTGAATGCCATGGATATTCACTGACTTTCACTTTTACCGGTACGTGGTGCGGCTGGCTTGCATCGTTTGCCACATCGACCGCGACGCTGGCAAAGTAAGTTGTGTTTTGTACCTGCCTTTGCAATTCAAGTAGCCGCTCCACACTATACAACTCACCCAGCTGCAGCGGGTTCACATGATGAATGATTTTTGCTGGATACCGCTTTAAGCCGCTAATTTCGATCGTTCCCATGGTAAAAGTCGGGCCACTATCGAACGTGGCCGCCAGCCTGGCCTGCTCACTGCGAGGGTCAATCAACGCTTGCGCGTGGAGAATTTTGGCCGCGGCATAGCGTTTTGCTTGCAACGCTTTTAATGCGGCGTTTTTAGCCCCCTCCCAAGCGGATTGACTAAATCCATCACCGCGGCGCAATGTCCAGGCACGACGCACCAGATCCTCACGCGCAGGATCTTCGGTTTGGATCGCCCCCGTAAAATTGAGCGCCACCGATGAAACCGCCGTGCACGGGCCAGGGTCAAGGCTGATGATAACCTCTGGCTGATTGCCAAGCGTGACGACATCTGTCGTCACCACGGCACTAAAGTATCCTTCTGTTTCAGCAAGTTCACGCGCTTGTTGAGGCGCGGCCGTCACTAAAAATTCAAACTGTTCGTCACTGATATCAGCGCGCTTGGCAAAGCGCGCCAAATCCAAATGCTTTTTAAGCAAGGCTTTGAGCTTACGAGGCGCCTCAATATCAACAGTATATTCTGCTTGTGCAGACACGGGTAAAAAGGCCAAAATGATGGCCAGTCCAACACCACATACCCCTTGCCAAGCGCGCACGCGTTGGCTTATTTGTTGTCCGATCTTGCTCAAACTGGGTTCCAATAGAATTTTCCGAGCGCTTACATAGATTCAGAAATTGCCGCAAGCAAATAGCATTGGAACACATTTATACTGCTAATTTCACCCCCAAAGACCTAAAAACTAACCTAAAGCCGGCATTCAAGAGTAATTTAATATAAGATTGAACCCTAATGAAGTCGATCGCTGGTTAAGCTTACGACTACGTTAAGCCTTAACTGTGAGATCTATCCAATATTTTGCTTAAAATGAGTCGCCACTACCAATCCGAGATTACTCAGTTTATTCACCAACTCAAACAGCAACAGCCTGCGCTGGAAGAAGCACAGCGTCGCGGGCGCATGTTATTGTGGGATAAATCCCCGCTCAACCTTGACGAGCGGGCGCGGCAGCAGACCTCCCGTATCCAGCAAAAGCCCTACGTCTATTATTAAAGTGACTTAAGCCATGAAGCGGCTGGCACTAAGCGCGATAGCTGACGACGCGTTGATGGCGCCTACTGCTGATTCAACGCCAGATACGATTGATGGTGTGGCTTATGCACATCTGTATGGCGAGCCGCTTTTTAAACTGCCGCATGATCTTTATATTCCGCCAGATGCGCTGGAAATTTTTCTCGAAGCATTTGAAGGGCCGCTTGATCTGTTACTTTATTTAATTCGTAAACAGAACTTCAATGTGCTGGATATCCCAATGACGGCTGTCACCCGCCAATACCTTGAGTATGTTGAGCAGATACGCAACCATAACCTTGAGCTAGCGGCCGAATATCTACTGATGGCGGCGATGTTGATTGAAATCAAGGCGCGCATGTTGTTGCCGGTCAAAAAAGCCGCCCCAGATGCAGAAGCGGAAGACCCGCGCGCTGAACTGGTGCGGCGTTTGCTCGAATACGAGCAAATGAAGCTCACGGCGCTCAAACTCGATCAGTTGCCGCAACTTGGGCGCGATTTCCTCCGCGCCAACATTTATATTGCACCCTGCCTTGCCCCGCGCTGGCCTGAGGTCAGCATGGAAGATCTGCGCACAGCTTGGGCAGAACTGATGAAACGTGCAAAACTTGTTGAGCACCACCGCATTACCCGTGCCGAACTCTCGGTACGTGAGCATATGAGTGTTATTTTACGTAAATTACAGCACGCCCGCTTTATTGAATTCAGCGAACTATTTGAACCGACATCAGCAGCGCCAGTCATTGTCGTCAATTTTATCGCCATCCTTGAACTGGCGCGTGAAACACTGATTGAAATCACGCAAGCAGAAGCGTTCGCACCGATTTATGTCCGCCTCTCTTATACCCCTAGCACCCTTGAATCTGCACCAACCAGCGATCCACTCTTAACGACTGGCCAAGCCACCGCTCCGGAATCACTCCATCTATGAAAATCATTCGCTCGATCCAAGAACTGCGTGATCAATTACGGGGCCAAAATCGCACTGCTTTTGTGCCTACAATGGGTAATTTGCATGAAGGGCATTTATCCTTAATCCGCCTCGCCCACCATCATGGTGACCCGGTCATCGCCAGCATCTTCGTCAATCGCTTGCAATTTGGGCCACAAGAAGATTTTGCCCATTATCCACGCACCTTTGAAGAGGACCTTGAAAAACTACAACGCGAAAATGTCTATGTGCTGTTCGCGCCCACCGAAACGGATTTATATCCGGAGCCACAGCACTATCGTGTGAATCCCCCCGATGGCATGAGTTCAATCCTTGAGGGCGAATTCAGGCCCGGCTATTTCCAAGGCATGTGCACCGTAGTCATGAAGTTATTCTGCTGTGTCCAGCCACGCATTGCGGTCTTCGGCAAAAAAGATTACCAACAACTGATGATGGTACGCGCAATGAGCCAACAATTTGCGTTACCCACTGAAATTATTGCTGCCGAAACGGTGCGGGATGAGGATGGCCTAGCGCTTTCTTCACGCAATATGTATCTTAATCAAACAGAGCGCGCTGAAGCACCCATGCTATTTAAAATACTATCGGATATACGCCGCAAAATTATTGAAGAAAACCGTAACGATTTTGCTACCCTCGAGCAAGCAGCGATGGCTCAGCTCGCGGCCCGTGGCTGGCAACCGCAATATATTACGATACGCAAACAGGCCGATTTGCAGGCCTTAGATGCGCACGAAACAAACGCGCCATTGGTGATCGTCGCGGCAGCAAAACTCGGGACCACCCGTTTGATCGACAATCTTGAAATTTAAAGCAAGTACCATCAAGAGAGCCAAGCTACATCTCCTCCTGTTGCTTTGCTCTCTTGTCGGAATCCCTTTATTATCTTTCTATCATTCATTTTATTAGGAGCCATCTATGCAACGCATTATGCTGAAATCAAAAATTCATCGCGCCGCAGTCACTCACTGCGAGTTGCACTATGAAGGCTCATGCGCGATCGATGAAAATTTACTCGAAGCCTCCAACATTATAGAAAATGAACAAATCGAGGTTTGGAATATCAATAATGGTGAGCGTTTTTCGACTTACGCGATACGCGCCGAGCGCGGCAGCGGCACGATTTCATTGAACGGCTCAGCGGCACGGCGCGCACAGTTAGGCGACCTGGTCATCATCGCGGCATTTGGCTTTTTTGATGATGCTGATATACGTGCGGGCAATGTGAAGCCTAATTTGGTGTTTGTGGATCATAACAACCGCATCAAGGGCAGCCGTGATCATGTACCGGTACAAGTATAATTTTCAAGCCTAAACTGGCCATATTTGGCTTTCAGTTAAGCCGTAAGCAGGCCTATCAAGAACGACTTTACCTCGATCAAGGGTAATGACTCGATCCATCTTCAGCAAAGCTGTAGGTCGATGGGAAATTATTAAAATAGTGTGCTGCTTGAGATGTTGGCAGAGTCGTTCAAGCAAACGCTGCTCCAATGCTGGATCTAGCCCTGATAAAGCCTCATCCAACACAAAGATAGGCGCTTTCTTGAGATAGGCTCTTGCTAGTGCAATACGTTGCCGTTGCCCACCAGAAAGTTTATAGCCACCTTCGCCGACAACAGTATCATAGCCCCTCTCTAAAAAAGGAATAAACTCTTCGCATAAGCACACTTCAGCTGCCTCATAAACGTCCTCTTGAGAGGCATTTTCTTTGCCAACAGCAATATTGTCGAAAACGGAGCGATGGAGTAATGAAACATTTTGTGGCACGTAAGAAAAAAGCAACATCAGTTTTTCAGTTTGCCATTTCTGATAGTCCTGCCCGTTTAACAAGATGGTCCCTTGGTGTGGCGTATAAAGACGCAACAATATATGAACCAAAGACGTTTTTCCTGCCCCCGATCGCCCGGCAACCCCGACTTTTTGGCCCGCTAAGATTTCTAAGTTTAAATTATTGAATAATAATTCGTCTGTATGGTAGCCAAACTGAATACGATCAAAATGTATTGTAGATTTTGAAAAATGAGTCAAAGGCGGCATCGCTACTGGATTTACTACTTGATTCATCGCTTGCCCATGCACAAATGTTAAGGCATCTTGCAGTACGCCAAGCTCTTTGCAAAATTCGGCGAATTGCAATGAAGTGGCCCATACGGAGCGGCGCACATAAAAACAAATAGCCGTAACAAACGAAAAATCACCAAGGCTAATCCATGATTTTTGCCAGCCCACTCCCAAAAAAACCATCATGCTCACCAGCAGAAGCCAGGAAAGCAGGCTACGCAAACTGTCCGCCTTGAAAATGATCAATTCATACTTCTTACTTGCTTGAGCATTCTGCCGACACAAACGATAAAATTTTTTGTCATCTAACAAAGTATTTGAAAAAGTAAAAAGCGTCATTGCATTTACAATTAAATTCCCCACATATCCTATCAAATTACTTTGAAATTTAGCTTGCTGATTCGAGGCAATCACACTTTTTTTGAAAAATATCCAAGTAGAAAAATTCATTGCTAAAAACCACAATAAAAATATAATGGCAAAAGGCACGCTAATGAAAGCTATAAAAAGCATCGACAGCAAGAATGAAAATACTGTCGGGTAAACTCCATATATAAATATTTTAAATATTTTTTCAAAGCAATCTGTTATATTTTTATATTTATTTACCAAATCTCCAGCCAACCGATCTAAAATAAATTCAAAGTTTTTCTTATAAATAAATTCAAAAGATTTTTCTTGAATATCAGATTTAATATCTGGCATCAATTTAATCCAAATACCGTTACAAGCTCTGAGCGCACACTCCAAAATTAATATTAATCCAGCATACATCAGCACAGCATAGACAATAATTTTTTTATTTGATGTTGATCTAAATTATCTAGTGAAATTTGATCAATAAAGTTTTTGATTACATAGGGCGCTGCTGTCTCAGCAAAGCACCATAGTGGCGGCAGCAATAAAATAACAAACAAATTAATTTTATAGGGCTGCAGAAATGGCCTAAAAAACCTGCTTATCTCCCGCACTGAAATAACCATTAAGCAGTGCACCTGGTTAAATTCTCTTCGCCTATTTTACGGATTGCGTTGAAAATGACTTCAATCGCCGAGCTTGAAATTTCCAAATGCATAATCATGCGAATCCTCTTGCTGTCAAGCGCCAACACTCGAATCCCCTGCTCACCTAAACGCTGCTTAAAATCAAATGCGGACAAATAGCGATGGCAAATTTCAAAAATAATGATATTGGTTTGCACCGCTTCCAAATTTAAATCAAGGAACGAAAGCTGGCTCAATAATTTGGCGAGTTGCTTCGTGCGTAGATGTATCTCAGACAATTTTTGCACATGGTATTTAAGGCCATACAAGCAACCGGCGGCGAGTATACCCGCTTGATGCATGGCGCCCCCTTGCTGAAATTTGTAATACCAAGCTTCATTGATAAATGCTTGTGTTCCAGCCAAAACAGCGCCCATGGGAGCGCCAAGACATTTTGAGAAATCGATCCAGACAGAATCGAAATGTTGTGCGTAATCGGCGGCTGAGATTTTTGTCTCAGCAACGGCATTGAGTAGGCGTGCGCCGTCCAAATGCGTTTTCATATCATAGCGATGAGCCAGTTGGCACACTGCCTCGATGGTGTCGAGCGGCCAAATCGCTCCACCACCCAAATTTGTGGTCTGCTCGATGGACACCAGCCGAGGCCGAGCAAGATTGTAGACGCTTGGCGCGGCAATCACAGGTTCAATCTGTTGCGTAGAAAATATACCGTGGATGCCATCGATCACATAAGGCTGTGCTTGCACTAGACCTGCAATCAGGCTGGCGGATTGAAGCGGATGGGCTGTGCGATCAAGAATAATCAAGTCACCCGGGCGCTGGCACAACACCCGATAGGCAATACCATTACACATCGTACCCGAAGGTAAAAACATGGCAGCGTCTTTGCCGAGTAAGGCACAGACCTCTTCTAACAATTGATTAACAGTCGGATCTTCACCGGCAGCCTCATTACCCACTGCCGCGTAACACATAGCGCGGCGCATCTGTGGAGCCGGGTCAGTATTCGTATCACTAAATAGATCGATCTTGTATTTTTTCATAGAATTTCTGAAAGCAATTCAATTCACTCTCAAAGTTGCAGAGCATTGATGGGTTATCACATTTCTCAGATTTTCTTGCATGATAGAAATGGCCTGATCAAGTTTCTGCCGCGTCACGGAACCGTGGATCACGGCACGAATAACGCTGGGCAACCACGGAAAAAGCAGCAATCCCTGCGCCGCACAAGCTTGCAAAAAAGCCTCTGAGTCACCGACAGCAGGATCCAAAGTGAAATGCACCATATTCGTTTCTACCGTTTCACCCTTAAGCTTGATGCCCGGCACTTCTCGCAGTCGCTTGGCAAAGTAATACGTTAATTGATGATCATCCGCCAAACGCTTAAGGTTATGCTCAAGGGCATAGTGCGCACCCGCCGCTTGCATACCAATTTGATGCACTCCGCCACCTAACCATAGCCGATAGCGGCGCGCTTTGCTGATGGTTTCTTTGCGGCCCATTAACATCGAGCCATAGGGTGCGCCGAGCGACTTTGAGAAACATACCGATAAAGTATCTGTATAGCGAGCATAATTATGCAAAGCAATGCCCGTTGCAATATGCGCATTAAATAGTCTTGCACCGTCTAGATGCAAGCACAAGCCTCTTTGTTGAACCACTTCATAGACATTTCGTAAAATCTCGAAAGGGAATACTTTTCCAGCCCAGCCATTAATCGAATTTTCAATACTCACCAATTTGGGCTGGGCGAAAGAGGCATAGCGTTGTTTTGAATCCAATGCGTGTTCGATATTTTCTGGCCGCAAAATGCCGTCATCTGTACGGTACGGATTCATCACCACGCCAGCAACCGCCGCCATCGGCGCGCTATCGAAGAAATTAACGTGATAGCTATATTCTGTAATGACCTCATTTCCCGGCACTGTTTGCGACATAAATGCTAGGCGATTAGCCATCATGCCACTGCTGACGAAAAGCGCATCCTCGACCTGAAAAAGTTGTTTGCAGGCATCCTGTAAACGGTTAACGCTTTCATCTTCGCCATAAGCATCATCGCCTACCGGTGCTTGGGCCATGACCTTGCGCATCCGTTCACAAGGTTGCGTAACCGTATCGCTTCTAAGGTCTATCATGACAGGTACCCACCTGGTCCATTTTAATTTTATTGAGCCATTTTGATAGTGGCTCTAGTAAGTGAACCCATACATTAGGGTAAACAATACCTTGCGCGTCTCCGCCATTATGTTGGATAGACGCCTGATGTAAGGTGAGTAAATCATTGAGTGATTTTTTTGCTTGTCTAAAATCCACCCGAAAAGGAATGTCTTTACATTGAGTAAGCTTAGTGTTCCAAACATCGATATAGGTAGCTAAATCGGCCTGCATAGGATGCTGAAAGCAGGTTTCCAGACCTTGCTGCAAAAGAGACTCGGTTAATTGACCGCAGTTCCACATGCCAAAATAAGCAGGGATTTTTTCTGGAATATGGATAGGAGGCTTATAATTTGAGCGACACCAGCGGGTCACGATAGCAAAACGAAGATGATTAGAATGGTTAGCGGCGCTTCTATGCCAAATACGTGAATCAAATAAAATAGCATCGCCCGCTTGGACAGGTAAATTAATGGATTTTTTTCTCCACTCTGATGATAAAGCAATTTTATCAATAAAATTGGGTTGCCAAAAATCAACGGCTGGCGCTATTTTTTGATGATGACTATAAGGTAAAAACTCCATAACCCCATCATTCTCCGACACATCATGAAGTGCTAGCCATACTGAAAATTCATAAGGATGAGCGCGCGAATATGAAATATCTTGGTGACAAGGGACACAGCGATTGGCATAAGCAGTTTTGCTAATGATATTTATTTTATTTAACTTAATTTCTTGCGCCATCACTTTATTAAGCTCTTTATTTAAAAATAATTTGGCCCAAGCATAGATACTCTGCGTTACGGGTGAAGGATCTACCCAACGGCTTACATTACGTAAATAACACCCAATATCGCACCCTAACTCTTTTGCACAGTCATTAATACTCTCAAAAATCTTCTGATAGAGTATTTCTGTTTGCTGACGAGAGCACAGCTTTGGCAGCACGCTCACGCCTTTTTTTACAAAAGTTTCTGCTATGGTTTCCATAAGAGTATTTAGGCTGTTGCCTGTACAATCAGGCTCTGCATCCAGGATGTAATTGAATTCATTTCTATTAATTCCAGCTGGCTTTCTGATAGCAAACTCTGCCATTCATTTAAAAATCGCAACTTGCCGCTGCTTTCTGCTAGCAAATTTAGATCTAGCAGACTGCCATTGGGGCAGCCATCCGTTAACAACATTTCAAAAATATAAATCTTTCCATTTTCGAGTAAAGCTTGGCGGGCATGAGTCAGTACCTGAACAACCTCCTGATTAGGCCAGTAGTGCAATATCCGTGGCAATAGAATTGCATCAGCTTTTTGCGGCCAGGCCTGGAGAACTGAGTGCGCTTGTAAACGGTAGCGCTGAGCGATTTGCGGCGAGAGAGCGAGGTTCTTGAAAATATATTCCTCTCCCAGTAGAACTGCTTGCTGATGAGGAAAGCGCTGCAAAAGCCTTTCCAGCCAAATTTTGGCCGTGCGCCCTACGCCAATCAATTTCTGATGGAACTGCCAAGAGTCTGGAATTTGCCAAGCAGAAAAATCTTCATACGCATAGCCATCAAGTGCTTGATGATAATCGTGCAACTGATCGTCAGAGGCACTTGCTTTGAAAGACGGTACAGAGATCGTATTGGAGTGAATCGCATTAGATAAATGCCGCCATGCTTGCGCGTTTACATCCGACCACATACGCGCTGCCGCAGCTAGAAAACTGTGTTCCTGGGGGGCCAGCCCTTGGCCCTTAAGAGTCAAATGCCAATCAGCCTCTTTAGGATACACTACCTCTAATTCCCACAACGCACGTAATAAACGCTCTACTTGCGATTTTGGCAGAGTTGCCCTACGGGCAATCTCTTCAGGCGTGCCTGGAAAATGGTTAAATATTTTGAGTTTAACCGCGGTTGCGATGGTCTCGGTTCGCCAAAACCCCACCATATCGGCTGATAGCATTTGCCATGGAATGCGTATGGCTGAACGCAACTGCGTAAGCGCTTGGCCATGGGTATTGATGACTAAACGTTCACCGTTGGCTTGCTCAACTTTAGCGGCGCCATTATAGAAAGGCTCAAGCTTGGTATAACGTTGCGCATAGACGGCACGTCCTTGCTTGGTAAGATGAAACCATCCGCACTCATCTTGTGCACGTGCAAATCCCTTATGGAAAATATCTAAATCAATAAACCATTTGCCATGCACCAAGCGCCCGGCAGAATCTATGTGCGTATGTAGTCCGTTTTCATTACACACCACAGCAATGCCATCTTTGAAGTCACCCACATAGGAATATTTCTTCGGATAGGCTGGGTGGCCATTTCGATCAATATGAAAATAAGCGTTACTTTGATCCCTAACTGGACATAAGCCTTCCTGGAAATTGCCACACCATTCGTAGCGTATTGGATAAAGCATTTCACCATTTGGCTTAATATGGAACCAACCTGATGCATCTCTAACTGCCGCTAAGCCATCATAAAAACCGAAAGTTTCAAGAAAACGCTGTCGATAAGCAGGTTGCCCCTGCATATCAATATGAAAAGCATCTTGATCATTTCGGGCCGGCGCCAATCCAGGTTCATGATATTTCCCGACCTGAGAAAAACGCTGTGGATATAACATTTCACCTTCTAATAAATGGAATGTTTCAGAAGGTGCGACGCAGGTGTTACGCCAGTGAAATTGACTCATACGGCAGCCCTGAGAATGGGTATTTTGCCCCTGCTTGTAAGCAAGTTTGCGGTTTTGGCAACATCAGATTTACGCATATTGCACCCTTGGCACACCGCATGCTGCATATAGTCGGTATAGAGTGCTTGGTAGGATTGGCTATGCCAAATAGCAGCCAGTTTTTGCTCGGCCACACTACCAAAATCACCTAATTTGCGGCGATCCTTATCGGGCGCACAACATGGACTAAAGCGTCCATCAGGAGCAATCCATGCTTCTTGTCCTAGGAAAGGGCATTCTCCACCGGGTAATAAGTCTTCCGTCGCCGTCTCAGACAACACATAAATATTATCAAGTCTAATATGTTTTCCATTCGGCAACACGCTGGCAGCAGCGACCTCTTGCGCCTTTTTAACCGCTTGATTCCAGCGAGAAATCGCCTCTGGATTCCTACGCATCGATAAATTTTTAATTTCAGTAAAATGCGCCCATAAATGATGTCCTTTAATTCTATCAACTCCTACATCAATACCTAATTGGATTATATCTGATAACTCCGTAATATTATTTTCAAGAAAAGTTAGCTGCAAGGTGACTTGACAATAATTATCATTAAAATATACATATTCATTACGCAGATGAATAAATTTTTTAACGTTAGCAAGCACCTTTTCCCATTTTGTGCCAAGCATAATTTTTTCTTTAGTTTCTTTACTTGCACCGTTCCAAGAAATTTTGACATCTGAAGTAACCGGAAGAAGTAAATTCGCCCATTTATCAACCCCCTTACGAGGAAAAGTACCATTAGTTGTAAGATTTAATTTAAGGTTATATTCATGACAGAGATTGATAATATCTTCAAAATATGGATATATCAGTGGTTCGCCCATCGTAGATGGAATAATCTCGCGTAAAGCACTATCTTTCGATTCAGCTAATATTTTTTTTAATCAGATCAATCGACATGCGTCGCTTTGCCAGACCTGCTGCTTTTCTATCATGTTGGGTATGGCTATAGGGTGAATGATCCTCACACATAATGCAGGATAAATTGCAATCGTCAGGATTGGTGTCAAAAGTAATACGCCATGGTCCAGATAATTTTTTCATACTATCCTCCTGCGTCAAAATTTTCAAACCTTTAAAAAATAAAATTAGTGTAGTAATTTCTGATAAATAAATTCAATCTTTTCTATATGCGTATGTAATGGTGGAATATTGCCATCGTTAGACTGCAGGTATCCTTTACCACCTAATTGCTTGGCGAAATCAGGTGCATCCACCAAACGTTGCATTTGTTCAGCTAAGCTATATGGATTTCTATGTTCAAATAACAAGCCATTTTTTTCATGCTGTATATACTCGGCCATACCACCAACATTAGCAGTAATCACAGGAATTTTGACTTGCAGTGCCTCATGAATAACCAACGGAGAATTCTCTACCCAAATAGATGGCACGACTATGCAATCGACGTGATTAAATACTTCTTTGACAATATTTTCATTGTGATACTCAGCACGCCATTCTATTTTCTCTTGCTGTTCATGATTTAAATCAGCAGCAATCGCATGCAATCCATCTGTATTTTGAGGTCGTGGCCGCCCCCAGATGATTAGTTTACACGCTCCATACAACAAACTAAAGGCTTGAATTAAATGCTGAACCCCCTTAGCAGGGATATGCGTGCCAATATATCCAAAGGTGAAACTTTTATTTAAAGTACGGCAACGATTTTTTAAACGATGACATGAAAATCCATAATCCAAATAAACTATCTGCTCTTTTTTTAAGCCAAATTCATTGACAAAACGGCCATATAAATAACGTGACGGCGCAATAAAGAAATCTACATATTAGCAAATCTCTCGTATATGTTGCATGCGACGATTCACCCAGTCTACCCAATGAGCCAGGTCTATTTTATTCTCAGATACAGCACCTGAAAAACAACCCGAGTAACATCGTTGCGCACACTTCTGATCAGCCTGGCCGTCACATAGTGCCCATAACTCATTATCCTTACTAGGATTAAGTTGAATAAATTGGCCGCGTGGACACATCAGCCAATAATCATGTAATGTGTAAACAATAGGTATATTTTGTTTGACAATCTCTAAAATTAAAGAAGTCGATAGATGACTCAGGTGACCAATATGAACAATATTTGGCTTTAATTCAAAAAGTAAATTACGGAAAATTTTATCCACTTGAGGTATCTGATAGCAATAACGAAATTTATCAGAGGGAATATTAACAATGTGTAGTTTGATAGCTGCGTTAAGTAGATCAGAGGATACCCGTACTCTAAAATCTATAGCGAATGGGTTTTCTTCACGCGTAAAAACATGAACTTCATTTTTTTCCGCTAAACCATGGCACAGAAGCTGGCTGTACACTTCTGAGCCAGCATTATAAAGAGGCGGATATCCATGAATCACTTTTAATATCTTCATAGCACTGAATAATAGTTATCAACTTCATTCAATTCTGCTGCTTTTCTGTATTGGCCCACTAATCTTTCAATGCCATCCTGAAGCGATATTTTTGCTTGCCAATTTAATAAGCGATCCGCACGCTCAGGATTGCCAAAAAAACTGTAAACATCAAAAGTACGTGGCGGCGCTTCGACATATTTAACTTGATAGTGACTGACTCTTTTTGCTAACTCTGCAGCTTCCAATAAAGTTGTCGCCCGTCCACTGGTAAAGTGTATCGTTGGTAAATCTACACATCCATCCTGTAATTTATGGATAATTTTTATCAAACCTGCTACGACATCATCAATATGCGTGAAATCTAAAATATTATCCTTTCCATCAATTCTCATAATGCCACCTAATGCAGCTACATGACAAAAAGCTGGCATGACTCGATCGATATAATCACCCGTCGAGCCATAGACACTTGAAAAACGGACAGTCGCAGTTTGCAAACCATTTTTCCGATATTCTGATCCGACATTCCGCTACCCTGCCTTCAAAAAGCAGGATTTTTAACCCATTGATATATAAGGATTTTTATATTTCTGCCGAAGTCCTTTGGCAGTCCTTGCGGCTGACAAGCTGCTTATTGCACTCCTAGTCGCTTGATTCCCGTGTTGATCCCACCTGTTACTACTTCTACCTTTTTTCAATAAAAATGTAACCGATTGATATAAAAAGGTTTTTTATTTATTGAAGAATGAGAGGGGGTAGCGGAATGTAGGCTGATACTAATTTCTCAGCAAAAACTTTCGAGCGCGCATAAATATTTAATGGTAATAAATTTGCATCTTCACTAACAGGTAACTTAATTTGCTGACCGTAAACCTCACGACTACTGGCATAAATTATCCAGGGCTTATTAGATAAATTATTGATTGATTTAAGTATGCGATCTGTACCATGTAGATTCACGTCCCAGCACAACTCTGGATCTCTCTCACCCAAAATGACTCTGGAAACGGCAGCGAGATGAACAATACCGGCACATTCAGCAGCGTTTTCTTCAAATCGCTGCGCATTGCGTATATCTCCATACTCTTTATGATGAATTGGATAATTAATATCCATTCCAACAACTTTGATGCCAATATTTTCTAAACGTCTCTTAAGAGCACCACCGATTAATCCTTTAGATCCAGTAATTAATATTTGATTTTTTGACATTATTTTTACCCATAAAAATATTTCAATATTTTTTCGCCTAATTCACTGCTTCTGGCTCAATTTATTATTTATGATAGATATTTTTCTTTACTTCTTAAGCTCAGAGTGTATGTGCGTAGTCTTAATGAAACGCTCTTACACGCAACTAACCAACACCTTTTTTAACTTCTTTTTTCAGAATAGTTGGTCCAAACTATTTGTCAAGGACTATTTATAGATGTGAATTTTTGCGCAGGCAAAGGCTAATATAAAATATATTTATCAAATGTAAATTAAAATAGCCTCTGTCCGAAAAATTCAGCGACCATCATCTGTCTACACATGCAGTTAAACGTGGCAGCCACCCCTATTTATAATTTGTCTAAGGAGACTTGGTGTGCGCTTAAACTATACGTAACACTGAACTTGCAACGAAATGCGCTTACCTAAAAATTTGATCCAACTACTGATTAGCGTGCTAGCGATAACACCCTATAGTGCCTATGCACATATCCAGGTGACAGACGATGTCGGCGCAGTAGTCACGCTGACCACACCGGCCAAACGGGTGATTAGCCTAGCCCCGCATCTCACTGAGTTAATTTACGCAGCTGGTGGCGGATCTGTATTGCGCGGTACAGTCAAACATAGCGATTACCCAAATGCCGCCAGACAGTTACCGCGAGTGGGTGATTACCAAGCACTTGATTTGGAGCAAATCATTGCGTTGCGACCTGATTTGGTGGTGGCTTGGCAGTATGGCAATGTGGAGCGTCAGTTGCACGCCCTGCGCAAATTACATATTCCGATTTTTTATAACGCGCCGCGCCAGCTCGACGACATTTCTATCACGCTTGAAAAATTTGGCATTTTATTTGACACCCGCGCCACCGCTGATTTAGCCGCGGCTCAATTGCGCGCAGACATTACAGCGTTACGCATACGCTATGCGCAACGCGCACCGGTACGGGTGTTTTATCAAGTCTCTGATCAGCCTTTGATCACTCTGAACGGCAAGCAAATTGCCAGCGATGTGATTAGAGTATGCGGCGGCCATAATGTGTTTGCTGATTTAGCACCCGAGGCCCCTGTTATTTCGCTAGAAGCGGTGTTGGCAGCTGACCCGCAGGCAATTATTGTGTCGCGTCCTAGCGCAATCGCAAGCGGTCAAGCCCTACCCAACTTAGAGCGCTGGCGCAATTGGCGGCAACTGAGCGCCATTCAGCATAATGCTCTTTTTGCGATTGAGGCAGATTTACTCGACCGCCCGGCCCCGCGCATTGCGCAAGGTGCCGCGCGACTGTGCGAAGCACTTGATACCGCACGCAATCGGCTTAAGCAGAATTAAGATTTATAGCGGTCGTTAATTTGATGATGGTCAGCTGGTTGATCGATCAGCGCACCTGGGCGCTAAAGCAGCAATCCGTGGCGTAAACGCCTGCACGTCGCCGCACTGTGCGCGATGACGCAGGACATGATCGATCAACACCAAGGCGAGCATTGCTTCAGCAATTGGCGTAGCGCGAATGCCAACACAGGGGTCATGCCGTCCAAAGGTCTCAACCATCGCCGGCGCACCGGCTTTATCAATCGACTGGCGTGGCGTGCGAATGCTTGAAGTCGGCTTAATGGCAAGAGAGACGGTGATATCTTGACCGCTCGTAATGCCGCCAAGAATCCCCCCTGCATGATTACTCCTAAAGCCAGCCGGGGTCAGTTCATCGCCATGCTGCGAGCCACGCTGGACGATGCTGGCGAAACCAGCGCCAATTTCAACCCCTTTAACGGCATTAATGCCCATCATCGCGTGCGCGATATCCGCGTCTAGCTTAGCAAAAACGGGCTCACCCAGGCCAACGGGTACGCCACTTGCGATGACCGTGATACGTGCACCGATTGAATCGCCTTCTTTACGCAGTTGATCCATATAAGCTTCTAGCTGCGGCACAATCTCTGCATTAGGGGAAAAAAAGGGATTTTCTGGCACATAGGCCCAATCAATGAATGGAATATCGATCTCGCCAAGCGCGGCCATATAGGCTTGTATTTTGATCTTTAGATGCTCATGCAGCCATTTTTTTGCGACTGCGCCTGCCGCTACCAAGGGCGCGGTTAAGCGTGCCGATGAACGGCCGCCACCGCGATAGTCGCGCAGACCATATTTGTGCCAGTAAGTATAATCTGCGTGGCCAGGACGAAAGGTATCGACAAGATTGCCGTAATCTTTGCTCCGTTGATCCGTATTACGGATCAACAGCCCAATTGGCGCACCCGTGGTGATGCCCTCGAAGACACCGGAAAGAATTTCAACACTGTCGTCTTCTTTGCGTTGCGTCACATGACGCGACGTACCAGGCTTACGGCGATCTAGCTCAAGTTGAATATCATTTTGCGTCAGGGCCAGTCCAGGCGGACAGCCATCGATGACACAGCCAATCGCCGGACCGTGGGATTCGCCAAAGGTGGTAACCGTGAAAAGCGTACCAAGAGTGTTACCGGACATATCCGCTGGCCTAAAAAATTAAACGGAGAATTAAGAAAAGCGGCATTGCCGGCGCAGTGTAAATCGTCTCAAGGCAGTCACTTCATCCGCTTTCGGTTTCAGGCCAATCCCGAATATAGGCTTTGAGCATGCGGTTTTCAAAACCTTGCTCCTCAACCACGGCTTTAGCCACATCGTAAAACGAAATCACCCCCATTAAGGTGCGCTCATTTAACACCGGCAAATAGCGTGCATGTCGTTCTAGCATCATGCGGCGGACCACATTAACATCCGTCTCAGGTGCACAAACCAATGGACTGCTATTCATGACGTCACGGATAGGGGTGATGCCAATCACGCCGCCACTTGCTCGCAAAGTCAGAATAATCTCTCGGAAGGTGAGAAGACCCACCAGATTACCCTCTTCCATCACAACCAACGAACCAATATCGTGCGTCGCCATGGTATCCACTGCTTCGAGCAACGGTGTCTCAGGCCTTACCGTGAAAAGCGCATTCCCTTTGACTTTCAGTATGTCACAGACTTGCATAGATCCCTTCCTTGGGCTGACTCAATGTCTGGATGCTAACGGAAAGCTTAGCAAAGATAAAGTAGGCTGTGCGGCCAAGGTTATTTCTTTCGTTGCGCAGGTAAGTCAGTGCAGACGCCTTCGAACAGTTCGGCCGCCAGGCCAATTGATTCGCTGAGCGTCGGATGAGGATGGATCGTTTTACCTATATCGGCAGCGTCTGCCCCCATCTCAATCGCCAGGCAAAGCTCGCCAATCAGATCTCCCGCGCTAGTACCGACAATCCCGCCGCCAATCACACGGTGCGTAGTTTGGTCAAAAATCAGTTTGGTGAGACCTTCATCGCGGCCATTGGCAATCGCTCGCCCGGAAGCGGCCCACGGAAACACGGCTTTACCGTATTGAATGCCTGCTGCTTGACACTGAGCTTCCGTTTTGCCCGTCCACGCCACTTCTGGATCCGTATAGGCCACCGAAGGAATCTGATAGGCATCAAAATAAGCTTTTTGGCCGGCGGCGACTTCCGCCGCAATATGCCCTTCATGCACAGCTTTATGGGCCAACATAGGCTGACCCACGACATCACCAATCGCAAAAATATGCGGCACATTGGTGCGTTGCTGTTGGTCAACGAGGATAAAGCCCCGTTCATTGACCTGGACCCCGGCTTTATCGGCGCCGACTTGATGGCCATTGGGCTTACGCCCTACGGCTAGCAATACGAGGTCATAACATTGGGCACTGCTAGGCGCCTGCGCACCTTCAAAACTAACATGAATCCCATCATTTTTGGCTTCGGCTTGAACCGTTTTGGTTTTGAGCATGATCTGCCCAAAACGAGACGCATTAAATTTTTCCCAGACTTTGACCAAATCGCGATCGGCCCCGGCCATCAGGGTATCCGACATTTCAACAATATCAACTTGCGCGCCAAGCGCGGAATAAACGGTTGCCATTTCAAGGCCGATGATGCCACCGCCAATCACCAACATGCGCTGTGGCATCTGCCGCAATTCAAGTGCGCCAGTTGAATCAACGATGCGCGGGTCAGCCGGCATAAAAGGCAATGGTATTGACTGCGAGCCCGCCGCAATAATGGCTTGCTTGAATTTGACCTGGCGCATCTGACCGGCTTCGGCTTGGACGACCAGTTGGTGAGGGCCAGTAAATTCACCGACCCCATTTATAACTTGCACTTTACGCGCTTTGGCCATCTGCGCTAAGCCGCCGGTTAGCTTGGCGATCACCCCAGATTTAAAGGCACGCAGTTTATTTAAATCGATTTGTGCTTCGCCAAACGAGATACCGTGCGCCGCCAAGGCTTTCACTTCGGCGCTAATTTGCGCGGTATGGAGCAAGGCTTTCGACGGAATGCAGCCAACATTTAAACAGACTCCGCCAAGCGTTGGGTAACGTTCAACCAGGACCGTGTTCAAGCCAAGGTCAGCGGCTCGAAACGCTGCCGCATAGCCACCGGGCCCAGCGCCTAGTACCAGTAAATCACATGCCACCGGATCCGCTGCTGGCGGCTGCTTAGTTTCAATTGAACTCATCTATCAAACCTTTACTACAGGGTTACACGGCGGAAATCGGCTAGCACAGCAGCCAGATAGGCGTTAAAACGAGCCGCTTCAGCGCCATCGATAACCCGATGGTCATACGATAAAGAAAGCGGTAGCATAAGACGTGGTATGAACTGTTGACCATCCCATACTGGGTTTAGCGCACTCCGGCAAACCCCCAAAATAGCCACTTCAGGCGCGTTGATAATGGGCGTGAAGTAGGTGCCGCCAATACCGCCTAACGAAGAAATTGAAAAACAGCCACCCTGCATCTGGTCAGATTTTAGCTTGCCTTCGCGAGCAAGTTGAGCCAGTTCTGCGGTCTCTTTTGCAATCTCTTGCACCCCTTTTTGATCGGCGTCTCGAATCACCGGCACCACCAGACCATTCGGGGTATCTACCGCAAAGCCAATATGATAGTACTGTTTATAAATTAGGTTATCGCCATCCAGACTGGTATTAAAGCTGGGGTATTGTTTAAGCGCCGCAACGCTGGCTTTGATTAAAAAAGCCAGCATGGTGACCTTGGCGGCAGTTTTATTATTTTCTTGGTTTAGTTTTACCCGGAAAGCTTCGAGCTCTGTAATATCGGCATCTTCATGGCTCGTCACATGGGGAATCATGACCCAATTGCGATGCAGGTTAGCCCCGGCAATTTTTTTGATGCGCGATAAGGGTTTGGCTTCGACTGGGCCAAATTTTGTGAAGGCAACTTGTGGCCAGGGGAGTAAATTAAGGCCACCAGCAGCGCTGCTCGCTACCGCGCCCGAGGCCGGCAGGCCACCTTGCAATACAGCCTTTACGTAAGCACGTACATCGTCTTGTGTGATACGTCCTTTAGGCCCGCTGCCGCTAATCTGCTGCACATCGACCCCAAGCTCGCGCGCAAATTGGCGTACTGAAGGACTGGCATGGCTTGCCGTGCGGTCTGCTGGCGGGCTGGCTAGGCCAGTTAGAGCCGTGGCTTCTGCTGGCGTTGGTGCTAACGTGGGGCGAGACGGCGGGCTCAAGTTGGTTGAAGCAACCCCCGGCTGCTCAGTGGGCGCACCTACTGTACTCTGCGCTACCGGCAATTGAGGGCGATGCGTGGCCGCTGCTTGAGCCGGCGATGCAGGCTCGGCTGGCTGAGCTTCAGCCACGCTCTCAAGCAAGACAATCACTATGCCCTGAGAAACACGCTCGCCGGGTTTCACTTTGATTTCTTTGACCCGACCAGCGCTGGGACTCGGGATATCCATCGTGGCTTTGTCCGACTCGAGACTCAGCAAAGACTGCTCCTCCCCAACCATGTCTCCTGGACTCACCAGCACTTCAATGACTGGCACGTCAGCGTAGTCGCCAATGTCCGGTACTTTAATTTCAATGATTTGACTCATTATGTGTTCTCTAAGAGGAGGATATGCAACCCGTATAAGGGGCTGCACTATACCCTATCCACACATCGATATGGATAGGCCTACTAAACAGTCATTGGGTTAGGTTTAGCCGGATCGAGTTGATATTTGGCTAATGCTTCAGCCACCAGCTGGGGCTTAATCGTGCCTTCGTCCGCCAAGGCTTTGAGCGCCGCCACGGTGACCCAATAGCGGTCAACCTCAAAGAAGTGGCGCAACTGCTCGCGTGTATCCGAGCGGCCAAAACCATCTGTCCCCAATACCACATAGCGACCTGGCACAAAAGCCCGGATTTGCTCAGCAAAGGCGCGGACATAATCCGTTGCCGCAATCACTGGGCCTTTGGCGTCTTTTAGCAATGTCTCAACGTGAGAGTGCTTTGGCGCCTCAGCAGGATGGAGTAGATTGTGTCGCTCAGTGGCTTGTCCATCGCGAGCAAGCTCGGTAAAGCTTGGGCACCCCCATAGATCGGCCACCACTCCCCAATCTTTTGCTAATAGGTCGGCAGCCGCAATCACTTCATTGAAAATCGTACCTGAACCGAGCAGTTGCACGCGGGGCATGGTGTCCTGCTGAGGCTCGGCTTGCTTAAAGCAATACATGCCTTTCACAATATCTTGCTCAATGCCTGCCGGCAATGCCGGATGCTCGTAGTTTTCATTCATTACCGTAATATAGTAATAAATGTCTTCTTGCTCCTGCACCATCCGACGCAAGCCATCTTGCATAATGACCGCGAGCTCATAGCCAAATGTCGGATCATAGCTTACGCAGTTTGGAATCCCGGCTGAAAACAGATGCGAATGGCCATCTTCGTGTTGCAACCCTTCGCCATTGAGCGTCGTGCGCCCAGCTGTCGCGCCCAGCAAAAAGCCACGCGAGCGCATATCGGCCGCAGCCCATGCCAGATCGCCCACCCGCTGAAAGCCAAACATCGAATAAAAGATATAGAAGGGAATCATCTGCTCACCGTGCGTTGAATACGCCGTTGCCGCCGCGATCCAGTCGCACATCCCGCCTGCTTCGTTAATCCCTTCTTGTAGAATTTGGCCGGTTTTTGATTCTTTATAAAACATCAGCTGATCAGAATCTTCCGGTACATATTTTTGGCCGTCCTGATTCCAAATGCCAATCTGCCGGAACAAGCCTTCCATACCGAACGTCCGCGACTCATCCGGCACAATTGGCACGATCCGCTTGCCCAACACTTTATCTTTGAGCAAGATATTTAAAATCCGCACAAAAGCCATCGTCGTTGAAATCTCGCGGCCTTCTCCGGTCCCTTTTAAAACCGGCTCAAAACTGGTTAACGCGGGCACAGGCAACGGCTCAGCCTTAGCCCGGCGAGCCGGCAAATAACCGCCTAACGCCGTACGCTGCTGCCGCATATAGGTCAGCTCTTTTGAACCCTCTTCAAATTTCAAGTAAGGGATCTCGGCTAAGGCTTCATCTGTAATCGGTAGGCGGAATTGATCGCGGAATTTTTTCAGGGCATCAATCGGCATTTTCTTTTGCTGATGAGTGATATTCATCGCTTGGCCGGCTTCACCCATGCCGTAGCCTTTAATGGTTTTGGCTAAAATCACGGTCGGCTGGCCACACGCTTGCGATGCAGCAGAGAAAGCCGCATAAATTTTATGCGGATCGTGGCCACCACGATTTAAATTCCAAATATCGTCATCTGACCAATCTGAGACTAATGCTTTGAGCGCTGGGGTATTGAAAAAATGCTCGCGCACAAAAGCGCCGCTTTCCGATTTGTAGGTTTGGTATTCGCCATCGACGATTTCTCTCATGCGGCGCATCAGTACACCTGTTTTATCACGGGCAAACAAAGCATCCCAGCGGCTGCCCCAAACCACCTTAATCACATTCCAGCCCGCACCACGGAAGGAAGACTCCAATTCCTGGATAATCGAGCCACTGCCGCGCACAGGACCATCGAGCCGCTGTAGATTGCAGTTCACCACAAACACCAGATTATCGAGCCGTTCGCGGCCGGCCATGCCAATCGCACCAAGGGACTCGGGCTCATCAGTCTCGCCATCGCCCAAAAAGGCCCATACTTTGCGCCCTTCAGTTTGAACGATGCCACGCATCGCTAGGTACTTCATGAAGCGCGCCTGATAAATAGACATAATTGGCCCCAACCCCATCGACACGGTTGGGAATTGCCAAAAATCCGGCATTAACCATGGATGCGGATAAGACGAAATGCCGTTGCCTCCCACTTCTTGGCGGAAATTGTCCAGTTGCTCTTGCGTCAACCGGCCCAACAAAAAGGCTCGCGAATAAATGCCCGGCGACGAATGGCCCTGCATAAAAATCAAATCGCCCCCATGCTCCTTAGAAGGGGCATGCCAGAAATGGTTAAAGCCTACGTCATACAGCGTAGCGGCGGAGGCAAAGGAGGCGATATGGCCACCTACGTTCGTCTCTTTACCCGCGCGCAAGACCATCGCAACGGCATTCCAGCGTGTATAGGATCGAATGCGGTGTTCAATGTCCGAGTCCCCAGGATATTGTATTTGCTGCTCAACTGGAATCGTATTGATATAAGGTGTGGTTGCCGAAAATGGCAAATGAGCGCCGCGCAAGCGGGCGAGTTCAATCTGTTTTTCAATCAAATAGTGAGCACGTTGCGGGCCAACACTGGCCAGCACGCCTTCCAGCGCCTCTAGCCACTCACCCGTTTCTTCGGGATCTTCATCGTGTTCAACAGCAATATATTTCAACACTTCCTTGGGTACGGCAGACATTTTGTCTCCTGATGAAAGAACTGTTTCCCTGTTTGACGATTTCGCTTTAGAAAGCGATTTAAGCCAAAACAGGTCTTAACGTCCAAATTGTAAAGAGCGCACATTCAGCAATGCAAGAAGAATTTCCAAATTACGGGACATATTCCCATAATGCGAAAAATTATTGCATTGCAACATAAAATTGGGGATAAAACAATGCTCGGTGAGCGCCACCCGTGACAAAGATCAAACACGCGTTGAGAATAACCAGGTCTCTTTGCAGCAATGATATAGCCAGTATAATGTGTTGCTTTCCATCAACCAGGTATTTGTTGTGTAGCCTCATCGGCACTTTACAATTTTACCGGACTACACAACTCGCCCTCTACGATCATCATGACCGCTACTTTAATTAACGGCAACGCCCTCTCAAAAATTGTCCGCGCTGACGTCGCCGCGCGCGCGGCTACTCTTGCCCAACAAGGATGCCGGCCTGGGCTGGCGGTGATATTAGTCGGCGACAATCCAGCCAGTGCTGTCTATGTCCGCAATAAAGTGAAAGCCTGCGAGGAACATGGCCTGCATTCCTCATGCGACCGTTACCCCGCAAATTTTAGTGAAGCCGAGTTGCTAGCACGCATTGAGATGCTCAATCGCGACCCAGCCATTCACGGCATTTTGGTGCAATTGCCTCTGCCGGCACACATTAACAGCCATAAAGTGATTGAAGCCATTGCCGCCGCTAAAGACGTGGATGGCTTTCATGTAGCAAACGCCGGAGCCTTACTCACTGGCCAACCGCGCTTTCGACCCTGTACGCCATATGGTGTCATGATCATGCTGCAAGCTGCAAAGATTCCGCTGAGCGGCGCCGAGGCGGTCGTGATTGGTCGCTCAAATATTGTCGGCAAACCGATGGCGCTGCTGTTACTTGAGGCTGGCGCCACCGTCACCCTCTGCCATAGCAAAACGCGGGACCTGGCGGCTCATACGCGCACAGCGGATATCGTGATTGCAGCTGCCGGTCAGCGCAATCTCCTGACGGCCGATATGGTTAAACCCGGTGCGACCGTGATTGATGTTGGCATGAACCGTGATGAAGCAGGTAAACTTTGCGGCGATGTTGATTTTGAACAGGTCAAAGAAGTCGCTGGCCACATTACGCCGGTACCTGGCGGCGTCGGTCCAATGACCATCACCATGTTGCTTGTGAATACCGTTGAAGCGGCCGAACAAGCATGTACAGATCACCTCAATTCACAGATCGCTTAAAAATTTTATGAAATCTGATAATCCGCTGCTCGACTTTTCCGATTTACCACGCTTTGCGCAGATTCGCGCCGAACACGTCACACCCGCGCTGGATGAGTTGCTCGCCAAGGCAACCGCCGCGATTGAGCGTGCTAGCACAGCTGACACGCCGACTAACTGGCAAAATATAGTGGCGGCCGTCGAGCGCGCAACCGAGCCGCTGGCGCGCGCGTGGGGCGTAATTGGTCACCTCAAGGCAGTGGCTGACACCCCAGAACTACGCGCCGCACATAGCGAAAACCTCCCACGTGTCACTGAATTCTGGACCCACGTCGGCCAAAATTTAGCGCTCTACGAAAAATATAAGGCGATTGCGGCAAACCCCGACAACTCAGACTTATCTGCGGCGCGTAAAAAAATCCTCGATAACGCGCTACGCGAATTCAGGCTTGCCGGCGCTGAGCTAGATGACGCCAGCAAGCCACGGTTTGCGGCCTTGCAAGAGCGTCAAGCGAATTTATCAAAAGCCTTTTCTGACCACGTGCTGGATGCCACCAATGCCTATTCATATCTGGTGACCAATGAGGCTGAGTTGGCCGGCTTGCCCGCTGATGTGCGCGAGAGTGCGCGCCACCTGGCGACTAAAAATGGTCAAGCAGGCTGGGCCTTTAGCTTGCATTTCCCGTCATATTTCCCGGTCATGCAATCGGCGCAACATCGGCCACTGCGCGAGGCAATGTACCGAGCATATCATAGCCGGGCATCAGAATTGGGCGTCCAATACAGCAACGGTAAGCTCGAGTGGGACAATACCCAAAATATCATCGAACAGCTTACCCTGCGTGCCGAAGAAGCGCAGATGCTCGGTTACGCCAATTTCGCTGAAGTGTCACTGGCCTCCAAAATGGCCGAGTCCCCGGCACAAGTCAAACAGTTTCTTGATGATCTAGCGCAACGCGCCCGCCCCTATGCAGAAAAAGACTGGCAGCAATTACAAGATTTTGCCGCCAGTGAGCTTGGCTTGGCCGAACTGGCGCCATGGGATATTACCTTTGCCTCCGAAAAATTACGTGAGCAGCGTTACGCGTTTTCTGAAAATGAAGTCAAACAGTATTTCCCTGAAAATACCGTACTTGACGGTCTATTCAAAGTTGCCGAAACGCTTTTTAAGATTACTTTGCGCGCTGACCACGCGCCGGCCTGGCACCCTGATGTACGATTTTTCCGCATCGAAAACGCCAGTGGTCAACTCATTGCACACTTCTATCTTGATCTTTACGCCCGCGAAGGCAAACGTGGCGGCGCCTGGATGGATGATGGCCGGGCTCGCTGCCGCCAGCAAGATGGCGCCATCCAAACACCTGCTGCCTACCTAGTATGTAATTTCTCAGCACCGATTGGCGACAAACCTGCCTGCTTCACGCACGATGACGTAATTACCCTGTTCCATGAATTCGGCCACGGGCTGCACCATATGCTCACGCAGATTGATGAACTCGCCGTCTCCGGCATTAATGGCGTTGAATGGGATGCGGTTGAATTGCCGTCGCAATTTATGGAAAACTTCTGCTGGGAATGGGAAGTACTGCACGCAATGAGCGCGCATATTGATACTGGCGAGCCACTACCTCGAACTCTGTTTGACAAAATGCTGGCCGCCAAAAATTTTCAAAGTGGTTTAGGCACACTCAGGCAGGTTGTTTTGTCGATGTTTGATTTGCATTTACATACTGACTTTGACCCGACTGGTACCACCCGCATCGACGAACTGGCACGCACTCTGAATGACACCTACCATGTCATCCCGCAGGCCCCATTCTCGCGCTGGCCAAACACCTTCAGCCATATTTTTGCAGGCGGCTATGCGGCGGGCTATTACAGCTATAAATGGGCCGAAGTGTTATCCGCCGATGCTTATGCGGCGTTCGAAGAAGCCGCGCAAGCCCAAAATGGCAGCATCCTTGACCCGATTATCGGCGCTCGCTACCGCACAGAAATACTTGAAACCGGGGGCAGCCGGCCCGCGATGGCGTCATTCACCGCGTTTCGCGGTCGTGAACCCACGCTTGATGCGCTGTTGCGCCACCACGGGATGAATACTTAAAGATAACCGAGACAGCCTCTAAAATCGGAGGCTGTTTGGCGCATTGAACAATGGTATGCGCCCCCCCCCAAAAAAAAACCACTCGCCCCGGTAACAAATCAATTCATCTACCGCCTTCTTTTGATTCAACTCAAATCTTCGCGAGAACCCTGTAGCAAAAATCATACACAAGAATTGCATCAATAAGCTTGCACCCTCAATTAAAACCAAATAGAATAAATATAACTTCAATAGATTAAATTGATGGAGATTAAATAATGCGAGTAGTCGATATTTATGAAGCACAAATCAAGTTATGCGGCCTCGTTGAGGCGGCGCTGGCGGGCGAGCAAATTGTGATTGCCGATGGCAGTCGTTTTTTAGTTAAGCTCGTGCCGTGGAAGCAACATGCCAACATGCACTATAAACCTGGCTTAATGCCTCAAAAGCCTTCGCCTCTGAGAAGATTACCCGAACAAATATATGCACTATTTAAACAGAGAGAGGTTGCATAATGATCGCCAGAAAAAAACACTAAAGGTGGGGAGAGGCTGAGGACTGTATGCGCTCGCCCGTAATTCACCTAATTTCAAGAAGCGACCTACAAGACATAAGGATTCCTCCGTCGGAGATCATTTCCTTAGTTGAAGAGGCATTTTTGGTTTTCGCAAATGGCGATTCAGTTTGCCCCGTGAAGCTAATGGCAACTCCCCCGCATTCCCAGCATGACACATTATCTTTCTGCATGCTTGGATACGATGGAACTCTTCAGCAATTAGGATTTAAAACGCACTTTCGGCAAGGAAATACAGACCGTTCAGAAAAATATTATCCAACCATTAGCCTTTATGATGAGATAACTGGCCTACCATTTGCCATGATAGATTGCCTGTTCGTCGGAGCCTCCAGAACCCCAGCGGTCACGGCGGTCATTGCCAAGTATTGCGCAGTCCCGCATGCCGCGGACGTCTTGATGATCGGCACGGGCGCAGAGAGCACAAATACGCTGCCCTATCTAGCAACCATATTGCCCCATCTCAAGAAATTTCGATTATTTGGTACGCACCCAGGCGGCATCGCTGCCACGTTGAAAAAATTCAATGAGCATTTTCCTGACCGCGAAATAGAGATAGTCGCAGACGTCGAATCGGCAGTCGCCACCAGCGACATTATTGTGGTAGCGTCCGGTCGGGCAGCCCATCCCAAGATTAAAACAAGTTGGATGCGACCCGGCGGGCTCATGATTTCGGTCTCGAGCAAAGGCGTTGACGCAGGTGCTCTCCTCGAAGCCGACTACTCGCTTGCAACTAGTAAGGGCCAGCTAATGGTCACAGGGACGAGGCTGATCAATTCTAACGGGGCTACCTCCATTGATGCTGAACTCCCCGAGGTTATAGCTGGTCGTAAGCCCGGCCGGCGATCAATAAAAGATCGGGTATTTGTCTTCAGTAGTGGCATGATCATCGCCGACATTCCGGTAGCACATGCATTTGCCACGCGAGCTATCGCTGCAGGTCGCGGGACGAAAGTAGCATTGTGGAGCTAGCCATGTCTTCGCTGCGGGGTATCGAACGTCCTTGGGCAGTGACCGCTCACGAAGATCCCACTTTTCTTAGTCAAATAAGCCATACTATAAGTGGCCCGTTCCATTTAATTCATCCGGCCACATTTGCCGAGAACCTGTCTTCATTTGCAAAAGTCTTGCAGGACTGGGGCGTCGACGGCCGAGTCTACTACGGTAAGAAAGCAAATAAAGCAGCCGCATGGTTACGGCAGATAGCACTTGCAAACAGCTTTGTGGACGTAGCAAGCGTTCCTGAACTGGTCCATGCACTTGGAAACGGAGTGCGCGGGCAATGTATTGGCGTTACGGGGGCAGCCAAAAGCGACGAACTATTATGGCTTGCACTGCGTCATGACTGTATTGTCGCGATCGACGCGATCGACGAGTTAGATCGCGCAATCGCGGTAGCAAATCGAGCCGGAGTATTGCGTATCTTACTGCGACTGCTACCGCAAAGCATCTCAACAAGCCGGTTTGGACTTAATTGCAATGATATGTCCGAAGCGCTACGGATATGTGATCGAGCACGACATTGTCTTAGAATGGAGGGCTTCTCCTTTCATCTCGACGGCTACGCCGTCGAACCGCGCGCCGAATTGGCGGCGATGCTCATTGGACAATGCCTGGAAGCACGGCGACGTGGATTTCCAAGCTCGACAATTTCGATCGGTGGTGGCTTCGCATGTGCATATGTCAACGAGGCTGACTGGCACATATTTAACAAAAATTGTAACTCCCCAGATATTTATCCTGGGGTAAGGTTAGAGACGAGTTGAGAGGTA
>JASSUB010000055.1:0-6988 GCA_031963205.1 Mycoavidus cysteinexigens
CAAGTATGAGTACTTCAGCTTCAAGCGACAAGTCTGGGGATCATGGAGTGCTTACGCAAAAAATAACAAAGGGGAAGTGATATGTTGGGCAGCATCTTTTCGTCATCACGCAGCGCGCTCTCTGCAGAGCAAATGCTTGGCCTTGCCAACGGTTATTTAAATATCGCTCGACAAACCCAGGATCGCCATCTCGCAGAGTTATCGCGGCACGCCTCTCTTGAGGTTGCTGCCGACCATCGATAATAAGTTAATGACATTATTCTATCTTCACGTTCTCACTTAGTCAGGAGCCGCTAAAAGTTAAGTAACTTAGCGTCGCCTTGTATACGCTACCAAAAACAAGAGAAATGTGACTATGAGTACTACACAAAAAGGGGAGAGTTATCATCTATTCTCCCCGCAAGATACGCTTTACATAAAAAAACCTCAATACGGGATAAGAGCAGAGGGATAGGAACGCTGTACAGGTAAAGTGGGTTTTTTGGGCATAAGGCAATAAGCGATAATGCCGCTGAGTAGATTAACGGTAAAATGAATGGGAGAGCGATGACGCGAGTGCTCGATCTGACAGAGGTTTTTCAATTCATGGAAAACGGTTTCAACCAGGGATCGACGACGTAATATCGCGTGATCGAAGGCAGATAAAACTACGCGCTTCATATTACGCCGCACCTTGGTAATCAGCTCAAGCCCTCGTTGTTTTAAAGTGTAGGCCAGTGATTTTGACAAGTAGCCTTTGTCGGCATACAGCGTGCCAAAGCATCGTTTCGTCAGCTCAGGTACCGGTTTGCGATCATCCACATTACCGGGCGTAAGTCGAATAGTAAGCAGCTCTCCTTGATGATTAATCACGGCGTGTAATTTGAAACCAAAGAACCATCCCGTCGAACTCTTGCCACGGGCTGCTAATCCCTTAAATACCCGGTGGCGACCAATCCGTAAATTGTCACACACGCAGATCGGCGTGGAATCTGCGATAGAAATACCCGGGCATTGCCCCTTCAACACGTCAAACAGTGCGGCCAACGCGAGATTGCAGCGGGGCAACAGCTCAACGCAACGTTGATAAGAAGGCAGATTAGGAAAGGCTTCACGCAGATGCTGGCAAACATGGTTCAAATAGAATGACTTAAATTGTCGATACCGAATTTGATGAAAGAGCACTACCAGCGTCATCAACTCCGCTAAAGAGAGGCAGGTTGCCCGCAAGCGTTTACGCTTTCCACTGGCCAGCAAATGCCGGTTGAGCTCCGGTTCAAATATTTTGCAAAAGTCGTCTATCAGGCAATACAGTTCGGTAAGATTATCCATGAGCGCTTTGTCTTTTGAAGAGAGTCGGTTCGGAAAACTACATTCTCCTCGAAAGGCATAGCGCTCACCTTATTTCTGACAAAGTTTCCTTGACCTAATCACGCTTCCCTTATCCCGTATTGGGGTTAGCTATACCTCTCGCTTGTCTACTGCCCCCCGCTGCTTCAAAAGACGCGCATTCATCTCGCTTAAGCCCTGCACCCCTTCGAATAACGCATCGGTCACGGCCAACATGTCATGCTTTGAGCTCCAGAGCAGCTTCACCTGATAGCCTTCAGGCTCTTTTTGGATTGCCCATTGCCGCACGGACTGATCTACGCTACCTGTGACCAAGTACTGTCTCCCATTCAATTCCATCCAGGCCACACTAAAAACGCCTCCACTAAACTCCTGAATCACGTTCAGACACTCACCCGAGGCCACGTCCCACAGCCGCACCGTGTTATCCAAACTGCCCGAAGCAATCTGCTCGCCGCTGGGCGAATACGTCACGCTCTGAACCCAGTTGGTATGTCCTTCTAGAATGTGCTCCGCTTTGCCGTCGTGCGCGTCCCACAGCCGCACCGTCTTGTCACTACTGCCCGAAGCAATCTGCTTGCCTTTGGGCGAATACGCCACGCTCTGAACCCAGTGAGTATGTCCTTTTAGGATGGGCCCCGCTTGGCCGCTTTCCGCATCCCACAGCCGCACCGTCTGGTCCACACTACCCGAAGCGATCTGCTTGCCTTTGGGCGAATACACCACGCTCATAACAGACTCGGTATGTCCTTGTAGGATGTGCCCCGCTTGGCCGCTTTTCGCATCCCACAGCCGCACCGTTTTGTCATAACCGCCTGAAGCGATCTGCTCGCCGCCGGGCGAATACACTACGCTCCTAACCCAGTATGTATGTCCTTGTAGGATGTGCCCCGCTTGGCCGTTTTTCGCATCCCACAGCCGCACCATCTTGTCATGGCTGCCCGAAGCGATCTGCTCGCCGTCGGGCGAATACACTATGCTCCTAACCCAGTTTGTATGTCCTTGTAGGATGGGCCCCGCTTGGCCGCTTTCCGCGTCCCACAGCCGCACCGTATTATCCCTACTGCCCGAAGCGATCTGCTTGCCTTTTGGCGAATACACCACGCTATAAACAATGTTGGTATGTCCTTTTGGGATGTGTCTTGCTTTGCCGCTGTTCGCATCCCACAGCCGCACCGTTTTGTCATCACTGCCCGAAGCGATCTGCGCGCCGCTAGGCGAATACACCACGCTCCTAATAGCGTCGGCATGCCCTCGTAGGATAGGTCCCACTTTGCCGTCGTGCGCGTCCCACAGCCGCACCGTATTGTCATCACTGCCCGAAGCGATCTGGGCACCGCTGGGTGAATACACCACGCTCTGAACCCAGTTGGTATGTCCTTTTAGAATGTGCCCCGCTTTGCCGTCGTGCGCGTCCCACAGCCGCACCGTATTGTCACTACTACCCGAAGCGATCTGCGCGCCGTCGCTGGGCGAATACACCACGCTCCTAACAGAGTTTGTATGTCCTTGTAGGATGTGCCCCGCTTGGCCGCTTTTCGCATCCCACAGCCGCACCGTCCTGTCATCACTACCCGAAGCGATCTGCTCGCCGCTGGGTGAATACACCACGCTTGTAACCAAGCCGGTATGCCCGGCTAAGATCGGGCCGGGTTCGCCGGTCTGCATGTCCCACAGCCGCACCGTCTTGTCCTTACTGCCCGAAGCGATCTGCTCGCCGCTGGGCGAATACACCACGCTCATAACCTCGGAGGCATGTCCTGTCAGCGTGCGAATTTTTGCCCAGCTCAACGTGTCATAGACGTGAATCACGCCTCTCTGAAGACCTATCGCACAGTTTTTCCCATCCGATGAATAGGCACACGACCTCACCGCGCTCTCTTCTTCCAAATATGCCCATTCGCCAAACTGTACCCCGGCCATCTGCGCGCCGCTTAAATTCGCCTGGCGCAGCCAGCTAGCGCGAAGCGTCACCTTCCTGAGATCCGCGCCCTGCAACTGCGCTGAATCAAACATCCCAAAACTTAGATCTGCTCCAGGGATCCGGATTCCTCTTAAATCCATTTCATTAAACTGAATCCCTGCTCTGACCAGGATCGTGATCGCGTTAGCGGCGCCTACTGTCACAGGTGCGTTTGGGTTTTTAGAAGCTTCTATCCAAGCATGCAGATGCTCTTCAAAAGCCAGATGCTGCTTAACCCGCTCCACCAGGAAATCGAGAATCAAGGCTTCATCGACCAGAGAAAGTTGATTCAAAACTGCCTCAATACGGGTATGTGGATCAAAGTGAGTAAATTGTGGCCCACAAATCGCTCGCGCAACTAAATAATCTTGAATCGATTTATGCAAAAAGCGGTAGTGGTTGTTTTGACGAATCAGCGGCGTATTAAAGAGTAATAAACGGGCTCCTTCTGTAGGGTTTTCAAGATAGGGGCGCCAAGCTTCTGGCTGTATCTGACCATTTTCTGTTTCATAGATCGCATTGATCGTTTTGGCTTTTGTGAGCGCGATCGCCATTTCCTGGCTCGTGCGCAGGCCCTTGGCACTAAAATGGGGCTTGAGCTTTCTAAGCGCTTTTTCTTCCTCTACATTTAATTCGATATGCTGCAAGCGCTCTAACGAGCGTTCCCACCAGAGGGAGATAAACTGATCGTATAACGCGATCCGCGTGAGCGGCGTTTTCTGACGCTCTGTGTTTAAAATGGGTAAAACCTCTAAAGCCATGCGTAACAGAAACGGACGACGTATCATCTCTTTGAGGGTGGGCAACGCATTTAATGCCGCTTCATAGCGGTCCACATCCCAGTCCGCAACAGGGTGCTGGGCACAATACATCTTAATATAGCGCGTGACCCAATCATCTGAAACCGGGGCCAGCCAATACTCCTGTAGCGTATTGAATTCCCCCCTTTCCTGGAACTGGCTACGGTAGCCTTCTTCCAGATATTCAGGGCGTGAGCTGATAATCACCTGAGCATTCCAGCGATCCAGCCGGTTCCGCGTATAAAAGGCTTGGGTGCGGTCCTTGATTTCATCGAAACCATCTAATATCAGGATAAACTGTTTCTGCTCACGCAGTTGATCGATGGTCTCCGGTTTAAATTTCTGGTCGAGCAAATAGTGCTCGACCAGATCCCCACCCGAGGGGGGGCAGTCCGCCAAGGCAATAAAAAGCGGGACGGGGCGTTCTTCCTGCGTAGAGGGGGGAATCGTTTTCCATAGTTGGCGTGCCAAATACCGGCCAAAAGTGGATTTACCGGAACCGGCTTCACCCAACAATAACAAGACCTTTTTATCAGACTGAAGAAAGGCCTCGACTTTGTCCATCAGGGTAAAGCGCTCTGTAGCATGTGCGCTTTCTAGTCCTTCTGGCGCAATGTAGTGCGCCAACGCATTCTTGATCGTGTCTATTTCCTTGAGGGTGGTCAGATAAGCGGTCTTAAGCCTGTCAACACTGTCTCCCAGCTGCACTAATGGTTGATGACGGGCCATTGTGGCGTGCAGCGTCAGAGCTTGCAGCTGATTGATATAGGCATGGCGTCGGCTCTTTTCCTGGACGGCTTTCAAAATAGGGTTGCTCGGATTGCTTTGCCAAAATGGATGCCAAGCGGCCGGTGCCTCATCCAGGCGCGCCATCGCTTCAATATCCGGGGTTGGCCAGATCAGCGCCAGACGATGGCGTGTTTGACGCGCATACCGCTGGACATCCTGCGTCCATGTGTCTGCTTCAAACCCTTTAAGTAACCTTAACGCACTGTCTCTGGCGCTCGGATCCTGTTGAACGCAGGCAATGCGCTCTAGGCGATCACAGACCCCCTGCAAAAAGGGCGCTTCCCGTTTCTCCCAATCCTTCTCAAGAAGGGTGCCCACTAGATCCAGCCGACCTAGGCCGATCAATACATCGATAAAACGAAGTTCTCCGTACCAGGAGGCACACCGGGGGTTTCCTATTTCAAAGACATCTTTAAAACATTGATACGCTTCCCAAAGCTTGTCGGGTTCAAAGCCCGACAGAAACGCTTCGGCTGAGGCGATCTTGACACCAAAGGCCGTCAGGTACGACAGACCGCCCAATATGGGCAGCAGACGGCGCACCAGCGCTTCTGAAAAGCGCTCATCATTCGGTAACCGCGCCAACGCCTGCTGAATATACTGGATCGGCCACGCCAGCTCCGGATATTTCTTTTGATCAACGAACCGGTTCAGCGCTGTTTTAAGCGGCGCCTCAATCCCGACTCGGTCAATCTCTTTGACCTGGAGATACACCATCTGATCCAATAAGAGGGCAATCGCATCCAGTACAGCACGCGCCTGTTCCAGGTTCTGATCCGCATGGATTTTTTCTAGCGAACCCAGCAGAGCCTGTAATAACTGGACATAATCGCCTGTCGAATGGCGGTCTTCCGTCAGGTTGGTCCGATGGAGCACCATCGCGGATAGCCCTTGCAATAAAGGAAGGCGAAGCAGGCGATTTTTTTCAGGCTTAAGACTGTCCAATAACGCATTGGTCAGGCTACGATGAAGTTGGGGATGATTAAGTGCAGCCAATGCCACCACTTCCTGAACATGCATGAGGTTTTTTACCTTCATCCGGCTAAACTGCTCGATGATGTGCCTGGCCTGGTCCATCCAGGCGGTTTTTTCTTCCTGGGAGGCCGTGCTTTGTCTTAAACACCAGGCCAGATGGCGGGTGTCCTGGATCGCTTCTGTTGATTCAGGTAAAACATAGGCCAATGAGGTAGCCGGTTGCAGCGGCTGCGCAAAGAAAGGGGAAGAACAAGGCGCAAGACTGGATAGATGGGCGTCAAACGCCGGATTACGAATGCGATAGGAAGGAACAGTGAGTCGGGAAGGCGCCCAGCTTGAAGTGGGAGCAAAAAAGGCCCAAACCCCCGAAGAGGGTGGTGAAGACGAGGGCGTCAGCAGAATTGAATTCCCCAATACCTGGTTGGCCTGAGCCGTTTCGCCTTGCGCGTGTAAAAATTGTGTGTATTGAAACGTGATCGTCTTGACCAGATTTTGGGCCTTGGCATCATTCGGCTCCAATTTAAGGGCCTTATCTCCGTATTCCTGGGCTTTCAGATACGCGTCTTTCGCTTGAATCCAGTCACGCAGGTCTTTCCAAAATTGCCCGTAATTCAGATAGATCTGGGCCAGTCTCCGATTGACCTGGGATTTATCCGGATTCATGCCCAACGCTTTTTGCGCGATCCGCAGCGCATCTCGGTAGCATTTTTCCGCTTGCTCGAAATCCCCCTGATTTTGATAAGCCACCGCTTCCTGATGTGCATCCCGGGCCGGTCTGAGCGTCACCCGTGTGCTGCCTAAGGCTACCCCCAATGCTTCCATTTTTGTTCCTTTTTGGTCAGTTTTTATTTTCGCGCACGATTTTAGCAAAAAACTATTTATTCTTGTATCTTTCTTTATGTGATGATTAGCTACATCACAAGAGGTGAAGGGAGCTTGTTTCTATCCTTAAGGCGTTGACCTTGTAATGTAGATTAAGCCCTTTACCTCTACTTCTCGCCAGCATGACACTGAACGGTAGCCAAGGGTTCGACCCTGAATGCACAAGGCAAGTGGGTGAGTTGGTATTGTTATTTTGTAACTCCCCAGGTTATCAGGCGGAGACAAGTTTAGAAATGAGCAGAGGGGCCAT
>JASSUB010000056.1:0-6926 GCA_031963205.1 Mycoavidus cysteinexigens
CAGCGATGTAAGCCTTTTTTATTTGTTCCGCAAAATAGGGGTTGTTCCGCAATTCACATTTTTGAGGGGCTATTTAAAGCCTTTGGCATTATCTTTCGTCAACAAAAGTTGTGTTCTGAAATCGCCCTATTTCTAGGATTATTCTTGCAAGAAAGACTGCCTAGAAAAATCCAATTGGGTTCCCTCTTTTAGAAAAATTGTTCTGGGTTTCTCTTACAGATATCCTGGCTTTTTTGTCTTTCTTCTAAGACATCATCCCAATCAAGAGAATAGCGGCAGTAATAGTGAGCGCTCCCCCTAGGCAAGTTGCTATTTGCGCAAACGGCATCAGTTCTAAGCGGCGGGCAGAGGTTAGTATCGCCACATCGCCAATACCGCCCATCCCACTGTGACAGGCATTAATAATTGCGCTCTCGATGGGGTATAAACCGACCCATTTCCCCACAAAAAAAAACGACCGTAGTCAGGGTAAAAACAGTGACTGTAATAATAGTGATATTAGCCAAGGTAAAAGCGGCCATTAGGTCGTTCCACGAAGTAGTCGTTGAGGTAGGTCGTCAATAGTGGACGCCATAAACCGGCAACAGAATAATGCCGATGCGCCTGTGCATCAGCTTTTGCAATCGAGTGCAAATAAATGCTAGATGAAACATGCTCGTTTTATGCTGCCGTCGAAAATATCACCATTTTTTATGTGCCAACAAAACACCACTATCAGCCGATGAAGTATTCATTTGCTTACATCTCCTTAACTAGTTTATTTTCTGCACTCAATCGGAAATGCATCTATTTCCAATGAAATAATTTCGAGGATAGTATGGTTGGCGGAGAATAACGGCGACAATAACAATAACCATTCTTTATCACTGTTAGTTTTGTAAGGAATGAATGCCATATTTAAATATAAGCCGCTAAGTTTAAAATGACTGTGGTCAGAAAAATACTCCAAGAACGTGCTATCAAATTGTTACCACAATACCACTGTATATTTAACCAGTTATTGCTTCCTGACTTTTCAAATTAAACTATCTGTTACTGATAAAGCAGCGTTAAAAAAATAAATAGTCAGTTCAGTTTTTCAGAACAAGCTCTATAATTTTTTTAACACTTAGTAGAAGTTTTTTGGAGCGGGGATGATCATCAATCAAAAGAGGCTGCAAACTTTCTATGCTGTCCATACTTGTCGAAAGATTTGCGGAGCTGCATCACGTTTAGAGACTGATTCATCTATTGTTACGCGTCAGATTAAACAGTTTGAAAAAGAGATAGGAGTCAAGTTATTTGAGCGACACCCCCGCGGTGTCGTGCCAAATGAAGCGGCGCAAAGTGTCTTGGAATACTATCTAGAAACATGCGCCAGTCGCGAGAAGCTCGAAGCTAACTTACAAAAACTAAACGATATACAGCGAGGGAGTATTCATCTTGCGATACCCGATGGCCATATTGACGCCTTGATGGAAGAGGTCTTGAATGATTTTTGTCATGAATATCCTGATATAAATATTTGCGTTGAAGAGGTTCATTCATCCGCTCAAGTAATAAATAAACTCATTGGGGATAATGCTCATATTGGATTAACTTTCGGCATGACAAAAAATCCAGATATTCGCTGTCATGAACGTGCACCATTACCCATATATATGTTAGTCGGGAATGCTCACCCATTTGCCAGCAAACAAAAAATCACATTTGCAGAAGCATCTCATTATCCGCTTGCCTTGCCACCCGCTTCCTTCTCTCTTTGGAAAATGCTGCAAACGGCAGAACATTCAGAAAATATCAAATTGAAGTCGCAATTTACGAGTAATTCTGCTGCTGCTTTGAAGGGATTTGCTAGCACAGGCTGCGGCGGAACACTTATGTCGACTTCGGAAGCACGCCAGGAAATTAAGAACGGTCAGTTAATCTCGCTTGAAATAGATCACCCCGTTTTTATGGCTCCGGAATTATGCTTAGCCGTTAGGCGAGGTAGATCCCTATTACCAGTGACCAATCAGTTGCTCAGAGTGCTTGCAGCAAAACTACCGAATATCTGCGGGTGAGATAGTTCGTTCAATACAGTTATTTTATTAAAGGAGATTGACGTTATGGATTCCAGACAACCTCACAACCCTAGCCGCCGTAATGCGATCAAGATGGCTGTCGCTGGCGCTGCTTCGCTAGCAGCTACCGGCACTATTCTTGCGAGTCCGTCTGTCATAACCCCCTCCCGAACTACCTCGAGACAAATTGTTGTGCGTGACTCCGGCGGCCTTTTTAGTCAGAGATATAGAGAGGTATTTTACGAACCCTTTGCAAAGAAGACGGGTATTAAAGTTATTGGTGTTGCCTCAGACGAGGAGCCCTCGGCACAAATTCGGGCTATGGTTAAAGCAAAAGAGTATTTATGGGATATGGCATCACTCGGTCAGGCTGCAATCTTATTCCTGACGAGCGGCAAAGAGTGTTTCCTAGAAGAACATGGACTTGACAACGAACCAGTCATATCGTCGATTCCCCCGCAGTTCAGATCAATTTATGGTGTTGGAACGCACATTTACTCTACCGTGCTGGCATATCGTACTGACGTATTTAAAAACTCCCGGACAACTCCGCAATCATGGAGAGATTTATGGGATGTGAATAATTTTCGTGGTCGACGCGGTTTGCGTAAGCATCCGTTCGAGACTATTGAAGTGGCGCTGATGGCTGATGGTATGCTGTCGAGCAATGTTTATCCGTGCGACCTTGACAGAGCATTCCAAAGCCTTGACAAAATAAAACCACATATTGCCGTCTGGTGGAGAAATGGGGCGCAGGTTGAACAATTGCTAAAGTCTGGCGAGGTGGATTTGCTTCAGGCTGGCACTTGCCGCACGCAGCTTGCCATCGATTCGGGTGCGCCGTTTGCGTTTTCTTGGGATCAACACATTTATGGCTGTGATACGTGGGCGATTCTGAAAGACACCCCTAACGCTGATATCTGTCGTGAGTTTATCAAATTTGCTTCAGACCCGAAGCGGCAGGCAGTGCTTGCGCCATATGGGATCGTACCGACACAGCCGGAGGCTTTAAAATATATTAGTGAAAAGCAGGCTAGGCGACTCTCAATTCATCCCGATAATTTCAAGAAAGGCTTATACATCGATGCCTTGTACTGGATGAACAATCAGGATGTGGCGATTGAACGCTTTAATCAGTGGATGCTAAGTTGACTCAACGCTTGACTTATTTGGGCTGTATTCATGGCCTTTGATGTTCCGCCGCGGGCATTGCTCGTATTTTTAAATGACTGATTCAGAGCAGCATTCAAACGGATTCGCCAGTTCTGAATGGGGGTATTAAGATGGTGAAAGTAGTTAATGCAATATTGGCTCAACAGGTTTCCACAGCGCCCACTTCATCCAATGAGCAGAGGCATGTCACAACCGATGAGGCTCATACGGCGACACCTCCCCTTACTGTCGATCTTGCCCCACCCAATTCAGCCGGCATCTCGTATAACTCGTATCAAGAGTTCGACGTGACTTCCTCAGGCACCATCCTAAATAATGGCCCGGCTAATGGCCCGGCTGCGCGGATGATCTTGCATAAAACCATAGAGTACAAACCCTCCAAGTTCGAGGGCATTGTAAAAATCGCAGGACAACCAGCCCAACTAGCCTTTTCCAATGCCAATGGCATGCATGTATGGGGATGCAATTTCCTCAATACCAGTCGCATCATATTTGCGGCAGGTGAGCCGATTATCGGCAGCGATGGCAATCTTGACGCCTTTCTCGTAAGCGAAAAAGGCCGAATTACCATCAAAAATGCAGCAAAACTCAAGCAGTTTGATCAAATTGACCTCATCGCCTATTCGATCAAAATAAATGGAGAGTTGGAGGCCAATACCATCAACCTTAGTACTGGAAGGCATCAAGTCAATTACACGAAGTTGGGCGTCCCGATGATGGTCTCTCAACAGAGGCAACCCGCGGCGGGCATCCAAAACGGGCAAATTCCGTCCACCTTAGACCAGGTCAGCACGGGGTGGCTAAAATTTACAAAGAAAGCCAAAGTACACGCTCATGAACATCTAAGAATTAAAGCCGCTCTCTTATACAACTCGAGTCATCAGATTCAATCAAGCGGAGATGTAACACTTGAAGTTGATCGCTTAGACAATGCCGGCACACTCTGTGCTCAGCGTGATATTTCGCTGGAGGCGAATACCCTGAGGAATCAAGCAAACGCCTTGATCGACGGGCGAATTCTGACCCTAAATACCCAAGAGCAGCTCAAGAACCAAGGTGTGATTCAAGGCAGCGCTGTTGTCATCAGTGCGCAGAGCGTAATCAATGATGGCGCAGAAGATACAGAGGAACATCAAGCTGGGGCGATCATGGCACGCCGTCAGCTTACGATTGGCGCTCAGGCTATACGCAACCAAGAGCATGGGTTAATGCACAGCTATGGCGAACTCACGATAGGGGGTTCCCTAAATACCCAGGGCAAAGTAAACAGTTCAGCACAGAAACTAAGCAACACCGCGTCTTCTACGATTGAGTCAAGAAAAAAGCTTTCAATTCAAGCCGATCATTTGGACAACCAAAATGGGCAAATGACAACGAACTCAGATTTTATTCTAAGGAGTCAAACACTCAACAATACACGTGGTCATATAGAGGTTGGCGGGGCTCAAAGCGTATTAGATGTGCAAGCAGACACGATTGACAATACATCGGGTCGACTGCTTCATAATGACACAGGACAGATTGAAATTGTGGCTCGCGCCTCAATGGTGAACGGCAATGCCAAAGGAATAAAAGGGGCAGGTTCAATCAGTGGTCAAGGCTCTATTACCGTCACCGCCCCTCAAATATCAAATAATGAAGGTGGGACATTTTTTTCGAACCAATCGCTCAAAATAAAAGTGGCCATCCTTCTGAACAACGAAGGCACTTTGCACGGTAGGGATCACGTCTGGATCGAGGCTAAAGCGATAAACAACAGTATAAGTCAAAAACCGGAAGAACCGGAAAAGCCTGAAGATCCTGAAATGGTTATATTGAACGCATTGGCCAGAATAAATAATGACATATCCAGGATGACACAAGCGGCTCTCCAGCCGAAGCCGCTTAAAACCCCCGAGTATTTGATTACTGGCAATACGATTTCAATAAGCGCGCAGGATGGCTTAATCAATACAAATGCCGTGATCTTCGCACAAAACAGCCTCGAGATCGGCGCTAAAGAAATTAAAAATCTCAAACATGGTGTGTTTTATAGCGGCGGTACCATGACCATCGGCGGTGAACTTGATGCCCAGTTCAAAGTACGAGGCACCAGTGAGTATGTTCTCAATAAAAGCTCGACGATAGAGGCGGTAAGCGCTCTCTCGATCCATTCAAAAAAATTGGTGAATAAAAACGGGAAGTTCGAGACCCAAGATAAGGTCATTGAAGATCGAACGATAGAAGAATATCAGAATAACGGGACCAATCAACGCTATCAGAGACCCGAACTTGCATGGGAAGGTGGAAGTGAAGGCGGTTACGTTGTGCTAAGCACGCAATTAAGATTTTATTGCTTCACCTACTATAAGTATAGCCGCACGGTGACAGAGAGTGTGGTCGCACACAGCGAACCCGGTAAAATTCAAGCGGGCGGCGCGATCCGATTGTCCGGACAGGTTATCAATGATAAAAGCCAGATTATCGCAGGAGGCACACTCAGCAATTTTGAAGGAACGCTGGCTCAGATCGAGAACATGGATGCGATGGGCGAGCGAGCCACTACTGATCAGGGTATCGCAAAATGGTCAGACCGGGAATGGCGCGGTGGGTTCAAGCGGTATTTTCAGCGCCATTGGTCTGGCCCCAAGCCTTACAACCTGAGCCAGGTAGAACAGTACAATCTAAATATTGCGAGTTGGCAAGCCAATACGGCGGTGATCCATCAAGAACCGTCTATGTCGATAGTACCCAGCACCTCTAGTGTAGCGAATTGCAGCCACGTCTTAAACAACAGCCTGCAGCACTTTCAACTCGATCCTAATCAACCCTATCTGATTCAAACCGATCCCCATTTTACTCGCAATAGCGATACGGTTTCTAGCAACCTGTTGCTGCAATACCTTAACCTCGATCCACACCATGTCCCCAAGCGCTTAGGGGATGGATTTTATGAGCAGCAACTGATCCGTGACCAGATCATCGGTTTAACGGGTCACTACTATCTCTCTGGCTATCGAAACCCAATTACTGAATTCAAAGCTTTAATGCAGGCAGGTGCCAACTGGGCCAAGCAGTTTAATTTGACGCTGGGCATTGAACCCACGCCGCAGCAAATTGCGGCTTTAACCGTGAGTCCAGTCTGGTTAGTCAATCAAACGGTCAGATTGCCCGATGGCTCAGAACAGACGGCACTGATGCCGAAAGTCTATCTAGCCCAAAGCGATATCAGTCCAGTCCCGCTCAGCGGCTCGCTGATCTCAGCCAGCGAGATTGATCTGACAAGCCCAGGACGGATTAAAAATGCGGGTACGATGCTCAGCCGCGGCAATATCCATCTCAAAGCGAGAAATATTGATAACCAACGCGGCGCACTGGTAAGCTTGGATGCCCTCTCTTTGCAGGCTAACGATGACATCGATAGCCGTGCAGGCCAACTCTTCGCAGGCAAAAAAATCACCTTAAAAGCTGGCCATGATATCCATCTCCAGAGCCAAACCCATACGACTCATGCAGCGAGTGGTAGCCAGACGGCGCTAGATGGCATTACCCAGGTCCAAACCAAGCAACTGGAAGCGTATGCCGAATCCGACATTCATCTAGCGGCGACTCAAATCAAGGTGGATGAAAATGCCAGTTTAGAAGCCAGAGGTGATCTAACGTTAGGCACGGCCACAGTAGGCGCTCAGCACCAGTTGACATGGGATGCGCGTAATCGGTTAAGCGTCAGCA
>JASSUB010000057.1:0-44142 GCA_031963205.1 Mycoavidus cysteinexigens
TTACTATGAATTCTTATTCTTCAAGCCACAAGTCTGGGGATCGTGGAGTGCTTACTTTTTTGCTAGGATCAAGTAGGCTAAGAGCATAATGGGCATCGGATGATACGCGCGCTCCTTGATCAGTTGTTCCGGCACGGACGGCGAGTATATCTCTACTGTGCCGGTTCTGTCACCGGTTGAGCGCGCAACTTAAGTGTTCAAAAGAGGGAAGCAATGTCCGGTTGATCATTCCAATGGGTCGTGCCAACGAGACGTTTTGTGCGTCTCAATAGGGTTGTTTTGCAATTTTCGGTATGATATTGTTTAAGCTTCTAAAGGCTAACGAGACGGATTCTGGACTATGGCGCTCTACGGATATGCACGTGTTTCCAGTAACGATCAAGACCTCACGCTACAGGAGCAAGCGCTACGCGCTGCCGGCTGTGAGGTAGTGCGAGCCGAGAAAGTGAGCGGAACCAGTCGATCAGGGCGGACAGAACTCCAAGTATTGCTAGATTTCCTGAGGCACGGCGATACTCTAGTCGTTACGCGAATTGACCGCCTTGCACGCAGCATTAAGGATCTTCAGGACATTGTGTATATACTGAAAAAGCAAGGTGTCACCCTCAAAGCAACAGAACAACCTATCAACACCTGCAACGCGGCAGGGAAAGCGTTTCTGGACATGCTTGGTGTTTTTGCGGAATTTGAAACCAACCTCCGGCGCGAGCGTCAGCTTGAGGGGATTGCTGCTGCCAAGGCGCGTGGCGTTTACCGTGGGCGCAAACCGTCAATTGACTCAGCCGAAGTTCAGCGCCTTCGTTTCGAGGAGAAACTAGGCGCGACGGAGATTGCGCGCCAACTTAAAGTCGGTCGTGCCTCAGTGTATCGTGCGTTAGCTCGCCATGGGCGGTCAGCGTAAAACCATCCCCGTCGATTCGCTGCTGCAATTACGGCAGCGTCTTGACCGTTTGCCGCGCAAAAGCTCGGAACGGGCAGTTCAGATCGCGGCGGTTGCCGGATTATATGGCATTTCTGTCACTACCGTTTATCGGGCGCTACACGTTTTCCAGAAACCGCATGCGGCGCATCGTGCTGACCACGGGAAGCCGCGGCTGTTGCCGCAAACTGAACTGGAACGTTATTGCGAACTGATCGCAGCATTGAAGCTGCGTACAACCAACAAGGCGGGGCGACACCTTTCCACCGGACGGGCAATCGAGTTGCTGGAGGACTACGGCGTGGAAACTTTACAGGGTCTGGTTAAAGCACCCAAGGGTTTGTTACGGCGCCCGACGGTTAATCGCTATTTGTCCTTGCTAAGGCTCGATCAGCCACACTTGTTACGCGAGTCGCCTGCCGTGCGCTTCCAGGCCGAGTATAGTAATGACTGCTGGCAATTCGACATGTCGCCGTCTGACCTCAAGCACATTGAGAAACCGGACTGGATCGACCCTACAAAAGGCGAGCCGGCGCTGATGTTGTTCAGCGTAGTCGATGACCGCAGCGGCGTAGCTTATCAGGAATACCGTTGCGTGTATGGCGAAGACGCAGAGTCCGCGCTAAGATTTCTCTTCAACGCCATGGCATCTAAAATCGTTCCGGCCTATCAATTTCAAGGGCGACCCAAAATGATCTATCTGGATAACGGACCGGTCGCCAAGAGTCGGGTGTTTCAGAACGTCATGCTGGCACTTGGTATCGAATGGCAGACACACATTCCGGCCGGCAAAGATGGAACTCGCACGACAGCACGCTCGAAGGGCAAAGTAGAACGACCATTTCGGACGATTAAGGAGGCGCATGAAACGCTGTACCATTTTCACAAACCGGAAACGGAGGCGCAGGCTAATGAGTGGCTGATGCGCTACTTGTTGCGCTACAACGATCAGGAACACCGTTCCGAGAAACATTCTCGCTTGGCAGATTGGTTATCCAACCTTTCTTCGGATGGATTGCGTGACATGTGCACCTGGGAGCAATTCTGCCGCTTTGCACGTGAACCGGAACGTCGCAAGGTTGGTGTTGATGCACGCATTGTTATTGGCGGAACCTCCTATGAATTGGAACCGGACATGGCAGGTGAAACCGTCGTTTTGCTATGGGGCTTGTTCGATGATGAAATGTATGTGGAATTCGACGGCGAGAAATTGGGGCCTTATCGCCCGGTATCAGGCCCAATCCCGCTGCACCGGTACCGCGCATTCAAGCGTGGCAAAGCCGATGAACGTGCCGATCGCATCCGAGTACTCGCGGACCAACTCGGCTTGCCGATTAGTGCATTGGCTGGAAACGATGTGCAATTCACACCGCCAGTAGTTGCAACATCGTTGCCTCACCAGCCATTTGATACCGAAGCGTACGAATACCGATTTTCTACCGTCATTGCAGCGAAACTGGCGATTGCCAACGAATTGGCGACCCCGCTGGCCAAAATGTCTGCCGACGATCGCTTTTTCATCGACCAGGTGCTCGCAGAAACACTGATGCGTAGCGTGGTCCTCTCGCGAATTCGAGACTATTTCCGAAACAAAAAATCTGGAGGGGATCATGCGGGTTGAAGTCATGCAATATTATGGACTAACTCAGCCACTGGATCAGGCTGGCTACTATGAAACCGAGCATCATCAGCAACTGCTCAAGGATATCAAGGGTGCTATTCATGACGGCCGATTGATTGCGGTATGTGGTGTCGTTGGTAGCGGCAAGACCGTCACCATGCGGCGCTTGCAGCAAATTCTCAAGGATGAGAACAAAATCATCGTCGCCAAATCTCTGTCCGTTGAAAAGCACAGCGTCAAACTCGCTACCCTGACCGCCGCGCTTTTTTACGACCTGGCGCAAGACAAACTGGTGCAGATACCGAAACAAGGAGAACGGCGCGAGCGCGAGTTACAGGAGCTGGTAAAAAAGAGAAAGCGCCCAGTGGCACTCTTTGTCGATGAAGCGCATGACCTGACCGGGCACACTCTGATTGGTTTGAAACGGCTGATGGAAGTGGTGGAAGATGGCGGCGGCAAACTGTCCGTGATCCTTGCTGGTCACCCAAAGCTACGCCATGACCTGCGCCGACCGACCATGGAAGAAACCGATATTTTCACGCTAGACGGCCTCACTGGCAGTCAGCGCGAATACATTCAGTGGTTGCTTAGTGCCAGTACTGCGAAATTGGATCCAGAAGATACTCTGACGGTAGAGGCAATCGACATATTGGCCGCCAAGCTACGTACGCCGCTGCAAGTGCAATTGCACCTAACCCTTGCATTGGAGGCAGGCTATCAGACCGGTGAAAAACCCGTCACAGCACCACTGGTGGAATCCGTACTCTCGCGGCAGCTCGATGACCTGGAACCGACATTAACGCGCCACGGCTATCGCCTGAAGGATATGGTCGAGCAATTCGATGCCAAACCAGCAGAAATCAGAGCGCTATTCAATAATCAACTTGATCCGACCCGAACGGCAGAGCTACGGGACCGGATGCTTGCCGCCGGATTACCTATATAAATGAATCGCGAATACAAATTGAAGATAGAAACAACACAGCAAAATTTGGTGATTTTCCAGGATGCGGGTCAGCTGGTTGAGGTGAGGCTGGATGCCGAACGAGATACAGTGTGGCTAACACAGCGTCAAATGGCAGACTTGTTTGAAACTTCAACAGACAATATTAGCCTGCATCTCAAAAACATTTATTCCGATGAAGAATTGAACGAAATGGCAACTACCGAGGATTCCTCGGTAGTTCGCCAGGAAGGCAGCCGGCAAGTCACCCGCCAGGTGAAACATTACAATCTCGACGCGATTATCTCAGTTGGCTACCGCGTCAGTTCCAAACGCGCTGTGTTGTTCCGCCAGTGGGCCACGCGCATTTTGCGTGAACATTTAACCCAGGGCTATACCCTTAACCGTCAACGCTTCGAGTCCAACGCCAATGAACTGGCAGCCGCATTGGAATTGATCAGGAAAACCGCACAAGATTCTAATCTGTTGACCGATACAGGGCGCGGACTGGTCGATATCGTCACCCGCTATACACAAACATTTTTACTCCTGCAACGCTACGATGAGGGGCTGCTGACCGAGCCACTAACGCAAGCCGGTGGGGTACTGCCAACGTTGGATGAGGCACGTCAGGGATTGATCCGGCTCAAAGCAGATTTGATCGCCCGCCGCGAGGCTACCGAACTCTTCGCCAACGAGCGCGGAGATGCTTTTGCCGCGTTGCTGGGCAACCTCGACCAAACGGTGTTTGGTGATCCAGCCTATCCCAGCGTGGAAGCCAAGGCAGCCCATTTGCTGTATTTTGTTATCAAAAATCATCCATTTTTTGATGGCAACAAGCGTAGCGGTGCCTTTCTATTTGTGGATTTCCTCAATCGAAATGGCCGATTGCTCAACAAGAACGAGCAGCCTGTTATCAATGACATTGGCCTTGCTGCTTTAGCGTTGTTAGTGGCTGAGTCTGATCCGGCGCAAAAGAAGACGATGATCCGCTTAATCATGAACATGCTGACGCAGGGTGCCTGAAAGAATTTCATTTGCACTTAGTGTGAGCACACGGCGATAGAATGCGAGCCAATGGCTATAAATGTAAGCTCATTTGCACTTAATCTGAGCCACAAAATGCGCTGATTGCGAGCATGACCAGTTTCAAACGCGAGCCGTTACACCTAAGCCGCTTATCGACAAATCTCATGTCGATTGTCGATATGTAACGTAAAGACGCGCAAAGCATTGCCTTAAATGGGGTTATAAACTGGAACCGCAGAACATGGAGGTACATGATATATTCTGCGGCTTCAAAACGTATTATAGGAGTGGCCGATTCATTCACCCTCTCCCCTTTCATCCGTCGCCCATTGTTCTAATTGATCAGCCAGGGTTTCCAGCTCCGTGATAAATAGCGAGGAACTGACTTCCGCCAGCTCAAAGAGGCTTTCCATTGTTCTCGGCGCAAGCGCTGGACTCTCGTTTGGCATATTCATCAACTCCAAATTGTTACGCGCCAGCTTACAGAGTGTGCCTAAACCAGAGACTGACTTGGTTGCTTGTTCTAGGCTATTAAGAATAAAAATTGTATTGAACTCAGCACATTGCATGGCAGTACGAGTGCCAGAACAAAAAGTATTCCGTTCAAATTCAAGAGGGTGGGGAACAAAAGCGGTATGCTCAGAATAAGCAGAGGCAGGTTGAGCCATGGTGTAATCTCCTTTCGTTACGGATAAACCGCCCCCTTCTGTCAAAAAGGGTGGGCAGCAAATGGCAGGGTTGACAGACCGGCACGAAAGGACGCCAGCAGCCCGAAGGCTCCCTACCATTGCCGCCCATTGAAAGAGACGCACAACAGCATACAGACGTAAAAATACCTGGGCCCGCTATGGCAAAGCCATTCTTTCTACGCCCGGGACGTCACCTGCAAAATGCTTCTTAGCAATGAAAAGATTGATTTTTGGGGTTGAGGTAACCCAAAAAACCCATTCACATTTAATGTAGTCTAAAATTAGGAATGGGCTTTGTTGAAAAGCTAACGCGTTTCACTTCCAACATTAGCTTAATAATTTCCTTGGGTGTTCTAATTTCTGCGCGGGATCAATCAATGCCGATGATAGCGTTTTTCATTCTTTGGCTAATTTTTATAGCAATTAATTTACATGACTAATGCGTCTGGCTTCCCCCCGGAAAATTTGTAATAACTGTGGAAGAGTAGCTATCTACGCATATGCAGTCGTAAAAAAATGGAGCCTTCTAATGACTAATGTTTAGCACGTTTTACATAAACAGTTAGTTGTATGCAGGCTTTGCAAGTGCAAAAACTCTTCTCACACCTGCTCTTGAATAAGCCATCTACTGAATGTAGATTTCGAACAAAAATCCTCGCTTCTTCCAAGTGACCCTCTTGCCTTAGCTGTTGCGCGATTGTCATAATCCTCTCGGTACTGTGCCACTTCTTTATTCAAAGACTGAATCAACTCCCCAAAATCAGTACATTCACCTTGGCTCTTTGTCAATAAACTCTCGCCCCAAGCGCATAACCACGTCATGAGAAAATTACATCAAATCTTTAACGCGAATATGCTTTTGAATCATCTCTAGCAAAGCAATATTTTTATGCAAATGTTTTAAAAACGCGTCATGGGGATTGGTCATGGCATTTTTCATAAATTGAGATAAACGTAGAGAGCATTAGAAAGCACTCTAACCACAAAGGTGCTCGAGGCAGTTAAGGGCACCTGCATTACACACAAATTCTGAAAGCCTTTTCTGGCAAGGCTTTAGACTGATTGTTAGCGAAAGCTAAGCTCAGTTTCGCTTGCGCTAACCTTGTCTGAGAAGCCGATTTTCATGCTGCCAGAGACTATCCAGCGCGTGACACAGCGCAGAGAGTCTTTTCTGGCAAAGGTTCTCCCTAAAGACGCCAATGCTTTCCAAAGATGTGTGTAATGAGGTGAGTTAAGGGAAACGCAAAGAAAACAGAAAAATCTATGGATTTAAAAAAGTCAGCTTCAATCAGGACATTTAATTTTACGGAACAAATGTAAACGCGTAAATGAGTAAATTTGAATAAAATTTTTTGTAGCACAAAGCCAAACGCTCACAAAAATCTAGCCCTCCTTCTACTATATACGCTACTGTATTTGTTACAACTACCGGTAAAACGCTTTTAATCCAGACGCTTGCTCGTACCATTGCCGGCAGACGTTGGCGTTAACGGCCTCGTCATTTATTGCCCTGAAATCAAAGGGACCCCTAGGAGTGAATTGTGGGGCAGAGTCAATCTTTTTCAGTTACGCTTTAAAAAAAGCCCACCGGGTGGGGAAAACCCAAGTGGGGCAAAAGGCCAGAATTGGGAGAAACTCTGACCGAGGGAGAATCTAGCCATTTATATCTGTCTATAAAATTTATGGGCGATTCAAAGCATGTCTCTATCTCCAAGTTACGCTATATCAATTTAACCCGTAGGATAGCCCGGAAATGCACCGCCTACGCCGCTATAAAGTATGACCGGGCGTAGCTACATCGAGATAAGCATTCTTCTTGCCGAATTTAAGGGACCTTCTGTCTTAAAAATATTCGTCACGCAAAATAACATCGTAGCGGCCCGTGCATGCCCATTTTTTAATCAAACTATGCACTTTGGAGATGCGCAATTTTTGCCAATATGCAGCCTTGCGGCAATGAAGGTCTGCGTTACAGTACCTCATTGGCTAGCCCACTCGTTTCACCCAAAACTTATCCACCCTCATGAAAACATATATTAGTGAGCAGCGATGGCAAATCGCATTTGGTATGAGATCTATCGATAGATTAGTCGGCGCTGAGGACGACAAACCCCTACCTTACCAATGAGTCAGTACGCATGATGAATTTGGAAATTCCAAATCTAGATATTTTTATCGGCGGTCAGCCAAGTATCTGCCGCATTGTTTGTCATTAGCTTCTTATTAAGCAAAAGAAATAAGTATGAGACAAAAAAAACTTAGTGCACCTGGAATAGTCGCAGCTTTACATGCTTTTGAAACAGGAGTAGCGGAATCAGAGATCTGCGGGCAATGGGGAATCAGCGCATCCACTCTGTATAAGTGGCGACGACGCTATGCAGGCATGCCTTTAGTCGCCGTGGCGCAGATAGAAAGCTTTATTCATGAAAACGCTCAACTACGGCAACAGATCTCGAGACTAGAGTTAGATCGTAATGTGTTGTCAAAAGCCATCGAGTACCAAAGCCTGAGCCCAGAGCAAAGACGTACCTTGATCTACTGGCTGCGCAAGCAGTTAAGAGTCAGTCATGCTCGAGTTTGCCGGCTAGTTGGTATGTCCCGCTCGTTTTTTGCTTATCAAGCAATGCATAACAGCAGCACACCATAAATGCTATGGACAAACCCTTTGATTAAAATAAATCGCTCCATTTCGTAGAAGACATAAGCCTATCAGGAATGGTGTATGTACCTAGCACGGAGGTTGAACTCTTTCAGATCTTAGAGATAAACGTCAAATCAGTATAATCAACACTCAGTATCAAGGTCGAATTCGGCCCAAAATCAAATGGTCTTTCCCAATCTTCGAAGATTTTGATCAGCGCTGCTCTCAGGCTAGCGGGGGCACTACCGTGAACGATTATCTGCATACCCTCTTTTTGGTCATCGCTTATCCGTCTTTGACATTTTATTTGAATTTTATCAATCCATGATCGAGAGATTGGCAAAGACACCGACTCAGCGAAGCGCGCAAGCTGCACGTTGAAGTATTGCTCGGCTTGCGCCTTGAGCTCGCTTGGGCCATTGAGCGCGGCTTCGACATTTGTAACCGGGTAGATATCTGGCATATGATCTGCGCCTACACAAACGGGAACCGTTACCTCGTAGCTTAAACACAGGCGGGGTTTATTGCCAAGCGACTGCCAAAAATTCCCTAAGCTATTTAAATGCTCAGCGGGGGGCATCACTCGAGCAAATAACTTAGGCACATTCTTAAATATTAATTGCCCCTCCGAATCCTTCAGCGTTTGTGCGTTAAGTAAGGCGTTTAACACTCTGTTCATCACTCGTGACGCCTGGTTCTCAGGCCCAATGCGACTCTCATCCGTGCTATCGTTAGCCGGAGGGGTTTCCCAATACGAAACTAGATAGCGGCAGCGCAAGTTCACCGTACGTGGCAGCAACTCTCCGTTACTCGGGAGGCGCTGTTGCACATGGGCCTGGCGAATCTCTAAGTCTTCGTGAATATCATACAAAAACACAATAAGGGTCGGGCTACTTAACACCTCGTCCGGTTTTTCAAATAACTCAAAACGAATGATCGGTCGCACCATAACCGGCATTTCTTCATCTCGATCCTTATCTGAGGGCAAATAAGCGATTAATACCTTTTTGATAGCGATGTTTAGCTCAAGTATGGTTCTGTCTATATAATTTGTTGCCATGGTCTCTCTCCAGGTTATCCCCGATCAGCACAAAAGCTTCTAGGGTCTCGGATGCACTGAGTTGTCCCGCTGTCATGCATCCATTATTAAGGTGAGTGTATGTTTTGCTTATCTCTTGAGGTTACTGTTCTGGCTAAGGTCTCCAGCATCTAAGGTTACTGCGCGCTCAAAATATTGGGTATCATCCGCCCTGTTTTGGCTAGTTCACGTCGCAACGCTCGTTCAACATGCACACACTCGATTTGTGGCGCTCCTTCACTCGCCGCGAGCCAGCTTGAAAGTAGTGCCACGTTGCGGATGCTGCCGCCGGTTAATTCCACGCAACGCGCCAGTTCTGAAAAATTGATTGCGCTTGATAGCGCAATTTGTTGCGGCCAAATCGTGCGCCATATACGCTCACGGATAGCCACATCAGGAAAGCTAAAATGCAGCATAAATGTAAGGCGTCGACAAAACGCAGAATCCAGGTGCGAGCGATTATTACTCGCTAACACGACCAATCCTGGATAGCGCTCTAGACGCTGGAGTAAATAAGACACCTCAATATTCGCGTGGCGATCGTGCGCATCTTTAACTTCGCTGCGTTTACCAAAAAGCGCATCGGCTTCGTCAAAAAAGAGTACCCCTGCATCAGCCGAGGCTAAATCAAAGATTTTAGAGAGATTTTTTTCGGTTTCACCGATATATTTATTGACTACCGTAGATAGATCAATCTTGATCAGATCGACCCCTAGCTCGCCTGCCAACACTTCAGCCGCCATCGATTTGCCGCTGCCAGAATCACCGTAAAATAAAGCGCTAATCCCCGTTCCATAGCCGATTTTGCGGCCAAAACCACGCTTAAGCACCGCCTCACGATGCTGGATCGCCGCTAAGATTTCTCGCATCTGTAACTGTAGATCATCGTTTAGCACCAAGTCCTCAAAGTTACGACACGGCTCTGTGCGCTGCGCGAGTTTGCCAAAGTTTTGTTGCGCACGTAACCTCAGGGCGTCGACTAAATCACCTTGAGACAATAAACTGTCTGGCGCGCGCTGTTCTCGGTAAAGATTGGCTTCCTCTAGTACATAATCCAAGGTATCGGGTGAGACGCGAAACCGCCTAACAAGTGCTTCTAATGCTAAATCCGGCTCAGTTGGCAAGCCGTTTATGCGCTCTTGTATCAGGCCGACTTCATCCACTAATGAGCGTTCTGGCATTTCTAAGACTAACTGAGTGCGCCCTTCGAACCAGAGCAATGGCGCCTCAGGCTCACTCAGACATACAATCGGACCATAATGCTCTGCAAAACGGTGGGCAAGCGCTACGATAAAATGAGGAAATTTCTCATCCAGTACAGATAGGGAGCGCAGTACGAGCCACCCTCCTTGCAGATGGGTTTCGCGCAAGGCTGCCATTAGCGTATCCCACGCTATGTCTTCTTCTTGTGGAAGTTGCTCCAGATCGATATAAAAAGCGTGTTGTTGCACGCTTTCTGCGGCTCGAGCCACCGTTGCCATGCGGCCGCTTCCGCTGGCGCCTCGTAGAAACACAAGCGGGGCATTGCGTTGCTTGTTAGCACGAAAGCAAATTTTCCCAATGGCCTGCGTGAACGATCCATGAAGATCTCTGTAGGTTGGTGGCTTAAGCCATCTGCCACACTGCTTAAGCAACTCTGGTAACACCTCATCACCAATCAGATATTGAAAAACAATTTGCTCAAGCTGGAGCCCGGTGTCCTCCGAGAATTCAACTGGCCGGCCTTTATTGTCTACTGCAACGAGTAGGCTATGGCGCAGGAGTCGCCCTTGCGATAACAGATATTTTCTCTGTTGGGCACACTCAAGGGGGCTGTCACAAAGCAATTGCAAGAGCAAATTAGCCGATGGCCAATGTTTATTTTCATCTTTTTGCATAAAAGAGAAAATAAGCGAGTAAGTTGGCTCAAACCGGAGCAGTAAGCATAGCAACAAAACCTCTCGCTCTAGTAACGAAAGATCAAAACGTTCAACCAATGCATCCAAACGGCTGCCAGAGGCGGCCTGGTTTTCACTCAGGTTGGTGTTTTTCCATGACTGTGCCTTGGCAGTATGTTCCCTTTGCGCCCAACGGGGCGCGCCCTTTGGTTGCTGGATACGTGCATTAAGCTCTTGTGAGGTAAACAGGAGCTGTTCTAAATCATGATTACCATCGAGTTCATGTTGTTCTAGGAGCTTGAGCTGCAGCCAAAGATCAACGCGCTCCAACTCGGGTAAGAGCTTAGAGATATGCTCGTTTTCCATGCCATAGATTGAGCCTGGCTCCATTTCTTCTAGGTTCATATGCATCAATAGGTCACCGCTCGGTGTAAAAGGGCTCGTGATAGCGCCATTCGCTCTCGATTATCAACAAAGTGAATTCGACTTCGTACATCATTGTGCGATTTCATAACCAGGTCACGGGTAATGGGTCCACCAGCCATGGCAAAGTCACCTGCGTTAGAGACCACGGTAAATCGCGTAGCAGGACGTCAACCGTGTTTGACTCGAGAGTCAATACTTTGTGGTTGTCGACTTTACGTAATTCGCCTGGACGTTGTAAAAATAAGGCACGTAGGTCACTGCTGCCACAGCGACTTAAATTCGGCAATTGGGTGACGACATGCATCAGCCATGCATCGAGCTGCGTACGTCTCTCTAAAGCCGGTGACTGCCATACCAACTCTTGTGTGGGTGGGAGCGCACATAACAGACGGTTTAGAGGAACGCGCCATTCAGCAACCGCCTCGTCTCCCCAAGCCAGCCAGTCCAAATAACAAATAGCTTGCATACGGGCATTTTCATCTACAAAATTTTGTTCCTGAGTTAATTCAAGCGTACGAAATAAACGAGGTAAGAGAGGCCAAAGCAAGACGATGCCAGCATTACTTACGGCGAGGGCTTCTTTCTCTGTGGGTTCCAGTGATTTGCCATCCCATACAGCTGAAGAGCGTATGGGATGAGGCGATTGAGGCGATGCAAAATGCGTTGAAACCGGGTGTCCATGCAATGGAGTTAAATCGGATTCGAGTGGCTTGGGTTGCAATGGGTGAGCATCAACCTTCGAATGCGTCTCCAGCATAGGGAGAGTGCGCTCGTTTCTTGGTCTTTGCGATGACTTGGTACTCACTGGAGCCCAAGACTTGGAAACAGCAGGCTTGGTTTGGTGCGGTTGCTTTAACCCTAGTTGAGGACCCTGCTCATCTGCAGGATTTTTCCCTTTATGGCGCGAAGACTCAGCCAAAGCAGGCGGCAATAACGTGGGCTTGATTGAGGCCGAGCGTCTATCCAATGAAGATAGATTGGCTTCACGTGGCTTGGCTTGCAATGCGTTGGCATCGGCCAAATTCGAGGGCTTATCCAGTATAGGGAGACGGCGCTCGGTTTTTTGAGTTTGAGATGGCTTCGTATTCACTGGAGCCAAAGACTTTGGATGGTGCTTGGCTTGACGCGATCGCTTTGACAGCGAGTCACGGCCGGTAGCGGAAGATTTTTCTAATACAGTTTCAGCCTCTTGAGCGGGAGACTGTAAACGTCGTCCCGCATCGATTAAATTGAGGGTCTTCGAGTCGGCCGGGTGAGCCGACGCTGAAGGCAAAATGGCAGGAATCGATGGAGGTGGCAGGTCGCACGGCTGAATGCGTTGATACAAATCGGCAAGTGTCTGAGTCGAGAGTACGCTTATCAGCATACCGCGTACTTGAGACGCGGCACATATTGCCTGTAAACCGATCCGAACAGCAGGTAAAATAGAAGGCGTTAATAATTCAGTTAGCCACGCTTCAAATTCTGTACTGACGGCTTTGGCCAAATGATCTAAGCTGCTCGTAAGAGCATGCGTAACCGACTCGATTGCTTGCGCATAGTGAGGATGGCGCTGTAGAAAGATCAGCGCGCTCAGCGGCAGATAAATGCCCCAATTAGGCTTTGCGGGTGCTGGATAATCGGCCAAAGGGGCTAAGAGCCATCGACTGAGCGTTTGCAAAGCAGACGGTGTAAAAGTTTCGCACAGTCTTCGAAGCGCAGCAGGCATTAGGCAGCTTTGCGCTATATCCGCACGCCAGCTGGCCTGACGCGAATCTGCCAGGTGCTGTTCCAGCCAAAGCGCGGGGCTTGAGGGGGGATGCCACTGTTCAGGATGCCTTAAAAATCCCGTATGCAGAAAAAATATTAATGATGCCATTGGGTCAAATGCGCTCTGCTCACCCACGGACTGAGTATGCTTGCCACTTTTGTCCGCTAAATGGTCAGGTCTGTCAGCTAAATTGAGCCCTGACGCGTAACTGCCTGTTGCTACGGAAGAGAATGCATGCGCCCAATTCTGATCACCTTGCGGCGGTGTCTGTGGTTGCGGCCGTAGATCGTGTGGCTCAGCATAAGAGTCATTTACACCGAGTATAGAGATGGCTGTGCGATTTATTTCTATGCTGTGCTGCGGCCTTTGGTATAAATACGTTTTTAAGCAGTGTTCTAGCTTAATCCAAAGCTTCGCCTCTAACTCAGACTCTAGTGCAGCAAGCTGAATATCTCCCAGATTCACTCTTAGGCCATCGATTTTTTGCCAGGCAAAATTCGGTAATGTCTGCTCTAGGCGCTGTATGAGAGTCGTCAAACGGCTCTTAAATGCGCTCTTAGCCCAAACGCTACAACGATATTGTACCGGTTGCGCATGGGCTTGACCGACGCGAAAGACAAAGCGTAACCGGCCAATCGTAGCGATTTGTTCATCTGCTCCTTTGTCTATCCACTCCAAGATCAACCTCACGTGCAACGGTTTAATTGAGCCCTGCTAGTTTTATCAACTGCTCAGGATGGGCTATTATTGGCCAAGCGCAATACCCAATACAGGGTCTGCCTTGACAGATATTGAATTCATTGGCCCTCGTTTGGAGCTACATAAAACAATTCAAACGCCTCATAAAATTCCGGGTTTTTGGAGGCTTTGGCCGCGAATTCCTCGCTATTTTCCTCATCAACAATGTGCGTAAAGCCGATTCCAGTACGCTTGTCCAATGGTATATAGCCAATCGATAACTTATCGAGGAGATAAGATGAACGGTCTCCAAGCGGCATATCATCTTTTTGCCAGAGGTGATAACTCTGGGCAAACTCTCTGTATAAATTTTTACCCAGCCAATGAATTTGCGGGATGATATGGGTCGGTACTTCTTCTGCTACGATCTGACGGATCCATTGATCAGTGAGATACGGATCGCCCGTTCCATCTAGCCATTCGCGGTTTAGGACAATACTGATCGTAAAAGAAAAAGCGTCTTGGCTATAGGGTACGGTCCAAGACCAGTCTTTTACCGAGCTAGGCCAGGTTTGACTGTTCGCATCTTTTAGATCCTCAGAGATTTTTAATTTGACATCGATCCAGGCTTTTATAGGATCGACATTTAGGACTTCGGCGGATAATGTAGTGACATCCTTACCATTTTTACGACACACTAAGCTAACTTCAGCACCTTTCTTAAGGTCCGCTGGATACGGATAAATATCCGGATTAATTGAAAGGCGTTTTTGGGTCGGCTGGTCTGTATTGATTTGATCCTGTGCATACTCTAAAGGACAAGGCTCTCTTTTAAGCCATATCTCACTAAAACGCCATTTCCAATGCTGTGAAATCTTATGCGCGTTATGCTTTAAACGTACATGATGGTTTAAGTTGATATAGACTTTATTTGCTTCGACTTTGCAAATGACATTTGCAAGAATTGAAAAGGTTTCGTCTTCTTCTTTTTCATCTTTTAGATCAATTAATTGCCAAATCTTGACCGCACCACAGCCTTGTAAATCTAAAACCAGGATGTTTTCCTGCCGCTTGAATTCCACCTCAGCGATATCTTGCCATTGTTCGGATAACTGGCTTGGCGCTGCCGGCAGTAGCTGTCGATTTTCGATAATATAAAATGGCAGCGGCTCCTCTTTGTCTGGCAAGATCCGAGTCTGCTCAAACAGTTCCGGACCCACGCCGAGGCGCGCAGCAATCCGGCGTTGCAACGCCGATATTTTACTGACACTGATCGCTGCACGCTCGTAAGCCAATTCTGTAATTTGACGCAAAAATCCTTGTTGAACCGCCCGAAATTCTTCTGGGGTGCGATTTAATAAGGTGCGTGCTGCTCGATCTTCGCCAAAATATCCCAATAAGTAATGGAGAATCGATAGTTCCTTATCATTATCTATTGATTGATTATGAATTAGCTGCTTAAGATCTGTTTGCGCCTGGAGCGGCAAAATGTCTTCAAGCTCTACCCCCACGGCGGGTTTTATAACGGGCCATTGGCCGCCCCAGATCAAGGGTTCCTTGGGTCGCTGATCAAAGGACAATAGAGTCGGTAACTTAGCCAACTGATCACAGCCATTGGCAAGCCACTGTTCAAAGGGCAAAAGAAATTGATACAGTTGTTTGACTTGATCCTTTTGTGCTTCACTCAGGGTTTCCCAGCCCTGCTGCAATTGATAACAGGGTGGCAAATGTTGTGCTGCGCTATGGTAATCAGCGGCAAACCGAAAGCGACCATACGGTACCTGCTGTGAGCTTGCTGTTACGAGCGCATGCTGCTGGGCTTCTAGTTTTTCAGTAAGGTGTGTTTGCAGATCGTTTTTGTCAACTGAAATGGGCTGTCCACGCTTAAAAAATCTGACTTGTTTAATCAGCTTTTCATAGTCGGGATCCCCCGTTTCTGTGCGCCATACCCAAGGGTATTTTTCAGGCTTAACTTCAATTCGGCCATTTCCGGAGTCCAGCAATGTGATCTGCACAATCTCTGGCAAGGTTTGCAATTCGCTGACAAGCGCAAAAAGGTCTACCCAGCGTGCCTTTGTATAATCAACTTCGGGAGGAAGTGTGGTGATCCAACCCTGCTCAAGTTTGGGCCCTTGATAGACCCTCTCAGTCAGCCATCCCGCTTGACGCAGCGCGTCAGCACTAGAGCGCTGCGCCATCGGACTTACCCAAGCCTCCGCGCAAAGAAATACATCAGCTAGCAGAGACGCTATGTGTTGCTCAGAAAAGTCATCATCTAATTCAATCTCTAACTTGACCTCGAGCAGCTGCGGTTGTAGCCATTTTTTTTGATTAAATGCTTCACACAAATTTCGGTGCTGCGTTAAAAATTGCGCCAGCGCCTGCTCAGCTAAAGCTCGGTCTACGTTTGGGTTAAGCGCAAGCCATACAGTATTACCGCCATGCACCACAAAATCTTTCAAGGCTGGTGATGAGGCTTTTGAGAATCTGAATTCACCTTTATTCGCCTCATAACGATAATGGTATCGCTGATCAGGACGTTCGCCTTGAATTTGGGCATCGCGAAAGTAGAACTGCGTTTGATTATTGAGATCCAATATCGCGCGACGATAATCATCCGGTGTGACAGGTCCGCAGGTCAATGCCGTTTCTGGGCCAAATTCCGGTGCAAAAATAGCCTCACTGGGTCGCCGGTTTTTATCCTTCTCGCCAGGCGTAAGCAAATCAACTAAGGGGAGAGTATGACGATAACTCAGATCCGACGTGATATAAGTCAGCGCTTGTAATAACGTGACCCCTGGATCATGGTCTTCAAGGGTTGTCCACCTTTGACCTGCGTATCTTTTAAGGGCATCTTGGGCTGCCGCCCATAGCGTATCGAAGTGAATCTGTTCACGAACCTGAGCTGGAACACTTATTTTTTGTGCCATCACGTCCCTCTAATTGTCATTTATCGGATTGCTTTCACACTGGCCTCTGTCATGCTCTAACCCTGCCCAGCAACTGGTTGGCAGTTTCAATGTGCCATAATTGCCATGATCGTCCACAACAGCAATGGGAATTTCAGATGTGTACGAGCCGATATCTCCTAACGCTAAACCATCGATTGAGATCTCATAGATGGATAAAATATCGCCGCCGGGAGGATCTGGCTTGAACGTTGCGCGCGCTTTTCCTTTTGCTAGACCGTGCTCTGTCTCGGGGTCGGGATTAATCAAAATTAACCTAATTAAGTTGTTTTGACTGAAAAAAGCGTGTACAGGCTCTGCTTCCAACATCTCAAATTTGCATATTTTTTTGTCGACTTTGAATTCACCAAGAGGCACGTCATAAGCAATTTTTTCTGGTAAGCGTGTGACTGATTTTAGGTGAATGTTGTATTTAGTAAGCCTAACTTTCACACCTGAGGCCAAATCTGGCAACGCCATATCCCACTCCATGGGCAATTTATCAAGAGAGCCAGCGCCGCTATCCCAAACGGCCTGACTGTCGTCAATTTTGGGATACACAACAAGCGTTAGATATTTTCCCGCCTCATGTGAGCGTAGCGAGATTTTTTCGCCCTGTTCTTGAAGCTCAATGCCAAGACCAATTCTATAGGTTCCGGTTACTTCACCCGCATACACATAGTAAGTGTTCTGTGACACATCAGCTTCATGTGTCGCAGAAAGCGCTTCACTATATTCAAGCGCTTTGCAAAAATCATTGCACTGCTGCGTATACCCTAGCTGTTTGCCATTTAAATAAACTTTCTGGGGGGTGTATTGCTGATTGGGATCCGGCTGACAATAAAGCCTTTCACCCGTATCACAGTCATACAGAAAAATTTGATCGGCGGTGACATTTATTTCCTTTGATGCGATTTGCATGCACGATGGATATCGAACGGTTAGGCCAACTTGGTTTAAACCATTGCCATAGATTGCTGCCTGACGATATTGACTTTGCTTCTCATCAACAAATGTCATGCCGAGTTTTGCATATTCAGGCTTAGATTGAACCAGCACAAGAACTTGTGTCGAGTCCGCTAAACACGACTCGGCCCGCCCATTCAATTTTACGTCGACCGTTTCAACCTCGGAGCGTTTTTTAATAAAAGACCTCAGTTCGTAATAATCCAGCCTTTTACCAATCACTTGTGCCTCCGTGCGGCCTGAAATCCAAGGTAAATATTGCTGCTCCAAAGCCTGCCAGAGTTGGCGTAAGCCGTACGCCTGGCTGATGCCAGATTTAAATTTAACGGCTAATTCGATTGGCACTGGCACATATTCCGGATTACAGCATTCCAACTCGAGCCAAGAAGACGCCCGTCCCTTTAGCCAATCTCGCATCTCATTTAAATGCATAGGGCTCAATTTGGGCTGGCGCCCATCGGTGTTATCCATGATCTCGAGTGACGGCATCATTACCAATTTCCGGATGGGTCGCGCCTGATATGAGCGAGGCGCTTCAGCATCGGCCAGACGCATTTCAAAAATACCAGGGTAATGGTCTTTTAATAAGGTCACTAAATCCCAACCATTTAAGGCCCTTGCGCGGTGCCGTAAACGCCGCGCGACCCGCTGGCTAAAGGCCAGCTTTGATTCAGCCGTGTTGCCCCCTTCTGCAGGCCAGGGCTGTTTCACTTCTTGCAAACCCTCCAGCGTCTCAAGCGCTCGTGTCACCGAACCGGCTGGCAACGGCTGGATAAAATGCGCGGCGTCTACAGCCTCGGGTTGTATCAAAGTCGCCCAGCCGGCATTCGTCTGTATCCCCAACAATTTGGGAAAAACGGGCATTTGTTGATCCGATTGCACGGTCCTAGCCGGCACCCCAATTTTTGCCCGCAGCCAGTAGCGGCCTGCAGGTAGGCTAGACGCTTGATCAAGCGCGTCAGTGGGCCAATTCATCAACCATATTCCGCTTTTGTGTAATCCCGCTGTCCCATCGCTAATATATTCATTCGCCGCTCGCCACTGCTCGCCCTGGGCGAGATACTCCCAACAGATTTTTTGCGGCTGGGGACTGCGGAGGTGCCAATATAAGCTTAATAACTGATTGGGCTGGATACCCGTTATGCCCAAGTACAACTCCGCGCGCGACTCCGCACTATGGCAGGGTTCTGACACGTCTGCCGTAGGCGAGATATAGCCAAAAGGCGTATATACTTTTTGCTCGCTCACCACGTTATCCTCCGCGGTGTAGTCTATTTGTAGCGACTTCCAGTAGGGGGTGTAGGGTGGGTTCCAGACCTCAGGGACATCAACTTTGATTTCTTTGATGACTCTATCTGTATTGGGATATTTAATTTCTCTACCGTTATCATCGACAACCGGCACCTCCTTAAAATTCGGGGCGATGGTCAAATGTTGCGCATATTCAGCATGAAAAAAAGCCGTATTGAGTTCAAGGCGCAAGCACCATGGCCACCTTGTCGAATGGTTCTGATCCAATCGAGCGAGATCTAAAGCACACGGAATCGCCACCGGGATTTGCAAAGCTTGGCCGCTAGCTATGCCTTGGTTATCTTTATCGCAAAAGAGTTGGATACCTTGCTCTGGTGGATAGCCCTGATTCAAGGCCATACGTGCCCCATCCGCTTTGACGATATAAGGCGTCACGGTTAATTTATCCAGTCCGCGTGCTTGCTCTGGATAATTTTTATACCAGTCACGCCATGGACAGGTCGGCAAATCTTGCCAAGCAGGGGTTACGGTAACCTTTGTCAGGCAATGCCCTAACAGCCACCAATCTCTGAGCGCCAGGTTAATGCCACTGCCTATTTGCGGCGAGCCGCCAAATGGGTAAAAACTTTGGTGATTGACTGCCAAACCATCCTGAGTTGCTATCTGCACAGCCGTCGCGTCAATGACATTTAATTTAATGTTAGCGACTCTGGGCACCGACTGGCAGTCGGTGCGGGTGATCCGTAGCAAGGCATTAGGCGGTGTCGTCTCGGCTAAGTTTAACGGTGCAATGCATTCGTTTGGGTCCAATTTCAACTCATACGTGCTGGTATCAATGACGGTCACGATCAGTCGGCTCCATTGCTCACCGTTGCCTAATTCTGCTTGAAGCGTGCTGGCGTCGATTGGATCGGCTGATAACGGTGTCGCAAATTTAACGATCCAGCAGCGTGTGTCCCCGGCTACCGCCAATACTGGCGAGCGAATAATACGCCCCACGACAACCGCTTGATCTTGGCCTGCTTTGGCATTTTTTTCTTGTGTTGGCGAGGGGTCAAATAACCGAACACCATCTGCTGGCCACTTTTGGTCAGCAGATGCATCAAATACGATGCGTTTAGTCCAGGTCAATGCATTTTCTGTCGAAGGGCGGCACCAGCGCAAATCGGTCCACTGAGCATGATTCGATACCAGGGCCTCTTCCAAGCGGTATTGCAAGGGCGTGCTGTGGTTGTCTTGCCCCGCATCAAATAGTGTGCCGGCCGGTAACACCAGCTCGTGGGCGCTGTCGCTTAGGCCAAAACTCAGCGCGATACGATCGGGTTGCGCAGGCAGCTCGGTTAATCCGAGCAGGTCGCGATAGTACAAATCCTGATAACGCGTTGGCAGCTGGTTCAATAGCGTGCGTGGCGTTTCCAGCAATTTTAAAAAAGCCAGAATAAAAGCCTGGGTTTCTGTCAACTCACCGCTGGCTAACTCCGGTTGTGAGAATAGGCGCACCAAATCAGACTTTAGAGTAGGCCAGCTCGCACCTGAGCTAAATATCACCTCAGCCCATGTACGATTCTCTGCAAAAGGAATCTGTTGGCAGTAAGTCTTAAGCTCATCGAGTAACCGTCCGATCTGACGATCATCCAAAATAAAAGGCATATTCTGCGTGGTTATAGACTCAGGCATAATTCCACTTGCTCTCTAGTAAACGCGGGTGAGGACGCCTGCCCAAATGTTTTTGCGGTTAACGACACAATCAACCTGCCTTGGCAATAAACTGACTGGGCATAAAATGACCAAACCCAGGCGTTGGCATCAATAGCGGATCAATGGTGGGCGGGAAAGGTATTTTGGCGGGCTGAATTGGAATAAACATGGCCATAAATCTTTGCCCCTTTGTAATCAGCGCACGACCGCTGGTGACCGGTAGTGCGATCTGGTCTGGCATCAAGGTCACGATGATTTTTCCCTGGCCCAACATAAACGGGGGCGCATTGTATAGTGCATTGATCTGTAAAATTTTCTCGTCACCGACAACACACACTCGCCTCCCGCCAATCTGGCACATACCCGTGCCCCTAATCGTTACCGGCGGTAATACGGTGACCAGCCGATGACCAAACATGGGCTCAAACATCAGCATGTCGCCATCAACCACAATGGTGTCTAACATCAAAATCCCCCGATGCGGGCTTGCACTAGATCCAGTAGCCCTGAGAATTGATCGATCTGCTGACTGCCCGCCAGTCGATATAACACGTCAACTTGTAGGGTGTTGGGTGATTGCGCAGTTTGATGTTGGCGCGCATCAACTGACTCTAGAGCCGCGCGCGGCTCGTGCCGCAAAATGCTTTCCGTTACTTGGGTTTGTAACTCGGCGAGCAAATCTTCATTAATCGTGCAAAACATCGCCGATTGCAGATCGCAACCATAATTCGGTCGCATAATTCGCTCCCCTGGCTGGGTCTGGAATAGTACGCGCATGCTTTGACGCACGTTTGCGATGCCTTCTGTCATCACCACGCCGCTGCTTGAAAAAGTCGGCGGGAACTTCCACCCTCGCCCATAGACGTCTGCTTCGCGTGTCACTTCAGCTCCTAACGTAATATTTTGATAAACCTAAAACGTAGGCCCGTTTCACGGACCTAAATCAATTTTTAAACTTTTCACTTTAACGCCCAAGCTACCTTGCACTTCGGTATTGAGCGCGCTGATTTTGGCTCGTGCCGTGGTGAGTTCCAGTTTGCTAGGGCCACTGCCAAGCTTTACCGTAGCACTGCCCTGCGCGTCGATTTCGGCTGCGTTAAGCTGTGCCTTTTGCGGCACTAGAGCAAGCTCGGTTGCGCCACTGTTTAGTTTGGCGCTTCGCTCTGCCTGGGCATGCCAATCGGTACCTGCTTTTAGCGTTTGCGTTTGCTCAGCCGTCAGGGTCAGGTTGTGTTTTGTCTTAACCAGCGCATCGCCCCCGTCACTTTGGATTTGTAGGCCCTTGTGAAGCACGACCTTGTCGTCGCCCAAATTCGCGGTGATTGAATGCTCTTTACGATCAAAAATCCATTCCTGCTTTTGTGCGCCCTGTACCAAGACGACCCCTTTGACAGCATTGTCTCGGCTTGGCGCAAAGGGGGCGGGTTTTTTCGGGTTATGCATGGCGCCCATCACCACCGGATAACGCGGGTCATCCTCAAAAAATCCCAGCACCACTTCATCGCCCGCCTCTGGATAGAAGCAAAAGCCACTTTCTTTACTGGCATACGGGCTCGTTAGGCGTGCCCATAATGGTTCATCTAGACCAAGTGTAGGTATGCGTACACGGATCCGATTCCAGTGCATTTTGTTATCTTGCTCAAAGCTATCAACCACGCCAATATATAAGCCGCGTATTTTGGGCACCATCGGCACCTCAACTTGCCGTATCGAATCCAGCCCGAGATAGAGCGTCATACGCCATCTCCGATCACGAACGTCAAAGCGATGTTCCACGCCCGTCACAATGCCCGTGCCATCTAACGCCTTGCCAAAACCTTTGATATTTAAAGTCTGGCCTAACTCAATATCGCTGCGCCCTTTGATTGCAAAACGTCCCTGGATCCCGGTTGCATGCTGTGCTGTCAGACGACTATTGACCAACGCAGTTTGTTCCGCCGCTTCAAGCGGCACGCTATGCCATACTTCCCAAACTAAGGGGTCCAGCGCGGGCAGCTTGAGCGGATCCAGGGCGCCACTGCCTAAAAGGGCGGCCTTTGCCTGCTTGGCAGGCAACATTTTTTGTTGTGACACGTCCCAATTGGATAGCTTGATGCTAGACGGTTGCGTCAGGCCGGTGAAGGCCCATGCCGCTTCTTCAATCAGCGCGCTTTTATTCGTTGAGATGGCCAAAAGGGTATGCTGAGCGGCGCCGGCCAATTTTGGCAAGGTGATCGTGACGGATTTGTCTATTGGCAAGAGCCAGACTCCGTTTGCGGCCAGTCGGATACGCACAAAATCCCAGTCTGAGCAGGCACACTGCACCATTTGTTCATGCTGCACGCTTAGCCCTTGCTGAATTTTTACTGGAATGTCATGTGTATTAAATAGTCGCTCAATAATGTGCTGATCACTTTGCTTGGCAAACACTTGACTGCGATGAGTCGCCACTAAACGTTGCAATGGGTGCTTAAGCTTCAAGGTCAATTCCTTGGCCCCTTGCCTAACTTCAAACCCCAGCGAGGCCACCAGGCCAGCAAATAACACTTTGCCCTTAACCTGCACGGTGACGTCTGTCCCCACACCGCACGCCAGCAAATCTTGAGACAATAAAGCGTAGTCGTCATGCATGTCTAACACGCTTTTAAAACGGGCCTTGCCAGATGGAATTTCGTTTACCGCAAGACGCAGTTCAAGCATCACAAGCTTAAAATTCTGCAGCATGTGTCCTGTGCCGCCGCCAAAGTAAACCTCGATTTCTGGCAGCACTTCCTCCTCGCTTGGCGGTGCAGCAGCAGTCAATGTTGGGGCATCGGGTAAATTCACCATGGTGCTATTTCTTTTCAGATCCAATCACCAGCTCTTGTCCCGGCTGGGCCGCACTTAAATGATTCAAATCGTTGTTATAGGCAAGCGACAAATAATCGACCTGCCCTACCGCAAGTGCAGCACTCGCCGCGGCTGCAGCCGCCGCCATCAACGGTAACGAGTCGAGTGCTGGCGCTTTAAGCACAGCTTGATTCAGTGATTTGGCTGGCGTTTGCTGGGTCAAGCTCTCATCTGCGCTGATAGTCAAGTGCACAAGCGCTCGTTGCGGCGCCGCATTGCGATCAAATAGTGTGTAATCCACCCTAAGATGGGAGGTGCGACCCGCAAAATAGCCATGCCCATGCCAACTCATCCGGCCCCATTTGATCCGCAAAAAATGCGGCTCGCCAGTCTTGCCATCAATATCAAAACACAGCGCGCGCAATTTACTGAGCTGTTCATCCACCGATTGTCGGTTGCCGGGTAATTGCGCATCTAAAATCAACTCCAGATTCAGATCCCCTGGGCGAAGGTGCTGGTATCGATTATTTTGCCGGTGATAGTCCAAATAGTCCTGGGCAACATATTCCGCTCTATAACTCAATTGAATCTTGGTTGGGTTATACATCGCGGTCATTGAACCCAGGGAGACATGCCGCTCACGATCTTGAAAGGCTTCTAGCGTGAGCTTTGATAACGACCGTTCAAAAATAGCCATCAGACGCGCTCCTGTTGTTCGCGTAGCGCTTCCACCACTTGCCGCACCAGTCTATTGATTAACCTTGGGTCATCCATCACGAGATTCGCCGCCAACGCTTGGCGTCGTCCGTCAGCTTCTGCGGCGCCTTCCACGATCACACGCGCCTCGATAATTAACTCATGGATTTCGATGGTCATGCATACACTCCGAGCCATCTCATTTCGTTATAAGCGAGCTCTAAGGTATTAATCAGTACCGCATTGCCCTGCGCATCCAGTTCGCCCGTTTGCCATTTCACAGGCAATGCATCCGTAATAATCCAACTGCAGACGGGGATGGATTGCCGATTGAGCAAAAGCACCACGACATCGACATAATCGCTTTCAAAATTACCCAAAACTTTATTAAATAAAAGCGATAATGGAGTGATTGGCATCACGCCACGCTCAAGCACTAGATTGCCGTGTGTAATATGCTCTGGTAAATGCAGGCTGCCTACATTCTCCCCGCCTTCGTGAAAGCTATGCACGCTGAGTTCACGCCCCAAACCACTAATACGTTGAAAACGCAGATCAATTGGGCTCGGTATACGGCGAATAAAAAACGTCGCCAAAAACCGATGCGAAAGACTGGGTTCGAAAAATTTAGACATTAGAATATGCTGACGTTGATTTGGGGTGAGGTCGGGATGAACGGATCTTGATTCATATTTAAGATCAGTGTCACATCAATAAATTCAGCTGCTCGCAACACCGCTACACGTGTTTTTACGATCATCCTGCCGATTTTGATATCCGCGGCGCTCATACTTTCATTCAGGCCTAACAAGATCTCAAAAGCCTGGTTTTCTTCTGACCCAGCCAAGCCCCCGCGCTGCCAAAGTTTACGTAACCAGGCATTCATTAACCCCTTGAGCTTGCACCAGGTAATTTCGCTATTTGGCTCAAACACGGCAAAGCGGCAAATCTCCGTCAAATTGGCGCCGATATAGGTCATCAGCCGGCGCACTTGGACATAGCAAAAAGAGCTGTGTGCAGCGCTGGCTAAGGTGCGGCAGCCCCAGACACGTATGCCACGCCCGGGAAAACTACGAATCGTATTGATACTCATTTGTGTCGCATCAAACCATGCTTCCATCTGCCCTACCTGATATTCAGGCTGGACTACTTTGGTCAGGGCCACATTGGCGGGTGCCTTCCAAACCCCGAAGGTTTGGTCGGTATGCTGAATTACATGAGCGACTGCGCCACAGGGTGGCACCACCACCAGATTGTCTAAATCATAAGTTGAGCGTTCTTCGAGCGTGTAATCGGTTCGTAAATACGGCCCATACAGTGCCGCATACTGGCCACGCTCGCCAAGCCCCCCCTGGATCCGCAGTCTGTGAATACATTCTTTCGCAGCATTGAGTTCCCGCGGTGCATCGAAGATGAAAAACAAGTCTGAGCGACCTGAGCAGGCTGATAAAACAGCTTTCCAGACGTCAATATGCGTTTGCGCAATTAGGCTGGTCAGTTCTTTTACGGGAATGTCACCCACCAATTGACTGATGGTTTGGCCCAGTTCCGGTAATGCGACTAAGCTAATCGTTGGCTCGCTTAGGATCGGCACATAGTGCTCGGCTTGCTGGCTAAGCTCGGCCAGTGTTTTTGCAGCGCTCAAGCGCAACACAAAGCAGCTACCGCCGCCACTATCAAAATAATGCTGGACGGTGTGGTACAGCGGGCTTTTTAAAGTTTGCTCCAACGCTTCTTTTTGATCCCATGCTGCTCGCCATTGTTCAGAAGATTGCATGGCATGTAAACCCAATGCAAGCTTGCACGACGCCAATCCAGCCCCGATAAACACCGGCACCGCGCTGGGTAATTCAAAAGGAGACGGGATCCGGATTGAATCAATCAGCTCTACGCCCGGCTCGCGACTCATTAAGACACCATATCTTGAGTGAATTGCAATTCGATAAATTCAGCTGGACGTACTGCCGCCATGCCAAGTTTGACAATCAGCTTGCCTTGTTTGATGTCTGTCTCAGTCATGGTCACGCCTTGGCCAATACGCACAAAGTAGGCTTCTTGAGGCGCACTGCCCAATAACGCGCCTTTGCGCCACAGGCCATCTAAGTAGATATCGAGTGCGCTTCTGATACGCTCCCACGTGATTGCGTTATTCGGCTCGAACGCAGCAATACGTAAAGCCTGGCTGAGATCGCGCTCGACTGCATTAAACAGGCGCCGCACCGAGATATACAACCAGTCTGGTCGAATCGGGTCTTCTGCGGTGCGTGCGCCCCAGGCCAAAAATCCTTTGCCTCTGAATTCACGAATCGGGTTAATTTTATCTTTTACCAGCTGGTAGTTAATGCCATCGTCAATTCGTATCGGCGACACTGTGTTATTTGCCGAATCAATCGAAGCTAAGCCCTCCACGCCAATTAGAGCCACATTGGCCGGTGCTTTCCAAACTCCGCGTTCTCGATCTGTACGGGCCATCACGCCCGCCATCGCACAGCTGGCGCGCACATAAATGGGCTCTGCAACGAACGCTGCCGTCACCATTTGATGAATCTTGTCGCACAGTGCTGTGTTCTCCTGGCTTTTCTTGAGATTTTCTTTCGCTTCTTCTAGCTGCTTAGGTTTTTCCGGCGTATCGTCTCCTTTATCTTGTATTTCTCGCAACTTCTTCTCAAATTCAGCAAGCTGCTTTTTTGAAAACTCTGCCATCTCAGATAGAATTAATTCGCTTTTATTGTCTTTTCTCCCCCACGCTGTGGCATCTAGCCCTTTGACCTTAAGCAAAGCATCACTCAGGTGATAACGATAGGACGTCTGCAATAGCGGAAAATAGACGGCCGTTTGGGTTGGCTCCCGGAAGGTGTAATCGAGTAAGCTGGTGGTCAGAGTGTTTTTTTGCGGCGGCGTGGTTTTTTTCTTATTCGGTAACGCATCCGTCAGTAAAAAATAATGTTTCTCTTGTAACGAGCCCAGCGCGTTATAGATATCTTCATCCTCTTCGGTATATTCACACCAGCAAAGCAGTGTGATCTCCGGATATTGTTCTATTTTGGACGCTAATGCGGCAAGTGATAGGGCATCGCGCGTGGCAAGTGGCAGGATGTAGCATGGCCCGCCACCGTTTTCAAAGTACAGGCGCACACTGTGAAAGCCAAGATAAGGCCTTTCGATAGCACTTTCCTTTAAGGTATAAGGACCATTGGCCGTGTCCGGCGTTGCGTTTTTTTCTATCGTAATCGAGACGCTATCTGAAGAGCCAAATCGGCTCGTAAATTCGAGCCAACTCGCAATCTGGATACAATTGGCGTCTACGTAAGGGGTACCGTCTTTATTGTTGAAATGCCCAATAAACACTGGCACCGCTGTCTCGCCGCTATGAATGCTCATCGCTAGCGCATTGCGCTCTTCAATATAGACCCCTGGGACAGTCAAGGTTTCGCTCATAATTTTTTTCTCAGGCAATAAATACTCAAACCCTTTTATGCGGACACAACATCACCGATCCAATCACGCCTCGGTTAAGCTGGTACAACGTCTTGGGTTAATTGCAAAATAATGAATTCGGCTGGACGTACCGCAGCCAGACCCACCCTGACAATCATCTTGCCTTGTTTGATGTCCGTTTCAGTCATCGTCACGCCTTTGCCAATTTGCACAAAATACGCTTCTTCCGGCGTACTGCCCAAAAGCGCACCTTGCTGCCATAGCCCATACAGATAAATATCAATCGCACTGCGGGTGCGTTCCCAAGTTGGATGACTATTGGGTTCGAACAGGGCAATGCTCATCGCATGGCGAATATCTTTCTCAGCGGCATTAAATAAACGCCTAACTGGGACGTAACGCCACGTATCCTTATTTGACTCTAGCGTTCGGGCGCCCCAAATCAATGGTCCGGTACCCCGAAACTCGCGAATCACATTGATTGATTTACCCCCTTCTGTTGGTACGTTACACTCCCCATTGACCATGTCTGAGATCTTGTACTTGGGGGTTACGCCGCCTTTGAGTTCAACATTGGCTGGGGCTTTCCAGACCCCGCGCTGCCGATCCACAGCGCAATACACCCCAGCAACCGCAGCGCTAGGCGGAATATCGGTCACTTGATCTGTTTTTAACCATGGGTAGTACACCGCCGCATAGGGGTTGGTATCATAATTTTTGGTAGCGTCGCTCACCTCTTTGGTGCCGCTCATTTCAGTTTGCGGGCCATCGTATAACGCAAAGTAAGTGGCACCGGGTTTGCATAGCTTGGCGACCGCCGACTTAAAATTATCCAAACTGCTGCCGGCTTGTACCATCAACGTAATATCGTCTAGGCTCGGGACCAATTTTTCCAGCTGCTCAACACCTGTCAAATAGCAACGGCCGCCACCATTATCAAAATAGGTTTTTAACGATTGGTAAAGTAGATCCGTTGGCATGATTTTGAGGAGTTCTTGCAGCTTATCTTGCCACTCTTTTTGCCACTCTTTTTGCTTAGCTTCGTCGTGCTTTCGCTCCTCTGGAGTGGGCGACACAATACTTGCCGAGATCGCTTGGGTGACGTCTAACCACGAACCTATTTCAACAACTTCTTCGGCTTTAAAGATGCCACTTTTATGGCTATTCTTATCGAAGGCAAATACGGGAATGGCGGTTGCACCGCTAATGATCGAAAGAGACAGCCCAGATGATTCTTCGATATAGACACCTGGCACAGTGTGGTCTGTCATGATGGATTCCTCAGTCAAATTTGATCTGTGTTTTGAGCTTTGACGTCACGTTTTAATTGAAGTGCAACGCCAAGGAGCGCGAGTTTTGCTTTAATGAAATTGAACCGTCAGCCGGTCTGCGGCCAAATTCAATTCTTCAAACGCGACCTCATTACTGGTTGCGTCAAAGTTGGGCGCCGATAATTTGGTTGGGAACGCGTTGCTAATATTCCATGTCACCAACAATTCGCTGCCCGATTCATCCGTTAAGCTAATTGAGATGTCTTTCTTTTCAACTCGGTTCAATGAAATAGACGCCATCCAGTCATACAGTTGACTATTTTTTTGCACGATGCCACGTTTAAGGGTAATGTTAAGCGTCTGATGCTGACCGGGCATTTGAAAGAGTCCGCCCATACCATCTTTGTACTCGATTTTTTCTACTGCCTGCTCTAAGCCAGATACATTATTAAACGCCATTTGTTCCTTGCCCACAGATACCGTAAATCGGTAATTGGGAATTGGATAGCTGGTCGCAATCGTCTTCGCATCAAGTGCCATTTTTATGTTCCTTTTAAATGATGGACACGCGTTAATAAGACTCGTGTCCGTTCAATACGTTAACAATGAATAGGTGGCGCAAATTAAGTCATACACCCCCATCCCCGGCACATCATTACGCTGCTCAAGAACTTTGCGCTTAACGCGTGCATCGTAAATACTTTGCCGGCTACCCATTCCCAGTCGTGCTACCAACTACACCTTAGGGATCGGTTAAAACTTAGAATAGGAGAATTCTGCTGAATTGGTTAGAGCAAAATGTTGTTACGAAATCAGCTCGTAAATTGAGAGGGAACGCCGCAGAAAATGCCTCTTTGTGATTAAGAGAAAGTTGGCAGAAAGGCTGCTATGTCGCTTAACTGAAAGTTAGCTGGATTAGGTTCGATGCTGTAAGTCAATCAACACCATCATTAGAATGAGTGCTTATCAAGGCATTCGGCTATGGTAGCTAATAAATAATTCCGCTGAAGATTCTTCACAATGAATTGACCTAGGGCATAAAATTTTTGCAAAAAATTTGCCTTAGTCGTTGGCACAAACAGAAAGTTCTACTTTTATTTTGAGTTTGGCATGTCGCAAGGCGCCTTGGGTACTGTCTTGCCATACCAGTGGTCATACGTATGAGCTGCCTCAATATTTCGGACCAATTAGAATCGGGAAATTTAGCATACTTTGGCCGTACTCAAGAAAAAAGAAGAGCGCCCAGCCTTTGGAATCAGTTACCAATCAGAGTTGCCAATCACGCTAGCAGGGGCTGTATATTAATTTAAACACTTACAGACCGGTTAAATTAATCTGATTTAGCCATTACATATTAGCCATTTTTTGTTAATTTATATTTCGTTTTATTTTTATATAATCATTTTATATTTTCATAACTAGTATTGCTATAAATTACCATTTATTATCCAATTCAAATGTTTTTTTATCTCTATTCAATCTTTATGAATCACATAAACATACAGAATTCTCTTTCAAACCAATAAATAAATTAGTCATGGACCGGCTCCGCCAAATCCGAATTTGATCTTGTAGAAAGCAATTGGCTGGTTGGATCGCTCAAATTATATAATCCAATTGGAGTTTTATCTTCATGTAATTCTTCACCATTTATTTTTACTAAATTTAATTCAGCAGAATTAATTTTTCTCAATTCAAATTTCGGTGACTCTGATTCTGTCGTATTGAATGGCTTATAATATTTAACTATTGTCTTATTACTCATCATTTCTTTCATCACTTTACACATATTTCCAGCAGATAAATAATCGAATATACCGATATTTGGGTCAAAAAAATGGAAAATCTTTTTTCTGTTTTTTATTGTAACACCTACTAGCATAGAATGTCCGTTAGTCTGCATAGAATAAAAAGTTGTTGTTTTGCAGTTTTTAACTTCATTTATAATACTATCAACATCAAACAAATATTTCTCCTGCCCCCCTCCTTCAGAGTCCTGCCTCGAAAAGAATTGAAGAAATTTATTCTTTGGTGGTTTCTCAACCTGATGCAAACCTCGCCCCTTAACTTCTGAATGGAATTTACTTAGTACACTGAACATGTTAAACTTCATTGGTACTCTTAAAGATGTACGGTTTAGATTGCTAATAAAATTGCTTCTTCGATCTTGAGGAACTCCATTATTAGCCATGGACATAGCCATGGCTAACACCAGCGGCAAACAAACACCATCACCCGTACTACCTGCGTCAAGCATCAAAAGGGACTGTGACAACTCAGACACTTCGTGACTGCCCGGTCTCAGAACCTCGGTGAAATCTTTTACAAACCTGGTATATGTACCTCTCATTCTAGATGGATTAATCCGGTAACTGATAGCACCCAATTTTTTATAATTTAATATATTGTCATTCTGAAATTCAGATATTAGATCTTTTATTTTGTTTTGTTCAGCGATTGCTGCATCCTTTGCATCAGTCAATCTAATTGATTCACCATCTGGCTCTTGAGGCTCGTCCAATAATTCGTAATCTTTAACTATTTCCCATATTTCTTTACTTAATTCTTTTATTTTTTTATCTAGATTTTTTTCTTTTACTTTATTTAAAGCAATACTGCGCTCAGACCTATCTATATTATTTTTGATATTAATAAAGTTTTTTATTAATTTTTGTTTCGACATATTTCTTTCAGATTCGTCAATTAGATCTTCGTCTCCATGTTCCTCAGCTAATTTATAGCTACTCGACCCTCGAGACCTAAGTGAACTGGCTATTTTCTCGTAGGATTCTTCCAAATTTTTTACATCATCGGCGCTCAGACTGTCATCTGAACTCCTATGGGCTCCTAATCTTTGATCAAGTCCGCCATACATATATAGTACTCCTTCCATATCTTAAAAATTTCTTTAATTTCAATTAGTAATGAATCGCAGTTGGAACCCATAGGGCTTGCGCCCACACGCTCTCCCTAATCCAAATATAGACCTCTGGACTCATCAAACCCATACTGCGCTCCATTTTGCGTAAAAATCCAGTAAGTAAACAGATACGGCCGTTGATGTTATATTTTGGCTATCAGGTCCCGTACGCGGCTTACCTTGTACTCGATCACTTATTCGAAAAAAGTGTCTTAGTACCCCCCTTCGGCACGGAATGATCTCTTACACCAAAACTACCTGCGCACGAATCGACATATTCCGAAAGCGCACTAATAAAGTCGTCTGATTGAGAATAATTTAGCCGTTCCATGATTATGTTTTTATCTTTAAAAATAAAATTTTTGATATTTCTATGAAGAAACAAAAATTGGTCAAATAATCATATTAAATCATACTACTATTGACTAAAATAAATAACTTTAATTATAAATAGCAACGCTGACAATCTTTATACTGATTGCACACGCTCAGAAAAATTACTTTATGGCCCAGTGAAGCTAAGCTGAAACTTGAGACCGTTTAATCCTCGCCGAATAATGAGTGACGAATGGTTATTCTCCACCCTGTTCATATTTGTAACTGATAAATAACCGTTTTAAATATACGACAAGTGTTTTCATAGGGCATTTATATATTTTTCCCAATCATGAGAATTCTTAAATAATTTAATTGAAACACTTATCCCATAAGAAATTCAATGTGTATCAATTCCAAATATCGTTAAGTGTTAGCTTAGTCCTACTAGCCATCAGGTGTTGTTTTTACTTCTTTTAAATGATGAGCACCCTTTAACACAGTTCGTACTCAGTCAACGCACTATGAGCAGATAGTGCGAGATTGCATCATGCCTCATCTATTCCTAGCACCATCTCACACTGCTTAAAAATTCTGTGCCTTATGCGACCCCACATCTTTTACCTACTCTCAAACCCGGTCGTTCTAACAATTACAACGTACATATCGGTTAAATTGAGAATAGCAAAATCCACGAAATTGTTTAGAGCAAAATATTTTTACGAAACCGCGCTGCAGATTGAGGAAGACCATCTACCCTTGCGATCAAAATAATATTTACGTCAAGCCTTAGATTACATCACCTATGCTAGAAAACTGACTATATTTAAACTCTGAGCTATGATCCAATAGGAAAAACTATTAAAGCAAGTATTTAATAAGGCTTCCGACCATGGTATATCTCGAATACTCCAACTGAATATTTGTAATAATGAATTGACCTAAGACCTAAAATTTCTATAAATACTTGCTTCGATCGCTTGCGTAAATAATAAATTCAATTATTATTTTCTAAAGCCCGGGATATGTCGTAAAGTGCCTCGAGCACTGTGCTGCACGATAGTGGATACAACTTAGGATAAACAATCATAGAATTGTGTAACCTTATACGCTGTAGCCCGTGCTAGAAGATAGAAATGCACCAATTAGAGCTCGTTTAGGAAAAATGGAGCTGTTTGAATCAACTAGAATAGGAAGAGAAAATACGATGGGCACTACATCAAAATCCAAGCTTAAAGAGGCGTTTAACGCATTATGTGTACCGAACCAAGGCGACTTCGAACTCCTCATCAATTTCTGTGATGAGGGCAATCAAATACTCTCCGCTTCGCAAGCTGGATTGATCATAAAAGATAATAGATTAGCGGTTAACCCAAATCAGGATATCGGTTTAGGATTCTCCTATAACGCCTTGGTCCTAAAGCTGAAAACCGCCCTATGCGCAGACAGTGCCGTACGCGTCCTGCTTAGCCCACAGTCCGGATTGAGCTTCAAGCAACAGGGCATGGCTATTAACAACGGTGATGGACTTGAACTCTTATCTAACGTACTGCAACTCAAATTGACGCAAAAAAGTGGACTTGTATCGGATACCCATGGACTGCGAGTTGCTCTTGATGGTAACCAAAGTGGGTTGGACATCACCCAAGATGGTGGTTTAAGAATTAAATACAGCACACTATTTCAGCTTAAAGAGGGTGCCCTGACCCTTAATCCCGCTACATGCAGCACATTATAAATAGTGCAGATTTTAATCACACAATATTTAAGTTAGGAGAATAGCAAATGTCATCTAAAGCAGACTATTTAAAAACGAAATTTGTTACAGGGGCGGTTCTCAAAGAGGTTGATTTTAGCGATTTGATTGACCTGGCTGACGACTCTCGCATCAAACTCGGGTTAACAAGCGATTTCCCAGAGCCTTTACCCGGCCTTGAAAATACATCCAAACAACTTGCTCTCAAAGTAGGAGATGGACTTGAGATCAACCCACAGAACAATCAGGTTCAAGTAAAAATCAAACCCAACGCTGGCATTGAAGCAACCGCCGATGGCTTAGTGCTTAAAACCGATCCGAATGGTGGACTGAATTTAGATCAAGCGGGCCTACTCATCAATTATGGAGATGGCTTAAAACTCGATGGATATGCAGGCGAGTCTAAACTTTCGATTGATGCCAATACGGGTTTAATCGTCAATGCCAGCGGCATTCAAGTCAATTTGGCAGCTGACTCAGGGCTGGAGTTGGGAGACCATGGACTTAAAGTTAAAGTCGACCCACAATCAAAATATCTAACACTCTCTGAAAATGGCCTCGATCTATCTGAGTCCGGGAAATTGCTACTGGAACAAAGTGGTAACCGTACCTTCATTCAGGCTATAGAAAATGTCCGGCACGAGCTCACCGAAAATTCATCAATTAACTTTCCTAATTTAGAAACAACGTTAGAAAAAGGTGGCCGAGAACTTTGGGAGAAAGACATTTCTGAGACTATCGAGGCGCTTAGAGCTGCCGATGCAGAGATGTTTTCAGCAGGCATAATTATGGCGTACTTAACTCAGCAAAAGGCCATCTCAGACTGTATTTACGGTGCTGGATTTTATTATAAAATTGATGCAGGGCAGATTACCAGGGTTCCTAACTCGAATACATTCAACATATCCTTAAATATAAATGTGGAGCCTAAGAATCAATATATAGAAGATGGAGAAGAGAACGGCTGCATCACATATAATTTATATTGTATCTATAAAAACTCTTTCCTTGATGCTTTAGATGAATTGTTTAAAGGTGATTATTCGTCTACTGAGCATATAAATTTTCTAAAAAGCGAAGTTGTCAATTATAAAGTTGAAAAAATTAAAAATTCTTCTCGGGAAACATCTACTACTTTATCTGTGGAAAATTGGTCGGAAGATTGCATTTACATGGTTCATGCTACATTTAAAATCGATGCCAAACCTGGGAAACAAGAAGAGGATCAAGTAAAGGGTACGATTGCATTTTTTCTGGGCGAGACTTCTGAGAAATAAGTTAAATTACTATTTTTAACAAACTATTTCATGAGCAGTTGAAAACACGTCAGCGTCTGGATCAGACCACAGTTAACATAGACATCAATCCGGCTGCGCTCGCACATAATAAACACAGCCGCCTTTACTTGGTAAAAAAATGGGGCAACGATATTCCGGTTCCGGATATTTTGCCTCTGCTCATAGCCGCGTAGAACCCAGTCCAATAGCTTGGTTAAAGGACCAAGCGCACGATTTAAAAAGGATAAGCCGCTAACCTTATTTCGAATATTATGCAATGTTTTCTTTGTCGTAGCAGCGCACTGCTCACCGTCTCTTAATTTTTCTGCATAGAACTTGTTTGCGCGTTGTACAATTTCCTCAATAAGATTCTCACCTAGCCGCTGCATATCATTGTTCCAATCATTCACACTCATTGGAATACTTTCTGCTGGTCTAATTTTAATGAGTCGATACTCAAAACTAATAGTATGCTGTTGCTTATTTATCAAGCAATCTTTTAGATGATGAAATTCTGCTGAGATCAGACTTAATCTGTTGAAGATCACATTTTCCTGATCAATCGGAACAACAAAACCACCCATATATGGAAGTCCATGCTTTAGTAATAAGCGCCTCGCTTCTGTTTTTATTTGATAGAATTTTTTGATACTTTTTTGGCCATTCGATCGCACTGTATCTGCCACATTAGCTCTCCCGCTCTCAATCGAGAAATTGATCTTTATTAGTGTTAGCTCTTTAATGTACTTATTGTTTAACATGTTGCATTCCTAATTATTCTAGGCGCACCATGTTCCAAACCGAGCAAGTGCGCCCGGTTTGGTTCGAAATGGAAAATCCATACGTTGCTTATCTAGAAGCAACTATGCTATTTCCAAAAAAAATAAAGAAATATTTATACGATGGCTCAGCCATTTACCTATATTTAAGCAAAGATACGGTCTAATATTTATATTTTGCTTATATTCTCATTTTTATTTATAAGGTATTTTTATCACAAGAAATATACTATCCATTGCACGGCATGCCGGAGTTTTCCTAATATAATGGATAGTAACAAGCCACCTTTGGTGCTCGTTATTTCTTCTAGTTCCTAACCTTTACAAAATGGACACCTTACAAGAGTCCTCTGTAACACAGAGGTAAAGTAGGTGCATTCGCAAACATTGCACTTCTCCATCATTGCTTCATCACTTTTCAGCTCCTGCGCAAGGCGCCAAGCACCAGAAATATCAAAAGGTATATTTTTTCCTAGAGTAGGAATTTCTTTGCGAATCGAATGATATACGCTGTACGCCTTATTCAGGGCACCAATATTCACTGCCTGGGAGGTTTCCTCGTTGCAGAAATTGCAGTAAAACTGCATCAGCAGGGAAGCATCTATCTTTGAGGCGCGACTATGAATCAGCGTAGCGCTACTGCGAAAAGTCCGTGATTGTCTGTTGGGCTTATACCCTTCTTTTTTCAATGCCTGATGAATACTAAGAACCTGCCGATATGTCAAACCTGTCTCAAGCATGATAATTTTGGTAAGGTATCCAGTCAGGATCATGTATCTTGCTGTAATTCTTTGATTCAATGAATCTGTGTGTCTTTTTATTTCTGAGCAGTGGCTCATCTCCATCTCCTGCATTGAAGTGATTGTTGTAATTTTTTGACTAAGGGGCTCGTTACTTCATCAAAATTTGCGTTTAAGATCTCTCCTATAATCGAACTTTTGCAACGCAAAGAAAAGCGCATAGGAACTACCGTGGTTAAATAACGTAACTGATTATCAGTCGCTTTGGCTACGTGCTCAGCCAAGGCTCGCGAGACACCAAAGCGCTCCTTTGCAATTTCGAGATCTTCTGCTGCATCACGTTTGAGCAACAGCCAATACGCAGCAGCAAAATCATTTATTTTATGATTGACAAGCTCAAGCGGATCATAGCTTTCAATCAACCCCGATAGAATCAACTTTTCGTCTGCTTCCAATTTGAAGGACAGCAAAACCCCTGACGCAAGCCGTAGAAGTTGTGTAGGTAACGCCATGGCTAAACGATCAGCCACATTCTGGCTAAGAGAAAACCGATTCGTCACCTCGTCAGGACTTTCTTTGGCAAGAGTCCTAAGTAAATTCCATAGGGTCAAATCAAGTTCGAAGATATTTCTATCTCCCTCTTTCTTATCCAGGCCGGCAGCATAGCAATCTAGAATTTTGATGATATTTGACTCGAACATCATAGCCCCCTTGCCTATAGCATGCTCAAGTTGATATATATGACTCGAATCAGCTGAAGTTTGACCCGACTCCTTTCTTTTTCTAGACGGCTAGTTTTTGTGTCTTCTAGTTGCACCATGAAATCCTCCCAATTGCCATGTCGATTCGCATCTATCCAGCGCGTATTACAAAACACATGTCTCTGACACAGATATGACGTTTTTAAAGGTCACGCTTCGGGCTACTTTATAAGTAAAAAAAAACGTTGCGTCAATCAAAAAATCATTTAAAAACAACGATGTAACTTTGTTCTATCGAGACAAAATTACAAAATGCTTTGCAAGCAATAGAGTAGCAAACGGATGCTTTAAATATATGGCTCTTTTGTGCCAAAAAATGTAATTACACGAGGCTTAGGGATAGTCAGATGGTCCCTTGTGTCTGTAGATAGCTACATCATATGAATTGAAGCGGGCTTTGCGAGTCAGCTAGGGTTTAGACCTTGCTATAGAGATTAAATCTCTCACTTCTTCTCATCAGTGAAACACCGCATGGTAGCCAAGGGGCCGACTCTGCATCTGCAAGTTGCGTGAGTGAGTCACTAAATTGACAGGACAAAGATGTTTTATCTCAGTATGGATGCTGTTAAAGCCAAGCTAGATTATTTGTCTGAACTAAACCAGATCGGTTGACCATGCTTGACCCTACCCAAAATTTTTCTACTTTTGAATGATACGAAAATTGGGGCGTGGTCAAGGGCCTTAATTTCAGCCCTTTCAGGGTGTTTGAGCTATTCTAAATGAGGAGTATCAACAAATCGGAGAGAATATGCTAAGAAAACTGTTCGAGCAAGCGACGGAGAAGATGCCAATAAGCGTAATGACGCGGTTATTGATGGGGTCAATATTTGATACGGAGTGGATAGATGCTTTATTTGAAAAACACCGAGAAAGACAGTACTCACAGGAATTATTATTTTCGACGGTAGTAGAAATGATGTCGATGGCGACACTAGGCGTTTGTCATTCACTCCATAGCGCTTCCAGACATATAAAGAAAAATTGAATGTGTCGCTAAGCTCACTATATGACAAGATAAATCGAACTGAGCCGAAGCTATTGCAAGCATTAGTACGGGAGAGCGCTATGTGAGTGGTGGATGGTAACCACTTACCTTCGTTAGAATAGCTCAAACACCCTAAAAGGACTGGGCCTTAGAGTGAAATTCCTTCGAGCTATTCGACTAACTAGGCCTTTAAGCCAGAAATGTACATAATTTTGACACTACGTAGGTTTGCTTTGATTAGTGTATGTTTTATACCTATACTAGATATGTATTTTTTAATGAGTGAATCATGTTTCCTATAAAAGAGAAAAAGGAAGAACATTTTAGTAAAAAGAGTGGCAAAAATAAGACAAGGGAAATGTATTACTATGAACCTGAAAATATGGAAGATGATGAAATAATTAATAAAATTGTTCCTGATAACTCATCAAATGAGAGAATGAAGTTTTTTTTAAAATCAGAGCACTTAGAACATATATATGACGAATCCGAACCGTACTTATATTCATCCAAAACTAAACATGAATATGATACAAAGCTTGGAGTTAATTTTATTAATAAATATAAGCCATGGAAATGGACATTCAATGTAAATTATAGAGAGGGCCATAAAGATTTCTATGGAGAACAAAAATACTATGCAGATGATGCATCTATATCTCAATATATAAATATTTCTAGAAAAAAAGGATTCCTTGGGATTTTACCAAAAATAATAAAAAGAAAAGATGTTGTTCATGATGCAACGGTACAAGCATTATGGGAATATGGAGATCATAATAAATTTATAAATTATGAAACTCTTACGGAAAAATTTCTAGGTACTCAAAATGGAAAGAGTACTCAAAGAATTTTAGATCGAGTTGGTCTAAAAGTGGCTAGAGTTATTAAGATAGAACGTGAGGGACCTGATGCAGATGATGAAACAGCATCGCTTAATATATGGATTAAGACAGAGCCTAAGGTGTAGTAGTTGAGATCTGATCTGACAGTTACCCGGTTTGAGGAGAGCAGTTGTCAGGTCAAATTCAGTTATTCAGTATTGAGATTTTATCTCGCCAAGCCTCCTTGTATCATTGCTTCTGTGGTGGTTAGCTCCCATCACATGAGTTGAAGAGAGCTTTTAAGTCTCCTTGTATGGTGGCTCACCGGCTGAGCTAGGTATGCGCGCCGCACTGGCTTTTTCTACGAATGGCTCACAGGCCGCCTACTGTCTTTTGGCGGTGTTAGCGTCGGCAATTACATTAATGCGCTTGACGAAGAACTATACCTTACCGCTACTCGGCCTACCAATAACGCCCGCTGGCGCGTGCGGGATAACTTACCTGGCGTGCCAGCTTACTGCCCACTCGTTTACCGTACCAGCATTGTGCGTATGGCTGAGATTTATAATTGCGCCCAACGCTTGCGTGAATTAGAAATTGAATATGGTGAGGATTTATTAATGCGTAGCGCTGTCTGGCTTAGCGTCAAAGATCGAAGGGCCAGATTCTGAGATTGATCGTATCATTCGGTCGGTACGCAATAACCATGGAAAGTTATCTAATCAGTTAGGCAAAAGCTTTCCGCTACTCCAAAAACCGGAAATTGGTCCAAAAATCGTACATATCATTCAGACTATCTTCAAGTCTAGATAGAACAGAATAATCGCTAACTCAAAGCACTTCGGGTCACCATCAACATATTCAACTCCCAAACCAGGGTTATTTATGCGATAGCAGTCAACCCTGCCATTTCACTCGCACCCATGCGTAGGTTCATGCATTGAATCGCGGCGCCGGAGGCACCTTTACCTAAATTATCAAGTCGTGCAATCGTGACGATCCGATCTTTATTGCCGAAGACAAAAATATCTACGCGATTTGTATGATTACACTCTTGAATATTAAAAAACCCCTGATCAAGATTCTCCACCGCATCAAATGGCGCAACCCGGATAAAAGGCTCATTTTCATAATATTCGGCCAGCACCGCCTGAACCTGTTGAGGGCCGACCCCAGGGGCAAGATAACGAGAATAAAAACAAGTCGTAACCGCCAAACCTTGATAAAAAGCAGCAACAATCGGCGTGAAGATGGGCGCGGCGGCAAGTTCCGCATGCATCGTCATTTCTGGCAGATGCTTGTGCTCAAGACCAAGCGCGTAGTGTCTCGGACTCGTCAGTAGCGGGTTTTCACCTTGCTCATAAGCCGCAATCATTTGTTTGCCGCCACCACTATACCCCGTGATTGAGTGGCTGCTCAGTGGGCAATCAGGCGGCATGACGCCTTTGGCGATGAGCGGATGGACCGAGAGGATGAAAGCCGATGCGTGGCAACCTGGCACGGCAATTCGCTGGGCTGTGCGGATACGTGTGCGTTGTGCGGGACTAAGCTCTGGTAATCCATAGGCCCAATCATGATGGCCTCGAAAGGCGGTGCTAGCATCGATAATGCAGGTATCAGGATTGTCGACAAGCGTAACCGATTCGCGCGCTGCGGTATCGGGTAAGCATAAAAAGGTCAGATCTGAGGTATTGATAAGAGCGCGCCGCTGTGCAACATCTTTGCGCTTATCTTCATCAATCCGCAGGATTTCAATCTCGCTGCGAGCCGCAAGATATTCAAAAATCTTTAGGCCTGTGGTGCCTTCCTGCCCATCAACAAATACCTTAATCATTAGGTCGTCGCCTCAAAGCCGCCGTGGGCGGCTGACCATGCGGCGGGAGCGTGTAAGAATTTCTCGACTTCATCGAGCGTCGCCGGATCAAAATAATTCAGTGACTTGGCTACTCGAAGAACATCCCACCAAGTGGCAAGAGCATGGAGCTCAACCCCGATCTCTTTTAAAACAGAGCGGCTTTCGGCAAAGATATCATAGTGAAAGAGCACAAAGACATGATTAACTTGAGCCCCCGCTGTGCGCAGCGCCTCACAAAAATTAATCTTGCTGCGGCTATCGGTAGTTAAATCCTCCACCAGTAAAACACGCGCTCCTTCTGTGAGATGACCTTCAATCTGCGCATTGCGGCCAAAGCCTTTTGGTTTTTTGCGCACATATTGCATGGGCAACATCAGCCGGTCAGCGATCCAGGCGGCAAAAGGAATGCCGGCGGTTTCACCACCGGCTACCGCATCAATTTGCTCGAAGCCAATCTCATCTAAGATCGTCGATTCAGCCATTGACATCAGCGTGCGGCGTGCGCGCGGAAAGGAAATCAGCTTGCGGCAGTCGATATATACTGGGCTGGCCCGACCGGAGGTCAACATGAAAGGGTTGACGGTATTAAAGTGCACCGCTTGTAACTCAAGCAGAATTTTTGCTGTAGTGTCAGCAATGAAGGGGTGATTAGAGCCTGTCATGGCAAATCCTATTTTAGTAGACCCCTTATTTTACCTAGAATTTTTGTGAAATTCTTTCATTTATGGCGAAAATGAATAACAAAAATTGTGTGCTTAAACCTTATTGATGGCCTTGAGGTGTAAACTAGGCTCCCCGCGGCGAGTGGCTAACTGATTCAGCCTGCTGTCGGGCAGCTTAATTCCTTTGGGCTTAAAATTAACAAAATCACAGGTTAGATGTAATGGACGAACAACTTAAGCAAAGCGCGCTTTATTATCATCAATTTCCCCGCCCTGGCAAGGTCTCGGTGACTCCGACGAAGCCATTGTCCAATAGCCTAGACCTGGCTCTAGCCTACTCGCCGGGAGTGGCGGCCGCATGTGAGGCGATTCATCAAGATCCGCTGACGGCACAAAAATACACCTCGCGCGGCAATCTAGTGGGCGTGATCACTAATGGTACCGCAGTGTTAGGTCTTGGTAATATTGGACCACTTGCCGCTAAACCTGTGATGGAAGGTAAAGGGTGCTTATTTAAGAAGTTCGCTGGCATTGACGTATTCGATATTGAGTTGGCAGAAAACGATCCAGACAAGCTGGTTGAGGCAATCGCTATGCTGGAGCCAACGCTGGGCGGTATTAATCTTGAAGATATTAAAGCGCCCGAGTGTTTTTATATCGAAAAAAAGCTGCGCGAGCGGATGAAAATCCCGGTTTTTCATGATGACCAACATGGCACAGCGATCATCGCATCTGCCGCTATCCTTAACGGCTTGAAGGTCGTTGGCAAAAAGTTAAGCGAAGTCAAACTGGTTTGTTCGGGTGCGGGCGCAGCAGCCATTGCGTGTTTGGATCTGCTCGTCGATCTTGGGCTAAATAAAGCCCATATTCTTGTCGTCGACTCAAAAGGCGTAATTCATGATGGGCGTTCCAACCTGGATCCTACTAAAGCACGTTACATCGCTAAAACTCAAGCACGCGAGCTAGTCGATGCGATGCAAGATGCAGACGTTTTTCTCGGGTGTTCGGCGGCCGGCGTGCTTAAGCCAGAAATGGTGAAAAGCATGGCCGCGAAGCCATTGATTCTCGCGCTGGCTAACCCAGAGCCGGAAATTCGCCCAGAGCTCGCTAAAGCGGTGCGCCCAGACGTTGTGATTGCAACAGGGCGCTCAGACTATCCGAATCAGGTCAATAATGTATTGTGTTTCCCCTTCATTTTTCGCGGCGCGTTGGATGTAGGGGCAACCAGTATCACTGAGCAGATGAAACTCGCTTGTGTAAAGGCCATTGCCGAATTAGCGCAAGACTGTGATCAAGGCGATGAGGTGGCGAAGGCTTATGAAGGTCATACGCTTGAGTTTGGACCTGATTATATAATCCCTAAACCATTTGACCCACGTTTAATCATCAAAATTGCACCAGCCGTAGCACAGGCCGCAATGGATTCAGGCGTAGCAACGCAACCCATTACTGACATGGATGCCTACCGTGAGCAACTCGCCGGCACCGTTTACCGCACTGGGATGGTGATGCGTCCAGTCTTCACCGCAGCTAAAACAGCGCCAGCACGGATTGTATTTGCTGAAGGCGAGGACGAGCGCGTTTTGCGCGCGGCTCAATTTGCGTTGCTTGAAAAGATCGCGCAGCCTATTTTAGTAGGTCGACCGGCGGTGATTGCAATGCGTTTGGAAAAAATTGGCTCAAAGTTAAAACTGGGTCAAGATTTGATTGTGGTTAATCCAGAAGATGATGCGCGTTATCAAAAAAGCTGGCAAGAATATCATCGGCTAGGCGCTCGTGAAGGCATTACGCCAGAAGTGGCGAAGGCCGTGATGCGCAAGTCTAATACCTTGATTGGCGCGATTCTGGTGCACCTAGGTGAAGCCGAGGGCATGATCTGTGGTCTGATTGACACGTACCATAGCCACCTGAAATTTATTCAGCAAGCGCTGGGTTGCGCACCCGATGTCAGTCATTATGCGGCGATGAATTTGCTGATGTTGCCAGGGCGCAATTTGTTCATCTGCGATACCTATGTCAATCAAGAACCGAGTTCGGAGCAGTTGGCTGAGATGGCGGTGCTTGCTGCGCGTGAAATCGAGCGCTTTGGCATTGTGCCCAAGATTGCGCTGTTATCGAGTTCAAATTTTGGTAGTGCGCCAAACGCCTCCTCACAACGCATGGCTAAAGCGCGCGCCTTAATTGTTGAGCGCGCACCCAAGCTCGAGGTGGAGGGTGAGATGCATGGTGATGCCGCTTTGTCCGAAGTCTTACGCAAAGCGGCTTTTCCTGGGTCAAAACTGACCGGTGAGGCGAATCTCTTGATTATGCCAAGTCTAGAGGCCGCAAATATTGCCTACAATTTATTAAAAATGACCAGCGGCGAGGGCCTAACCATAGGCCCATTCTTGCTTGGCGCATCAAAACCGGTGCATATTCTGACTCCAGGCGCCACCGTGCGGCGGATCATCAATATGACGGCGATTGCCTCGGCTAATGCGAATTTAATTTAATTTAAAGATATTTTGAATAAAGGGGTTGACGAGATTGGATAAAGGCAGC
>JASSUB010000058.1:0-6670 GCA_031963205.1 Mycoavidus cysteinexigens
ATGCGTAATTCGATTCTCGGCCTTACCTAGCAAGGGGCTTCATGCGGAAGCCCTGCCAATAAGATACGGCAGCCTTCACATTAAAAAACCAGCCGCCGGACCCTCTCAGTTAAATTTTAACAGTTCTTCCAACTCTATATCCAAATCATATTCGCTTCTTTCTGTCAACGGCTCGACTACCGCTCCGCGCTGCTTTAACAGCATCATATTCCTCTCGCTTAACCCTTTCACTCCATCCACCACGCTAGCAGCTGTCACGCTCAGGCCTGCATGCGGTGACATCCAGTGCAGGAGCGCATGATATTCAGCTCCCTCTGCTACAATCTGCCACTGCCGAACGAACTTATCTTCACTACCCGTCAATAGATAAACGCCATTGGGCGTCTCTTTCCAGGCTACACTTTGAATACACCCGCTAAAACCTTGAATCATGCTAAGGCACTCACCCGAGGCGACTTCCCATAGCCGCACCGTATTGTCCCTACTGCCCGAGACGATCTGTGCTCCGCTCGGCGAATACACCACACTCCTAACCCAGTCGGTATGTCCTTTTAAGGTGTGCCCCGCCGCGCCGGTGTGCGTGTCCCACAGCCGCACCGTCTTGTCATGACTGCCCGAGGCAATCTGCGCTCCGCTCGGCGAATACACTACATTGCTAACAGTGTTTGTATGTCCGCGTAAGGTGCGCCGCGCCGCGCCGGTGTGCGCGTCCCACAGCCGCACCGTCTCATCATGACTACCCGAGGCGATCTGCGCGCCGCTCGGCGAATACGCCACGCTATTAACATACCAAGTATGTCCTTTTAAGATGTGGCCCGCCGCGCCTTTGTGCACATCCCACAGACGCACCGTATAGTCCTTACTGCCGGAGGCGATCTGCGCGCCGCTCGGCGAATACGCCACGCTAGTAACATAGTCGGTATGTCCTTCTAAAGTGTAGCCCGCCGCGCCGGTGTGCGCGTCCCACAACTGCACCGTCTTGTCCTCACTGCCCGAGGCAATCTGCAAACCGCTCGGCGAATACACCACGCTATTAACCAAGGAGGCATGACCTTTTAAGGTGTGCCCAGCCGCGCCGGTGTGCGCGTCCCACAGCCGCACCGTCTTGTCATGACTGCCCGAGGCGATCTGCGCGCCGCTCGGCGAATACACCGCGCTATTAACATAGTCGGTATGTCCTTCTAAGGTGCGCCCGACCGCGCGGCTGTGGGCGTCCCATAGCCGCACCGTCTTGTCATAACTGCCGGAGGCGATCTGTGTTCCGCTCGGCGAATACACTACGCTTAAAATACGGGAGGTATGTCCTTCTAAAGTGTCGCTCGCCGCGCCGGTGTGCGCGTCCCACAGCCGCACCGTCCTGTCCTTACTGCCGGAGGCGATCTGTGCTCCGCTCGGCGAATATACCACGCTAGTAACATAGTCGGTATGTCCTTTTAAGATGTGCAGCGCCGCGCCGCTGCACACGTCCCACAGCCACACCGTAGTGTCAGAACTTCCCGAGGCGATCTGCGTACCGCTCGGCGAATACACCACGCTACTAATCCCGCTCGTATGTCCTTTTAAGGCGCGCCTCACCGCGCCGGTGTGCGCGTCCCACAGCCGCACCGTCTTGTCCTCACTGCCCGAGGCGATCTGCGCTCCGCTCGGCGAATACACTACGCTACTAACAGTGTTTGTATGTCCGCGTAAGGTGCGCCGCGCCGCGCCAGTGTGCGCGTCCCACAGCCGCACCGTATTGTCATAACTGCCGGAGGCGATCTGCGCTTCGCTCGGCGAATACACCACGCTACTAACAGAGGAGGTATGTCCTTCTAAGGTATTCCGTGCCGCGCCGGTGCGCGCGTCCCACAGCCGCACCGTCTTGTCATGGCTGCCCGAGGCGAATTGCTGGCCGTTGGGTGAATACGCCAGGCTAGTAACATAAAACTTATGCCCTTGTAAGATATAGATTTTTTCCCAACTTAACGTGTTATACACGCTGATCACGCCGTTCTCAAGACCTATGGCACAGGCTGCCCCATCTGGAGAATAGGCGCAGCAATTCACTCCGCTCGCTTTCTCGAGATAAGGCCATTCGCCAAATTGCACACCGGCCATCTGCGCGCCGTTTAAATTCGCCTTACGCAACCAACTCGTGCGAAGTTTGACGTTTCTCAAATCCGATCCTTGCAGTTGCGCTGAATCGAATACCCCTCTACTCAAATCCGCCCCTGGGACCTGAATCCCTTTTAAATCCATTCCATTAAACTGCACTCCCGCTCTGACCAAAATCGTCATGGCATTCGCCGCTGCTTGCCGTACCATTTTGTCGGTTTTTGAGCGCTCTATTATCGATAACAGCTCTTTTTTAAACGTACTCTCCTGCTTTACCCGGTCAGTCAACAAGCGCACTACGCCCAAATCTCCAATCCAATGCTTCGGCGCTAACAATGTGATTTTTAGCGTTTGCGGCTGCACTACAGCTTCGTTTTCAAAACTATAGACTGACGCATCACTCCCTCGACGAGAACGAGTCTCCGATACCCTGCACGCATCGAACGAATCGAACAGCGAGCGTGCAACGCAATACTCCAGCAGCGATTTATGGATAAAACGGTATTGATTTCCGCTTCGTGCCAGCGGCCACGATTCTCGCAGCAGTTGCTTCTTGTCTTCACTCCCGAAAAAAACATCCTTCCAATTCCTCTCGTCTTTCCGCAACGAATACTCCACTACTGGGTTACCTCCATTCTCTCTATACAGATGCACCGCCAAATCTTGCACAAAGTCGATACCGTGCTCAGCAAAGTTATCATCACACAACGCTCTAAAAAGCTCTCTTTTACTTCCCGTTAAACCTTGTGTGCTTAAGCGTTGCTCGTTGCGATCGAACCATCTTCTGACAAACTGATCATACAGGTCCAATCGTAACTGCACCGCACTTCGATCCTTCCCCTCCTTTCCTAAGTAAGGTAACGCTTCTAACACCACGCGCAGCAAAAATGGGTTGCTCACCAAGTCTTTTAGATGCGCTTGCTTGAGCAGAGCTTCTTGATATTGTGGCGCCGACCAGCCCGTTGGGTTGTACATCACATACTTTTCTAGATACTGATTGCGCTCCGCTACTGAAAACGGTTCGATCACCACTTCTTGAAACGACGAATCCTCGTCCTTCAGTTGTGGATTGGGTTGAAACCGGCTGCGATAGTCCTGCCCCAGATATTCGCTGCGACAACTGATCACTATCTGACCCTGCCAGCTATCAGGCTGGTTAATACGGTTGTGTACATACAGATTCTGCGTCTGACGAATCTCATCATACCCATCCAAAATAAAGACGAACTTTTGTTTGTCTTCCTTTAAGCTCTTAATCTGATATTCTGACAGACCTCTTTTTTTTAACGCTTTCGTAATTAGATCGTGTTCAGGCTTGTCAATGCTCGGCAAATAGATAAACAGGGGAATCGCTTCTTGCTCTTTTTGACTTTCCCATAAGTGCTTTTCTAGCAGGCGGTTGAAGGTCGTTTTGCCCGCCCCAGAGTCTCCTGTCAGCAAGATCACCTCTTTATCTTTTAGGAACGCTTGAGCTTGGGATAAAAGGCCAAAGGTCTCGGTTGCCTGCCGGCTCGCTTTGCCACGTGGTTCAACATAGAGTTGGAGCGTTTGCTCAAACGCCTTATCTTGCTTGAGGGCAGCGAAATACTGTGCCTTCAGCGCAACCCTAGGGTCTGCATTCAGCACTCGCAACTGGTGGTGTTGTTGCTGCACGGTAAAGACTAACCGGCTGTGCAGCGCCGTCTGGATGCCATCGAAAATGCCATCTAATAGCTTGGCAAACTCAAGCTCGCCAAGTGTTGAATTTTTCTTTAAACTGGAAAGGCACGCGTCGTATCCATCCCAAAACTTGCTTAGAAACGTTTTCGCCTCATCACTGCTCACTAAAACACGTTCGATCAACTTAAATAGCACCAAGTGCCGACTTTGATTCGGATACACTTCTCGCCCCGCTTTCGCTTGGCCCTCCAATCGCGGCATATCCTCCATTCGAACCGCTGTCGCTGGAATAAAATGCTCTAGGCACTGATCATAGCTATTTTCGGTTAACGACACTGGGATAATCCCGTGCTGATTGATATGCTCTGTCCGGATTTGCAAAAAGGCGATTTCCGTCAATACATGATGAAATCCTGCCTTATAGGCTTCCTCTTGTGAAAATTTCCTCACCACCTGACGAATCGCCAACGTGCCTGATTGTTCACTGTCTTTGCGATAGGCCTCTAGATCTTTGAGATAGGCTTCTCGAAGCTCTTGCAAAAACCTACCATAGCCCGCCCATTCTAGGTAGCTTCCTAATACTTCAGAACAACACACCACCACCTTATCGACCGGTTTCACATCGGCTTGCAACTGCGTCGGCAACAAACACAACTGATTGGTTAAGATATCTTCTAACTTCCCATCCTTTTTTAGATCTTCCGGCGAGCTTGAATACAAGCGCCCCATTGGCGTCTGATCCGAATACAGATTGACTTGGATTTTTGATAATTTATCAATCAAATATTTAGACGTAGAGGCCTCGGCCTTGAGCTTTTCGTAACCTGGACTGGGATTGTCGTGTGCATAGATCAGAAAAAGGCTGGGTTTATCCGACACCTCTAAGGAACTCAGCGTTGAGAGCGCCTTTTCAAATAGATAATCCACCAGCACGCTTTTTTCTTCGGCAGACGACGCAACTCGTAGTTGCTGGACAGGTATTGAGGTAGAGGTGGCTGCACGATCTAATGTTCGCGCCCGCACAGGCCTCGATGCGGTGAGGGTCATAATGATAGGCATAATCCCTTCATAGCCCCAAGTTTGGGCTTTTTTATAACTCGCCTGCGCCTTGTCGGATTTCCCCAATTTATCTAACAGTTCTCCACGCTCAAAATAGACCTCAGCGATGCGCTGTCGCAAGACTTCTTCTTCAGCCGTCTCAGGCGTACGTGCCTGGACCAAAGCGTTTTTAGCCTCTGATAACGAAGGAACAAGTTGGCGCGCATCTGCGATATATTTAAAGTTTACTTTTGCCTGTTCATACGAGGCTAAGGCCAGATCGAAATTCTGCACCGTCTTGTGCAGACGAGCCTGATCTAGATTACTTTGCGCTAGCATCTGCGCCATTATCTGTGCTTGGTTGCCTATCAGGCTTTGCGAAACAGGGGCACCTAACATATTTATTCTCCGTTTTTCGTAATTAGTGTCAACTTCAGCTTTAATGCCTAGGTGCGACTAGTATTGCGTTTTGCCGCAAGCCATCTTCGATGAAGAGAGTGCAAAAGGTCGATGGAAGCAAACCCTATTTGAATACATTCAGCCAAATGCAAGTAAATTTCGCCGATAATAATCTGACTGCCATCGAAAAACAAGAAAACTCTTTTTCGTTTTACTGTTTTCTCAGTAACTTAAAAAATCATGTACTACATGAGTAGTAATGACATCTAAATTAGTTGAATTTTTATGGAAATAAATAAGCGATTTTTTGTCAATGGCATGGCAAAAAAAAGCGTATTATTCATAAGGCTTTGCGAGGTTCCATTGACAAATATTTATTTTAAGCTATTGATTTATAAAGGAGAAATGCATTTTTCGGTCCGGATTGTGATTCCAGTTGTCGCGGGTTCGAGCCCCGTCAGTCACCCCACCACATAAGGCTTTGCGAGATTTCGAATCCAAACTTTACAACGAATTTTGGAACTTTACAATTTTGTCCTTCAGTATTCTTCCTAATTAAGCTAAAAATAGCCTAAAAATTAACTGAAATTTTAGGCGAAAAATATCGCTGTCTAGCAGATCATAATTTGCTCTGAAATAGCCTTTTCTTTTCCTTTCCAGCCAGTCGAAATACCCCCAATTCGAAGTATTGCTGGCTTGTAGTGAGTCCATAATATTTCTTGACGAATCCGTTCAACGTAATTAATATCTCGTAGAGCATTTCATCTAAAGTCGAAGTACAAAAAATATTGAATGAAGCGGTCAATTCTGGCTTATAAGCATATATTAGAGGAGTAGCTAGTTGTATCCTGAATAGCGTTGGGATCACTGTAATGTAAGCCCAGGGGATTCAAGCGACCTACCGCCAGGTTAGAATCAATAAAGGAGCGTAGAGGATGTTAGGTAATTCTGTTTCCCAAATCCTGATAATCAGCCAAACGCAGATGCTGGCGCAAGTGCTAGCGCAAAGCAATTTAGATCAGGCCCGTCAGCACAAGACGGCGCAGAATCTCGAGCTGGCCCTAGCCTCATATGATCAGGCAAAAGTAAACTTCAAATATATCGCGGATGCACGCCAAATTGTTCCTTCGTTATCGGAGGCTAAAAGTGCGTTGAATCAAGCCCATATGCCTCAGACTCCCGAAGAAGAAGCCTTGCGGCAGCGCATCGCTCAGGTCTATTTTGAGCGTGGGGAACTTTTAAAGGAATTGGGTAAACTCGACAAAGCGCAGGCGAGTTACAAAAAAGCACAAGACTGGGGCCACGAGCCAATTGAGCCAGCTTTTATTGTTCTCACCGAGCCTGAGGCACCGACTTTGGCTCAGACGGTCCCATCTGTCTCAATGTCTATCCAGGAGCAAAGCGAACTGGTGGATTATTTGTTTGAAAGCATAGTAGGCGGCCAGGCGGACGCCAGGCGTTCGGAAGAAACAAGCGGCTA
>JASSUB010000059.1:0-6570 GCA_031963205.1 Mycoavidus cysteinexigens
CAACTGGAAATCGGTACTTTGGTTTAGACGACCTCGCGACCACTCTTTTTGCTTCTAACGAGAAAGTGCAGCAGATTTCACAGAAGCTCGAAGAGATGAAATACAAGATGCCGATGCTTGAGTTGAGACAGCGCACACAGTTGCCGTCAGAAGAAAGCGGGACATTTCTCAGGCAATCAGCAGTTGGCTTGGCAAATACAGTAATAGAGGGCTCGGATAACACCAGCACCGTGCATTACATTCCAACGCCCTGGGATGCGGAGTTGTTAGCGCAAAACCAAAAGCAGCCCCCCCCAGATTGGGCCGCTGTGCTCTCAGGGACCTCCCTGGGTGTGTTTCAATCCGCAATTGGCATGGCTAACAGCGTGATATCGGGAACGAATAACAAGAGCACAATGACATATGGTTCGAGTAATGCTCCAGCAGCGGTTTCTGATCAAGCAACCTTAGACGTCAAAAAGAAATAATTCGAAGTGTGGTCATTCAATTGGTCCAAAATGATTGCTATCAAAGATAAGGTATGGCATGAAAGACAAAATTGGGTGGCCAATCATATACTGATGAAAGTGAACTGTTAGAAAGGGGTAATTAGCATGTTGCCGATCAATTCAAACCAACGCATGCCGCCTTCCTTGGCTTCGTCTTCCTCCAATATGCCGGCACCAACCGATTCAAGCCATGCAGTTTATGCTGTAGAGGGGAGATCTGTTATGCAATTCGACTATGGCTTGATTAACATCCCAGTCCATGGCTCACATAACACAGTCACAGTGAATTACCACTCAACGCCTGAAGATGCCCAGTTGTTCGTAGAAACTCTGAGGTCACTGCAAAGCATGGCCTGGCAACCTAATACCGCTCCGTTAGCCAGCCTGGGTATTGAGAGGTTGCAGAAGAAGTATTTTGAGGGTCTAGATACCGAAATCAAGGATGCGTTGGCGATGTATATGGCTCTGGAATGCACTTCAATCACCAATGCAAAAGAGCGTTTGAGTTTAGAAGAGAAGGTGAAAGATTTCCTGGTTTCAGAAGAAAAGCAGGTGCTGCTTTTGCTGGGCGAAGCAGGCTCTGGAAAATCTACATTTAACCGGTATCTCGCGCGTAGTCTGTGGGAAGCGTATGACAGAGAAGCGGACGCGTCTGACCACGCTCCAATCCCTTTATTTATTCCGCTATCAAGCCTGAAAGAGCCTAATACCAATCTTATTTCTGAATATCTGAAAAAAGAGCAATTTACAGAAAACCAGATAGCTGATTTAAAAGAGAATTATCGCTTCATATTTATTTTAGATGGCTATGACGAGATCAAAGACCGTACTCGGATGTTCTACGTCGAAAATGAACTGAATCAATGGCAGGCCAAAACCATTATCACCAGTCGTCCGGAATATTTGGGGGATCGATATGAACGCCAGTTCCACCCAAAAGGTGAAGCTCATTTGCTCCAAAGCTATCAACTTGCTCCATTTTCCGATTTAACAATTGAAGAGTATGTTGCCAAATACAAAGAAACATATCCGCAATTAGCGAAGAGCATTGTAGAGTATGGAAAAATACTAGAGCAGCCTGAAGTCAAAGAGCTGGTGCGCAATCCTTTTATACTCAAAATGGCCTTGAGCGAATTGCCTGCTCTTAGCCAGAAATACAAGACGAATAACCAGCACATTACTCGACTTGCGTTATATGATCAATTTGTAGAGAGTTGGTTTGCGCGTTCACAAGATCGCTTGAGCGGTATTCGCTTGACTGACAGAGAGCAAGAAACATTTGATTTTTTGAATAAAGACTTTACTAAATACGGGGCAGAATTTAGTAAAGATTTCGCAGTAGCCCTGTATCAGGCTGGAGTAGTACGCGTTGCATATTCGGCGCAGCTATCACGGAAGAGACAGTCTGCGCAGGATTGGCGCGAAGAGTTTTTAAGTGATCATGATGTAGAGACAAAATTATTACGCTTTAATGCACCACTGATCTGCCGAGACGACCAGTATCAGTTTATCCATAAATCAATACGGGATTATTTTGTAGCGCGCGGGCTATGGGAACCAGGCCAAGCTCTGCAAGAATTGAGCAAAGAGGCATTATTCAACCAATTAAATTTGGTGAAAGATCCTGCGGTGCTGGGCTTTTTAGCCGAGCGCGTGGAACCTGAGCTTAAACTCAAAGAGCAGCTCTTTACTTGGATAGAAGCCTCGAAAAGAAACACCGAATTTCAAACCGCAGCGGCGAATGCGATCACGATCTTGGTCAGAGCAAGGGTGCCGTTTAACGGAGCGGATTTAAAAGGGATCCAGATTCCCGGGGCGGATCTGAGTTTTGGGGTATTTGACTCTGCTCAGTTACAGGAGGCGGATTTAAGCAATGTCAATCTTCGCAGTATTTGGCTGCGTGAGGCGAATTTAAGCAGTGCGCAGATGGCCGGGGTGCAGTTTGGAGAATGGCCTTATCTCCAAGAAGCCAGCAAGGTGAGGACCTGCACATATTCGCCGAACGGGGAATTCTGCGCGGTTGGTCTTGCAGATGGCACGATCAGCGTGTATAAGACCTCGAATTGGGAAAGAATCTATACCTTACCTGGACATACCGGCGGTGTCTATAGCGTAGCGTATTCGCCCAGCGGCGAGCAGATCGCCTCGGGCGATGGGGACGGTACGGTGCGGCTGTGGAACGCGCAAAGCGGAGCTTCCGGCCTCACCTTACCCGGCCATACCGGCCCTGTTTTGAGTGTGGTGTATTCGCCTCTCGGCAAGCGGATCGCCTCGGGTGGCTGGGACTGTACGATGCGGCTGTGGGACGTGCACTCGGGTCAGCTCATTAAAACTTTAAACGACCATACCGGCTCTGTTACGAGCGTGGTGTATTCGCGCAGCGGCGAGCAGATCGCCTCGGGGAGTGGGGACTGTACGGTGCACCTGCGGGACGCGCAAAGCGGGGCTCCTCGCCTCACCTTATCCGGACATGTCTTCCCTGTTACGAGCGTGGCGTATTCGCCCAGCGGTCAGCAGATCGCCTCGGGCGGTGGGGACGCTAAGGTGCGGCTGTGGGACGCCCAAGGCGAAGCCCCCGTCCTCACCTTAGACGGCCATGGCGGCACTATTACGAGCGTGGCGTATTCGCCCAGCGGCGAGCAGATCGCCTCGGGGAGTTCTGACAGGACAGTGCGGCTGTGGGACACGCAAAGCAGGTGTCTCAGCCGCACTTTGGGCGGACATACTGATCTTGTTACGAAGGTGGTGTATTCGCCCAGCGGCAAGCAGATCGCCTCGGGGAGTGAGGACTGTACGGTGCGGCTGTGGGATGCGCAAAGCGAGGTCTCAGGCCTCACCTTACACGAGCATACCGACGTTGTTTGGAGCATAGCGTATTCGCCCAGCGACGACCAGATCGCCTCGGTAGGTAATGACGGTATGGTGCGGCTGTGGGATGCGCAAAGCGGAACTCTCAGCCGCACCTTACATGGCCATACCGGCGGCAGTGTTATGAGCGTAGTGTATTCGCACAACGGCCAGCAACTCGCCTCGGGTGGTGCGGACAATACGGTGCGGCTGTGGGACGCGCGCTCCGGTCAGCTCATCCACACTTTAAGCGGCCATACCGGCACTGTTTTGAGCGTGGCGTATTCGCCCAGCGGCGAGCAGATCGCCTCGAGCGGTGAAGATGGTGTGATACGGCTGTGGGACGCGCAAAATGGGGCTTCCGGCCTCACCTTACGCGGCCATACCAGAGCTGTTAAGAGCCTGGTGTATTCGCCGCCCAGCGGCCTGCAGATTGCCTCTGGCAGTGGGGACAAGACGGTACGGCTGTGGGACGCGCGCTCGGGTCAACTCATCCACACTTTAAGCGGCCATGCCGGCACTGTTGAGAGCGTGGTGTATTCGCCCAACGGCCAGCAGATCGCATCGGGTAGTGTGGACCATACGGTGCGGTTGTGGGATGTGCAAAGCGGGGGCCCCAACCTCACCTTACACGGCCATACCGCCGCTGTTATGAGCGTAGTGTATTCGCCCAGCGGCGAGCAGATCGCCTCGGGTAGTGCTCGTGCGGACAATACGGTGCGGCTGTGGGACGTGCACTCCGGTCAGCTCATCCACACTTTAAGTGGCCATACCGCCGCTGTTTGGAGCGTGGCGTATTCGCCCAGCGGTGAGCAGATCGCCTCAGGGAGTTTTGATAATACGGTGCGGCTATGGGACGTGCACTCCGGTCAGCTCATCCACACTTTAAGTGGCCATACCCGCCCTGTTTGGAGCGTGGCGTATTCGCCGGACGGTCAGCAGATCGCTTCGGTCAGTATGGACAATACGGTGCAGCTGTGGGATGTGCAAAGCGGGGCCCCCGGCCTCACCTTAGACGGCCATACCGGCCCTGTTACGAGCGTGGTGTATTCGCCCAGTGGCCAGCAGATTGCCTCGGGTAGTTATGACCAGACGGTGCGGTTGTGGGACGCGCGCTCGGGTCAGCTCATCCACACTTTAAGCGGCCATGCCGGCACTGTTGAGAGCGTGGTGTATTCACCCAACGGCCAGCAGATTGCCTCGGGGGGTAATGACTGTACGGTGCGGCTCTGGGATGCGCAAAGCGGGGCCCCCAGCCTCACATTACACGGCCATACCGACGATGTTTGGAAAGTGGTGTATTCGCCCAGCGGCCAGCAGATCGCCTCGGTCAGTTTTGACAATACGGTGAGGCTGTGGGATGCCCAAAGCGGGGCCCCCAGCCTCACATTACACGGCCATACCGCCGGTGTTACGAGCGTAGCGTATTCGCCCAGTGGCGAGCAACTCGCCTTGGGCAATGGGGACGGTACGGTGCGGCTATGGGAAACTCAAGTGGGTCAGTGTCAAATGATCATTCAAAATGGTGGGCAAGTCACAAAACTTGCCTGGAAAGAGACCTCCGACGCTCACTATTTGGCAATGGGCAGCCTGGATAACTCTATTCGCCAGTGGGAAGTGAAAAGAGAGGGGGAAGAATATAAGGCGGATTTCTGCTGGAGTTCGACGCATAAATTTCTGACAGTGAGAGGCACATCCATCGAAGGCGTACAAGGGCTAAGTCAGATCAATCAGAAGTTGTTAAAGCAGCGCGGCGCGGTAGGCGAGCCATCACAAAACATTGAGTAGGCCCAGTGGGAGGTACCATAAATATTACTTCGTAAATGAGTAACTAGACAGCGCCCGGAAAGCAAAATCGAGGAATTGAATCTTGTTTTGATTTTTTGAATAAGTTTTCTTGTGCTTTTTTGCGTCAAACAGGCAATTTTTTGACCACAAGATAAACTGTCGTTTTTCTTGTGTTTAATCCCTTCTTTATTTTAAAAATTGCAACCAAGCTGCGTATTTCAGCGATCGTGACCGGTCGTTTGTGCGTCCAGCAAAGGCTGGTATGTTCAGCAGGAGTTAAACCTGTCGGGGCAAGAGTTAGGAGCCCCGTAGCTTGGATAGCAGCGTGTAGGGAAACCAAAGCGCTGAAGCCTATCGACAAGTGCTTCAGAGGAAGCGCGCGAGTTGTCGGGCCGTAACAAAAGTGAATGCAAAGTGGCTTCGAAAGGTCAGAGGACCGAGGGCCGAGCCTACTAATGAGGGGTGAAGGCAGCATGAATAGTCGAACCCTAACCGATACGACTATCTCACTTCGGCGGAGTGGAAGCAACGGCACGGTAACAAGGACATACTAAGCAACTGGAGAGACCCTCCTCGCCCCAACGCGAAATCGTTGGAGCAAGGTAGACGCTATAACCGGCGAAACCGGGAAAGGAGTCGAAGGCGAGAGGGAGTCGGATGGGTCCGTACTAGCGTTGAAACTGGGTAATGCCAGTGGAGCGAAGGGACCCTGCTGTTTGTAACATCTTCAACAAAATGAAAGGCAAAGACGAAATGACAAAAGCGTCGATTAGTTTGCAGGATCTGAGGCGAAGAATATACGTTAAAGCGAAGGCTGAACCGTCCTGGCGGTTTTGGGGACTGTATACACATATTTGTAAGATGGAAACGCTACGCGAAGCGTATGCAGTGGCTAAAAAGAATAAGGGCGCACCGGGAGTCGATGGAGTGACGTTCGAAGCTATTGAAGCGCAAGGCGTAGAAACTTTCCTTGAGCAAATACAAAGCGAACTGCAAGGGCGCAACTACATACCACTGCGATCACGGAAGCGGGAAATACCAAAGGGCGATGGAAAATTCCGAATCCTTTCGATACCTGCTATCCGAGATCGGGTAGTGCAAGGAGCGCTCAAGCTCATATTGGAGCCTATCTTTGAAGCAGACTTCCAATCGGGATCGTATGGTTACCGACCAAAGCGTACAGCTCACGAAGCTGTACAGCGGGTAGCCAAAGCGATCAATCAACGCAAGACCAAAGTCATAGATTTAGACTTGAGAGCGTACTTTGATACGGTAAGGCATCACCTGCTACTGAAAAAGGTAGCGTGCCGAATCAACGATGCAGACGTAATGCACATGCTGAAACTGATACTCAAAGCATCAGGTAAGCAAGGCGTTCCACAAGGCGGTGTAATTACGCCCCCAACAAAATTGCAAACATTCTAGAATTTAGCCTGCGTATTCCCCG
>JASSUB010000032.1:0-19250 GCA_031963205.1 Mycoavidus cysteinexigens
TCCAAACCGGGGGCTGACGTAATCAACTGATCGAGTATGGCCCCGTTTTTCTGGCGGCTGTTTGGCAATATCAATGCACTCGCTGCCACTGCTTCGGCCGTCAGCCCCCAATTTGGAGTACTCTCCAAAGGATGCTGCTTTAAACGCTCCCTTGCGACAGAAAGATTGATATCCGAGAATGCTATACGACCTGATACGGTTGTTGCGCCTCAAGTTTGTCCTGGGCGTGGCCTAGCTATGTACAGCTTCTTTTGCTTCCTTGAGGGAAAGCGCTAATCTAGGGATTAACCGTTTCTGCGGCATCGTTGCTGGCTGGCATTGTATGTAGCGTGCGTACACTGCCTGCTGCTACGCCCAGGACAAGCCAGGTATTGCCTATTTCAACGACTATCAATTTTTCTTTGGGCGTAAGAGCGGTACTGCTTAAGACTTTGATTAAGCCTGGACGTCGAAGCGGCGCGCGCATGCCAAAGCGGCGGGCGGTCCATGCGCAAGCATAGGCAAGCCCAATCACGGCAATCAGCCAAGCGATGGTCTGCGCCACTGAAGCTAGGCCTACTGCGCTCGGTAGTGGGGCGTACTCATTCGCTAGGGCTGTAGTGGGCAGCAAAATGACCGTGGTGAGGGCGCGACATAGCGCAGTGCGCACAGTAATACTATGCATGATGCAGTTCCAAGGTAGAGTGAAACTTAGCCAACGAATGCCCGTTCAACCACGTAATGGCCAGGTTGCGAATGGGTACCTTCGGTAAAGCCCATTTCTTTAAGCAAGGCGCGTGTATCCTTGAGCATATGTGGGCTGCCACATAACATTAAACGGTCATGTTCAATAGAGAAGGGGGGTAACCCCACATCCTCAAAGAGCTTGCCCTCTTGAATTAAATCCGTAATACGGCCACGATTGTGGAAAGACTCGCGTGTGACCGTTGGATAATAGACTAGTTGATCTCGAATCAGTTGGCCAATATGTTCATCGTGTGGCAACGACTGGGTAATGTATTCTTTGTAAGCCAACTCATCGATAAAGCGGCAAGTGTGAGTCAGCACAATGCGTTTATAGCGGCTGTAGATCTCGGGGTCCTTAATAATGCTCATGAACGGTGCCAGCCCTGTACCGGTTGATAATAACCAGAGGGTAGAACCGGGCAATAGAGAATCAGCAATTAGCGTCCCGGTTGATTTTTTGCTGATATAAACTGAATCGCCTACTTTCAAATGTTGTAAGCGTGAAGTCAGCGGGCCATCTTGCACTTTAATTGACAGAAACTCTAAAGTTTCTTCATAGTTGGCGCTGGCCATGCTGTAGGCACGCACCAGGGGTTTGTTGTCAATCTCAAGGCCTACTAGGGTGAATTGACCATTATCAAAACGAAAAGAACGATCGCGCGTACAGGTGAAGCTGAAAAGCGTGTCGGTCCAATGGTGGATACTTAATACAGTTTGTTGGGTCAGATTACTCATGATAAATCGGTCGCGGATAACAACAAGCCCCTCAAGTGGGCTAGGCTTCATTCTACTCTTAATTGAAAATAAGAGTGATTCTCGTTTCCTAAAAGTGCGTTTTTATCTCTATTTTTTCTGTCTAGCGGGCACCGAGCGGCTCAAGACGCAAACGCGCAATGTAAGGCAAGTGGTCTGATAACCAAGCCGCTTTGGCGGCGGGTACGAGTTCGACAGGAATGAGTTCACGCACGAACATTTTGTCGAGCGCTAAGGTTGGTGAAAAAGCGGGAAATGTTTTTGCCGCTTGCCCGAGCGTCATAGCGACTTCGCTTAGGCCCAGAGCATTAAAAATAGGAACCGAATCGCTTTTCCAGTCATTAAAGTCGCCAGCGAGAATTAAGGGACCGGTAGGCGCCTCGCGCGTAATCCAATGAGCGACCCATTCCATTTGCCGTAAGCGCGCAGCACGGGTCAGGGCCAGATGCACGCACAGTAAGATGATTGGGCGTTGGTTGACGGTCATCTGTGCGACTAATAGTCCACGCTGTTCAAAGCGATGGGCGGAAATGTCCCATCGTCCTCCTAGAGCCAGTGGGTAAGGGGACAGAATGGCATTGCCGTGTCGCCACGAGGTTCTGTGCACATTAGGTCCGAGTGCGAGCTGCAGTTGTAAGCTGGTTGAGATCTCAGTCGCATGGCAGTGCCAATTTTCATCCGCGGTGGCGATTTTGGCTTTGCTCCGCTCGGCTGTCGACCTTGGCGCAGATAGGCGTCGCGCCATTGTTTCTTGCAAAAAATAGATGTCGGCAGGGGTGAGTTGCAGCCAGCGCTGCATCGCGTGCCAGGTTTGAAACCCAAGTGGCGAGCGGCCTTTGTGTAAATTCCAACTGACTGCAATGAGCTCATGTGGGTCGCGTGGCGCGGTGCGTAACGTCGCTGGAGATTTCATGGGTGGCGAAGGCGAGCCCGCAGTCGATAAACGAGCATAGGGTTGCGCGGCAGAATTTGCCAGGTGGCCCATGCGTCAAAGGGAACTACGAGTCTCGGATGGCTCGCATTGACGATACGAGGAGAGGCGGGCGATGCGCAGTTCAGCAAGGCAGATGCGTTTGGTTTTTCGAGGGTTTCGCGGGTCTCAAGAGCAAAGGTTACAGCCTGGTCTGTGAGCGTGTCAGGCGTAATGATAATGGTGCGGGCCAATTCGATGGCGGCTTGATCGCAACCCAGCGCAGGGCTAACTAGATAGCGGTTGGTTTCAGTATGCGATTGACCAAGGGGGGTTTGGCCGGCCAAACTGGCAACCTGCCGACCTTCTTGCATAATCTGCAATTCCCACTGCACGATGGGGGTTGACGGCTGGGCCCACGCTGGCAGGCTAGCCCAAAACAACAAGCTCAGCACGCTTGCAATCAGCACTTTAAGGGACAAACGATACATGAAATTCCTTTTTACTGGATGTTGAGCTGTGGCTAAAGCTGACATAAAGCGTTTGCTTTCAAAGCTATTCTAACCAAAATCAAGAAACGGCGTCCGGATGCTATTTTTTATGACGATATGGATGCAACCGGCGGACCTTTTGTAACGCAAGCAAAACAACTTCAAATTAATGCTCTATTTACTGATGATGCTGGTACCTTATCGTCGCAGCGATGCAACGGGAGAATTCAGTTGAGCCCACAAAAATTTTGGCCGCAATGCCTGTTACTCGGCGCATAGGTGTGATCGGTGAAACCCAGTTTGAGGCCAAGGGAGATTTGAAATCGCCGGTAATTTCCCTTTATAATCACAGCGGCGGGGGAAAAACCTCTGCTTGATATTGTCAAGATTGTGACGTTGCGGTAAGAGGTTTGTCTGGGCGGTACATAAATTTATGGCTTGTGTGCTACGCAAAATAATGTAACTGTGATAAACCGGATATAATAGACGCGAGGTTGTAGATAGTCAGGTTGGGCGGAAGCTCAAAATATTTTTATTATTTTTGTTAATTTAAATTAAAATTTTCGCAATTGTCTTCGGGCGAGCAAGGCTTCTAGAAGGGATTTAGGCCGGTATAAAAAAGCAAGAGGAATGAAGTCGTTTTTATTTTAAACTAATTAAAAATGAGTCGCCACGCGATTCGCGCTAACTAGCACGTCAGTTGATGAACTTAATGAGTTCATTGGTCGTAAAGTTAATAAAAAATATTCATTTTTCTTTGCAAGCGCAAAATTACTCTGTATTATTTGTGTGCCTCATTAATAACTTGAACTGCGGGACTCATAAAAAAGTCTTAAGGTTCGCATTTTAACTTTGTGAAGGAAAGACGTATGTCTTCATATGAAGAATTGCTTGCGCAACAAGCAAAACTAGAAAAACAAATCGAAGAAGCTAAAGCCCGGGAATGTGCTGCGGTTATCGACGAGATAAAGAAAAAGATCGCTATTTTTGGCATTACACTCGATGAACTGGGTTTCAGTAAAAAAGAACTGAGCCTGAGAAAATCGGCGGCAGGCAAGCTACGTGCGCCTACACGCGTGGCGCCTAAATACCGCGATCCACAGACGGGTGTTACATGGTCAGGCCGTGGCAAACCGCCTAAATGGATTGTTGGTCAGGACCGTGCTTCATATCTGATTTAAAGCTTGCTTGGGTTTTGTCAAAAATTTAAGTGGTGGAGGCCCCCATTTTTTGCTGGGAGCCTCCCCACTATAAATGTTCGCTGTGGCTTAATCATGTGCTAAGTCAAAATGTATGTTCTGCTGCTGGAAATGCCCCGGTTCTGACCTCGCGCACATACGCCTCAACGGCGGCATGCAAAATAGTCTGATTTGACGTTCGCGGCGTTTGTTCGCAGACAAAATTTTTCGCAAAGCGCGGGCGTTTGCCTACGGCTATCCCTAACAAATCGTGCAATACCAATACTTGCCCTGAGCAGTCAGCGCCGGCTCCAATGCCAATGGTCGGAATCGTCAGGGCCTGGGTTAATTGCGTGCCAAGCAAGGCAGGTACTGCCTCAATCACCAGCAATTGTGCGCCAGCTTGTTGCAGGGCTGTCGCATCGCGCAGCAATTGTTCGGCGGCTATAGCCGTTTTTCCTTGTACTTTGAAGCCACCCAAAGCGTGTACTGATTGCGGTGTTAAGCCAATATGGGCGCACACTGGAATTGAGCGTTCAACCAAAAAACGCACCGTATCGGCTAACCATCTCCCCCCTTCGAGTTTAACCATTTGCGCGCCTGCGCGCATCAAGGTAGCGGCATTGGTAAACGCATCGCTAGGCGTGGCGTAACTGCCAAAGGGTAAATCGGCAACAATTAATGCTGCCGGCTTGCTACGCGCCACGCACGCTGTGTGATAAGCAATCTCGGCAACGGTGACCGGGAGTGTCGTGGCGTGGCCCTGGATGACATTGCCTAAAGAGTCTCCAATCAATAACACATCGATTCCTGCCTGGTCGAGGAGGGCGGCAAAGCTCGCGTCATAACAAGTAAGCATAGCGATTTTTTCGCCATTCTCGCGCATGGCTTGTAGGCGCGGTACGGTAATGGCTTTGCGGGAGGCTTCTTGGAGATAGTTCATAATGGGTCTGCGAATAAAAGTTGAGCCAGAAAAAGCGGTGTTGGCCAGGTAAAACCTGCTTCAATTTTTGTCTCGTACCTGATCAATGCGTTGTGATGCAACCATCGGCAAAAATGCATCGGCTCGACCGAGTTGTGGAATTTCAACTTCAGCATCAAGTTCAAGCAGTGGTATCAGCACGAATGCGCGCTCGGTCAAACGTGGATGTGGAATAATCAGTTCAGCTTCATTAATAGACAGTTGGTCATACAGCAAAATGTCGATATCCAGCGTACGTGGTGCGTTACGGTAAGAGCGCGTGCGGCCAAAATAATTTTCGCCCGCCGCGCATTGCGCGAGTAGTTGGCATGGCGAGAGCGTCGTTTCGATCGCCAGCACGCAATTGTAATAATCATTGCCGCTGGCTTGTACCGGCGCGCTCCGATAGACGCTAGATTGGGCGCGCACGGCGACACCCGTTTGCTGTGCTAGCCAGGCGCTGGCGGCGTGTAAAGTTTGGCGTGCAGCGCCAAGATTTGCGCCCAGACCGAGATAAGCAATCGCCATGGGGATCTTTTTTCAGCTAGACTCTGTGGGCGTTTTAACCATTGCTTTGTCCTTATTATGAGAGGCTTGGGGTTTTGCCCGGCCTCGTCTGCGGCGACGTGAGGAGCGTTCATGCTCACCTTCTGAGAGCAGTATTTCGCGCTGACTGGTATCAGCTGCAATGAAAGCCGTCCACCATTGCCCCACAGTGGCGTCGAGTTCGCCCGCTTCGCAACGTAATAGCAGAAAATCATAAGCCGCCCTAAAACGTGGGTGCTCGAGCAATTTGAATGCGCTGTGGCCACGTTTCTCAAGACGAGGCTGGAGGCCCCAAATTTCTTTCATATCTCCAATGTGGCGTCGTTGAATCGCCAATTTTTTCATTTGTACATAGAGCGTTTCATCCATCGCGTGATGGAGCGCCGGAATCGGGTATTCGTTTGCGGCTATATATTTTTGCCAACGCTCATGTACTTCATGCCATAACAACGCCGCAAATAGAAAGCTAGACGATACAAACTTGCCAGCACGAATACGTTCATCGGTATTATCGAGCGCAAGCGTAATAAATTTTTCGCTTTGCGGCTGCGCCAGAGCCGTATCGAGCATGGGCAATAAATCATGGTGCAACCCCTCGGCGCGGAGTTGGCGTAAACAGGTCAGAGCTTGGCCGCATAACAACAATTTGAGCATTTCATCAAACAGCCGAGCACTCGGCACATTGCTGACTAACTCGGCGAGGGCGCGGATAGGTTGCCGTGTGGTTGCTTCGATCTCAAAGCCTAGCTTAGCTGCAAAGCGCATAATGCGCAGCATCCGCACGGGATCTTCACGGTAGCGAGTAGCCGGATCGCCAATCATGCGCAGGAGCCGGGCGCGAATATCCGCCATGCCATTATGATAATCGAGTACCGTTTGCGCCGCCGGATCATAGTACATGGCATTGATGGTGAAGTCGCGCCGCGCCGCATCTTCGTGCTGTTGCCCCCAAATGTTGTCGCGCAAAACGCGTCCGCTTGCATCGATTGCATGGGGGCGATGATCTAACTCATTACGCCGCGCGCGTGGTCCTTGGCGTACAGGCAAGCCAGTGCTAGCCGGGTCTGGCGGGACACTGGCGGCGCCCAGACTGGCACGAAAAGTCGAAACCTCAATAATTTCTTGTCCAAACGGCACATGAACAATTTGAAAGCGCCGGCCAATTAAGCGCGCGCGGCGAAAGAGCTTTTGCACTTGTTCAGGCGTGGCATCGGTCGCCACATCAAAATCTTTCGGGGCAAAACCCAGTAGCAAGTCGCGTACTGCGCCGCCGACGATAAACGCCCGATAACCCGCTTGCTGTAATGTGCTGGTTACGCGTATTGCATGGCGTGAAATCAATGCTGGATCTATTTGGTGTACGCGGACGGGCACATTCACCGGCAGTTTTTTATGCGCGGCTTGTTTCGTCGCATGGCTCGAGGTGGGCAATTCAGACTGGCCCAGCAGTTTGCGGATAAATTTTCTAATCACGGGGTTTTGAACAATTCTAAAATACGCCAGCCTTTTGACTGTGCATGAGCACGCAGTTTGTCATCTGGGTTAGTCGCGATAGGAATGCTGACTTTTTCGAGCAGCGGGATGTCGTTGTGTGAATCACTATAAAAATAGCTTTGTCTAAAGCTCGCCCAATTTTTATCAAGCGACTGTAGCCAAGCTTCGGTACGGATGATTTTTCCTTCGCGATAACTTGGAACGCCATCAATCTCACCCGTATACTCAGCAGTTGGATCATTATTGACGGTCGCGGGCTCTGGTGCGATTAAATGATCGATGCCGAATGCATGAGCGATAGGCGCGGTGATAAAGCTATTCGTCGCGGTCACCATGCAGCATACATCGCCTGCAAGCTGATGACGTTGGACCAGTGCAAACGCAGCCGGTAGTAGTGCGGGGGTAATCACTTCTTGCATAAATTGCGTGCGCCAAGCGGCTAATTGCGCACGCGGGTAGCGTGCTAGTGGCGCTAGCGTGCTACGTAGATAGGCGTAGATATCGAGTTGGCCCGCTAGGTAATCGGCGTAGAAACGCTCGCTCTCACGCGTAAAATGCGCTGTATCGACTAGACCAAGGCGCGCAGCAAAGCAGCCCCATTCATAATCGCTATCAGTCGGAATCAATGTATGGTCGAGATCAAATAGGACAAGGTTTGTCATAACTGGCATTTTACTCGAAGCGCAGGGGCGTGGTGAGAGCCGCCACTTTCTCATTAAGTAACATGGTGCGTAATAGGGGTAGGGTGATTGGCCGCTGTTGTTCTAAAGAAAAACGGTCAAGGGCATCAAGCAAGCCGATAAGGGTTGGCATATCGCGTCTAAAATGCGTGAGCAGATAAGGCGGCACCTCGGCGTTGAGCGTGATGCCGCGCGCTTGGGCGGCGCTGATTAGCGCTTCAAGTTTACCCACATCATCAAGTGCTATAAGCTGGTAGACAAGCCCCCAGCCAAGCCGAGTGCGCAAATCTTCGCGTATCTTGAGCGAGCGTGGTGGCGCCTGACCTGTGGCAATAAAAGCGCTATTTGAATGCGCCTTGATTTCATTAAACAAATTGAAGGCGGCAATTTGCTGTACGGGCGAGAGCGCATCGCAATCATCAATCGCATACAGGGCCACGGCCGGATCGAATTCAAACGCGGCCAATCCCGCCCATGGCCCGGCCAGGCGTGCGTGGCCGGCCCCTACACGATGACAAAGCGCATGCAGTAAATGGCTGCGCCCACTCCCGACTTCACCCCAAAGATAAAACGAACGATCGGCGGCATTGCCGTTTGCCAGGGTTTCATGAAGCGTGGCAAACTGCGTCACAAGTTCAGTATTCGCACCGGTGATGAAGTTATCGAAAGTAGCGCTAGGCGGGCCACCGAAATCAAGCAATAGCTGACGAGACACAAATATAAAAGTGATGCAAAAAAATAAAAAGGGAGATAAAAACCCGCAATCCATTATGCTGGAGCGAGAACATCGGTTAAAATCCCTATTCTACCGGACTTCTCAAAACCTCTTTCCGCTGTATTAAATGGACTCATCAAATTTTGCCACTAGGCCTGTTGGCTTGACCTATAAAGAGTCAGGTGTTGATATGGAAGCGGGCGATGCGCTCGTCGAACGCATTAAGCCGTTTGCCAAGCGCACGCTGCGCCCGGGTGTATTGGCCGGACTGGGGGGCTTTGGTGGACTTTTTGAGGTCCCCAAAAAATATCGCGAACCGGTATTGGTGTCAGGCACCGATGGCGTCGGGACTAAGCTTAAACTGGCTTTTCAGCTGCATCGGCACGAGACCATTGGACAAGATTTGGTGGCCATGAGTGTGAACGATATTCTCGCCCAAGGGGCCGAGCCACTTTTTTTCCTTGACTATTTTGCCTGCGGCAAGCTCGATGTTGAGACGGCAGCCACGGTGGTGAACGGTATTGCGACTGGCTGTGAACTTGCCGGGTGCGCATTGATTGGCGGCGAAACGGCGGAAATGCCGGAAATGTATCCGGCAGGTGAATACGATTTAGCCGGTTTTGCTGTCGGGGCCGTTGAAAAAAGCAAAATCATCGATGGTCATACCATTGCCGCAGGCGATGTGGTGATTGGCCTTGCCTCAAGCGGTATCCACTCAAATGGGTACTCTTTGGTGCGCCGGATTATCCAACACGCACAACCTGATTTGGCGAGCCGCCTTGATGGCCGCACATTGGCTGACGCATTGATGGCGCCGACGCGCATTTATGTCAAACCCGTGCTGGCTTTGCTTGAGAAAATGGCGATCAACGGCATCGCCCATATCACGGGTGGTGGTTTGCTTGAAAATATCCCAAGGATGTTGGCAGATTCTTTATGCGCTGAACTTGATCATCGCGCTTGGCCATTGCCTCCTTTATTTAGCTGGCTAGCTGAGCATGGTGGGGTTGCAGATGACGAAATGCATCGTGTTTTCAACTGCGGCATTGGGATGGTGTTAGTCGTATCGGCGGCTAGTGCGCAAGCAGCGCTTGCTCAGCTTTCAGCCGCCGGCGAAACGGCCTGGTGCATCGGTACGATTCGTGCACGTGCTGAGGGCGAAGCGCAAACTATTGTGGTTTAACGCTGGGTGAGCAATTTTAGGAAGGCTGGGTTAACAAAGATTTTTTCTCGGCCTGCTTTAATTTCATGCAATAAACCGACAGTACACAGTTGCTTTAGATAAGCAGAGGCAGTTTGTCTTTGTGCGATGCCGGCTTCAACCACATTGGCAATGCGGCAATAAGGTTGCACGAAAATAAGCTCAGTCAACTCGCGGCTGTAAATCTGTGGTGCGTCTAAGCGCATCCGGATGGCCGTTTCGTCAATTAACACCTTGATCGATTTAATCAGATCAGTGGTCCATTGAGCGGTTTTAGTCACTGCATCCAGCATAAAAAGAATCCATTCTTGCCAGCGTTGTTCAGTGGTGACCGCGAGTAGCAAACGATAATACGCTTCTTTAGCAGCAATCATTTCGCGCGACAAATACAGAATGGGGATTTCCAGTAAACCCTGATCGACTAAATACAATAAATTCAGCACGCGGCCGGTGCGGCCGTTGCCATCGATAAATGGGTGGATAGCTTCAAATTGATAATGGCCGATTGCCATGCGGATAAGTGGATCGATCTCATCCGCTTCATGCAAAAATCGTTCCCAATTAGCTAGTTTATCTCGAATCACTGTCTCGCCTACTGGTGGCGTATAGATAACTGTGCCATTTTTATCGTTCATCAACACTGTGCCAGGGGTGCGCCGGATATCCAAATCAACCCCCTTGATGGTGCGGCACACTTGCACGGCGGTGGCAATGCTAAATGGTCGTTGTGCCAAGCTCTGAAATCCTTCATACAGAGCAGTGCGATAGCGCAGAGCCTCTTTAGTGGACGGGTCCGCCTGAAGCGTGTGTTCATTAGCAAATTGAAAGAGCCGGTCAGTCGTGGTGACAATATTTTCAATTTCTGAACTTGATTGGGCTTCAAGCAGCGGAATACTGTTAATCAACACAGCCTGGTTTGGAATCAATTCACCCGCTTGTTTGAGTTGGGCTAATGTCGCGCGGGCCGTAATGCAAGCCTTTAGAATCGTTTTAGATTCAATCTCTGCGCGTGGGGGCAGGGTCGGCAGCGCATTATAGGGTGTAAGCGGATCGAATATCATATGTCGATTTTATCGCATTTCATCGACATATAAATCAGATATGTTTAAAGGATCGACATATTTAACGGTTCCAACTTACACTTTCCTACATGAGTTCAGTGCTTAAATGTGCACACCACTTGAGATACTTGACGAGCTGGCCTGGTTTTGAAAAAAGCAAATTTTGTTGTCTTTATGACAATTATTCTCTATGTTAAATCACACTAATTTAGCGGCTCCGCTTGTCTTTCACGGATATTATTTCAGTTAAACTAGCTAGATTAGTCATTAATGAGGCTCAGATGCGACGGCTTTCGATAACAAATGAAAAGGCTCGCGGCATACCGCGACGGCTACGTGCATTGAAGAGGAACATTGGTATTTTGGTGAGGTCCAATCCCGCGGCTAACACATGAATCAAATCCTATGAGCGGTGAGGGGATGAGCACCCCAAATACGCATCGCGGTTGTTATGACTCGTGTGCTGAGATCAAGCGCGCAACAATCAATAACCAAGCGCTTATCTATTGCACGCAACCAAGTTAATTGTCGTTTACAAAGCTGGCGCGTAGCGACTATCCCCTGTTCGTGCATAGTGGCCTGGCTGATTTTACCTTCCAGATATGCCCAGATCTGACGATAGCCTACGCAGCGCAAGGCGGGTAAATCTGGATGCAAGTCGCCACGAGCCTGTAAGCGTGTCACTTCAGTCACAAAGCCAGCTTCAAGCATGGCATCAAATCGTGCCGCAATCCGTTGATGTAATACGCTCCGGTCAGAGGGTTCAAGGGCAATTGGCGCATAATCATAAAGCGACGGTGCCTGGTTTTGAGCAGCCAGTAACTGAGACATTGGCTGCCCACTGAGGGTCCATACTTCGAGTGCGCGTTGAATGCGTTGAGCGTCATTCGGTGCAAGCTTTGCGGCGAGCGCAGGATCACAAGTGGCAAGGCGCGCATGTAACGCCGGCCAGCCATCACGGGCAGCTTCCTGGTCAAGCGTTGCACGCACCTGAGGGTCAGCCGCTGGTAAGGTGGCGAGTCCTTCGGTAAGGGCCTTGTAATACAGCATGGTCCCGCCAACTAATAATGGGAGTGCTCCGCGCGCGTAAATTTCGCCAATTAAGCGTTGTGCATCCGCCCTGAAACAGGCTGCAGAATAGGTCTGAGTCGGGTCGAGAATATCAACCAGATGGTGAGTGACAATCGCGCGCTCGGCTAGAGTAGGCTTAGCTGTGCCAATATCTAGCTCGCGATAGACTAAAGCCGAATCGACACTGATGATTTCAATCGGTGCGTGTTTGGCTAGGGCGAGCGCTGCCGCAGTTTTGCCGGAGGCAGTCGGGCCGAGGAGGCAGACTACGGGCGGGGATGAGGGCTCAGCTTGCGCTTGGCGCGTAGCGGTTGAGTTCATTGCCCGCGCATAAAGAGCCGATCGAGATCGGCTAGAGAGAGTTGATACCAGGTAGGCCGCCCGTGATTACATTGATTGGCGCGCTCGGTAGTTTCCATTTGGCGCAGCAAGCCATTCATTTCATCAAGCGTTAAGTGTTGGTTTGCCCGCACAGCGTGGTGGCAGGCCATCGTGCCGAGCAGTTCGTTTTGATGCTCAAGCAGCACTTGTGAGCCACCGTAAATCTGCAGATCATGCAGCACTGCTCGCGCGAGCGCCGATAAATCAGCCTTTTTCAGAAGCGCGGGGACAGCCCGAATAGCAAGCGTGGTCGGGGATTGGATGGCGATATCAAAACCAAGCGCTGAAAGCGTAGCTTGATTTTCTTCGACGGCGCCAATTTCAATCTCGCTAGCCGGTATAGACAATGGGATTAAGAGCGGCTGCACGGCAATCGAATGTTCAGCCAGCGCGGTTTTGAACTGCTCATAGACAACTCTTTCATGAGCCGCATGCATATCAACCAACACTAGGCCACGTTTGTTTTGTGCCAGGATGTAAATAGTGTGCAGTTGACCGACCGCAAAGCCAAGCGGGTGATCTTCTGCGTCATCCGCTGTTGCAGGTAATGCTGCCGTAGGCGGCACGTGTGTGCTCACTGGCTCAGCGGACTCGGTTAGATGTGCTGGGTTTAAATCGGTAGCGGCATGGTTTGAATCTGGATCTGCCAAAGGAGCGGGCGTCGCCGCCGCGTGCTTTTCGTCGCGGGTCGCATCGGGGTTGGTTTCACGCCGGCCAAAGAGTGCATCATAGACAGCAAAAGGTTGTTCAACCTTGGTTTGCATTGGCAATGTGCCTTGTCGCATCCGTGCTTGCGGTAGCCAGCGTGTATTTGCCTCAGGCTCGCTTGACGTAGTTAAGCCGCTAAGGGGAGTAAGATGCGCGGAGTGACCGCCTGCGGTGGTGGGTTGGGAAATGCCTGCGTGCTGTGCGAGTGTGCGCTGCACCGCATGAAAGACAAATTGATGAATCGCGCGCGAGTCACGGAACCGGACTTCGATTTTAGAGGGGTGCACGTTTACATCGACGCTTTCCGGCGGGACCTCAAGCAGCAACACATAGGCTGGATGGCGCTCTCCATGTAGCACATCTTCATAGGCGGCGCGCACGGCATGCGTGAGCAGTTTGTCACGAACAAAGCGGCCATTGACGAAAAAATATTGCTGATCAGCTCGCCCACGGCTAGCCGTAGGTAAACCTACAAAACCGCTCAAAGCCACCGGACCCGCTTGTTCTTCAAGCGGCAAATGGGCAAGTGAGAAAGCGTCACCCAGGATTTTGCTGACGCGCAGGGTTGCGTCACCCGCATTCCAATGCTCGACAGCGCGGCCATTATGGTGCACTGAAATAGCGATTTCTGGCCGCGCCAACGCTGCCCGGCGGATAACATCTAAGCAATGGCCAAACTCGGTTTGCTCGCTTTTTAAAAATTTGCGGCGGGCCGGCGTATTAAAATAAAGTTCGCGCACCTCAATTGAGGTACCTACCCCGCCGGCGGCTGGGGTTAGTGCGCCGGTCTCCCCATCAATTGAAGTCGCATGTGGCGCGTCAGCGGTACGGCTGGTGAGCAACACCTGCGCCACCGATGCGATCGACGCTAAGGCCTCACCGCGAAAACCTAGCGTGCAAACGGCTTCGAGCTCTGCCAGCGAGTGAATCTTACTGGTGGCATGGCGCATTAACGCAAGCGGCAACTCGTCAGGCGCGATACCGCTGCCATCATCCACAATCGCAATACGCTTTACGCCGCCGGCTTCAAGCGTAATACGCAGTGAGCGAGCACCGGCATCAAATGCATTTTCAATCAACTCTTTGACCACCGATGCGGGCCGCTCAACCACTTCGCCTGCTGCAATTTGGCTGATTAATTGATCGGGTAGCGGTTGGATGGAGCGTGGGTGGTTTGTCGTCATAGCGATGGTGCGGGGAAGATGTTGAATAATTGAATTATAAATTGTCTGCGCTTGTAGGGGCTAAATAGAAGCGTATGTAAAATTCAGAAAAAATCTATATGGTGCGCCAGCAGAGTAGTCAGAGAGTAAAGAGTCCGGGTTTTCTGATCGTGAGGGCAGAGTGAGCTACATTATCCCGCTTTAACTCCGGTATGATTACTCATTTTAGGACGTCAGGAGAAATAGTTGGAAACCCTATTGCATTTTGCCGGAATGTTGCTCCATATCGATCGTTTTTTGGGAATTTTTATCCAGCAATACGGTGCATGGATCTATGTTGTGCTGTTTTTGATCGTGTTTTGCGAAACCGGGTTGGTGGTTTTTCCGTTTTTGCCGGGCGATTCTTTGCTTTTTGTCGGTGGCGCATTTTGCGCGATGGGTGCGATGTCGCTGCCGGTTTTAATTGGGTTGCTGTTGCTTGCCGCCATAGTGGGCAACACGCTGAATTACCGGATCGGTCGTTATCTCGGACCCAAGGTATTTGAGTCGGACGGGCGTTGGCTCGATCGCGCGGCGCTGCTGAAAACTCAGCATTTCTACGAACGGCATGGTGGTAAGACGATTGTCTTGGCGCGTTTTCTTCCCATTGTGCGGACCTTTGCGCCGTTTGTAGCGGGCATCTCTGAAATGCGTGCCGCCCGCTTTCAATGGTTCAATATATCTGGTGCGTTGCTATGGGTGTTAAGCCTTGTGCTGGCCGGTTACTTCTTCGGTAATTTGCCATTTGTTAAGCAATACTTGAATGTGATTGTGTTGGTGGGGGTGGCGACAGCAGCGGTGCCGGTGTTAGTCGGCGGGCTTTGGCAATGGGCGCGGCGCAAATTTTGAGGCGCTTAAAGCATCTTGCTTTTGGCGAGTGGCGGATTGGCTGCAAAATAACGCTTAATGCCGCTTAAAATCGCCTTTGCCATTTGCTCGCGATAGGCTGGGCTATTCAGTTTAGCCTCTTCTTCCGGGTTACTGATAAAAGCGGTTTCCACTAGCACTGACGGGATATCTGGCGCTTTTAATACGGCAAAACTGGCTTGTTCGACAGCACGCTTATGGAGTTTGTTAATCCGTCCGATTTCATTCAGCACGTAATTGCCATAGCGCATGCTGTCGTTAATTTGTGCCGTGGTCGACATATCCAGCAGCGCGTGCGAGATCGTTTTATCTTGGGTTTTAATATTAACGCCGCCGATCAAATCGGAGGCGTTTTCTTTATTGGCAATCCATTTTGCCGTGGTGCTTGAGGCGCCATGATTGGAGAGCGCAAAGACAGATGACCCGTGTGCCTTTGGGGTGATGAAGGCATCTGCGTGAATTGAGATAAATAAATCTGCTTCAACCCGGCGCGCTTTTTGCACGCGGACATGCAGAGGCACGAAATGATCATCGTCCCGTGTCATCATCGCGCGCATATTCGGCAAGGCATCAATTTTTGTCCGTAGCCGGCGTGCAATATCGAGTACTACATTTTTTTCGTAAGTGCCTTTTTTGCCGATCGCGCCGGGATCTTCGCCACCATGACCCGGGTCAATGGCAATCGTCAGCAGGCGTACGGTGTGCGTTTTAGCCGGCGCGGGTTTACTTAGGCCGTATGTATCATCGCCGGCATGCACCGACGGCGCTCGCGCTGTCGTACTGGCGGCGTCCGAGGGTTTGGTTTGCGCGCGTTGATCTAAAGCCTCTGCGGGAGCGGAGTCGGCTTGTGCAAAGCGCTCAAAAAAAGCGTCGCTTGGATCGATGATAGAGGGAGGCTGCGGTCCGCTGAGTGCTGGTGGGGTATTGTGTGCGCTCACCATGGCCTTGGCTTCGGTCTTAGCCAGTAAATCAAGCAGTGGATCGGGGGGGACGGCGGGATATAAATCGAACACCAACCGATGGCGATAGGTGCTAATCGGTGGTAGGGTGAATACTTGGGGCTTAGCCGCGTCTTTCAGATCAAGCACCAGCCGTACAACATTGGGGGCAAATTGACCTACGCGGACCTGTCGAATTTGCGGATCATTAGGCGTAATTTTTGCAACTAACTCTTTTAGGGTTGCATCCAGTTCAAGGCCTTTGAAATCAACCACAATCCGGTCGGGCTCTTTTAACAGATGAGAAGTGTAAGTAAGCGGTTGATCAGACTCAATGGTTAAACGAGTGTAATCTCGCGCAGGCCAGACGCGGACTGCCAGAATGGATGCTGCTCGCGCATATTTTGGTAATAGGCCTAGGACTAACACAGAAGCGCCTGCACGCAGGAGTTGACGCCGTCGCCAAATAGGGGGCGTGGCGGCAGTGGCTTCGAGTGAGCGAAACGGTTTGATTAACATCGAGCGAGGCATTCTTGTCCAGTTTGGCTAAAAGCGCGTACCAGCAGGCGCCGCCCAGCGCCGGCGAGGTCAAGTGTAAACTCAAGGTCGGGCATACCCAGTAAACTTCCCGCTTGTTGCGGCCATTCGATTAGATAAAGCGCGCGCAGATTGAAATATTCCCGAAACCCTGCATCAGCCCATTCGGTCGGGTCGGTAAAGCGGTAGAGATCAAAATGAACAACATTAAGCGGTAAATGAAAGCCTGACTTAAGTGTTTGAGTTGCCCCCGACACTAGTTTGGCAACTTCAAGCGTGTAAGGTTCAACTAGCGTGTAAGTTGGGCTGCGCACTCGACCAGTATAACCAAGTGCGCGCAAGGTAGCGCGCACGAGCGCGGTTTTGCCCATGCCGAGTTCACCATAGAAGTGTACTTGTAGCCCTGGGAACTCTGTGGTGTACAGTGTCATCAGCGCGTGCGCAAAACTTTTGCCAAATCTCTCCGTGGCTGCCTCATCGGGCAACTCAAATAGGCGCTCAAGTAAAGGTTCAGTTTTAACTGAGGTAGCACGCATAGATAAAATTTTCAGATGAATGCAAATTTAGATAATTTACCAGACAAAACCAATCAGGTAGCCGCGGCCATCAGTGCCCACCTCGAAACCGGCGCGCTTACTGAGCTTACGCAACGTATCAGAGTTTGGGCGCGTGAGCTGGGCTTTAACGGATTGGGTATTACTGATACCGATTTATCCGCAGCTGAGCCGGGTTTTTTAGCCTGGTTGGCAGCCGGTTTTCACGGCGAAATGGATTATATGGCGAAACATCCCTCTCGGCGCATACAACCCGCTGAGTTGGTCGCAGGTACGGTGCGCGTGATTTCTGTGCGCATGCCTTATTTGCCAGCCCAGGCTGGGCTAAATCATCAACCGGAGTTAGCACACCAACCACCGACCGACAAAAGCCTGGCAAGTTCTGCAGCAGGGCCGGGTCCAGTACAGGCGGATTGGCGCGTGACCGAACATGCCCGACTGGCCGATCCTACACAGGCGGTTATTTCGATCTATGCACGTGGCCGAGATTATCATAAAGTGATGCGGAAACGGCTGCAAAAGCTAACGGATCGGATTATGGCTGAAATTGGCCCCTTTGGTTATCGAGTATTTACGGATTCTGCTCCGGTATTTGAAGTCGCGCTGGCACAAAAAGCGGGCCTCGGCTGGCGTGGTAAGCATACTTTATTATTACAGCGCGATCAGGGGTCACTGTTTTTTCTGGGTGAAATTTATATCGATTTGCCCCTGCCGGTTGACCTGCCGCCATCATTGGAGCCGCCGAATATAGCAGGTTCAAGCAGCCATCAACAGACAGAGAATGGTGCATATTGTGGTCGTTGTACGCGGTGCATTGATGTCTGTCCAACGGGTGCGATTGTTGCGCCTTATCGGCTTGATGCGCGTCTGTGTATTTCTTATCTGACGATTGAACTAAAAGGTAGTATTCCAGAACCTCTACGGCCCTTATTGGGTAATCGCGTGTATGGCTGCGATGACTGCCAATTAGTTTGCCCATGGAATAAATTTGCTAGCCCAAGCAGCGTGGGCGATTTTGAGGTGCGCAATCAATTAGACCAGGCGTCATTAATTGAACTTTTTAACTGGAGTGAGCCTGAATTTGAGATGCGGCTTGCCGGCAGCGCCATCCGCAGAATTGGGCATCAACGTTGGTTACGCAATCTGGCTGTTGGTTTGGGCAATGCCCGGCGCGCGGCTTGGGCGGCAGGCCGTCATTTGGAGCATCGGCAATTGACCGAGGCGCTGCAACAGCGTGTGCAGGATTCATCGGTTTTGGTGCGCGAGCATGTGCAGTGGGCGTTAGGCCAATGAAAAAGGGCTAAAAAAGCTTGTTGAGTGCCGAGGCTGCGCTGATGATAGCGGCAGTTAGAAGGCTGTGTTTAATGGTTAAATTAAGTCCGAATTTTTCTATTTTAGAGTCAAAGCGCTCTGCCATTAAATGCATGTCTTTGCGTATGGTATCCATGTCTTTATGCAGACCATTAATTTCACGCTGCAAATCTTCTTTAGTTGCGAGTTCTCCCAACTTGCTATTGAAAATTTCTGCTAGTAGTTCAGCTCCAGCTTCTGCTTGAGCAGGTGAAGCGCCGATGCCTATGAGGCGTTTCACCAATTTTAGTGTATCGAAAGCGGTGATAAACATTGCGAGCTTCCTCAGTTCTTTAACGTTTAAGACCTGTGCCATTTTCTGTTCTATCCAATAGGGTGCAGCAAACCAATCGCAATTAACCTATATAAGTTAATTATAAACCATTTATGAGGGGGTACAAGCGATTTTTTAGAAAGTTTAGAGGGTGAATCAATGAGTGCAAGTTAAGGAAGACGCCGACAATAATTCTAAGCTTTTCTTCTAAGAGCCTGTTTGGAGTCTTTGAAACAGAAATTCGAGCGACCTCAGGTCGCACGCAGAAACTCGTCTTGGCCTTGCGCTCCTATTTTGTACGGACCGCGCCAACCACATTTTTTTAAAGCTTGCTCTAGCAGGCTCGGACTGCCATTACTGGATGCGCTCCATTGTCGATAATAGAAGTACACCGTACTCCAATTCGGAAAGTCGCTTGGCAGCATCCGCCACTGACAGCCGCTCTTCAACAGGTACGTCATCGCACAAAATATATCGTATAGGTCCACTCTACAAGGACTCGTTTTCTTCTTTGAGCTTTCCAGTAAAGGCAACACTGCTTCAAAATGTTCTCGACTTATATCACTTGGGTAGCGCTTTCTCATCTTGCAATTGGACTCTTTTTGGATCAAGCCTTTATTATCGCTTTTTTAAGAGACTCCAAACAGGCTCT
>JASSUB010000060.1:0-41131 GCA_031963205.1 Mycoavidus cysteinexigens
CTTGTACGGTTGATTCACCGTTGGCTTGATCCAATTCACGGATACCAAATTGCAAGTTACCCCAGGCTTGGGCCATTGCTTCGGCAAGCCTAATTGAAGGACCACTGACATTAGAACCGCCCTTGGCGTAGGTATACACGGCAGCATCTGCAAGACTCGGACGTGTGCAGGTGTTGAGAATGCGATCCATCGCTACGATGGGATCGCGGGGGTTCATCCTGGCGATCATCATGGCTGCCTGAACTTCCGCGATTGCGCGCTGTTGGTCTGTTTGGGCGATAGCGTTGACACCCGAGCGCGCTTGAGTCGGAGAGGATGCCGCGAAGGGGTTAGCGGTGATAACTTCGTTCATTGATTTACTCCTTGGTTGTGCCAAAACGGGCGTCGATATAGCTTGTAGCTTCGACGGTGTAGGGTTTTTTCTGGACTAACTTACGGCGGAATACCTGATTACCGTCCAGCCTCAAAACGGCAGCCTCTCCCATAAAGGCTAGAAGATGATTTTTAGCGCCTTCTGCGACCTTTTCATATTCGCTTGCACGCTTGGCAGCATCTTGTGCGACCTTAGCCCAATGTAGAATTGTTTCATCAGTTTCGACGGTTGCTCCATTGGTCCCTGGGTACAGTCTCTTAAACATTGGTAGTGTTGCCGGGTGATCAAATTCTGGTTCTGGTGGTACACCGGCTAGAACATGCTTGTGCCAAAAATCGTGGGCTGTCTCGATGATTATTTCGTCCATCTCTGGGTCGCGCTCCATCGGGTAGAGGCGCAGGTCATCACCGCCAAAGTAGGCCGCTACGTCGAATGCAGGGTAATCCAGAACTAGCATGTAGTGATGTGGCTGCGGGATGTAGTACTCAGCAATAGCGTCCGGCTGTCCATCTTTTCCCCACAGATAGCCCATGCGTGGACTGACGTTCTTGATTTCTAGCCCTTTTTTGATACCAACAAAATCACGATCAATGTGTGCGATTAAAAAGTCGTGCTTGGAGTGTCGCAGTGTCTTGTTCACGCGGCGCAGTTTGCTGCCTGTGCGCTCCGAAACCATCGTTGCGATTACTTGCTCCATGACTCGGCCAGCCTTTGTAAGGCTGTTATCTGGTTGGGATGCGATTTCGCCTCGCTTTTGCAAATAGAGTTCTAGCCTGGTACAGAATGGGTTGATGCCAAGCAGTGTCGCTATATCACTGCCGCCTAAGCCAGACTGTCTCGCCTTCAAGAAGGCATCATTCGGTGCGTTCATCCGTCATTCCTCACAGTAGCGGCAGCCTCGGCCACGACAGTTGGGGCAGGCATTAGCTTGTTCGTTTTCAATCTCGCGATTGACTCTGAGTTGAGTTTTGCGCTCCCAATACGCAATTACCAACTCGGTGAGAGTTTCCCCCGCCTCTTCGTAGTTGCCAGCCTTGAGCAAGGCGGCGATGTTTTTGAGTTCGATATCACCGATTGCCTCTGAAAGATTGTCAATTGCAAAGGGGTAATAGTCGCCATTCTCCGCAAGTAATGCTTTCTGCCTAGATTCAACGGCCTCTTGCCAAAGGTTTTCTCTGTCAAGTTGTGTGAGATAGCGATTCAGGTCAGCGGTGACAGCGCATGGAAAGCTATGAATGTTCATTACATCGTCACATTGGCAAGTTCCCATGCGCGGCGGATACCGTAGCCGAGACGCATGTAATAGATGAAATTAGTAAGGAATTTTTTCATGGCAGCATCCTTACACTGACCCTGTAGTGGTTACTTCTGTCATGGTCTTCTCCTATTGCAATTTTAAAAACGGGTCAAGGTCGTTCTCTTTGTAGATAGTCTCAACGCTTAAAATCGTATAAATTTTGCAAACAAAAGTATACATAAATAATATAATTTGTAAACAAAAAGTTACTTTAAAGGTGTGAAATGTCTAAAAAAGTTTACAATTTTGTTTATTTTTAAACAGAGCAGGATAGGAGTTCATTCAAAGAATAGGGGCAGGAAGAGAACTCCCAACCCCTATACGCAACCTCTATTTTTCTTGTTAGATACGGTTGCTTTGCTTATGCACCACACGACCGAGAATCAGATTTTTCTTCGTCATGGGCTTATCTATATAGATGCTTTTGTCCAAATTATCCGACGAAATAACCCATTGATTACCTATTTTTAAAAGCCGTCTGATCACCATTTCCCCTTCTTCATGGATAGCGAAAACGATACCATTCTTGGGGGTTATATCGGCGCTGTCAACAATAATCAAATCGCCATCATAGAGGCTTGGTGCCATAGCTTCACCTCTTACCTTAATGGCAAAGAGTTTATCTAGATCATAGTTGTTTTTTTCATACAGTTCTGCGGACAAAAAAATAGTTGCCATATTGTCTCCGGTTGGCACAGTGGAAAATTTACGTGCGCCATCGGTGAATTTAATATTGACTATGCGGACAGCATAGCGGCTATGTTCGTGTCCAGCCCAAACAATTTCTTCGCTCAATTTTTTCGGGCCCTTTCCTTTCAGAAGCCATTCTGAGTGGACCATCAAAGCATCAGCAGTTTTTAGTAAATTTTCTCCATTGGGTTTAGTGGGTTTCTTATTCTCGCTACCAAACCACTTATAAACAGTCATGCGCGGAACGTCAATGCGCCGCGCAAGATCGGTCGGCCTCATGTCTTTTTCATTCAGTACAGACAGCAATCTATCTTTAAAGCTCATATCGTATCCGCGTCGTGCAGACATTCGGGGCGCGCTAGCGAGGCCATGAGAGTTTTCACTCCTTTTCTTTTAGCGACAATACATTCCCGCTGGATCAGAAAAAAATAGTGAGACATAGAATTTTTGCGCGCCCAAGGTGCTGTACCTACAGCCCCATCGTTTGTGAATTACAAACTGTAATTGAATATTCTGAATAAGTGTTAATTTTATGGAACACTTAATTTGCAAACTTTTGTTTACAAATTTACTTTGTTTGTGTACTATTTTCTACGAACTTCATCGAAGAAATTAGTAAGAAAAGGATACTTGCCCAAATGATCATTTCAAAACAGCAAGCCATTGAGCTATTTGGCAGTAGTACCAAACTTGGGCGAGCTCTAAAGTTGAGTCGAAGCGCAATTTCGCAATGGCCTGAAGAATTAGATCAGTGGCGCATCGATGTCGTTATCGGCGCGGCCCTTCGTCTAGGGAAGTTACGGCCTATAAGTCATGAAATTCTTATTGTGCAACCAAAAATTAACAAACCTTTTCCTATTTAGCTAAATCTAGCTGGGTAGTGACCTAAGCACATAGCGGAAAAACACGTACCGATCAACAAGAGAGAAAAAGTGTGGATCGAATGCTAGTACATGTCTGATTTGTCTGACAAAGAACAGGGAAATTGAAATGAACAAACCATCACGCCCAGTCATGACGTACCACGGCGGAAAGTGGCGTTTAGCTGAATGGATTATTAGCCATTTCCCGGAGCACGACACGTATGTTGAACCATTTGGCGGAGCTGCATCTGTGCTTATGAGAAAAAAGCGCATCGACAAGAGAGGTTACCAGGAATATTACAACGACTTAGACGAGCAGATAGTTAACGTCATGCGTGTGCTACAGGATGACGAAAAACGGGCCAGACTTGCTAAGTCATTGACGTTTACGCCTTATTCCGAATCGGAGTTTAAGCTTGCTAGAAGGAGTTGCAATGATGACGTTCAACAAGCCCGTTGCACCTTGATTAGAGCTGAAATGGGATTTGGCTCAGCTGGAGCAACTAAAAAACATACTGGCTTTAAAGTCAATATCCAGCCACACAGCTCAGTAACGGGAGTATGGGAGGGGCTACCGGAAGGTATACAAGCATTTGGCCTGCGCCTGAAAGGGGTTGTATTGCATAACAAGCCTGCTCTAGAAGTACTATCTATGTACGATGCCCCCAAAACGCTGTTCTATATCGATCCGCCATATATGCATGGAACCCGCAAAATAAGTTGCGCATGTTATCGGCATGAAATGACTAATGGCGATCACGCAAAGCTTCTAGCAGCAATACTAAAGTTAGAAGGGATGGTTATTTTATCGGCCTATGCGCACGAACTATATGAATCTAAGCTCATAAACTGGCGGCGCGTGACTAGGCCAACACGAGCAATAGCTCACGGTGGCGGCTCAGTGCGTCGTACAGAAATGTTGTGGCTTTCCCCCAATATCCCCTCTCTTCCTAATTATTTAAATACCTTGCCTTTAGCAGCTTGAGTGTGCCTCAGCATAGGGTTAATCGCATGAACTACTACGAACACCACATTGGAGATTACGCTGAGGCTACTGCGCATCTAAGCTTTATGGAACATGGTATCTACAGCCAACTCATCAGAAAATATTATGCGAAGGAATGCCCCTTATCTGCTGATCCTGGGGTAGTGCAACGCCTCATTGGAGCGCGCACTAAAAAAGAACGCGAAGCGGTGAATGCCATACTGGAAGAGTTTTTTGAGCTCAAAGAAGACGGTTGGCACAATGCCCGCTGTGATAAAGAGATTAAGTTATACCAAGAAGGCAATGGCGAGCGTGAGCAAAAAGCAGCCCACGAAAAAGACCGGATGAACCGACATCGTGAAGAACGGTCGCGTCTATTCGCCGAACTTCGCGCCTTGGATATCATGCCAAAATGGGATACGTCAGTTATCCAATTGCGCGAGATGTTGAAACAGGCCGACAACGTACCTGTAGCAATCACAAATGCAGAACAAGAACACACCTGTAACGCACCTGCAACGCGAACAGGCACAGAACAGAAACACACCTGTAACGCACCTGCAACGGCTAACCATACACCAGTAACCAATACCCAATCACCAGACACCATTACTACTAACACCCCTACTAAAGTAGTTGTGTTAGTAGAGCAAGAACGGCCTGAAACGGAATCGACCCAACAAGCGCGTATTGGTTTGCTGTGCCAACAATTGCGCAAAATAGGCATTGAGGCTACCCCTCAGATGCCAACATGGGAAACGCTCTTACCCCATTACTCCGATAAACAAATTATCACGTGTGCGACCGAGGCAGCCCGAAATTCGAGGCAAGGACAACGCATTCACCTTAACTACCTTATTCCGAAGTTAGAGGATGCGGTTATTACAAAAACGTACTCAACCGTAAACCCGAGGCAACCAAGGGCAGAAAATTTTGACAAGCTGGACTACGGAACAAGCGGGAAATTATGAGGCCACTCGTAGAAATTGGCATTCACGCTGAACCGAAAACCCGCATGGACAAATGCGATAAGCACGGCCAATACGAATCCAAGTGTTTTATAAATTCGATCTGGTCAAAGTGTCCACTATGCAACGATGAAGCAAAAGTGCTTGAAAAAGCTGAAGCGGACAAAAAAGAGCGTGACGCGAAATTACACGCATGGCAAAAAAAAATAGGCAATGCAGGTATTCCAGAACGCTTTCAAAGCCGCAGTTTGAAAACCTTTATTGCAGAAACTCCTTCTCAAAAGCGAGCCTTAGGATTTGCTTTGGCTTACGCCGATAGGTTTGAGGATGTATTGAAAACGGGGCGATCAGCTGTGTTTATAGGCAAACCAGGAACAGGAAAAACGCACTTATCTACAAGCATTGGGCTTCGTATCATGCATCGATATAACCGCACGGTGCTTTTCACTTCGGTTTTGCGAGCGGTGAGACGTATTAAAGAGACGTGGCATAAAGACAGAAAAGAAACCGAGAGTGAAGCAACCGCGGCTCTGGTTTTTCCCGATTTACTCATTTTGGATGAAGTCGGCCAACAATTCGGCACGGATGCGGAAAAGTTAATTTTGTTCGAAGTACTCAACGGACGCTATGAAAAGCGCAAACCAACATTATTACTCGCCAATATTCCTCTTGAAGATTACAAAGATGAAGGCCAGAAAAAGCCTGGGCTTAAATCGTTCCTTGGAGAACGCATTATTGATCGACTGCGTGAGGACGGCGGCGAGTTTATTGTTTTTGATTGGGAAAGCAAGCGAGGAAAGATATAAAGATAAGTGGCACCGAGAAGCATTGCGAGCGGCAGGAGGCGTAAGCCGATGCGGATAAACCAGAAATTGCCAAATTTGATTTGATTTTTTTCGACCTAAAAAAATGCCAGACACCATCAAATTTACTATTCCAGGCGAGCCAGTCGCTAAAGGCCGCGCTCGGGCATTGGTTCGAAAAGGCCGCATTGCACACTACACCCCAAAAAAGACCGTTCAATATGAAAGCCTGGTCCGTCTAGTCGCACAGCAGGCGATGAGCGAGAAATTACCGGCGGAAGGTGCCATAAGCCTGATTATTCGTGCCTTCCTGTCTATCCCGAAAAGCTGGAATTTTAAGAAACGAGAGGCGGCAGTCATTGGCGCAATCGCCCACACCCAGCGCCCTGACCTGGACAACATCGTTAAGGCTATCAAAGACGGCGCAAACGGCGTTGCATGGAGAGACGATTCGCAAGTGATTCATGTACAGGCTAGTAAGCAATATGGCATGCCGCGGGTTGAAGTGGAAATGACGATTGCACTATCTGGCATGCCTACACCCCATAAAAAATAAATTGCTTTTGCCATAAAGAAAAGAATTCAAAAGTCATTGTAAAGGCTTATTAAGTCTCGCCAATGAAGACAAACCTAGACCAGGAAGACGCATGCCAACAACTGATTCTCCTATCTTTAAATCTGTGCAGCAGTGCCTGCATTTTTCTTTTCTCATGGAGGCACAACCTGCAACATATAACAGCAGAATGCATGAGTTAATTAAACGGACAAGGGAAGCAAGCACTATCAACTTTGAAGGGCTGACGGCATTAGAGGTTCGGGGGCAATGTGCAATAGTGCGCAAAATGGTGATGCGTCACTTGTCCCAGCCAGAGATAGATGCAATTCATGCATGGTATGGACATCAAGAGTGTAAAGCGGGCGGTGTGCATGGCATTCGCGATTACCACCGAAGAATGATCTCCACCCAGCATGACGAGGCAACATTAGCGATAGCGTGGAGCGTGTTTGCCAGAGGGTGGCAGCGTAAGCATTTCTCTACACGGAAAATTGCTAAAAAATATGGGTTATCTCAGTCTACCGTAATGCGCGATGTGAAGGTGATAGCGGACAACGGGAGAGTACTTGAAGGCGCTGCAATTGAGCATTTAACCCCCATTTTTGAGAGTAAAGGACTAATAGAGGTAATAAGCGATAGTACGCCTCAATAATTTTTTAGGATACTACCTATATTATTTATGATTTAATTTTTATGGATGGTTTGACAATGGATGCTCTCATTAAACCCTTGATTGAAGATTTAAGAAACGAAGATGAAGGTGTAAGAAATAAAGCGATTAGAAATTTAACATCAGTATTTTCTGAGCGAAAAAATCTACCAGAATATACAGTTCTAGATTTAATCAGCACATTGTTAAAAGATAAAAACAAAAGCGTTAGGGATTGGGTGGCCTCTTTATTAAACAACGTATTAGATACCCAAAAAGAGTACGATGAGATCATTACTCAGGCTTTTATTACAGCATTAACAGATGAATACTGGCTGGTTAGATACGCTGCAGTAAAAGCATTAGGCCGACAGAAAATGCTGCCTGATACTATTATTCAAGTTTTGACTACAGCGTTAGAAGGTGAAAATTCTTTTGTAAAAAATAAAATAGTAGAAGTGTTGCATCACTGTGATTCACTACCTGAAAATACTATTCTAGCTTTGATAGGAAAATTGCGAGGTAAATATGAAAATTTTGAATCTATCGTTTTAAAAACATTAATTAAGTATAAAAAACTACCCGATAAAGCGATTGCTATGTTGATTGTAATGACAGGAGATAAAAAGGAAGCGGTTAGGGAAGCGGCGGCCCGTGTGTTAGTGAACCAGAAAAGCCCATCTTTAGCCGTTACTCAGTCTTTAGAATCTGCATTACAGGATAAGAGTAAAAAGGTCAGAGATGCAGCAACTAATCCGGCATCATTAAATGCTTATCTACAATCTCAACGTTATCGAAATTTCAGATCGCTACAGATACATAGTATGTTAAGAAGTAATGCTCACTATCTCGCCCGAGATTAGCTGTTCATTATTTTTTGAGCCGTCCCCTGGAATCATTGGATAGTCAATTTAAATAGCCAAATAGGTTTTGGTCAAATAGGGTTGCTATTTTAATTTTTGGCTAGTACGATGATGGCTAGCCAAATAGGGTATACCTTATTTGGCTATTTAAGATTCCATACTTCTTTAGAAACAGCATCTATGAACGTTGCCCGTATTTATCTACGTGTCAGTACTGAAGAGCAAGACCTCACCCGCCAAGCCACAATAGAAGACCTCACCCGCGAAGCGGGATATTACATTGCAGGTGTCTATCGGGAGAAGGCATCAGGCGCTCGGCCCGATCGTCCTGAACTGCTGCGCATGATTGAAGACTTACAACCTAATGATGTCGTGGTGGCTGAAAAAATTGATCGCTTAAGCCGCTTACCTTTAGCAGAAGCGGAGCGGCTGATTGCAGCTATTCGGGCTAAAGGCGCACGCTTGTCAATACCGGGCATTGTTGATTTGTCGGAGTTAGCGCAGGTGTCAGATGGCATCGCAAAAATCGTCCTGGAATCTACCCAGGAAATGCTACTCAAGCTAGCTTTGCAAATGTCCCGTGATGACTATGAGACACGCCGTGATCGCCAGAGCCAAGGCATTGAACTAGCAAAGAAAGCGGGTAAATATGGGGGTCGTAAACCCAACTTGATTCAACAGCAGCGCATTATCGCCTTACGCCGCGCTGACGAAACCATCCGACGCACCGCCAAGTTAGCAGGGTGCAGCGAAAGCCAGGTTAAGCGGATATGGGCTATGCATATCTCCAACCCCTCGTGATACTGGAAGTAGGCCAAGAGCGATTTTTTGTAAGGTATACAGTGATGCAACGTAACTTAGAGCAATCGAAAATACTATCTAGTGACACCATTTTGGCTTTGATCCAAAAATTACAGGATAAAGATTCGGGAGTCAGGTATGAGGCCGCGGAGATTTTAGGTAAACAGAAAGTATTACCTTCCTAAGCTATTTCTGCTTTGCTCTCTGCTATGAAGAATGATGAAGACTAGAAAATTAGGTATGTAATCGCGGGGGCATTAGACAATCATAAAAATTTACACCCCGAAGTGATCCCGGCGTTATTCTCTACGATGCATGGGGATGTAGGCAGAACGGTAACATGGCTGTTATGCGCTACTCACTAAGTAACCAAAACAAATATGCAAAAAAAATTAAAAGCACTTGATTTTTTGGTTCAGTTAATATAGGATTTTGATATTGTCTGGACAGAAGTGTGTTCAGACTGCTTAAAAGTCCGCCCAAAGTGGGCTTTTTGCATTTCTAGTACTTATTTCTCCCCCGCCGCCTGCCCCGGCGGCTTTGAAACCCGCGTCCGGTGTCATACTGGTGCGGGTTTCTCTTTTTGGGCGCGTTATGGCAATGTGACTATCAGCCGGGCGCTGATTGCGCTTAGATGCATGGAGCAACCTATGCCAGGAGTAAAAAATAAATCCGGTGGTAAACGTCCAGGCGCTGGGCGTTTACCTTTTAAACCTAGCGAGGAACAACGCGAACGAGTACAGGAATTAGCGGGTTTGGGTGCACGTCATTCAGATATTCCGCGGTTGATGACAGCCCGCGAAGAGAAACCCATTTCTGGGCCAACCCTGCGTAAGCATTTCTCTTCTGAACTTAAGATTGGTAAGGAAGCGGCGAACGTCATAGTTGCTAAAACCCTATTTGATAAGGCGACGAAGGGAAACGATACCACCGCAATGATTTTTTGGTTGAAATGTCAGGCAGGCTGGACAGACCGGCAGCGCGTTGAATTAACTGGCGCAAATGGCGGTCCTGTGCAGTCAATCACTACCGCAACGAATGATCCAGTTGAGGCCGCAAAGATTTATCAGCAGATGATGAATTCGTGAGATGCCACTTCCGTTCACATTCGATTTTCGCAACCCAGATTATGTACAGGTGTTTGCATGCCGCGCAGAAAGGCTAACGCGTATTCGGGCAAACCCAGCCACGCTACCCGCGTTAAAGACCTTCTATCGCGACCACCCAGCGCAGTTCATTATAGATTGGGGAATGACGTTTGACCCGCGCAATGTAGAGCGCAATTTGCCCGCATCGATCCCGTTTCTGCTTTTTCCGAAACAAGAAGAATGGGTGGACTGGTTTTTAGACAAGTGGCGCACGCAGTCTCCAGGCCTTACGGAAAAATCCCGCGATATGGGATTAAGCTGGCTCACGGTCGGAGTAGCCGCGACAATCTGTCTTTTTCATGAGGGCGTAGTAGCGGGGTTTGGGTCGCGCAAAGAGGAATACGTAGACAAAATCGGTTCCCCCAAATCCTTGTTTCACAAGGCGCGGATGTTTTTAGGGTTGCTACCGCCGGAATTTCGGGGCGGCTGGGACCCGCTAAAACATGCGCCCCATATGCGTATCCATTTCCCGCAAACAGGCTCTGTAATGACCGGCGAAGCGGGGGACGGCATAGGCCGAGGTGATCGGGCCAGCGTCTATTTTGTCGATGAGGCGGCGCACCTTGAGCGCCCCTTGCTGGTTGATGCCTCGCTATCACAAACTACGAACTGCCGACATGATATTTCCTCTGCGAATGGCATGGCGAATCCGTTTGCACAAAAACGGCACGCGGGCAAAATCCCAGTATTTACCTTTCATTGGCGTGATGATCCGCGCAAAGATGATCACTGGTACGAAGCGCAAAAGCGCAAGATTGATAACCCGGTGATCGTCGCGCAAGAAATCGATATTTGTTATACCGCGTCTGTTGAAGGCATTCTTATTCCTAACGAATGGATTCAGTCCGCAATAGACGCGCATAAAAAGCTTGGGGTGCTGCCTACAGGTATACGTAGCGGTGCGCTGGATGTGGCAGATGAAGGAATCGATTTAAACGCCTTTTGCGGCGCACACGGGATAGTGGTTGAATATCTTGAAGCGTGGTCTGGCGAAGGTTCCGATATTTATAAAACGGTCGAAAAAGCATTCACGCTATGCGATATACATGATTATGGTTCGTTTCATTATGATGCTGATGGCCTTGGCGCGGGCGCTCGCGGCGATGCGCGAGTGATCAATGAAGGACGCAGGAAAAGCGGTGCACGTGAGATTGTTGTCTTACCGTTTCGCGGTTCGGGCGGCGTAGTCAGTCCCGATAAAGAAATGGTGCACGGCCGCACGAATCAAGATTTTTTTGCCAATCGCAAAGCACAAGCCTGGTGGGCGTTACGTACTCGGTTTCAGAAAACGCATAGGGCGGTTACGGATCACCTTCCGTTTGAAGCAGACGACATTATTTCATTGTCGGGTGCATTGCCGGTATTGGCGCGCCTTACCAGTGAACTTTCGCAACCCACTTACACCATTAACACGGTAGGCAAAATTATCATAGACAAAACCCCCCAGGGAACACGATCACCGAACCTTGCAGATGCCCTCATGATGTGTTTTGCCCCACCCGAAAGAAAATCCCGCGGTTTTTTCGATTTAGAGTAAGGCTGCTATGTTTGATTGGCTACGCCGCAAAACAACGTTACCCCAAGCCTCCGAGATACAGAAATCCGGGGGCTTTTTTACGACGGGGCAGGATCTACGCATAAGGCAAAGTGTGCTGTGGGCGCACTTGCAGGCATCGGCATTTCAGCGCACCGCGGCAGATTTTGCCGCGTCTGGTGTGGGGATGGATGCAAACGAGAGTGCCGATAGTGCGAAGCAGGTGTACGCGTTGCGACAACAGAATATGCCTGCCGCTCAAGTGGGCTGGTATGCCTCACAAAGCTTTATTGGTTATCAACTGTGCGCGCTGATTGCGCAGCATTGGCTGGTAGATAAAGCGTGCGGGATGCCCGCTAAAGATGCTATTCGTAACGGTTACACGGTCACGGTTAATAATGGAACCGGGATTAATACCGGAGTGATCGATGCGATTCGCAAGGAAGATAAGCGGTTTCGCATGAATCATCACATGCGTGAATTTGTGCGTATGGGACGGGTATTTGGGATTCGTATTGCAATGTTCATTGTTCAATCCACCGACCCCGAATATTACGCCAAACCTTTTAACCCTGACGGTGTGACACCAGGCAGTTATAAGGGCATTCGGCAGATTGATCCCTATTGGGTTATGCCAGAACTCCATGCGGCGGCGATTACCGATCCCACCAGCCTTCATTTTTATGAACCTACGTATTGGCGCGTAAATGGCAAGCCGATTCACCATTCGCATTTAATTATTTTCAGAACTGGCGACGTCCCGGACGTACTAAAGCCAAGTTATCACTATGGCGGGGTATCTGTACCCCAAAAGATTTTTGAGCGCGTATATGCGTCAGAGCGCACTGCTAATGAAGCGCCGCTGCTTGCCCTCTCTAAGCGTAGTACCGTGGTCCATATGGACGTAGAAAGCGCCGTCGCTAATCAGGGGAAATTTGAAGAGCGCATCGCCACCTGGGTGCATTTCCGCGATAACTACGGTATCAAAGTCGCTGGGAAGGAAGAACAAATTGAACAGTTCGACACAGCTTTAGCAGATTTTGATGCGGTGATTATGACGCAATACCAGCTAGTAGCGGCGGCGGCAAACGTGCCAGCTACTAAGCTACTTGGCACCTCTCCGAAAGGCTTTAACGCGATAGGCGCGTTTGAGGAATCGAGCTATCACGAAGAGTTAGAAAGCATTCAAGCACACGATTTGACCGCACTTTTAGATCGTCATCATTTGCTCGTCATTCGCTCCGAGATTGCGCCTAAGTTTGGGATAAAGCCTTTTGAAACCACAGTCTCATGGAATCCACTCGATTCTATGACGACGAAAGAACATGCGGAAGTGAACAAATTAAAAGCGGAGACGGGCGCGATTTTGGCGCAATCCGGCGCAGTGGACGGAATCGATGAACGACGCCGTATCACCCAAGACCCAGACAGCGGATATACGGGCATCGAAGAGGCTATTCCCGACGAGTTAGACGGAACAGAAAGCGATGGCGCGTAAATTACTCCGCTTCAAAAAAGCCACGCAGATCAGCTCGTTTCAGCCCACCTTGCTACGCGGTCGGCCTTTGCGGGTCAGTGCAGGGTTACAAGCGCGTTATCAGCAGGAACTGGATGCACTCGTTACCGTGATGATAGCTAGCACGTACAGAGAGTTGCTCGCGTTATTCAAAAGCCCGTCTGCACAGGCGTTTTTTGCGCAAGATGCCGGTATATCGAGCCAAGCGCGCCTTCTGATGCAGGCATTAACGCGCAATATTCGTAAGCACTTCACATTACGAGCAAAACAATGCGTTAAGCGCATGATGACGGAGGCCGATAAGGTCAGTAGCGCCAGTGTACGCCATAGTTTACGGGAGTTATCTGGCGGCGTATCTCTGAAAACAAGCGCCATTCCGCCCAGCTATCAAGCCATCCTTGACAGTTCGGTAACCGAAAACGTGAAGCTCATTAAATCGATTGCCAAGCACTATCTCGATAGTGTCAAAGAGGCCGTTATGCGCTCTATTACGAACGGAAACGGCTTAGAGGATGTGATCCCGTTTTTGCAATCGCAAGAAGGCATTACAAGGCGGCGCGCTAAAAACATCGCACTGGATCAAACACGAAAAGCCTACAACGGATTTAACCGAGGCCGTTGCGTAGGCGCTGGCGTGACTCAAGCCGAATGGGTCCACAGTCACGGCGGTTTGCATCCTCGAGAAAAACATTTGGACTTCTCCGGCCACGTATTCGATTTAACAAAAGGTGCGCCCATTGGCCCAAATGACGCCTATGTACAGCCTGGAGAAGAGCCCAATTGCAAGTGTGCTTTTGCCCCACTCATTCAATTTGCCGGAGATAAAGCATGACACACCGTGTTATCGATACCAACGGCTGGATAGAAATTAAAGATAACCCGCTCTCAAAGGTGGGCGTGTTTCCGTACTTAGGCCGCTCTATCGGCGCACCTGAGCCAGAGCGCATCTACATGGTCTATCGCCCCGAAAAAGAATTATCTGATCCGGATTGTATCGAGTCGTTCCGGCTTCTGCCGTGGGTCGATGAACACGAAATGTTAGGCGACCAAGACACCGGATATACCGCCCCTGAAAAAAAAGGCATTCACGGTGTCATTGGTGAAGAGGTGTACTACGAAAACGGCGTACTCAAAGGCAATCTCAAAGTTTTTTCCGAGTCTCTTGCAGTGCTTATCAATAGCGGCAAACGAGAGCTATCTGCTGGTTATCGTTGTCAGTACGAATTTACGACGGGCCAATACAACGGACAACACTACGACGCGATCCAACGAACGATTAGAGGCAATCATCTTGCATCGGTTAAGGGAGGGCGCATGGGGCCAGATGTGGCCGTTTTAGACCATATGACATTTACATTTGATGCAAAGGAGCTATGTATGCCAGATGAGAAAAATCCAGCAGGACAAGATGAAGACATGTCTTTAGCTGATGTAGTCAAGCAATTAATTCCCCTAGTGCAGGCGCTAGTAAGTCGTACCCCTGCAACCGACGATGAGGACAAAACACCCGCTGACGAAACAGACCCCAATCAAAAGCCGGTTGAAGTTGATGATGATACGCCCCCATTGATGGAGGACGAAGAAGAAACCGAAGACGAGGAAGAAAAGGAAGATGACGACACCGCGCAAGCGATGGATGCCGCAACCCAAGCATGGCGGGCGGCGTCAAAGTCTGTCCCGAAAGCCATACGTGTAAGCATGGATAGCGCAATTAATCGATTACGCAAGGTAAGCGTTAAAACTCCATCAAAGCAAAGTAAACGAATCGTCTCTACTGTTGATGCGGCTGATTGTCTCGAGGCGTTAGGCGCACGTGTTCAACAATTGGAATGCAAAGAAAGCGAAACCCATAAGCGCGTTGAACTGGCTAATCGTCTTTCTCCCCACATTGGGACTTTCGATCATGCTGATAAAACGCTGAATCAAATCGCCTGCTATGGCGTCTCTAAGCTTGGTATTTCCTGCACTAAAGGGCAAGAAATGGCGGCACTTGATGGTTATTTCCATGCTCAAGCCGCACCGCAACCCGGAGCGGGATTGCCTCACATGATGAATAAAAATCTTTCGGTCGTGAAAGATCTAGATACCTATCTACAAGGAGCCTAAGACCATGCCTTTTCAAAATACGGTACGTGCTGATATGACATGGGGCATGCCAGGTGAGCTATTTACGAGCGGCCCAATGCGGGCTGCAACGTGGACATTAGTGTCTGACAAACCGAACATGATTGGTTACGCCTATACGCTCGTTAGTGAAGGAGTGGCGCAAGTGGGCGGTATAGGCCCATTCGCAGGGATTTTAATCCACCCTAAGCACTATGCTTCCTACGGTACGCCGAACGGTCCGTTATCCCCTACTTTGGAAGTATCGAATAACGCCATAGGCGAACTCCTCATGATGGGCGAAATTTTCGTGAATCTGATTCCCCCTACAGAAGTAGGTTATGCCGTCATGTATGACACGGCCACAGGTGCGCTATCTGCCATCAAAGCAGGCACGGAAGCACCAGAGGGGAAGGCGATCGTGCCGAACGCATTGGTTACGCGCTATCCCTCCGACTCTTACAGGCCCTCTAATCCAGAATTAACGGTTATTACATTGACTAACTGAGAGTGTGAATATGCAAAGTAAAGAACATTCGTACATCGGCCCGCGTGCAGTACGAGTACTCAAACTGTCCAATGTAGACGGATATCAGGCACTCTGTAGGGTCGGGATTGGCATGGATGATGCCATGGTGCAGATCATGATGGACGCGATGCCAAGCGCCCCAGTAATGCCTGGCTTGACTATACCGAGTGTTGCAACGCCCGTACAATTTTTGCAAAACTGGTTACCAGGTTTTGTGCAAGTGATCACAAAGGCTCGCACCATTGATAAATGCGTAGGCATTCTCACGGCGGGTTCGTGGGAGGATGAAGAAATCGTGCAGGGGTTGATAGAACTCACTGGCACAGCGATTCCCTACGGCGATTATACGAATGTGCCGTTATCGTCTTGGAACGTGAATTTTGAACGGCGCACGGTAGTACGCTTTGAAGAAGGGATGCGCGCCGTTCCACTAGAAGAAATACGTGCATCGCATATGAGCGTAGATAGCGCGTCTAGCAAGCGCACCGCAGCGGCGGAAGCACTCGAAATTGCAAGAAACCGAATCGGTTTTAACGGTTATAACGATGGCAAAAATCGTACTTATGGCTTATTAAATGATCCCAGCCTGCCGCCATACGGGACGCTCCCCAAGGGCAAAGGCGCTACCGGCTCGACAAAATGGAAAGACAAGACTTTTTTAGAAATTACTGCGGATATTCGTACTATGGTGGCCGATTTGCGCAGCCAAGCAGGCGGCGTAATCGATCCCAAAAATGACGCCCTTACTCTCGTTTTGGGGACGTCAGTCATAGATTATTTATCTGTCACTTCGGAATTCGGAAATCCGGTGCAGGCATGGTTGAAAGACACCTATCCGGCGTTGCGTGTTATCTCGAGTCCAGAATTTGATGCGGCGCACGGTGGCGATAATATAGCGTATCTCTATGCAGAAAGCGTGAGCGATCTATCGACGGACGGCGGCCATACTTTTGTACAGATCGTGCCAGCGAAGTTTCGGCTCCTCGGTGTTCAGCAACTGACGAAAGGATATGAAGAAGCCTACTCCAATGCAACCGCCGGGGTTATGTGCAAACGGCCTTATGCAGTGGTGCGGTGTTGTGGGCTTTGACTATTTGACAGGAGATTATATGCAGTATGTCTACTCAACCTTAACGTCTGATACCAAATATCGCGTATGGATTGAAAGCAGTAATGATTTACCCACTTTTGAACATTTTATTTTGATTAAAGGCGGTACAGGTTTAGCTAATAAAGACCTGATCACGCCATATGGTGTGGTAACAGAAGTGAGTGATCAGGATTTAGCACTCCTAGAAGCAGATGAAACTTTTCAACGGCACGTTGAAGGGGGATTTATTCATGTCGATCGTATCAAAAGCGATCCTGAAAAAATCGCCGCTGACATGGCTGCCAGAGATGGATCATCGCCACTGGTGCCGCAAGATTTTGAACTGAACAAAAAGAAGCCGCCTAAAAGCGGGAGTAAATAATGATGCGTGCGCTTATTTCATTTGATATTTGCGCGTTTCGCTCGTCCTTTCCTGCATTTGCTGATAATACGATCTATTCCGAGGCTTCGCTCGTAGCAACCTGGAATGCTGCAACCTCTTATATTAGTCCGCAAAATTACGGTTACCTACAAGGCGAGGACCGCGCACGCGCACTACATCTGATGACGGCGCACTTAGTCGCCATAGCGGATATTGTGAAGGCGGGCCAAATGCCAAGTATGGTGTCCGCATCGACCGTTGATAAAGTATCAGTCACGCTAACGCCGCCCCCTGTTAAATCACAATGGCAATGGTGGTTATCCCTGACGCCCTACGGTCAGGAACTTCTCGCATTGCTATCAGCCAGTGCTGCCGGTGGCTTCTATATTGGCGGTTTGCCTGAGGGCTCAGGGTTTCGCCGGGTGCATGGAATATATCCCTGACGTTTACCCCTTTTTTACTAAAAAGACATGTCAAGGAGTACCCCCAATGACGAAGGTAAAACGCACACTTGGTCCTGGTGGCGCTCGTCTCTATAACGCGCTAAAGCAAATAGATAGCAAAGTGGCAAAGGTCGGGTGGTTTGAATCGTCGAAATATGAAGACGGCACCCCCGTGGCGTATGTGGCGGCAATACATGAGTATGGCGTACCCGAAAAAAATATACCGATGCGCGCCACGATGCGCCCCACCCTGCAAGCGCAGCGCGCACAGTGGAACCATCTTGCACAAACTGGATTCACAGGGGTGTTTCGAGGTACAGAGACCGCTTCTAGCGCAATGGAAAAGATAGGCGCTAAGGCCGCTGGGGATATCCGAAAGGCTATTTCGCAGCTACATACGCCGCCTTTAAAGGTTAAAACGGTTAAAGCGCGTTTACGCGGCAAAAAGCAAGGGCGCGTAGTCTCGATCACCATAGCAAAACCTCTAGTGGATTCTGGCGTACTCCTGAATACGCTTACCCATAGTGTCGAAGATAAATCATGATGCCAGGCGCGAATGTGCTCAGTCTTGCGTTATCCGTTATCAACAAGCAGCGCATCCAGTACTTCCGTTTCATCGGACGCGAGACAAATGAAATAGGGATTGATATGAATCGATACGCGCCGCCCGAACTGCTATGCGCCAGTGTGCAGGCTGTGGACCGCAATCTATATCAGTATCTTGGGTTGGATTTTCAAAAAAGCTATATCCGCGTCTATGCCTGTAAGCCATTACAAGATATTGGCAGAGACCGTTCTAGCGACCAGGTTGAATTTGCTCACCAGCGTTATCAAGTACTCTCAGATGCCAATTGGTATCACATAGACGGGTGGGATGGCGCTCTTTGCGTCCAGATACATTAACCTGGTTGAAATTTACTTTGTAAGTAAATTATCGGGGGTTTTGTGTATTCATCCGCTTGATATTTTTTGGTAAAAAATACTAATGAATATAGATAGGAGTTTTCAGCGGGCGCTACTTTTTTTCGCCCTATTGGGTGCCAAAGAGGCAAAAGGAGGCGGCTTTGAATCCAGCAACTAATGCAGCTTCCTCTTCAAGCTCAAGCACCTCTATGTATTTTAGTAGTACTGGCCCGTATACCGGAAAAGGTAAGCAGCGTGCTGATCCTCCCTTTGGCCCGAGAATTACCGATGAGAATGGGGCATTCTCTAATATAAATGGCCTTGGATTTATAGAAAATCAGAGCACCTATAAAATTATAAATACGTGTGAGCGCACGATAAGCAATACGAATAAACGCTACGCGAAGATAGCGGATCGGGAAGGCAAATTAGAGGCACTCAAAGAGATATGCATAACTGAACGTAAGACCATAGCGGATTTGGAAGTAAAAGATCCCGTTGATACCGTTACTCATATTGGCCTTGAGACCCCGAAAGAAGCACGTCGTGTATTTTTACAGGAACGGATTAACGAGGCACTGTGCATTATAGATAGTGTGTGCCAAATTATCGAAACGCTGATAGCTCATCCAAAAGAACCGATGAGTGCCTTAGATGAATCGATCGAGAGCATAGCAATTGAAATAGCCAAGCTTCAAAAGAGCTTACCCACACCCGCCAAAGCGTTTTTAGGGGTGTTATTTGTTGCGGGGTTAGTCGCTCCTTTTATGGGTTTAGTTTGGTATATTCTCGGAACTTTAGGATTGTTCTCGATGACTGCTGTACTCCCTCAGGCTATTGGCGGTGCTGCCTGGGTAGTAGGTGTTATTTTCGGGATCATAATAAAGTGGCCTGATTATAAAAATGCCTGTGCGGAAAGAGCATCTGTCGGCACACGGAAATTAATACAGTGCTACGGGACAATAACTTTAGCTCATAAGGATTGTAAAAAGAAAATGGATTCTGTAAGACTCAATAAGATAGACAGCAAGTTAGACGATGCATTCCGCGCCAGTTCTATCAATTTCGCTGCGACTACTGCCGTTAGTGAAAAGCTTGACCAGCTTATAGCCGCCCGCTCTACTTCTGCCAGTCCAGATGCTGATTTAATAGCTGAGAATATACGGCTGCGTGAAGAATTGGCTGCGAAAGATGCAACTATTCAGAGTAAAGATGAATTAATAGCAAAATTAGTACATAAATTAGTATAAAAGTAATTTAAATTACTCCGAAGTACCAAGATAACCCATAAAAAAGCCTTTTCATTAATGGTTTTTTTATGGGTATTTTTTTAGATAAAAATATGTAACTTACATTAATAAATTCTTATATAAATAAGAACATTCAAGTAATTTTACTATCCATCTGATTATTATGGCCTATAGGAAACCCTTTTTATTGAAGGGTCTTCTATAGGCCATTTCTTTGAAAAATATATAGCTTAAATGAACAGAGTACTCTGAGAACATGCAATTCATTAACTACGCCGAATTACTAATGTCTTTTGACATAGGTATTCCAGGAGCAGGCCATTCAGTTCTCATTCCAAACGCTGCGATTTGATTGTGAGCCTAAAAAATGCCGAATACCCCTGCAATGGCCTATCAATAAAACCATTTCGATTTGTAGATATTTTCGCCGGTTTGGGAGGCTTTCATCTCGCGCTAAAGAACTTGGGGGGAACCTGTGTTTTCGCTGCCGAATGGAAAGAACATTTGCGTGTACTGTATGAGACCAATCACGGGATCAGACCAGAGGGGGATATTACGCTTGTTGAGCTCGAAGATATCCCCGATCACGATGTGTTAACGGCGGGGTTTCCGTGCCAACCCTTTTCAATAGCAGGTAAAAAACTTGGATTTGAATGTACTACGCAGGGCAATTTGTTTTTCAATATTGTTGCCATACTTCATTATAAGAAACCCCAATTTTTCATCCTTGAGAATGTTCCCAATCTTGTTAATCATGATGAAGGTCGTACCTGGGGGAAAATTCTAAAAGAACTGGGTTTTGCAGGATTGGGATACCACCTCAAGGCTAAAAAATTTTCTCCGCATCATTTTGGCATCCCGCAAATTCGGGAGCGAGTTTATATCATCGGCTCACGCGAGCCATTTTCTGAAAATTTCACCTGGCCCGTCACTTCAGATGCGGATACGTCCATTACAACGGTATTGGATGATCATCCTACCGAGGCTAAGAAGTTATCCGCACAGGTTCTCGATTGCCTTCATGTATGGGATAGCTTTTTGAAGCGTTGTCCAGAAGACGGCGAATTGCCCTCATTTGCTCTTTGGTCAATGGAATGGGGCGCAACTTACCCATTTGAAGATGAGACGCCCTATGCACTAAAGAATCGTCTTGGTGCCGATGGTTTGCTCATATACAAGGGAAGTCATGGCCGTAGTCTTGCAGATATTAAAGGGTTAGATACTCAATGGGCAGCATTGCCGAGTCACGCAAGAACGGAGCAAGCCCAATTTCCAAAATGGAAAAAAGATTTGATTAGACGCAATCGCGCATTCTATGCAGATAACAAAGAGTGGATTGCCCCTTGGATGAGTGACGTACTTCGGTTTCCATCGAGTTTACAGAAACTTGAATGGAATGCAAAAGGAGGTGCGCGCAACATATGGGATTACGTTCTTCAATTCAGAGCATCAGGAGTACGCGTTAAACGCCGCACTACCGCACCATGCCTCATTGCAATGACTGACACTCAAGTGCCGATTATTGGCTGGCAGAAGCGATATATGACGCCGAAAGAATGTGCAAAATTGCAGAGTTTAGAGGGATTGAAGAAATTGCCAGATACGCCCACTAAAGCGTTCCATGCACTTGGAAATGCAGTGAATTCAAGGGTCGTAGAGCGTGTTGCGATGGCTTTACTCCCTGGAGTTTCTCAAGTTGGAAATATTTAAGGCGTAGCTATGCAACAAAAAAGGTATGAACGATAACCAACTCTTTAGCCTCTTACTCCCGTTGCTTAGGGATGGATTACGGGCAGAAGGCATTATCAACGTCGCTATCAAGCAGCAATACCAGCCTACCCAGCAAGGGCTACCCAATAGTCCGCTGATAGTGCTGCATAAGCTAGGCGATCGCCGCTACGGCTATCCGCAGCGAAAAAGCGTGTGGGACCGTAAAGCCGAGGCGTTTATTCATAGAGAGTCTGTAGCGATAGAAACCACGTTTCAGGCTAATGCACTAGTTCCCCAAAATCCTGAACAGCCCTATTTGCCTACTGCATCAGACGTATTAAATCTGGTGGCGATGATCTTACAAAGCGATGCAAGCCGCCATGTGTTGCGAAAGCACGAAATCGGTATCTACCGCGTGCAAGACCTACGCCAGACGTATTTTTTAGACGATCGGGAGCGATTCTCAGCCAGCCCCTCTTTTGATTTTACGTTGACCCATTCGCGCATGATCGAAAGCCGTGTGCCAACTGTGCGCACTTTTGAACCTAATTTGTATCGCACTTAAGGAAATATAGTTATGGCGATTCCTTTTTCTAAGTACGTTGATATTACGTCCGGCGTAGGGGCGGCAGCCGGAGTAAAGCGGCGCGACCTGATCGGACGATTTTTCACAACGAATACCTTACTGCCACCTAAAGCCATTATCGAATTTGAGAGTGACGACGAGGTGAGGCGTTATTTCGGTAGTCTTTCAGAGGAATATCGCAGAGCCCTTTTTTATTTCGGATGGATATCGAAAAACATTACGAGTCCTAAAAAGATCAGTTTTGCGCGTTGGGTAGATACGGAAACACCCCCTATGATTTTTGGGGCAGCGATCACTACTCCTTTAGCTGAATTCAAAGAAGTGAAAGCGGGTACGCTTACGATCACCCTAGGGAGCGACACACATTTCGTTACCAATCTCTCTTTTGAAAATATCACTAGCTATAGCGATGTGGCCTCTATCGTTCAAGAGGGAATTCGCAAGGCAGGCGCTGGCCCCTTATGCGAAGGTGCGGTGGTTACCTTTCATGCGGTGAACCGTCAATTTAATTTCACCACGGCGACCCCCTCCACGAATACAAAAATTGCTATTTCAGGAGGAACGATGAAGCCGATGCTCGGCTGGAGCGACCACGCTATCTTTGCGGACGGTGCCTTAATTGAAAGTGTGCGCGAGGTACTCGCTACTTCAACGGATAAATCAAATAACTTTGGCTCTTTCGCATTCCTGCCTACGCTCTCAAAAGAGGAGATGGTAGAGGCGGCCACATGGAACGCTGCGCAGAATGTGCTGTACCAGTTTCAAGCAAGCATCTCATCGGCGGATGCCTTGATGTATTACGAAAACCTAAAGGGCTATGCCGGAACAGGTTTAACGCTTGCGGGACCCGCTCACGAATACCATGAGCAACTCCCCATGATGATTCTAGCGGCAACGGATTACAGCCGCCGCAACGCGACGCAAAATTATATGTTTCAGTCGGCAAATCTCACGCCTAGTGTAACGGAATCCGCAGAGTCAGCCCGTCTAGATGCCTTACGTATCAATTATTACGGCCGCACCCAAAAAGGTGGCCAAATGCTGGACCTATATCAACGTGGCGTGTTGATGGGCGGTGCGAGCGCACCCACAGGTATGAATGTTTACGCTAATGAACAATGGCTTAAAGATGCGGCAGGTAGTGCGATTATGGAATTGTTGATGTCAGTGGCGAAGGTATCCGCCAACGAGCAAGGGCGCGCACAACTGGTCGCAACATTGCAAAGCGTTATTAATCAGGCGCTGTTCAACGGCACGATTAGCATTGGCAAAAGTCTAAACAACACACAGCAGTTATACATAGCCAATATGACGGGTGACGCTAACGCCTGGCGACAAGTACAAACTAGCGGTTACTGGCTGGATTGCGTAATAAAGGCTACCGAAACGCAGAGCAACGGCACCGAGCACAAAGCTATTTACACCCTTATTTATAGTAAAGACGACGCAATCCGCAAAGCGGAAGGCGCGCACATACTGATCTAATTTATTTGTAGGAGCGAAGATGAATAATATTTCTGGCTTCGGTCTCAGGGTACATGTATGTGCATCGAAAACCTTCCCCGCCGGATTTACGGTTACGCAGTTTGCCGATGATGGCGACCCGTTCGATATACCCAGCACGCAGATCAATGATAAGGCCATGGGCCTCAACGGCGATTTAATTGTCTGGTCCAAGGCCAATCCGATTGTGCTTACGCTGAACCTGATTCCATCGAGCGATGACGACAAGAATATGCGCATTTTGCTGGAGGCAAACCGGGCGGGGTGCGGTAAGCAAAGTGCGCAGGACATTATCACCATGACGGCGATTTACCCAGATGGGCGCTCTCTTATCTTGACCAACGGTGCCATTACCGACGGCACGCCAGCTAGCAGTATAGCGAGTGCCGGACGGATGAAAAGCAACGCCTACATTTTTGCATTTGAAAACCGCACAGGAACACTATGAACGCATTACTTGAACCTAAAGAAATCACGATTAAGACCCTGAAAGGCGAGGATCGAACTTATATTTTGTCGAAATTCCCCGCCATCGCAGGCCGTGAGATCGTATCGCAATACCCCATTAGCGCGGTTCCAAAGCTAGGAGACTACAAAATTAACGAAGCCCTCATGCTGAAGATTATGGGCTTTGTTGCCGTATCCACGGATAACGGCCCGTTGAATTTATCAACCTCTGCACTCGTTGACAATCATGTACCCGACTACGAAACACTGATAAAAATCGAGTTTCACATGATGGATTACAACACCTCTTTTTTGTCAATAGGAAAAATCTCAACTTTCTTAAGCGGTGTCGAGGGCAAGGCGGCAGTATGGATTACCAAAACGTTGATGGGCTGGCTGGGGCGATACTTTCCGAAGGACGCGCCACCCTCCATGAGCTCCGAACCCTCTACACCCTAGAAGACGCTTTTGTTTTGTGGGAAATCATCGCCATTACGCGATATAACGAATGGATAGCGGCAGAAGCACTTAGAAGGACAACAAAATGAGCATCCTAGAAACGTTCTATATTCTCTTTGAGGCAGATGCAAAGGCTGTAAAAAAAGGCGCGCAAGAGGCCGAAACCGCCACCGACCATCTTGAAAAGAAAATTCAGCACGCTAATCTTGCGACTACGCAACTAGGCAAATCTTTTAAATCTTTGATCGGCGTGGCAACGAGTGCATTAGCTGGCGTGTTATCGGTAGGTGCCTTAGTGTCTGGTGTTGCTCGCGCCGTAATAAATGCCAGTGAAATCAGCAAAAGTGCCAGTGCACTAAAAATACATTTTGATGAGTTGCAAGCATGGAGTGAAGCCGTCAAACGCGCCGGAGGAAGTGGCACCGTATTTAGAAAATCACTGATTGATCTAAATGAAAAACTCCATGACTTTGCTAAAACCGGCAAAGGAGAAGTCGGAACCGTATTGCAACAACTCGGCGTGCATTTTCGCGAGGTAAACGGCACGATCAAAACCACCCCGCAGTTACTGTTCAATATCGCTAAGTCCTTTGAATCTCTGAGTAAAACGGAATCCACCGAGTGGGGGAAAAAAATAGGCTTGGATGACGCAACCATTGCTCTGCTACAAAAAGGCCAACAAGCCATTCAAGATCAGATCAAACAACATAAGGCATTGGGCGTACTGAACCAAGAAGAGGCACACACCACGAAGCAATATACCGAGCAACTGGAAAAGAACAAAGTTGCACTAGACAACCTGGGCCAGGTGTTGAGATACCTATTCACAACAATGGCCGTTACCGCTATGCCCGCTCTAACGGGATTGCTTAAAAAATTCGAGGCGTTGTCTACCTATCTAGCGCAGCACCAAGATTTAGTAAAGGGGTTTTTTATCGGGCTTGCTGCGGTACTCACGACACTGTATTTGCCCGCTGTTCTGAAAGCCGCCACGGCTACGTTGGCGCTTGTCGGCCCCTATCTCTTAATAGGTGCAGCGATTACCACAGTAGGGGCCGCATTCGCACTCGCCTATGAAGATGTGAGAAATTTTTTAGATGGCAATGACTCCCTGATTGGAGAATTTGCCGCACGTTGGCCGACCCTCAGCAAAGTAATCTCTGCGGTTGCAAGTACTTTCGCTTATCTGTTCGAATTGATCAATGCCGGGCTTATTTTCATCGCAGAGTTATTCATCCAGCCAGAAAAAGCATTTCAGCGTTTCTCAAAAACTTCGCAGGCTGCATTAGATACGCTGCTAAATAGAATACCTGCGCTTAAGGCGAGCATCGGCGCGATAGGTGAAGTATTTAATCACGTAGGGAAGACAGTAACGTCACTATGGGGGGGTATCACTGCCGCTATCGATACGGCGATTGGCTCCGCCTCGCAAGGCGTGAAGGTTATTAGCCACGCAATCGATAAGGTTAAGTCGTTTTTCGGTATCGGCCATGCTGCGAATGCGCAAAACGGCAGTGCTCCAGGCACAACGGCAGCCTCTGCAAATCAATCCGCGCTGATGGCTGGCCAGCAGGCGCTGGCGCTGACTTCAATCCCTCTTTCTGCGCAGACCTCAAACAGCATCCTGCACGCTAACCGCAGCGTGAGCAAAAACATGAGCGTACAGACTGGACCGATCACCATTCATACGCAAGCGTCCGACGGTGCAGCTATCAAAAAAGAACTCAGCAAAGGATTAGAGCGCGAATTGAGTACGACATTAAACCATTTCGATGATGGAGTGGTGGGATGAGTGGGCGATTATTACCCACTGCTGCGGTGGATGTGGTGGGATTGTTTGATAAGCGTTTTGTGCAATGCTTTGTTGACGCGAGACCGATGAAGGCTCTCATTAAAGCCAGCTCTAAGACGATGGAGCATCCGATTGAATCAGGTGCAACGATTACCGATTATCGCGTCATTCTGCCAGTCGAAATTGAACTATCGATGATGCTCACCGCGCATGCCTACCGGAATATCTATTCGCAAATTTTTGACGCTTATAAACATGGTCACATTTTCAGCGTGCAGACGAAGGCGGGTATTTATCCGAATATGCTCATTACGGATATGCCGCATGAAGAAGACCCGAATATTTTTGATGCGCTTATGCTCACGCTTAAGCTAAGAGAAGTGGTACTGGTAGAGGCGCAATACGAAAAACTGCCCCCGCACAAGGTGAAAAATAAAACCCATGCCTCAACGGTTCAACGCGGTGAACAATCGGGAAAGCCGATAAAAAAGCAATCGCTATTGCACCGCCTCCTATTTTGAGGCGCTGCGATGATATCTATTCCACTCGCTGCCATCCCAAATCAATCGCTCTCGATCCAGCTGGATACGCGCCGTTATGAAATCACGCTAAAGGCGGCGGAGAATATTATGGCGATCACGATTAAGCGCAATGAAATCCTACTGGTACAGGGAAAGCGATGTACTCCTCACGTGCTGCTGCTACCGTCTTATCAGGAAGATAACGCCGGGAATTTTGTATTTGAAACAAAGGACGGCGACTATCCAGACTATAGAAAATTCGATAGCACGCAATCTTTGCTATATGTGACTGCGGCGGAGTTAAGGGATAGCCGTGGATAAACTAGACCCACGCATGATTCGGGTGGGTATCGAGATAAACGGGCAACTTAAAACGTATGAAAATCTGACGATGAGCGCCAAGGGGACCAAATTTGCGAATGCGCTGCAAAACGAAGCAGAAATTCGCATGACCAACTTGCCGAAATCAGACCGAGAATATTTACTCACTGAAACCAGCCCATTTAATCAGAATCGCACCCCCAAGCGCATTCTATTAGACGTGGGCCGCCACTCGGTGGGGTTGTCGCGTGTGTTTATCGGGGATATTTCAAGCTGTCATCCATCGCAACCGCCCGATATTGTCCTCACGTTGAAGGCTTCCACCGGACAATTCCAGAAAGGCAACATCGTAACGCGCAGCCAGGCGGCAACGGTGCCACTTTCCACCCTTGCACGACAGGTTGCGGGGGATCTTGGATTGGCATTGCGTTTTGAGGCCACAGACAAGCATATCGCTAACTATGCATTTGTGGGCGGCGCGTTAAAACAGGTAGATCGTCTTGAGGAAGCAGGCAGCGTGAACGCGTATGTGGATGACGATACCTTGATTGTGAAAAATAATCACACCCCATTACAGGGAGAAATCCGCGTACTCAGCGAAGCCACTGGCCTGATTGGCATTCCAGAAATGACTGAGTACGGGATAAAGGCGAAATATCTATTGGATGCCACTACCCGCCTTGGCGGCGCACTGCGCATTGAGAGCAAACTTAACCCCGCTGCATCGGGTTATTACGTGATTTTCAAGTTGCATTTTGAACTAGCTAACCACGATACGCCCTTTTACTGGATTGCGGAGGCGAAACGTATAGATTCACGTTGACGGTGTCGATAATCCTTCTCACTCATTTATGCGTGGGCGGCCAATGCCTAGCCGTATGGACCAAGGCCAATATCCATATTGTTTCACCCACAATTTCATACACAAGACGGTAGCTATCATGGGGGATGAGTTCACGAGTGCCGGTTATTTTACCGAGCTGGCCAAGCATTGGGTATTGAACTAAATTGCTAACTGCTTCACTGAACAGTTCATCTATCTTAGCTGCTGCCCTTGGGTTATCGGCTGCAATGTAATTCCAAATTTCTATACGGTCCTGCTGTGCCTCTGGCGTCCAAAAAATTCTCATGTCTAGTTTGTTGCACGAGTGCGCCGTAAGGCAAATTCCGCTTCGACCTCTTCATTGGAACGACCTTGTTCTTCTCGCATCGACGCACGGCCCGCTTCGACCTTATGCTGCAAGAATTCATCATATTCTCGCACTTCACGCTGACGCTTAATAAAGTCGCGCATTAACTCGCGTAGTACTTGCGATGCGGGCTGATGGGCCGCATTGGCTTCAGCAGTAAAGGCGGCGCGCAACTCTGGCTCTAGTTTCATCGTGAAAACAGCTTGTTTAGACATGATCAGAACTCCTCTTAGACTTTGTACTAACAAAGTATATACATATTCATTACTAAGTGCGAGTTTTTAGGGCAGCATAAGCTCGCGTTCGGTTTTACAGAACCGTAGAGCAAGATATGAATGGGAGGAGGTTAAATTGCTGTATAGAGAAATACTTTCATGAATGAACATGCCACCCCAAGCCATGATCCCGCCAATGCAGGCGGATTAGCGGGTACTTTGCGCGAAGTGTTTAAAAAATTCATGCAAGGTATCGATGATATGTTACCTGCGAAGATCATTGACTACGACCGCAGGCGCAACGTTGCCACGGTGCAACCCCAAATTAGGGTAGTAACGACGGGGAACGGGGCCGTATCGCGTCCCTTGCTTGCATGCGTACCCGTTTTAGCCCTGGGCGGTGGTCCTTTTGTGTTGAGCTTTCCTCTGAAACCCGGGGATTCGGGTTGGATCAAAGCCAACGATAGGGATATTTCGCTCTATCTACAATCTGGAACAGAAGCGGGACCGAACACCCAACGCGTGCATTCTTTCGCAGATGGTCTGTTTATCCCAGATGTCATGCATCATTACACCCTAGCGGAAGAGGACGCCGCTAATGCGGTACTGCAAAGCACCGATGGTTCCGTGCGTATTGCTCTCTCGCCCGATAAGATCAAAATCACCGCGCCTATCATCGAATTGCACGCAGCAGAAGTGAACTGTATAGGCAACCTCACTACTACAGGACGGGTAATTGGTCGTGGTGGGGTGACATTTGGAGATACCCCCGCTGAGAATCATCGACATGGTGGCGTCCGCAGTGGTGAAGGCATAAGCGGAGGTCCTGTTTGAAAAGTCTAGCAACCAACGCCCGCAACGATATTTATATCGGTACGGATGGCAAGCTTGCGCTGGCGCCGGGACTCGAAGCAATCAAACAGAACGCACAGCATGCAATGCAAGCGCAGTTAGGCGAAATGGTGCTCGATTTGGATCGAGGGATGCCTCTAAAAGAAATCGTCTGGCACAACACCAATTTAGCGCAGTTTGAAGCCATTGCGCGCGAGATACTGCGCGCAGTCGATGGGGTCGTCGATATTCCGAACTTTGAAGTGGCTATTGTGAATGGTGTATTGCGCTATCAAGCCACTATCCAGACTATTTTTGGTCCCACGGGGCTCATGAATCATGGCTAAGACGTATGAATATTTAACGCCTTCTGGCGTGATTGTGCCGGATACGGCTGCGGTACTTGAAGCCGTACAAAACGAATGGCGTAGCGTATTCGGCAATGATCTGTCCGTAGATGCTGAAACGCCGCAGGGGGTGCTGATCACTGCGGATGCGCTGGGGCGTAACGCGGTCATTCGTAACAATGCTGCGCTCGCTAATCAAATCAACGCCAACCACGCCGGCGGGATATTTTTAGATGCACTCTGCGCCTTAATCGGGCTAGAACGTGCTGAAAAGACCCATTCGACAATTGCAAACGTAGACATTGCAGGTGTTCCGCATACCTTGATTCGCAAAGGTGTGCGAGCGCGCACGCAAGCCGGAGCAATATTTGAAACCACTGGCGACACAACGCTCTCTCAAGACGGGACAGGCAAAGTAAATTTTCAAGCAGTTGAAGATGGCCCTATCGAAGCGCCCGCAGGTGCGCTTGTGCTTATCGTCGATAACGTGCTTGGCTGGGAAACTGTTTATAACGGTGAGAATGCGGCACTTGGCCAAACCACCCAATCAGACGAAAGCTTACGTGCGCTGCGTAACCGCACGCTTGCTTTACAAGGTATTGCGCTTTCGGAAGCTATCATCTCTTCTCTGTATGCGATAGAGGGTGTGCATAGTCTGCAATTTAGAGAAAATACCGATAACGTCGCACAGATTATCGATGGTGTATTTATGAGGCCACACTCGATATGGGTATGTGTCGATGGGGGAACGGATACGGATATTGCGCAAGCCCTGTTAAAGAACAAGAGCGCGGGCGCGGGTTGGAATGGGAAGCTAGCCCATGTGGTTATCGATCCCATTTCAAAGCAAAAGTACAGTGTATTATTTGATCGACCTACGCCCCGTTATTTTTTGGTGCGTGTAACCGTGCGTGCAGGCTCATCTATTACTAATCCACAAGAAGCGGTGCGCAATGCGATCCTCGCTTATACGGAAAACCAGCGTGAAAATAGCAATGGTTTTAGAGTAGGCACCCATGTTTCGCCGTTTGAGCTCGCCGCCGCTGTGAGTCGGGATGTACCCGATATATACGTGCAGCTAGTAGAAATCTCTAACCACGAGCCAGTTGAATTCATAAGAACTGAAATCGCGCTCAACATGTGGGAAAAGGCGTTTATCACGCCTTCGGCTATCCAAGTAATCGTGCTATGAAAATCCAATCATTCGATTTTTCAGTCGATCTATTGCAAGCGTTGCTTTGGCAGTACGACAACGCCAATAATCTGCGCGGGCTGCTTGAGCGTAAGCAGGCGTGGTATGACGAAAACCATACGAAATTTTGGGAAAACTGGATAAAAGATGTTTTTGATTTGCGTACCGCTAACGAGTTTGGGCTTTTGGTTTGGGCTGCTTTATTAGGTGTACCGTTGAGTGTGACGGTAGAACCGACCCAATCAGGCTCCCCCGTATTTGGGTTTGGTGCTGCTAATAAAAACTTCGGGCATGGAAGCTTTGGCAGCAAATCATCCTCAACCGTAAAACTGACTATTGAACAGAAGCGTATCGTGCTGCGGTTGCGCTATTTTCAACTCGTCTCACGCGGCACCATCCCTGAAATTAATCAGTTTATGAAAGTGCTATTGGACGACCAAGGGCCGGTTTATGTACTGGATACGCACGATATGAGCTACGTTATTTATGTATTCACGTATCAGCCTAGCCCGGGGCTCACATTCGTACTAGATCACTACGATTTATTACCGCGCCCGGCAGGAGTCGGCGTGCGCCGGATTATTACCACGCGCCCTTCCTTTGGTTTTGGTGCGCAGAACAAAAATTTTGGTCATGGGACTTTCTTGCGATGAAGTTTCTAATTCGTAATGCAGGTTAGTCTGAAGCTGCGAGCTATAAAAGAGAGCGGCTTAATTTTTTGGTCATTGCTGTGCGCCGTGCAGTATTCGCATCAGTTCAATACGTTTAGATTCATGCTGGCATGAGCATTTAGGTATTAAAAATATAAAAAATTGAATAAAAATTATTATTAAATAAGCTTCATTCAAAAAAGTCCTCCTAGAGAGGGCTTTTTTATGGGCTACGTCGGGAGGAGCGATGCAACAGAAATTTTTCATAAAACGGTTTGCCGAGTTAGGAGACCGTGAAACGGTGCCAAACGACACCCAAGTCACCGGCGATGTCAGCTATGAACAGGGGTATACCTACGATTATCAGCGCGATCAAGCGAGCGATCCCCTCGCTAAACCCATAGAGCGCAGCAAGCTTAACGCCATACTCCACGACATGACGGAGGCATTGCAGCAATATCAGGTGCTTGGAACGCCTGAATGGATTACAAAGGCGGATAACGGGGGCAAAGCGTATCCCTACGCTAAATGCGCAAGGGTGCGCTATAGAGCAAAGGATACCGATCCCTGGGAAGTGTACGAATCTCTGATCGATAACAACATTGCTGTACCCACCAATGCTAAGAAATGGGCGCGTATGGTGTCTGAGGTAGCCTCGCAAGAGCAAGCCATTGCAGGAACCGACAACAGCACGATCATGACACCGTTACGGGTTGCGCAGGCTACTATTAATAAACAACCTACTTTAGGTTATATCCCCGTCCAGCAAGGAACGGGCATCGATCAGAAGTCAAATGCTATAAAAATTGGCTGGTCCGAAGAAGGCAGGCTTAAAGCAACGGTAGACAATACCGATCAAGGCAATTTCATCTTTGATAATCAACTCGCTAACTATGCAAGCATTGATTATGCAGATAAACACTACCTCAAACCAGAAGTCGCAGATAACCGTTATCTAACGCCCCAACAAGGTAATAGCCGTTACATTCGTCGAGAAGAGTTGACTTTCCCAGAGCCCAAGTCAGACCATTATGTGTTACCGGGTGGCCTGATTTTTCAGTGGGGATATATCAAAGAGCCTAATCCTTATGGAACCGTGATTAAGTACCCCATTGCTTTTCCTCATGCAGTTTTTTCCCTTGTTGCCACGGGTGCCGATGGCGAAAATCACGGGAGTGAGACAATCAACGTACTACCTCAAGGCAACGCTACTTTTAAACTGTATTGCTCTTACGGTGGCGACAACCGAGCTTCTACCCCTTGCTTTTGGCTTGCGCTAGGTTCTTAAAGGCGATGGGAGAGTAAGCAATGACAGTTTATTACTCAGTGACTACCGGCGGTTTTTACGATAGTGATGTATATACCACGCTACTTGATGATGCGGTTGAAATCACACCGCAAACGCATAAAGCCTTACTCACTGCTAATGCACAAGGCTATCCGCAGGCCATCTTTCTCGCTTCTGATGAAGTCTTAGCGACAACTAAAGAGATGCACTAAACGGCCTAGCTTCAAACATTGAAACGCGCCCGTGCAATATCGCATTACTCGCGATGATTTGATATTGATCGATTTAAACACTCGATCACAAGGGGAGCATGCCTAACACCAAAAAAATGAAGTGGCATAAGAAAAGCACAAAGTATCTATCTATTTTTATGTCATTACACATTTTCGGAGTGCGGTATGCAACAAAAATTTTTCATAAAACGATTTGCTGAGTTAGGCGACCGTGAAACGGTGCCAAATGACACCCAAATCACGGGCGATGTTAGCTATGAACAGGGTTACACCTACGATTATCAGCGCGATCAAGCAACCGACCCACTCGCCAAACCCATCGAACGCACTAAGCTTAACGCCGTATTCCACGACATTACGGGAGAATTGCAGCAATATCAGACGACTGGCACACCTATATGGGCGACCAAAGCAGATAACGACGGCCAGCAATTCCCCTACACTCAATGCGCGCGCGTGCTCTATCGAGCGGAGGAAACCGACCATTGGGCGGTATACGAATCTCTTGTCGATAACAACACCGCTACGCCGAGCGACGCTGATAAATGGAGGCGTATTGTGTCTGCCATTGCCTCCGAAGAACAAGCACGCGCAGGAACCGACAACAACACGATTATGACGCCGCTTCGCGTTAAGCAGGCGATTGCAGCGTCCTCAAGCCATGTAGGGCAAATTATATTTGAGCCTAGTACAAGCGCGCCCACGGGCTACCTTAAATGCAATGGCGCATTAGTCAATCGCGCAGATTATCCCCGACTATGGGAATACGCCCAGCAAAGAAGCGAACTATTGACAGATGCGCTCTGGCATCAAGAAAAAAGCTACGGTTGTTTCTCCTTAGGTGACGGCTCTACCACCTTCCGCATTCCTGATTTACGGGCGCAGTTTATTCGATGCTGGGATGACGGGCGAGGAATCGATGAGGGCCGCCTACTGGGCAGTTATCAAGCCGGTGCGATCCAATCGCACAACCATAGTGCCTCTATGGAAGAGGCGGGAGAACATAATCATGGTGGCGAAACGTCGATTAACGGTGAGCATGATCACGATACAAAGATAGAAGATCAAAATATATATGGTTGCGGGTTTAGACAGCTTTGGAGTGGCGACAATCATTCTAGATTTGGCGATAAAACGGGGGTTAATGGCAATCATCACCACGACATCTCTACAGATGGAATGCATCAGCACGCAATCAAGATTGACGCGGAGGGAGGCAGTGAAACACGCCCCAGCAATATCGCATTGCTCGCCGTGATTCGATATTAATGGATAGAGGAAAACGCCCCTTATGTTGATTCACCACTTTAACCGCCAAACGGGCCAATACTACGGAAGTAATGATGCTACTGAAGACCCTCAGCATAAAGGGCGCTGGCTAATTCCGGCATTCGCAACAGATACTCCATTGCCAGAGGGTCCCCCATCAGGTGCCTATATTTGGTGTAATGGAGAGTGGATTATCGATTTTACGATCATCAAGCAGCAAAAACACGCTGCCGCTATGACAGAGTTTGAAGTGCGGATGAAAAAAGCGATTGCAGAAAATATCGGTAAAGCTGATGCGATGGCCGCGGGTCTGCTAGAGGGGGTAGATAAGGCACTTTTCAAAGCCTGGGCCGCATATCAAGTAGCACTTCGTGGTGTTATCAACGCGCCTAATTTTCCAGAAGAAATACATTGGCCTACAGAACCCGACGAGCACGCTATTGCTCAGGAATTTGCCACTGCAAAATAGATAAGTAAACATGGCCCCTTCGGGGCATGACGCACCAACCCGGCCTAATGCCGGTTTTTTTATCCCTCGCACTGAAAATATATGGCCGAAACATTCGATATGGCGGCGCTCGTATTTGAGCTCAAACGCGATGAAGGGCAGCGCCTCGAGCCTTATTTAGATACCGTTGGCAAAATTACTATCGGCGTTGGGCGCAACCTCAGCGATGCTGGAATCTCCGATAGCGAGTGCAGACTCCTGCTAGAAAACGATGTAAGAAGCACGTTGATATGGCTCGATCATTATCTCCCCTGGTGGCGCGCTTTGGATGCAGTACGGCAGCGTGTCATGATCAATATGGCCTTCAACCTGCGCGGAAAACTTCTCACTTTCGATAACGCACTAGCCGCTATACAACGCGCTGATTATGCGGCAGCGGCTAACGCTATGCTCGCTTCAAAATGGAGAAATCAAGTCGGCGCACGAGCGCAGCGCCTAGCCAACATGATGTGTACCGGAAAAGCAGGAAGGGAAAGTGAGATACAGAATAAAGCCCTATAGCGGACCTCTCTCTTGTCCCAACCGTATACGTTTTTTTATGAGAAAAATATGGATCTTCAAGAACAAGATCGAACGATAGTAACGCTAGCCGTAATAGGTGCCGTTATTGCGATTGGGAAATTGCTCACAGGTGGCGAGAAAATCACAGCGCGGCTTATTATCGGACGGATCATAGTAGGTGCAGGGCTTAGTGTTGCCGCTAGCTCGGTTTTGATGCTGTTCCCTGATTTGCCCTTAATGGCAATGACGGGCCTGGGCGCAGCTTTCGGGATTCTTGGACAATCTTATCTTGAATTGATCGTACAACGCTGGTTTAACAGACGCCCGAATCAAGATGTGGATTGATTGGATAACACCGCGGCCTAGAGTATTAGGCGTTGCAATGGCTGCATTCAGCTTAGGTGTATGGGGTGCAGGCTCTTTTTATTATGGGCCACGTATTCAAAAAGAACATGCGGCGTTAGTACACCATAAAGCGCAACTTGCTCAAGCGCAGGCCCAACTCACACAAGCGCAGTACAAACTCGCTACTCGCGTTGAGATTCAATACCGCGACCGCATCAAAATCATTAAAGAAAAAGGCGACACGCTAATTAAGGAAATACCCGTCTATGTTACGCAAGCTGATGCTGCCTATTTTGGCGTTAATGTTGGCTTCGTGCGCCACTACAACGCCGCATTTACCCGTGAATCTGCTAGACCTGCCGCCCAGTCTGACCGAGAACCCGCCCATATTTCGCTTGCTGAGATTGCAAAAACCCATGCCCATAACGCTAGCGCCTGCTTGCAGTGGCGCGAACAAGCACTTGGATTAAGAGCATTCTATAAGCAGTTGCAGCAAGCGCAGTAGCTCAACCCATCACAACCATTTGCGCAGACATCGCCCCATTAACTGCGAAGAGTTTTCCGAATCGCGGCTAACGCTGATTACGAAATCAGTAAATTAAAAGCCTTACAGGGATATGTCTGCGCCGTGCGCCCTGAGACGATAAGGTGTCTGAGTAAATCTAAAAAACCTTGAAGTAATAAAAAGCGAGAAATTAAACATGTTTTCAGCATATCTGCCACATCTATATATCAGTCGGCACAAAAATCAACGCTACAGCGCGGTTGAGAAGCAGCGCCAACAGGTGTTCAACCTCGACGCACTGGAGGTAGCACGATGATGGCTAGCCCTTGGCAACTCATCCAGGGCGAGGCGCTGCACGCGCTATTCGCCATAGCAGACGAAAGCGTCGATGCCATTATCACCGACCCGCCGTACAGCAGCGGCGGCTTCTCACGTGACGACAAGGGGCGAGACCCCAACGTTAAGTACACGCACGGCAATACCCAAGGCAGCTATCCGACTTTCTCAGGAGACTCTCGAGATCAACGTAGCTATCTGGCTTGGTGCTCATTGTGGATTGCTGAGTGTATACGCATCCTCAAACCAGGCGGCTACTTTATGACCTTTACCGACTGGCGTCAGTTGCCGATCATGACAGATGCGGTGCAAGCGGGCGGCGTGTTTTGGCGCGGCGTTGTGGTATGGGACAAAGGGCCAGGCGCACGAGCGCCAAACAAAAGCTACTTCCGGCACCAATGCGAGTATGTGGTATGGGGGACTAAAGGTGCAACCCTAAAGCTTAAGCACGATGGCCCGTTCAAAGGTTGTATCCAGGCTACCGTATGTCTCGATGACAAGCACCATCTAACAGGAAAGCCGACTGCGCTTATGCGTGAGCTGGTGCGCCCTGTTTTGCCGGGTGGGATAGTGTTAGACCCCTTCGCCGGTAGTGGGACGACAGGGGTTGCGGCGGTTCTTTCTGGTCGCCGTTTTATCGGCATCGAGCGCGAAGCGGCCTATGCCGATATTTCACGCCAGCGGCTTGCACAAGCTGAGGCGGAATTTTTGGGCGTGGACGAGTTGGTGTGAGTGCCTTGCCGGACTGCTTATTACAACAAAATCGACTCTTATGTAGTTCTAGCAATGCGCCCGTAATAGCATTTCGTGCTGTAAATGAATTCAACATAGCCTTCTTTCTGATGTACGTCAAAAAGATGACTCGCCGCTTGCATCATGGCTTCATAATTGGGCTGCCCTGATTTTGGTGTGTAAGAGATAGACAATAAACGCCCTAAAAAACCATTCTTATCTAATCTTTGTTGGTGAGAAAATGCAGCAAGATTAACGCTTATCGGCGTAAAAAATTGTTGGATCTCCTCTTCATTTACCGTGTTAGGATTGGCCTCTTTATAGCCAGTGCCATACTGAGTTAATAGTTCTTCATACTGTGCCATTAACGGCAATGCCTCAATAAGGCGCACATTCCAAATCAGCATGCACAATCCGTTTGGCTTAAGGATGCGGTTAAATTCCTTTTTTACTTTCTCTTTATCAAACCAATGAAATGCTGTAGCGACGGTAATGCTGTCTACGCTATGGCTACTCAGACTCGTCGCCTCAGCAGTGGCATTGATACCTATAAAGTTTGCATAATCAGTCAATTGTTGTTCCGCTTTTTCTCTCATCTGTGCATTAGGTTCAATACCTAATACTTTATATTGATGATCAAGTAACAGTTTTGCGAATATCCCCGTTCCTGAGCCGATATCCGCGATTACCGCACCAGGATTAAGCTGCCCTTCTTTTTTGAGAAGGTCAATAACAGCCGCAGGGTAAGCAGGACGATATTTAGCGTAATGCTCGACGGTGTTACTAAATCTCGTAGTAGAGGCAAGGTTTTTTTCTTGCATAAAATTAACTGATCTTTGATCCAATAAGAGTAGGAAGTCTACGCAGCGCCAATGCCACAAGAAGGCTGCCGCGTAGCAGGGTAATCGATTATGGGTGCAGCGCGAAGATACGGCAAGAAAGCACCTAAATTAAACGAATAGACGAGTAAGCTAGCGCCGAGCGCTGAGCTACACTAGTAGTTTGGGAATGCCCCCTCGGTGGAAACCAACAAGCAAAATATTTATGCCTTTGCTGGCCCTAGCTTCCACTCATCGAAACGTTCGAAGACTATATTTTGATGCTCAAGCCAGTATGAAGCATCGACAAATAAGCCTTTCTTGAGGTTATCCGGATAAGTTGGTAAAAGCTTAGTCTGCTTTTTATCAATATATTTGAAAGCGTCTGTGTGTGTTGGGCCAATCGCATACGGGGCAAGCTTTGCCTGCCGTCTCGGATCTGAAGCGAATTTAATAAACTCGCGACACGCATTAGCCCTAGGGGTTCCCTTCAGAATCGTCCAATTCTCATAGGCATAGATATGCTGATCCCATGAAAACGCTAGTGGTTTCCCGTCTTTGATTGCTTTCTGAACCTTAGAAATAAAGGATGACATCAAATCGGCTTCACCCGAGTTTAAGAAATGTTCGCTCTGTGCTCCAGTTGTCCACCAAACAGGAATATAAGGCTCAATCTTACTGAGACTTTCTAACGCCTTGTTAAGGTCACAAGGGTAAACTTTGTCTAGCGGTACACCAGCGGCCATCAGTGCTATTTCGATGGTTTCAAAGGGGAGATTGCGTAGGCTGCGGCGGCCAGGAAAGTTATTTACGTCCCAAAAATCCTGCCATGATTGCGGGGGGCGGCGATTCTTAAAAACATCGGTTCGATACGTCAGCACAGTAGTGTATACATTCGTCCCAACGCCATAAGGTGATAAAAATTGGGACACAATTCCCGAGATGACCGGATCATCCTTAAGTCCATGCTCTTCCAGATAAATTTCGTTGCCAGCTGTCAGAAGTGAGACGGATCTATGATTCAGGTTTGCAATATCCCATGAGTAACTACTTTGTTCAACCATCATTCGAATTTGTGCGATGGGTTCCGGTTTAGATAAAGCGCTGATAACTTTAATGCCGGTCTTGTGCTCGAAAGGGTCATAGAACACTTCTCTATATAGCTGGGAGATAAGTCCCCCCGGGTCTCGAACAACGATTTGTTCCTTAGGAGTGGTTCTAGAGCGAGTCCAAACGAAAGGCGCGTAGACGGCAGCGCCTACAGCCAACAGCTTGATTATGTTACGGCGGCCCAGGCTTTTAGGCTGATTTTCATTATCCATGTTAATAATGGTCTCAAGGCGTCAACGAAGAGGAAAGTAGCGTGTTTTGCGTTAGTTTATCCGAGAAAATAGATAATTTAGCTATGATCAACCCAAGCAATTGCCTAACTGCTGGCGAATGTGGCCTGCCTCGTCTAACGATTAAACAGGACTCTACAGAGTTGAACGCAGGGTGATCAATTTCAAGCGCAACTAATTGCCCCGCCTCGATCTCTGGGCGAGCGGCAAAGGCTGAAAGAAATGTCCCGCCCTCGCCAGCAATAGCAAAGTTTTTGCGGACGAAAACAGAATCACTAATAAATGAGGGGGGAGGTAACTTTACTTTTTCTGACTGCTCCGCGGCTTCGATCATTTGCCACACACTGAATGATTCGGGCGGCAATGCAAGCGGATAACGCACGGCTTCCGCAAAAGTTACTTTTTGTTGATTAGCAAGTGGATGGTTTTTGCTCACTAACATACCTACAGCAATCGGTACACTTGCACAGCAGCGAACATCTGAATGGATCGGAGAACTATTGACTATTCCTATGTGCGCCTCATCTCCAACAATTTTACTAATTATGTCTCGAGATGGATTGACTGCATCAACACGAATCTGTAAACCGGGATATTGTGAGTAAAATTCAATTAATACTTCTTTCGTCAGGGCATCTGCATATATAGTAGGTGCAACAATATAAATATTGCCGCGTTTCATGCCGCGCAGTTCCTGCAAGCAATCTTCCATATAATCTCGAAGCGCACGACATCCCCGGTAGTATTCATCTACGATCTTAGCTGCCTCGTTCGACTTCATGCCATGCCGTGAACGCTCGAAAAGTATTTCTCCTAGTTCCTTTTCCAACCGTTTTATTTGCTCTGACACCACTGACGGAGCGGTAGTTCTATTATTAGCGACAGCGGTGACTGATTGGCACGTCATCACGTCATGAAAATAGTCTAACCACTTTTGCCGAAGTTCCTTCCGCTGCTTAATTGGCTTCATAAACACTCACTTGTAGCTATATAAGACGCCCACGTTCGTTAAATCACTAACGATGAAAAGTCATTATCGTTATTGTTGTGAAGCTTACTAGCCGGTGATACTAGCACCGAAAGCGATTTATCGGAGATATAAATAACTCCGACCCCACATGCTTTCATTGCTAACCATCTCTTTAAGCAACGGCATGAAAATATCATTGCTTTTTTAGATGAATTCCGATCGATAGCGATTTAAAAAAACGCTTAGGGGTCATCCATGGTAGCGGGTGCTAAATGAATATTTTAGATTGAGGAGATAGAGGCAAATGAATACTTCATCGGCTGATAGCGGTGTTTCGGCGCATAAAAAGTGGCAGTATTTTCTACAGGGACATAAAACTGGTATGTTTCGCATCCTATTTGATTGCCTTCAATGGCAGAAACTAATGAATATGCGCATCGGCATTATTCCGTTGCCGGTTTATAGCGTTATTCTTGTTTGCTTGAGCGTGCTTTTGGCGCTTGGAAAAGTCTCTGGCGACATTTCAATCATGATCGCGTTGCTTACTGTGTGCGGTTTTACCTGTGCAGAATTGGGCGCACGTCTTCCCGGTCTACGCCAGATTGGCGGGTCGGTTATCGTCACGATCTTTCTTCCATCATGCCTTGTTTATTACAAGCTCTTACCCGGAGAATTGATTGGATTAATTAACGATTTTTGGCAATCGACCAAAATCTTATATCTCTTCATTGCCTGCGTGATCGTCGGTAGCATCCTGAGCATGGATCGGCGCACGC
>JASSUB010000033.1:0-19024 GCA_031963205.1 Mycoavidus cysteinexigens
CGCTCAACTCTAGCCTCTCTAGCGTCTTACCTACCATTTAACTTCACCTTAAAGGATCAATTATAGAGATATTTCTTGGTAATGACTTACACTCCAAATGCGCTGACTTATGTGTAATGGAGTGACTTATACCCCAATTTGGTGAAAAATATTTATCGGAAATAAAACGTCAAGATATTAAGGATTGGCTTAAGAAAATGGATGTCAGTAATAAGAGGTTTTCAAATATCCAAAGTTGCTTCCGTTCGGCATTAACCGATGCCAAAAATGATGAGTTAATTGAAACAAATCCTTTATATCAATGGAAGTATAGTCGGCTAGAAAAGCTTTGCACCGAAGATGACATTGCCCCCTTCACAATCGAAGGGCAGCAGGCAATCCTAAGAGTGCTTCCCGCTCAGGCACGCAACCTCATTCAATTTGCGTTTTGGACAGGTTTACGTACAAGCGAATATATAGCACTTGAGTGGAAAGACATCGATTTTTTAAATGGATACATTTTAGTACGTAAGGCGCTAACAAGTGCAGCATGTGGCAAAGCAGAAGACACAAAAACACGCGCTGGCCGACGGGACGTAAAAATTCTTCCGCCTGCGCTTACTGCACTAAATGCACAAAAGAAACATACTTTCTCTCTCAAAGGCGCAGTGTTTCACCATCCAACAACTAATAAACCTTTGCAAAGAGATAACCAAATCTGGAGGATGTGGCAACCTGCTATACAACTTTCTAAGGTACGTTATCGTCGACCATATCAGACACGACATACCTATGCATCAATGATGTTATCAGCAGGCGAACATCCCATGTGGGTTGCGAAGCAAATGGGACACGCGGATTGGACGATGATAGCTCGCCGTTATGGCCGCTGGATGCCCTCAGCAGACGAAAAAGCTATCGGACTTTTTGCCAAAAATTATTAAAGAAGAATGTTGGCAAAATGTTGTCATTTCGACCGGGATTCCAGGGGAATATAGGGCAGAAAACGACTACGTCAAAAATCTAAGCCATTGATTTATAAGGATTTTTTGGCGGAGAGAGGGGGATTCGAACCCCCGATAGGCTATTAACCTATACACGCTTTCCAGGCGGGCGACTTAAACCACTCATCCATCTCTCCGGAAGCCAAGCATTATAGCAAAGATAAAGGCCAAAAGCCGCTACAAATTTGTCCGCGATAATACTTACCTATGATAACTCCCCAGCAAAATCCAATAGACAGTTATCAGAGGTACAATAATACTTTCAGCTATGATGTTATTCTTCCTAACTCTCATCTATTCGTTTCTTGCTCATTTTTACCCATGTCTGCTAAAGACCACTCACATCAGCTTCCTCGTAAGCCATCACTAAAACCTTTACCCGCACTGATTTTTTTCAGTCGCTGGTTGCAGCTCCCATTGTATCTCGGGCTGATTGTGGCGCAAGGCGTTTACGTGTATCTCTTTTTGATTGAGGTCTGGCACCTGGTTAGTCATACGCCCTCTCTTAACGAGACTGCCGTTATGCTTGCCGTACTAAGTTTGATCGATGTCGTCATGATCTCAAATTTATTAATTATGGTGATCATTGGCGGCTATGAGACTTTTGTGTCTAAGCTCGGGCTTGAAAACCATCCGGATGAACCGGAATGGCTCGATCACGTTAATGCCGGTGTCTTAAAGGTAAAACTATCGATGGCGTTGATTAGCATTTCGTCAATTCATCTGCTTAAAACTTTCATTGATGCAGGCCAACGCGATACACATATTGTTATGGCCCAAATCCTCATCCATCTTTCCTTCTTACTGTCAGCCGGTGTGATGGCCTGGGTAGATAGAACCATGTCACGCCCGCATGCGGATGTATCTCCGTCAAACGGCAGCCACCCACTCAAATAACGGAGTCTCACTATGCAAGGTGATAAAAAAGTCATCAACTATCTGAATTCTCAGCTCAAAAATGAGTTAACCGCAATCAATCAGTATTTTTTGCATGCCAGAATGTACAAACATTGGGGTTTAGATAAGCTGGGGCAGCATGAATATCAAGAGTCGATTGGCGAAATGAAACATGCTGATCTGCTCATCGAACGTGTTTTTATGCTTGATGGACTGCCTAATTTGCAGGATCTGCACAAATTATTAATCGGCGAGGACACGCAAGAAATTTTACAGTGTGATTTGAAGCTTGAATACATCTCTCAGACAACGTGTAAAGAGGCGATTGCTTACTGCGAATCCGTACGGGATTTTGCGTCGCGTGAGATTTTTGTGACGATCCTGAACGATACCGAGGAACATATCGACTGGCTCGAAACTCAACTTGAGCTGATCGGTAAGCTTGGTCTGCCAAACTATCTGCAAATTAGCATCAGCCCAGTTGCAGGTTAACTCGTCAATTGCAGCGAGCTTGCCATGCGCGCTGCAATTAGCTTCTTTGCTTTTTGCCCAAAGCAAAACACTCTAACTTATGATGGAATCAGTCTCTAACCGTGCCCACGCACCCATTGGGGTATTCGATTCAGGGGTCGGCGGCCTGTCGGTGCTACGCGCAATTCATGCGGCACTACCAGCGGAATCTTTAATTTATTGTGCCGACTCTTACCATGCCCCTTATGGCGGGCGTGATAGCGCATTCATTATAGAACGTACACTCGCCATCAGTGCTTGGCTCATTCAACAAGGGGCCAAGGCACTCGTCGTCGCCTGTAATACGGCAACCGCACAGGCCAACCACCTACTACACCAGCAGTTCAGTATTCCAATCATCGGGGTCGAACCCGGCATTAAACCTGCCGCACACTACTCAAACTCACGAGTAGCCGGCGTGCTCGCCACGGCGAGTACCTTGCGCAGCGAAAAATTCCAGCGCTTAATCACGGCCTATGCGGCTGATTGCCGTTTTATCTGCCAAGCTGGCTCTGGACTGGTTGAGGCGATTGAGCGTGGTGATACAGATTCAGCTGAAGTGATGGCTCTACTTGAAGCCTACCTCATGCCCATGCTCGCCGCTGGCGCCGATACGCTGGTGCTTGGCTCAACCCATTTTCCCTTTCTTGAGACAGCTATCCGACGGATTGCTGGCGACCAGCTCAGATTGGTCGAAACAGGTGAAGCGATTGCCCGGCAACTAGCTCGGCGGCTAGCGGCACAGCAGTTGTGCGCACCGGCCGATGCGCCAGCAACGCTGCGTTTGTGCTCGACTGCGAATGGCGTCCATTTACAGACTCTCGCTAGCCAGTTCCTGAAAACTGACCAAATGGCCGAACACGTTAGCATTCCGTCGGACTCACTCAATGCTGCGGTAGAGCGCTAACCACCCCGCCCCCCACCCTTGGGCTATAGAGGGCGGCAACCAAACCCTATGCGTTGCTCTTTTTTAACGCTATAAAAATCGGCTTTCTATTTAGCTAAAAATCGAACATTTGTATCTGGCTGTGACAGCCACTTGCATATTATTAAAACCTGAATGATAATGATTACTATTACGGATACCTATTGTATCCATACCCTTCTGATTCTATTGGGGCGATATCATGATCATCTGCGTGTGCAAGTCCGTTTCAGACCGCTCAATCCACTCCGCCATCCATGCGGGCGCGGATTCGCTAGAAGCATTGCAGTTTGAGTGCGGGGTGGCATTATGTTGCGGTAAATGCGAAAATGCCGTCTTTGATATTTTGGCCACCCACAGTAGTGCAGGTGATACGGCTACACCGATCCGTTTTCATGAACGTGCAGCAGCATGAATTGAGAACATCATGGAACTGTGGATTGGCATGGCAACTGCGCTCTGTATCTCTTGGCTGATTTTCCATAAATGATACGCTCTGAAAGCGTGAACAGATAATCACTCGTGCAGGATTTGCTTGGTCAATTTGCGTCTCACTGCCGCCCTCTTCTGTGTTGTACTCGCCCTCCATATGGGGGTATTTTCCTTCTTCCTAAACACAGTTGCCCCGACACCCTCTCAATTAGTGTTAGCGAGTACAATGGCAGTCGAATTACTCAGCCCCACACCTACGCCAGTCACGCGTCCTGCCAAAGCCATTGCAGCAACACGCGCCACCGCCAAACCAGCACAACCACCTGTCACGCCTAGCGCAAGCACGCCGGTTGCTGACACACGCTCGTCAGCAGCATTGACCACACACACAACCGACCCAGGCGCGCCCCAAAGCATCTCTCAGCCTAACTGCTTGATCAACCCACCAGCGTATCCCCCTCTATCTAGGCAACGCGAAGAAACCGGCACTGTATTAATTAGCATTATTATTGATACTCGTGGCAAAATTGAAAACACTGTCATCAAGCAAAGCAGCGGCTTTAAGCGTCTTGACCAGGCTGCCCGCGAGGCGGCCTTAGGTAGTCTATGCCGCCCCTGGCTCGAAAACGGCCGGCCGATACGTACAATGAGCGATATCCCCTTTATCTTTAAGCTCGAGGGTTAGTCTCTCAATATCTTGCTTGTCCCAAGTTGGGCAAGCATCCAATCCTACAAGGAATCCGATGGAACACTATGGTTTAGCCCACATATGGAATCAGGGCGGTCTGGTCACACAAGCGCTCATCTTAACGCTGGTTCTCATGTCCGCACTTTCGTGGACCGTGATCATTGCCAAAATCTGGCAACTCATTTGTTTGCGGCAACTGACAAAAAATGCGGAGCAGACATTCTGGCATGCAGATAATATTGAGCACGGCATCAAAAAACTAGGGAAACGAGCCGGCAATCCATTTCTTGCGCTAGTACTAGCAGGCCAAGAAGCTGCCAGCCACCATCAACAAAACCAGCCCTTTCTCCATCATCGGATGGATATTAGCGATTGGATCACGCGCTGCTTAAAAAACACTCTAGACGAAAACCTAATACGTATGCAAAGCGGTCTTGCATTACTAGCATCAATTGGTTCAACTGCGCCTTTTGTTGGACTGTTTGGCACAGTATGGGGTATTTATCATGCGTTATTGGCCATTAGCGAGAACGGGCAGGCCTCAATCAATCAGGTTGCGGGACCTGTCGGTGAAGCGTTGATCATGACCGCCTTCGGCCTTTTTGTCGCGATTCCAGCAACGCTTGCTTACAATGCCTTCACACGCGGCAATAAAAGGATTGTGAGTAAACTCAATCGTTTCTGCCATGGCCTACATGCTTATTTTGTCACTGGCGCACGTCTGCGCTCCAATAGACGCAGTGAGTTAAAAACCGCTACTGCTAAAAGCGTGTCTTAGCCCTCTCATTTGCCAACATAAAATACTTTTTTAGCAAAGCTTTTCAAGCTTAAACACAATAGACAAGAATGGCCGACAATCCTTTTATCAACGATAACGAAGATACACTGATGAGCGAAATTAACATGACGCCATTGGTTGACGTGATGCTGGTCTTATTGATTATTTTTCTGGTTACGCTACCGGTGATGCACCATGCTATCAAGCTCGATTTGCCACATGCCGGCAGCCAAACAACAGAGATTAAGCCGAGGCAGATTAAATTAACGTTACAAGCAGATGGCAGCATGCTTTTGGATCAACAAGCCGTCGATGACGCTACGCTACGAGCACACTTTTTAGCCGCCGCAAAAGTCGAGCCGCAGCCAGAAGTTCATTTGTATGCGGATCGTGCCGTACGCTATGAGCATATTGCTCAGGTTATGTCAGTTGCGCAGTCAAGTGGTTTGGCAAAAATTGGCTTTATTACGCAACCGAAAGTGGGCCAATGATTATTTGGTCAGGTTGACCATACAATAATGTTGGCTAATTAGAGAAGAAAACAGAGCAGTTACAAAAACTTAAGGTTGCTGCCAGCGAGCAAGAAGCGGAATGATCGAGGTTACGCCGCGAAAACGCTGAGTTGCGTATGGAGCGTGCCCTATTAAAAAAAACCTGAAACCCGCAGCGTACTTTGCAAAGGAATCCATGTGAAGTACGCATTTATCAATGCAACATATGATTAAATATGTTACAAAAAATGCCGTAACCGGCTTAGAGAGTCGAGCTTAAGCCAAGGATTTTTAAGGAAAAAGCAAAGAATGCTCGTTTATATTCTAATCTGCCAAAAAGCTAGATGGTGCCCAAGAGAGGACTCGAACCTCCACGGAGTTACCCGCTAGTACCTGAAACTAGTGCGTCTACCAATTCCGCCACCTGGGCCATGCTTAGCTTCCAGCAAGGGCGCTATTATAGCCAATTATTTTGTGTTTCGCCTAGCATATTGTGCTTGCTTTATCGCTCAACTGGCCAATAGTGCGCCCTGATAAAAAGTTCGTTGCCGACTAAACGGCAAGAGCATTTCAATTTTATGCCCAAGGGCGGGTTAAAATACGCGGTTTCCGGCAGAATCCGCTTAAGTAGTCTTTTTATCGCCCGTCATCTATGTCAAATAAAAAAACTTCGTGCTTTGAACTGCGTAGTAGCTCTTTTGATACGCTACTTTTTACTGTTAAAACAGTTGATCTTGAGGTTTTACACCAAGCATTAAAACGCCGCTTCGAAGTCGCGCCAGAGTTTTTTGCGAATGATATTGTGGTGATCGATGTGCGCCCTCTGCATGCGGGCGAAACGATAGACCTTGACGCTCTGGCTGCGATGTTGCGTGAAGTACGCATGTATCCCGTTGGCATTGCGGCTCATGAGGGGCAGCGTACCTGGGCGCAACGCAGTGGTCTGCCATTCGTTGAAGTAGGCATTGACCGGATTGCGCCGCAACCCGCGGCGCCTGTCGCGAGCCCTGTGGCGCCACCGCCAATAGCCAAGATAGAGCCGCACATTGAAGACCATAAATCGGCACTGGTCATCGACAAACCGCTCCGCTCCGGCCAGCAAGTCTATGCAAAAGGGGATTTGATTGTGCTTGGTGTCGTGAGCTATGGTGCTGAAGTCATTGCCGAGGGCCATATTCATATTTATGCTCCGCTGCGTGGACGAGCGCTTGCTGGCGCACAGGGTAATCTGAATGCGCGTATTTTTTGTACCTGTCTTGAGCCTGAGTTACTTTCAATTGCGGGTATTTATCGTACAGCCGAGACCCCCCTACCGGCGCAGGTGCAAGGCAAACCTGTGCAAGTCAGCCTCTTAAATGAAAAATTAGTGATCGAACCCCTCAAATTAACTTAATAAATTGATTTAATCCAGGTAACATAATCATTTTTTAAATTACTTTGATTTTTAAATCAATTGACGTACCCAAGGACTTAGCCAGATGGCGAAAATTATTGTAATTACTTCAGGCAAAGGCGGCGTGGGCAAGACAACCACCAGCGCAAGTTTTGCCGCAGGTCTAGCTTTGCACGGTCACAAAACAGCGGTGATTGATTTTGATGTTGGTTTACGCAACCTTGATTTAATCATGGGCTGTGAGCGACGCGTCGTCTATGATTTAATTAATGTGATTCAAGGCGAAGCTAAGCTTAACCAAGCTTTGATCAAAGATAAGAAATGCAGTAATCTTTTTATTATGCCTGCGTCGCAAACACGGGACAAAGATGCATTGACCCTAGAAGGGGTTGGCAAAGTCATCCAAGAGTTGGTGGATATGGGCTTTACCTATATTGTTTGCGATTCGCCTGCCGGGATTGAGTCAGGCGCGCTGATGGCGATGTATTATGCAGATGAGGCGGTGATTGTCACTAACCCAGAAGTCTCATCAGTGCGGGATTCAGACCGTATTCTTGGTATTTTAGCTTCAAAAACGAAACGCGCCATTGAAGGCAAAGAGCCGATTAAAGAACATCTGTTAATTACCCGCTACAATCCAAAGCGTGTCAATGAAGGTGAAATGTTATCTATCACCGATATCCAAGAAATCTTACGGATTGAATTGATCGGTGTGGTACCCGAATCAGATGCCGTATTGCATGCGTCAAATCAAGGCCTGCCGGCAATTCACTTAGACACCACCGATGTCGCTGAAGCCTATAAAGATGTGATCTCACGCTTTCTTGGCGAAACCAAACCGCTGCGGTTTACTGATTATCAAAAACCCGGCTTACTACAACGCCTTTTCGGCAATAAATAAGGTAAGGATATGTCAATACTTTCTTTTTTGCTTGGCGAGAATAAAAAAACTGCAACGCTTGCCAAAGAGCGCCTGCAATTGATTATTGCGCACGAACGCTCAAACAATACCCCCGCCAATTATCTGCCAGCGCTACAGCGTGAGCTGCTTGCGGTGATTTCAAAGTATGTGAAAATCGCTCACGAGGACATCAAAGTTAAGCTTGAACAACAAGATAACCTAGAGGTCCTGGAAGTTAAAATCGAAATCCCACAAACCTAAGACACCAGCATTTCCTTGGCTTAAAGGAAGTGCTGGCCAAGCCACCAAGCTAGCGCCGCCATGGTGGCGGAAGCTGGAATGGTTAAGATCCAAGCCCAAACAATATTGCCAGCAATCCCCCAACGCACAGCCGCCAGCTTCTGTGTCGCGCCAACGCCAACGATAGCACCGGTAATGGTATGCGTGGTTGACACAGGAATGCCTAGCCAAGAAGCTAAAAAGAGCGACACCGCGCCACCAAATTCAGCGCAAAAGCCGCCAACTGGTTTTAATTTGGTAATTTTTTGCCCCATTGTCCGCACGATCCGCCAGCCGCCAAACAGCGTACCCAGGCCAATCGCCAAATAGCAGGCGGCAATCACCCAGATTGGGGGGGCCTCGATAGTCGCTGAAGTATAGCCGGTTGCCAGCAAGAGCATCCAGATAATGCCGATGGTCTTTTGCGCATCATTACCGCCATGCCCAAGGCTATATAGGCCCGCCGAGATTAATTGATAACGCCGGAAACGCCGATCAACCTTGCTAGGTGTCGTGCGCAAGTAAAGCCAAGAAACCCCCAGCATCAACAGCGACCCTAAAAAGAAGCCGAGCAGCGGTGAAATAAAAATAAACGCGATGGTTTTACATAAACCGTCGATATTTAACGAGCCAGGACCTGCTTTAGCTAACGCTGAGCCGACCAAACCGCCAATCAGAGCATGCGATGAACTGGACGGTATACCATAATACCAAGTGATAATATTCCAGCCGATGGCACCTATTAGCGCACCAAAGACAACATAATGGTCAATAATCGATGGATCGATCGTGCCACGGCCGACCGTTGAGGCCACCTTTAGATGAAAAATAAAATACGCAATGACATTAAATGAAGCGGCAAATATAACCGCATGCTGCGGCTTAAGGACGCCCGTAGAAACGACAGTGGCAATCGAATTGGCCGCGTCGTGAAAGCCATTCATGAAGTCGAAGATTAATGCAATCGCCACTAAAAAGATGACGGCCCATAATCCCAAGTGAATCGATGACATTAAGGTTCCCTGAAATAAGCCGGTGCTAAGCGTTTTCTAGCACGATGCCTTCGATAATGTTGGCAACATCTTCACATTTATCGGTGACTTCCTCTAGCAACTCGAGAATCGCTTTGTGCTTGATCAACGACTTAACGTCATCTTCTTCTCGAAATAGCTTAGAAATGGCTGAGCGCAATAAGCTGTCAGCCTCAGTTTCTAGGCGGTCAATGGCGGTGCAAATGGTTAAAATTGCGCTCGCGCTTTTCATGTCTTTGAGTAAAGCAACCGCTTGCGCCACTTGTTCGCAACTGCTTGCGCAAATCTGGGCCAACTGACCTGCCTCAGGCGTCAGAGACTGTACATCATAGAGCCAGACTGCCGTCGCGACATCCTCCATTAAATCAAGGATGTCATCCATGGTGGTGATGAGTTTGTGGATTTCATCACGGTCAAATGGCGTAATGAAGGTCTTATGCAATAAGTCAATGGTTTCGTGCGTCAGTTTATCGGCCTGATTTTCTTTGAACTGCACATTTTTTTTGTGAATTTCAGCTTCATCCAGCTTACTCACCAACAGCACTAGATCATGGCTGGCGTCTACCAGGCATTTTGCATGTGCATTAAAAATTTCAAAGAACTTACCCTCTTTGGGCATAAAGCGACTGAACATGTCAATCCTTGAACAATGGTCTATTGATGCGAGAGCCATGCAAATATACAACGGCTCTAACTTATAAAGTGCGCTATTGTACCTGTGCCAGCCGATTTATCGTGCATAGCAACAAATTATTTAGCTAATGGTATGAGGGACGATGTGATTAGTCTTTATACATTGGCTGGCCCGCGAAGTTGTCGAATTTTGTATATTGACCCAAAAAGGTCAGCCTTACCACGCCGATTGGCCCATTACGCTGCTTACCGATAATAATTTCAGCGGTGCCTTTATCTTGGCTATCAGGGTTATAAACTTCATCACGGTAGATAAAGAAAATAACATCGGCATCTTGTTCAATCGCGCCGGATTCACGCAGATCAGACATCACTGGGCGTTTATTGGGCCGCTGTTCAAGTCCGCGGTTAAGCTGCGAGAGAGCAATGACCGGGACATTAAGTTCTTTGGCCAAGCTCTTGAGCGAGCGTGAAATTTCAGAAATTTCAGTGGCGCGATTTTCACCGGAAGAAGCCGATGACATCAATTGTAAATAATCGATAATAATTAAACCTAGCTGTCCGCATTGACGCGATAGGCGCCGCGCGCGAGCGCGTAATTCAAGCGGATTCAGTGCGCTTTGCTCGTCAACAAAAATCTGCGCATCACTCATCTTTTGCATCGCATGAGTTAGTTTCGGCCAGTCTTCATCAGACAACTTGCCGGTGCGTAGCCGATGCGCATCAAGCCGCCCGACTGAGCCCAACATCCGCATTGCCAGTTGCGTGCCGGGCATTTCCATTGAAAATACGGCAATCGGCAAGCCATATTCAACCGCCACATATTCGCCGATATTCATCGCCAACGAGGTCTTCCCCATGGACGGACGGCCCGCAATGATGACTAGCTCGCCCCCATGTAAGCCGGAAGTCATTCGATCAAGGTCAACAAAACCGGTGGGCGTACCCGTGACATCGGTTGAATTTTCTTGATGGTATAGCGTATCGATACGCTCAACCACTTGCGACAGCAAAGGCTTAATTTCAATAAACCCTTGCACGCCACGCGCGCCTTCTTCGGCAATCGCAAATACTTTTGATTCAGCCTCGTCGAGCAGCTGGCGCACCTCTTTGCCTTGCGGATTAAAGGCGTCTCCTGAAATCTCATCGGCCACGGTCACCAACTTACGCAGCACCGCGCGATCCCGCACGATTTCTGCGTAGCGACGGATATTGGCAGCGCTAGGCGTATTTTGGGCCAGGGCATTCAAATAGGCCAGCCCGCCGACTTCTTCCGCCTTACTAGATGAAGTCAGTGACTCAAACACCGTAATCACATCGGCTGGACGCACCGCCGTAATCAATTTAACGATATGCTGGAAAATCAGCCGGTGGTCATAGCGATAAAAATTGCTTTCTTGTAGAAAGTCGGCAATTCTGTCCCATGCGCTATTGTCGAGCAAAAGCCCGCCCAATACCGATTGTTCGGCCTCGATTGAATGAGGTGGGACTTTGAGAGCAGTGAGTTGCGGATCTGTATTAACGATATTCATAGCGCTTGAGATGAGCGTCTATTATAAGTAATTCGGACCATCCCACCTAATTTTTAAATATTTTTTTATAATTTAAAAAAACGGAAGCTAGTTGACCTAGCTTCCGTTTTTTATCCTAGCACTACTGTGCGGATTGGCTTACCGTTTAGACCTGCTCGCCAAGAACCGATACAGTGACTGTTACAAGTACATCCGTATGGAGTGAAACCTGCACCGTATGATCCCCGACCGTTTTGAGTGGTCCTTCGGGCAAGCGTAGCTGAACTTTTTCAATGCCAAAGCCCTGCGCTTTCAGCGCATTAGCGATATCGTTGTTAGTGACAGAGCCAAACAAACGCCCATCCACGCCCGATTTTTGCAAGATTTGCACGGCCGAACCGGCAAGCTTTTCGCCTACCTGTTGTGCCGCCAGCAATTTTTCCGCAGCTGCTTTTTCAAGCTCAGCACGGCGTGCTTCAAACTCTTGTATGGCCTCATCTGTCGCACGGCGTGCTTTTTTTTGCGGCAGCAAAAAATTACGCGCATAGCCTTTAGCGACTTTAACGATGTCTCCAAGATTGCCAAGCTTGTTGACTTTTTCCAATAAAATGACTTGCATTTTCATTTTGGCTTGCATGTGTATGCTCCTTATAACTTTTCTAGATCAGGCGTTATGCAAATCAGTGTAAGGCAGCAACGCTAGAAAGCGTGCGCGCTTAATTGCCTGATCAAGTTGACGCTGATAACGGGCTTGGGTGCCGGTCAAGCGGGCAGGTGTGATCTTGCCATTTTCGCCAATAAAATCCTTGAGTACTTCAAGGTCTTTGTAATCAATTTTTTCCACTCCTGCCACCGTAAAGCGGCAGAACTTTTTACGCTTAAAAAGCGGGTTCTGTTGTGGACGGCGCTCAAATTTCTTCTTGCCAGTGAAACGTGCCATGTTAAATCCTTTGAATATCCTGCAATTCTGTAATATGAAATATCAATGTGCGAGCCTGACGGCGGCGCAGCGCCAAAAAGCCTGTGAAACGGAAAACTTGCCCCAGTGCGCAAGCGGCAATCGCACCGCTTACTTCACCTGCGCCAACAGCTGATAGGGTTAAATCAACCTGGCGTGGCGTCCCCGCTTCAGTCACTTGCGAACAATGCTGTAAAAGGCAATTCACCATCGGTACACCGGCCGGAGTATAGCGTACAACCTCACGCTCAATCACAGACGCCTCAAGCACTAATTGGTTCACTTACTGAGTCCCTGCCTTACCGCACAGCCTCAACTGATATTTACGCTTCTTGTGCAACTTCTGCTGACGGTGCCGGTGCGGCAGAATGAGCTGCTGTCTTCTTAGCCTCTTCGCGCTGCACTTCTTTCATCATTGGCGAAGGGGCGGTTTCAGCTTTCTTCGTTTTGATGGTCAAATGGCGCAGCACAGCATCGTTAAATTTAAATGCATGTTCCAGTTCAGCCAAAGTTTCGCCATCACATTCGATATTCATGCAAATGTAATGCGCTTTAGCGAGCTTGTTGATCATGTAAGCCAACTGACGCCGGCCCCAATCTTCAAGACGGTGGATCTGGCCGCCGCGAGCGGTAATCGTGGCCTTGTAGCGCTCGATCATAGCGGGGACTTGCTCGCTTTGATCAGGATGCACAATAAAAATAATTTCGTAATGTCGCATAGACATGCTTCCTTATGGTTAATAGCCGCCCAGATAGAAAACCGGTGCGGCAAGGTAAAGCCGAGCATTTTAGCCGGAAATCGCTGGTTGAGCAAATTTCCCTATTCAGGCCAGGCGCTAACAGCGCTCGCCCAAACTTGAACTAAAGTTTAATGAATTCCCTGGCTGTTTAAATACTCTTCATAGCTACCTTGATAATCATGAATTGTCCCATCGCTACGCACTTCAATAATCCGGGTGGCTAGACCGCTGACAAACTCACGGTCATGCGAGACAAACACCAGCGTGCCGGCAAACCGCTCAAGGGCAATTTGGAGCGACTCAATCGATTCCATATCCATATGATTGGTTGGCTCGTCCATCAAGAGCACATTGTGTTTGCCAAGCATCAGGCTGCCCCAAATCAAGCGGCCTTTTTCTCCTCCGGAGAGCACGGTGACGGATTTTTTGACATCATCCCCAGAAAAAAGCAAACGGCCCAGCGTACTACGGATCACTTGATCGTCATCCCCTTCTTGCCCATAGCGCGACAGCCAGTCGGTGAGCGTTACCGGCGTCGGAAAGGCCGCCGCTGCATCTTGCGGCATATAGCCTACATTCGCATGTTCAGCCCATTTAACGGTGCCCGCATCCAACTCTAAATCACCTAGCAAGGTGCGCAACAAAGTCGTCTTACCGGCACCGTTTTCACCAATGATGGCAATTTTTTCGCCGGCTTGTACGGTAATGTTAAAGCGCTCAAAAATCGTGCGCTCGTACACTTTTCTCATCCCTTCGCCAGTTACCGCAAGGTTATGCAGTTTCTTATCGAACTCAAAACGAATAAACGGATTTTGCCGCGATGATGGCTTAATATCTTCGACCTTAATTTTCTCGATCTGCTTCATACGGCTGGTGGCTTGCCGTGCTTTCGATTTGTTCGCGGCAAAACGGCGCACAAAATCTTGTAACTCACCCACTCGCTCTTTCGCTTTTGCATTGGCCGCCAACTGCCGCTCACGTGCTTGCGTGGAAGCGAGCATATAGTCATCATAAGTGCCAGGATAGACTTTGAGCATGCCATAATCCATATCAGCCAGATGAGTGCAAACGGCATTTAAGAAATGGCGGTCGTGCGAGATAATGACCATGGTTGAATCACGTTGATTCAAGGTATCTTCAAGCCAGCGAATCGTATTAATGTCGAGGTTGTTGGTCGGCTCATCAAGCAGCAAGACATCTGGATCTGAGAACAGTGCTTGCGCCAGTAGCACCCGTAGCTTCCAGCCTGGCGCCACAGCGCTCATTGGGCCTTCATGCTGGTCTACTGGAATGCCTACGCCAAGCAGCAACTCACCGGCGCGCGCGCTGGCTGTGTAGCCATCATATTCGGCAAACTTAGCTTCCAACTCAGCCGCGCGCATGTAATCATCATCGCTCGCTTCGGGATTAGCGTAAATCTCATCGCGCTCGGTCAAAGCTTGCCACATTTGCACGTGACCCATCATCACGACATCGAGTACTCGCATCGATTCATAGCCAAACTGATCTTGCTTAAGTTTACCCAGCCGGGTGTTGGCGTCTAAGATAACATTGCCAGCCGAAGGCTCAAGATCGCCACCTAAGATTTTCATAAAGGTGGATTTGCCGCAACCGTTGGCGCCAATTAAACCATAACGATTGCCTTCGCCGAATTTAACGGAAATGTTTTCAAATAGGGGCTTCGCCCCGAACTGCATGGTGATATTAGCGGTCGACAGCACTGTACATGCCTTTTGTTAAAGAAAGTGCCTATTCTAACAGCCAACAGGTATACGGAAAACCGCTTTCACAATAGATTGCCGACGCGCTGGCCGATTTGCGGCCAGGCTCGTTTCATGTAATAAAACATCGACCATAAGGTCAGCGCCGAAGCCAAATAGATCAACCACATACCCCAACTCCGAGTATCGATCACAATTTGATAAGCTGGCTCAGACCCCCACCCTATATTGAGCGGGCCATAAAACAATAACATTGGAATCGCGATCATTTGGCACGCCGTTTTAACTTTGCCAAGCGAATTCACCGCAATGTGCTTTGATGCGCCGAGCTGCGCCATCCATTCGCGCAATGCTGAAATCGTAATTTCACGGCCCACAATCACCAGCGCAATCGCCGCGTTAAGCCGTGATAGCTGGACTAATACCAACAACGCAGCGGTCACCATCAACTTATCTGCAACCGGATCGAGAAACGCGCCAAAGGCAGAGGTTTGATTTAGTTTGCGCGCTAAAAAGCCGTCAAACCAGTCTGTAAGGGCCGCCAACACAAAAATCGTCGCCGCCACCCAATCTTTCTCTCTAGGCATAAGCATATGATCCGGTAAATAGAAAACCCCGACAATCAACGGAATGAGCACAATACGCAGCCAAGTTAGGCAAAGCGGTACATTAAATAGCATAAGGCGCCTGCAACATTGAGAAATAAAGTGGGATTGTGCCGCCTTGTAGCGCGCGGGACAAGTGTAATTGTATCGATATACAGTTATGGGCCGGATCTAATATCTGGCTAAGCTCCAAATACTGATTACTTTAATTGCGGCATTTCAATGCAACTGCCGGTAAATCTGCTCCGCCAACGCGCGCGAAAGCCCCTCAACACTCGCCAACTCATCAATACTCGCTTCCCTCACTCCACGCATACTGCCAAAGCGCGCGAGCAAGCGCTGACGGCGTTTCGCACCGACCCCTTCAAGCGTTTCAAGCTGCGAGCTTTGGCGCGCCTTCGCGCGTTTAGCGCGCATACCGGTGATCGCAAAACGGTGGGCTTCATCACGAATCTGCGCAATCAACATCAATGCAGCACTGTCTTTACCCAAGGCAACAGGAGAACGGCCATCAGCAAAAACCAATGTTTCAAGCCCAATCTTGCGCCCCTCCCCTTTCGCCACGCCCACTAAAATCCCAATATCGAGCCCAAGTTCAACTAACACTTGGCGCGCCACCTCGATTTGCCCTTTACCACCATCCACTAATATCAGGTCGGGCAATATACGGACCGGCACTGCTTGGGCGGCCTTGTCATCGCTTGAGGTTACCTCTTGGGCCACGGCCAATTCGTCACGCGCCCGTACCGCTTGTGTCATGTGTTTCTCATAGCGGCGCGTCAATACTTGACGCATCGCCGCATAGTCGTCACCCGGCGTAATATCGGTAATGTTATAGCGTCGATATTGGGCAGGCTGCATCTTATGCTGACAATACACTACGCAAGAAGCCTGTGTCGCTTCGCCCATGGTATGGCTAATATCAAAACATTCGATACGTAGTGCCGCTAAGTCTCCACACTCGGGTAAAAGCATTTGCGCGAGAGCGCGCGTACGCGCTTGTTGCGAACCTTGCTCTGCTAACAGCTGGGCTAACGCCAGGCGAGCATTATGTTCCGCCATTGACAGCCAGATCCGCTTTTGGCTACGAGGTTGATACACCACGCTCACCCGGTAACCGGCCTGTTGCGCAAAGAGGTCTATCAACTGACGGTTGACGTTCCCTCCACCCACGATTAAAGTAGGTGGCATTGTATGGTTTAAATAATACTGCCCAATAAACGCTTCGAGTATTTCTCTGATGAAAGCGGCCTCAGCCGACTCAGCACCGGCCAGTTCGCTGTCGGCTGGCGGCATGTCTGAATCAGCTAGCGGTAAATCCAGCAACGCTGATGCGTTCTCAGTATGCTCAGGAAAATAAGCTTTATCGCCCAAATGCCGGCCGCCGCGCACCATCGCGAGATTGACACAAACCCGTCCACCCTGCATCGCGATGGCCAAAATATCAGCGTTATTATCACTGTCCGTCTCAACGGCCTGTTGTTGTAGCACGCCCGCCAACGCACTAATTTGGTTACGCACCGCAGCCGCTTGTTCAAATTTGAGCTCAACCGCGAAATCATGCATTTTTTGCTCGAGTTCGCCCATGATCTCGCTTTGCTGACCCTGTAAAAAACGCACTGCGTTTTGCGTATTACGCCCATACTCGGCTTCACTAATTGCGCCTACGCAAGGCGCTGTGCAACGGCTAATTTGGTGCAATAAACAGGGGCGCGTGCGATTGCTAAAGACGGAATCTTCACAGGTCCGCAACTGAAACACGCGCTGCAAAATCTGCATACTTTCGCGCACTGCGCCGACATTAGGGAATGGCCCAAAATATTGATGCTTTTTATCGATTGCGCCGCGGTAATACACCATACGCGGATAACGGTGTCCGCTTAGCTTTAGATAAGGATAGGATTTGTCGTCGCGAAATAAAATGTTGTAGCGTGGCGCCAGTGCTTTAATTAAGTTGTTTTCAAGCAGTAAGGCTTCTGCTTCGGAACGCGTCACGGTTGTCTCAAGACGCGCGATGCGCGCTACCATCAACTCAATGCGTGGCGACCGGCGTGCTTTAGTAAAGTAGCTTGATACACGTTTTTTAAGGTCGCGCGCTTTGCCAACATAGAGAACTTCACCTTGTGCATCGTAATAGCGATAAACACCGGGTAGATGCGGTAATTGCGCAAGTTGTTCAGTAAAATCAAGAATGGGGGCAATCGACATTTGATAAAATTAAAATGTTTATTTCAATTATTTTATATATCTATTTGTAGCATATTCAATACAATCATTTTACTTAATCCTCAGCCTTAAGTCTCACTCAGCCTTAATCGGCTTTATATATCAAAAATTTTAAACAAAGCATTAGGGAAATTTATAAATAAAATTTTGATCTAGCAGTGTTACACTAAGAAGACCCGTTTTAGAACAAACGTTCCTTTTTGATTAACCTGCAGGCCTTGCAAAATTCTTTAGTAGTGAAATACCCAAGAGTCAATATCATGAAGCTTTTTAAATTTGCCAGTATCATTGCATTTCAAACACTCGCTGCATGTGGTGGTGGCAATGAGAGTAACACGGAAAATGTTGTGACGCCTGCGTTCAGAGTAAACCCTGAAAACTCCGCAGCACCGGCAGAATCTGTTGACATCACTAGGCAGGATGCCAGTCATACTTCCCCCACTCCTATCATCACTCCTACGAGGTCGAATACTCCGACACCCATCACTCCTCAGGGCTTTAAATCAGAAAAAAGCCTGATTCTCAAAACTAAACAGGAAGACCTTGCTGGCCCAGCTTTTTCTATGTGGCTAGATACTACACCACCAACAGCACCTTTGAACGATCAGCCAATAGCATCTACCTCTGATATAGCTAGGCAAAGTAGCATTAGCAACTTAGGTTTCTCCCCTATCTCTATCACCACTCCTATGACGCCTCCGAGTTCTGAGCCAGACCAAACTCGCGCTTTCATGGATGAGCAAGAAAATGCAACTTCATTGGACAGCGCGGCCTCTTCTAGCAGTGCTTCTACGACGTCAACTCCTACCTCGCCAACAACGCCGATTAGTGACCAATCAGAATCTAGCCCCACTTTCCTAGCCAAACAACCAAACATTGAGCCATTGACTCATTCGCATAATTTATTCGGTACAAATACACCGCCAACGCCTACTCAGCCAATTGAACTTTCGCAAGTCAGTGAAAAGAATGATCTCTACCAACATTCGGCTCCCTTTCACAGCGATGAGAGTATAGAAACGAAGCCCTCTAATTTAACTTTAGAGCACCCGACAACAGATAAAGTTGAATCTGAAGCTAAATGGGTAAAAGATTTTGTAGAATGGCTTAAAATTCACCCGATATTAGGGCAGACAAGAATCTCCTCTCTGAAAAAAGCAATAGATGATGCAGAGAATGAACAAAGGATTACGGCAGGTACATCTAAATTTTTATCCCAATTTTTGGTCCTTCCCAAGAGGCCTGTATTTTCAGAACCTAATAAGTCATTAACAGAAATTAGCTCTATAAATTGAGCCAAAGTTATGGAGCACGTGTTCGAC
>JASSUB010000034.1:0-18884 GCA_031963205.1 Mycoavidus cysteinexigens
TTTCACCGGCTGAAGCGCAATGGATGGATCCTCAGCAACGTCTGTTTCTGGAGCACAGCTGGAACTGTATCGAAGCCGCGGGCATCAATCCGTACACTTTGTCCGATAGCCGCTGTGGCGTGTATGTGGGTTGCCGCGCTAGCGATTATGGTCGAGTGGGTGATGGCAGCGCGTTGACCGCCCAGGGGCTGCTGGGGAGTGCATCGTCGATCCTGGCGGCCCGGATTGCGTATTTTCTGAATTTGAAAGGTCCTTGCTTGGCGCTTGATACTGCTTGTTCGTCGTCGTTGGTGGCCATCGCTGAGGCATGCGACAGCTTAATATTCAGACAAAACGACTTAGTGCTTGCGGGGGGCGTATGTGTGTTGGCAGGACCGGATATACACATCATGACCAGCAGCGCAGGCATGTTATCGAAGGCCGGACGTTGCTTCACTTTCGATGCGCGGGCGGATGGTTTTGTACCGGCAGAGGGGGTGGGTGTCTTACTGTTGAAACGCTTAACGGATGCAGTGCGCGATCAAGACCTGATCCACGGTGTACTGCGGGGCTGGGGGATGAATCAGGATGGCCGCACGAACGGTATTACGGCACCCAGTGTGAGTTCGCAGATAACCTTACAAAAACAGGTCTATGAGCGCTTTGGGATCAATCCAGAGACGATCTCCTTGGTCGAAGCACATGGCACGGGTACTGCACTAGGGGACCCGATTGAGGTAGAAGCTTTAACGGCATCGTTCCGTGCCTATACCGTGAAGCAGGACTACTGCGCTTTAGGATCGGTCAAAAGCAATCTTGGTCATCCGCTTGCTGCCGCTGGCGTTGTGGGTGTGATCAAAGTGTTGCTGGCCTTGCGCCATCGCGTGCTGCCGCCAACGATCAATTTCTCTACGCGCAACGAGCGTATCGCAGTGGATGGTAGTCCTTTTTACATCAACACTGATTTGAGGCCGTGGACGGTGGCTGGTGATCAACTGCGGCGTGCGGCAGTCAACTCATTTGGCTTTAGCGGCACGAATGCCCACCTGGTGCTGGAAGAGTACCTATCGTTGGCACCCGTGCGTCGAGTGGACAATCCTCAGCAGGTCTTGATTGTGTTGTCGGCAAAGGCCCCGGAGCGGTTGCAAGCGTATGCCGCAAAAATTAAGGCGTGGGCCGAAGGAGAAGCGGAACTTGATCTTGCTGCTCTGGCTTACACCCTACAGACTGGGCGCGAGGCGATGGTTCATCGGCTGGCGTTGGTGGCCGAATCCCGTGCGCAGATGCTGGATGCGCTCGACACATTTACCCGTGGTAAGGCAACACCTGGATTGTTCACGGGGCACGTGAAAAAAAACAGCGAACACACAGCGCTGTTTGAAGATGATGGGGACGCCGATGCATTGTTACAGTCGTGGCTGCGTGCTAAGAAGTTGAGCAAGCTAGCGCAGTTGTGGGTGCAGGGACAGGATTTTGACTGGGCCGCTTTGTACCCGCAGAGCAAGCCGGCCCGCCTGCTTCTTCCAACCTATCCATTTGTCAAGGAGAGGTACTGGACGACAATGCCGGTGGTGCAAGGGGGGGTAGCAGAACGTCAGTTGCATCCGCTGGTGCATCGGAATACGTCGAATTTGAGCGAGCAGCGCTTTAGCACGACGCTCACGGGCGAGGAATTCTTCCTACGCGATCATGTGGTGCTCGGTGAACGGGTGGTGCCTGGGGCTGCCCAGCTAGAGTGGGCACGCGCGGCGGTGGCGTTGGCGAGTCATGGAAAGGTAGGGCAGGCTGTGATGCTGGAGCAGGTGACATGGCTACGCTCATTGGTGGTGGCACAGCCGCGGGAAGTGCATATTGGTCTGGAGAGGCAGGAAGATGGCCGTATTGGCTTTGAAATTTATAGTGGTAGTGGAGATGAAGCAGTGGTGTATAGCCAAGGTTGGGCCCAGCTAACCGAGATGGGCGAAGCACCGCGGGTAGATCTGGAGGCCGTGCGAGCGCAATGCGAGCAGACGTTGACGAGCGAGGTATGTTATGCATGGTTTACGCAACAGGGTTTAAATTTTGGTCCAAGCTTCCAGGTTCTGAACGAATTGCGGGTAGGTCATCACGTTGCGGTGGGCGACTTGCGCTTGGACGCAGAGGCGCCAGTTGGATATGGGTGGGCGCCGAATGTGCTAGATGGGGCGTTGCAGGCAAGTGTGGGCTTAGTACAAGGCACAATCAATGCGACTCTGGCGTTGCCATTCGCGGTAGAGCAGGTGAGGCAATGGGGGGAGTTGCCGATGCCAACATTGTCGGTGGTGCGTCTAGGAGTGGACGATAGCACAACAGCCCTTAAACTTGACATCGACATCGTCGATGTCAGTGGGCGAGTAGCACTGCGCTTAAGTGGTTTCAGTACACGTGAAGCCACTGAGCATGTTGGGTCTGCGCCTAAGACGGTCCTGTTGGTGCCGCACTGGATAACGCAAGCCGTGGCGCAGCCGGAGGTTAAGCGGGTCTATGGAGTGCAAGGAATTTTATTGTGCGAGGCAGGCAACAACGATCCAGAGCGAATAGCTGAACTTGCCACTGCGCTGCCTGCAGCACGGTGCGTGGGGTTGATAGGGAGCGGCACGCTAGCCCAGCGTTATACGGCCTATGCCGTGCAATTGCTGGAATGGATGCAGAAAGAGGTGGCAGCACACCCAGGTGAGGCGTTGCTACTCCAACTGGTGGTTCCTAGCGAAGGTGAAGGTTCTGTGCTGCAGGGGCTAGGCGGGTTGCTGCGTAGCGCGCAGCAAGAATATCCATTGTTGGCGTGCCAGGTGGTGGCGGTGGAAGCGGGAGTGCCGACGCCGATATTGGCGCAACAGTTGCAAGCCGAGACGACATCACTCGCGCCGATGGTGCGCTATGTCAAAGGGAAACGAGAGGTATTGGACTTTGCGCCATTAGAAAGCGAAGAGATCCCACTGCCATGGCGTAGCGAGGGTGTTTACTTAATCACAGGCGGTTTGGGTGGACTAGGGCGAGTATTCGCCCGAGCGATAGCACAGCAAGTACACCATCCAGTGCTCGTGCTGACTGGGCGCCGTTCGTTAGAGCCGACGCAGGAGTCGGCGCTGCAGGAGTTGCAAACGATGGGCGCCTGGGTTGAATACAGGGCAATGGACGTGAGCGACGCGATGGCAGTAGCCGTCATAGTAGCAGAAATTATAACGCAGTACGGGCAACTGAACGGAGTGATCCATAGCGCCGGGGTGTTACACGACGGCCTGCTGGCGCAGAAGACCGGTGAGACTCTGCGACAGGTGCTGGCGCCGAAGGTGGCGGGACTGGTGGCATTGGATGAGGCGACGCGAGGCGTGGCGCTAGACTGGCTGGTATTGTGCTCGTCAGTGGCCGGTGTGTTGGGCAATGTTGGGCAAACAGATTATGCGGCGGGGAATAGCTTCCTGGACAGTTATGCGCAGTACCGGTCGGGCCTAGTGGCGCAAGGTCAGCGCCAAGGGCGCACCGTATCAGTGAGTTGGCCATTGTGGGCGGAAGGGGGTATGCAGATCGATGCGGTGGCCCAAGAACTGTGGCGAAGGGAGACCGGGCTTGAGCCATTGCCGAGTGCTGCTGGTGTGACAGCCTTATGCCAAGCATTGGCGCAGAGTGCGGCGCATCTGGTTGTCGGGTACGGTACGGTATTGCGCATCGTGCAACATCTGCGAACTGCTTTTGAAGCTCCTCTATCGCCCGCTGCAGAGGGGGTTCTGGACACTGAATTGAGCGAGGTCGAAGCGAACGAGTTGCAGATGCGAGTAGAGCGCGCATTAACGGGGTTGATCTCAGCCCAGCAAAAAATTGCGCGCGAAGAATTGGAGCGTGATACACCGCTGAGAGAGTTTGGTTTTGATTCAATCACGCTGACAGAGTTGGGCAATCTATTAAACGAGAAGTATGGTTTGACTCTGAGTCCAACGATATTTTTTGAATATTTGACAATTGCAGCATTGGCTGCTTATCTAGCGCGGGAATATCAAGCGCTGCTCGCCCCTGCTTTTGCGGCAGCGGTAACAGTACAAGCCCGTTCAGAGGCTGGCTCTGCCCCTTCATCGTTTACTCATTCTCGGCGTCGGCAGGGACGCGCTGCGGCAACACTGAGGGGCGATGTAAGTGGGGAGCGCACGTTCAAAAATGAACCGGTCGCCGTAATTGGCATGAGCGGCTGTTTCCCGCAGGCTGAGGATATCGATGCCTTATGGGCCAACTTACTGGCGGAGCGGGATAGCATTGGGACATTGCCGGCCCGCCGCTGGGAACATGGGGTGGCGCCGACGATTTCCTATGCCGGGGTGATCGAGAGTATAGAAGAATTTGATCCGCTCTTTTTTGGCATCTCGCCGCGTGAAGCGCAAGCCATGGATCCGCAACAACGGTTGCTGATGTTGTATGTTTATCGGGTGATTGAAGATGCGGGCTACTCGGTGCAGAGCCTGTCGGGCAGTGCTACGGCACTACTGGTAGGGACCGCTGCTGGTAACGGTTACGGGAATTTATTGGTGCAGGCGGGCGAGACGGTAGCAGGCTATAGTGCGGCAGGGCTGGCGGGTTCAATGGGCCCGAACCGGATGAGCTATTGGCTCAATTGGCATGGGCCGAGTGAACCGATCGAGACGGCGTGCTCAAGTTCGCTGGTCGCGGTGCACCGGGCGCTGGAATTGATACGCAGCGAGCAATGCGCGCAGGCAGTGGTGGGTGGGGTTAACACACTGCTGTCGATGGAAATGCATAAAAGTTTTACCCAGGCGGGCATGTTGAGCGGAGATGGCCGCTGCAAGACCTTCTCCGCGCAGGCTGATGGCTATGTGCGCGCAGAGGGCGTGGGCATGGTGTTCCTCAAACCGCTGTCGGTAGCCGAGCGAGATGGCGACCATATTTACGGCCTGATTAAAGGCAGTGCGACTAACCATGGTGGACGAGCGAATTCGCTGACGGCGCCGAACCCGCGAGCGCAAGCGGATCTGATCAAGGCCGCGCTGCAACAAGCGGGCGTAGAGCCAGAAACAGTTAGTTATATCGAGGCGCATGGTACGGGTACCCAATTAGGTGATCCGGTTGAGACGCAAGCTCTCAAGAGCGCATTCTCAGAATTGGCCACTGGGTTGCCACTGGGGTATTGCGGCTTGGGCTCGGTGAAAAGCAATATCGGCCATCTGGAACTGGCCGCTGGTGTGGTAGGCCTGATCAAAGTGTTGCTGCAGTTGCAGCACCGGACCTTGGTTAAAAGCTTGCATTGTGAAGAACTGAATCCGTTACTCGCGTTGGACGGCAGTCCGTTCTATGTGGTGCAGCACACGCAAGCATGGGAAGCCTTACGAGATCAGCAAGGGCAGGCGTTGCCGCGCCGAGCGGGGGTAAGCTCGTTTGGCTTTGGTGGCGTGAATGCGCATGTCATTGTTGAGGAATATGTTGAGCCACAGAGAGTTCCCACGGTATTCAGTGGACCTGTGGTGGTGGTGCTGTCGGCCAGAAACGAGGAGCAGTTGCGGAACCAGGTGCAGCAGTTGCTCGCGTACCTAGGTCGCCAGGCTGAGGTGAGCCTGGCGGACTTGGCGTATACGCTACAGGTGGGGCGCGAAGCGCTGGGGGTGAGATTGGCGTTGCTGGTCAGTACCGTTGACGGTCTGCTGGAGCGACTGTCAGGCTATACGCGTAACGAGGCGCCACAGGAGGACACCTACCAGGGTGAACTTAAGCGTAGCCAAGAGATGATGGCGGTGTTCCGCGCCGACGAGGGGATGCAAAAGCTGATCAAAGCGTGGGCCACTGAGGGCAAGTTGAGCAAGCTGGCTCAGTTGTGGGTGCAGGGGCTGGAGGTGGAGTGGGAACAGTTATACGGTGAAACGAAGCCGCACAGGATCAGTCTGCCGACCTATCCGTTTGCCAAGGAACGATACTGGGTGCCGCGGAAAGTGCCGCCAGGTGGAGCAGAGCGGCAACTGCACCCGCTGGTACATCGGAACACGTCCTCTTTGAGCCAGCAGCGTTTTAGTATGACGCTCACGGGCGAGGAATTCTTTCTGTGCGATCACGTGGTGCAAGGTGAGCGGGTAGTGCCAGGAGCGGCCCAACTGGAATGGGTGCGCGCGGCAGTGGCGCTGGCCAGCGATAACGAGGAGAGCACAGCGGGGTTATCGGTTGTGTTGGAGAACGTGACGTGGTTGCGTCCTCTGGTGGTAACACAGCGGCAGGACGTGCATATTGGTCTCGAGGCGCAGGAAGACAGCCAGATTGGCTTTGAGATCTACGGCGGTAGCGGGGACGAGGTGGTAGTGTATAGCCAGGGTTGGGCTCAGCTATGCGAGGTAGGTGAAGATGATTCAAAGACAGTCGCCGAACTCGCTGTTGCAGTGGACGAGTTGCAGTTGCAGGTAGAGCACGCATTGACGGAATTGGTCTCGGTGCAGCTAAAAATTGCGCGAGAAAGTCTGCAGCGTGATACGCCGCTGAGCGAATTTGGTTTTGATTCGATTACGCTGACAGAGTTCGGTAACGCATTGCACCAGAAGTACAGTTTCGCTCTAAGCCCAACGATATTTTTCGAATATTCAACAATTGCAGCGCTGGCAGGCTATCTGGTGTGGGAACACCAAGCGGTGCTAGCGTCCGTGTTTGCGGCAACAGAGCCAATCCGTCCAGATAGCGGAACGGCTTCCTTGCCGTCTTTTCCTACTTCTCGGCGTCGGCGGAGGCGCGTTGCAGTGGCAACACTGAGGAGCGATGTGAGTGTAAACGATAGGGTTAGGGGAGAGCCAATCGCCGTGATCGGTATGAGTGGATGTTTCCCGCAGGCTGAGGATATCGATACCTTGTGGGCCAATCTGCTGGCTGAGCGGGATAGTATCGGGGGGTTGCCGATCAGCCGCTGGGAGCGTGGCTTAACGCAGTCGATTTTGCATGCAGGGGTGATTGACAGTATAGACGAATTTGATCCGCTATTCTTTGGCATCTCGCCGCGCGAAGCGCAAGCGATGGATCCGCAACAGCGGCTGCTGATGTTGTATGTTTATCGGGTAATTGAAGATGCAGGCTACTCGGTGCGGAGCCTATCGGGCAGCGCCACGGCACTGTTGGTGGGGACCACCGCTGGTGGCGGTTATGGGAATTTGTTGGCACAGGCGGGCGAGACGGTGGCAGCGTACAGCGCGGCAGGTCTGGTGGGATCGATGGGCCCGAACCGGATGAGCTACTGGTTAAATTGGCATGGGCCGAGTGAACCGATCGAGACGGCATGCTCGAGTTCGCTCGTCGCGGTGCACCGGGCACTGGAGTTGTTACGGAGTGGACAGTGCGTGCAGGCGGTGGCGGGCGGGGTCAACACCTTGCTGTCGATGGAGGGGCATGAGAGTTTGACCCTAGCGGGCATGCTGAGTAAGGATGGCCGTTGTAAGGCTTTCTCCGCGCAGGCCGATGGCTATGTACGCGCAGAGGGCGTGGGCATGGTGTTTCTCAAACCGCTGTCGATGGCCGAGCGAGATGGCGATCATATTTACGGTTTGATTAAAGGTAGTGCGATTAACCATGGTGGGCGGGCGAATTCGCTGACGGCGCCGAACCCGCGAGCGCAAGCTGATTTGATCAAGGCCGCGCTGCAACAAGCGGGGGTGGAGCCAGAGACAATAGGCTATATTGAAGTGCACGGCACGGGTACCGCATTAGGTGATCCGATCGAAGTGCAGGGCCTCAAGAGCGCATTTGCCGAGTTGGCCTCAGAACTGCCCACACAGAGTTGTGGTTTGGGAACCGTGAAGAGCAATATTGGACACCTGGAACTGGCTGCAGGTGTGGTGGGGCTGATCAAGGTACTGCTGCAACTGCAGCACCGGACCTTGGTTAAAAGCTTGCATTGCGAAGAATTGAATCCGCTGCTTGCTTTGGCTGGTAGTCCGTTTTATGTAGTACAGCACACGCGTGCGTGGGAGGCATTAAGAGACCGGCAAGGGCGATTGTTGCCACGCCGAGCAGGGGTTAGTTCGTTTGGCTTTGGTGGGGTCAATGCGCATGCCATCGTTGAGGAGTATATAAGGCCACAGAGAGCGCCCACGGTGTCCAGTGGCCCCGTGGTGATAATACTGTCGGCCAGAAACGAGGCACAGTTGCGGGACCAGGTGCAGCAGTTGCTGACCTATCTGGGGCGTCAGGCTGAGGTGAATCTGGCCGACCTAGCGTATACGCTCCAAGTGGGACGAGAGGCGCTGGAGGTGAGATCGTCGTGGGTGGTCCACACTGTCGATGCACTGAAAGCGCAGTTGTTAAGTTATGTGCGAGGTGAGGCGTTTGGCGAGGGTGCCTACCAAGGCGAACTCACGCGCAGCAAGCAGATGCTTGCGGTTTTCCGAGCCGACGAGGATATGCAAAGGACGATTGAAGCGTGGGTTGCCAAGGGCAAGCTTAATAAGTTAGCGCAATTGTGGGTGCAGGGGCTAGAAGTGGAGTGGGGCCAGTTATATGATAAAATTAAACCACAGCGGATAAGTCTTCCAACCTATCCCTTCGCCAAAGAGCACTACTGGGTGCCACAGCAAGTAGTACAAGGTGGAGCAGAACGCCAGTTGCATCGACCGATCCAGCGGCCGGATCTGAGTGAGCAGCACTTGACTACAATACCCACCGGCGATCTGGACCAAGCAAGGTCCGCTGAGTTGAACACAGGCGCAGTTGGCAGGCCCCAGATGCAGCTAGAGCATATGTTGACCGGGCTGATTTCGGCACAACTGAAGATCGCGCGCGCAGAACTCAAGCGCGATGTACCGTTTAGCGAGTTCGGCTTTGACTCGGTGATACTGACCGAATTCAGTCGTGCATTGAACCAAAAATACGGCCTGTCGCTAAGTCCGGCAATGTTTTTCAAATACTCGACGATTGCAAAGCTAGCTGACTATTTTACACGGGAACATCCGGCGCTGCACGCGTGCGTGCTTGAGGTAACGGCAACACGCTATGCTGATAATGACGTGGTTCCCTCACCCTCGTCACAGAGAGTCGAAACGCCGACAAGCAATATCACTGAGGTTGAGTCCATCGCAGTGGTCGGGATGAGTGGATGTTTCCCGCAAGCAAACAATCTACAAGAATATTGGGATAACTTAGTCGCAGGGCGGGATTGTATTACTGAAATTCCGGCAGATCGCTGGTCGCTGGATGGATTCTATATTGAGGACAAGCAAACTGCACTGGCCAAAGGCCGTAGCTACAATAAGTGGGGGGGATTTATTCGAGAACTCAACACGGTATTGAATACCGATTTCTTCACAACGGCATTTGAAACACAATCTACTTGGACTGACTGGACGGCTGAGCAAAAGCTGTTTGTGCAGATGGTGTGGACTCTACTTGAATCAGCCGGCTACACCAGTGCTGAATTAAACAAGGTGTGTCAATCTCGAGTGGGCGTTTATGTCGGTATGATGTCGCGTCCAATGCCTTTAATCGAAGCTAATAAATCTCAAAGCATAGTGGCAACTCATGCTACAAATGAGTTATCAGATATGGTGTCACACTTGTTTAAGCTCTATGGGCCAAGTCTTGTCATCGATGCTTACAGCCCTTCTTCTATGGTAGCGATTCACATGGCCTGCACCAGTTTAGCGCGTGGCGAATGTGAAGCGGCAATTGCAGGTGGTATTAGTTTAATGTATCCAGAATTGTATCAGTATTCTTGTCAGCTTAATATTCTAGGTAGCCATCCGAAAAGCCGAAGTTTTGCGGCTAATTGTGATGGGCCATTATTTAGCGATGGCGCTGGGGTTGTGTTGCTGAAACGCTTATCTAAAGCGATTCAAGATAAAGACACTATTTTGGGCGTTATCAAATCAACGGTCGCCAATAACGTCAATAATATTGCCCTGTCAAACATACCAATGCCAGATGTTATCTCGAATTCAATTAAAGAAAACATCATCAAATCGGGGGTTGATCCGCGGACCATCAGCTATATCGAAGCGTCTGCGCCAGGATACGAGATCGGGGATGTGCTTGAAGTATTTGCAACAGAACAAGTTTTTCGTGAATTTACTCAGGATCAGCAGTTCTGTGCGCTAGGGTCATTGAAGCCCAGCATTGGCCATGCCACGGCAGCCTCAGGTATTTCGCAGCTAATTAAAATACTGTTGCAAATGCAGCATAGACAATTGGCGCCAACGCTTCAGGTTAGCCCTTTGCGTTCTGATTTAGAGTTGGAGCATTCTCCTTTCTATCTACAGCAAGAGGCGCAAGCATGGCGCCGTCCTAATCTTCACATTAATGGAACCGTGCAAGAAGTGCCTCGCAGAGCAATGATTAATTCGATAGGCTATGGCAATTTTTATGCCGGTGCGATTATCGAAGAATACTGTTTTGAGGAAAATTCAGACCTTCGAGAAGCGCAGCAGATTGAGTGCATCACCACCGAGCAAGTGATTATTTTATCAGCCAAGACGACCGAGCATTTAAAAGCTATGATCGAGCAGCTATGGCAATTTACCCAGAGCCAATCGCAATTTTTACTACAGGATATGGCGTATACGTTGCAATTAGGTCGCGTGGCCATGCCGTTGCGCTGGGCTGCAGTGGTTCAAGATCGAGCGAGCTTACTCAATGCTTTAACCTTTGCGTCGCAACAAAAGAAAGTGAAGTCGTCAGTTGCGTCAGGCAGAACGATTTTTTCGGGTACGATAAGTCAATCAGCCAAAGGTGGTAAGGCGCGATCAGGAGCGCAAGCCGAAACGCAAATGCTACAGTACGGTTTAGCGGAAAAGGACCTCATACAGATTGCAGCTAGCTGGGTGAAAGGGGCCAATATCGCCTGGGGCTTATTGCATAAAGGGCAAGCTCCACGACGCATCTGGCTGCCAAGCTATCCTTTCTTTTGAATAGAGCATTGTCCACAAATCCACTACCTTAGGCTATCCATGACATTGATTTCAATTGAGCTTTAACGGACTTAATTATTTCCCAGGAGATCCATCTACCCCAAAATACACGTATTTAGCAGCTTATCGTATTTTATTGTAACAACACAAAGAGTCACATATTCTTAACCGCTGTTTAAGCCTAGAAATAAGGAGCAAGTATGGACCTGAATCCTATTTGTCATGTTACCAAAGAGTATGTTCGCGAAAACCTGATTTCTCACAGTGCTGATACACAAGACTTCAGTAAAGATTTTCTGAGATCTGTTGAAGCCAGATTGCGTGAAATGGGCGATATGCCTGGCTTTACGGTTGAGCAGCAGATTCGCTTGTTAAAAGATTTAGCTTCATTCGATTTAGGTATATTCATGCTTAAAAATCAAGGCTTAAATGCATACTGGACACATAAAGTAGTGACTCACATTTCTGGTCAGACATCGACTCACCAGATGTCCGATCTTGAGTATCAGATATTAGAAAAATTCCCTATGATTCTTGCAACCCGGGAGCGTTTTGGAATCTTCCGTCAACAATTACAGGCGCGACTCAAACCCGGACTTACATTGGCGTCTGTACCTTGTGGCATCATGGGTGAGCTATTGCTGTTGGACTATGGGTCAAATCCGAATATAAATCTCATTGGAGTCGATTTAGATCGACAGGCATTAAATGGTGCGCAGGCAGAGGCTGAGAAGCGTGGACTGGCTAGCTATTTGTCGCTTCGTCGCGAGGATGCCTGGGACTTAAGCCTAAGCCAAGAAGTCGATATTTTGGCAAGCAACGGCCTCAACATCTACGAACCTGACGATACTCGTGTGACTGCATTATATAGGACGTTTTTCAATGCACTGAAACCAGGCGGAACTCTGATCACTAGTTTCATCACTCCTCCTCCACCTAAGGAATCACCATGGAATTTGGCAGAACTTGACCAAAAATCACTATCACTCCAAGCCCTGCTGAGTTTACGCCTAATTGAAGGAAGGTGGAGTGCATTTCGGACGCACGCACAAACCAAAGCACAACTTGAAGAGGCTGGTTTTACCGATATTACATTTATCGATGATCGTGCTCGGATCATGCCCACTGTGCTGGCACAAAAACCGCTCAAAGGGGGTCCCGAAGAGCTTGTGCCATGAAAGCGTTCTTAAGAAGCAAGTATCTTCTCAATAACCCGGGGCGAACGTCGGCAAACTGCTCAAGCAGACGCAGCGATGGATTGTTCGACAAGGTGTGGCAGAAATGGATTATGCGGAGGGCGGGATTATGCAAAGCTACGCCACCAAGATGACGGCGTAGCTTGCCTTCCGGAGACGTAGCACTCCACATTATCCCGGTTCAAACAGCGAGGCAATCAGCGCGTCCGGTGCCTTAAATTGACCGCGACGCAGACCAAGTGGCAATACTGCCTCCACTGCCTCTAACTTCTCCGATGGGTCTACCCGCAGGTAGATCTCCGTCGTGCGGATATCGGCGTGACCGAGCCACAGTGCATCTTGCGGATGTCCCGGGTCGCCTGAAGCATCATGATAGCGCAGCTATGCCGGAGTTGGTGGGGTGATACGATTTGTCTTTGTACTAGGCAAAATAGCCCAGAGATATCCACAAATAATGTGCATAACCCCGTTGAAAAGTGTCTCATATCTTTCTCAAAGGCAGGTGGGATAAGGCCATTCTTAGATTGACTCAATTTTAGCACCCGTGCTTAATTTGTATGAGCTCCGATTTGATCCGACAACCGCTCTCGCCAAATCGAGTAGTTGTCAGATCAAGCATTGGCTAAGGCACACGTGTGAGCCAAAAGATCGTGCGAGGGCATGAAGAGGATTGGCGGCTTAGACTAAATGTGCCTGCCCTTGAATGTCTGTACATAATTGAGCAAGCTCGCTATTTGGAATAGCAGGAGGGGAGGCTAGCTTTCTCAAAAGTGAGGGCTCTGTAGGGTCCGAGCGATAGGCGGGGAGACTTGTCTGACTATTTAGGCGGGAACGGCGGCGCAATGGTCCGTTGTTCTCCGACACAGCACTCATAAAAACAGCAGTTTGTTTAGCAGTTAGAGAAACAGAGTCCTTTAGCCCAGTCGTCGTATAGAAATAAAGTCTATTATTGTGAATATAAAGTGGCGTCAGGTGGGTGCTGCTCCATGGAAATAAAATTTTAGTATAGAGTGCTTGTATCTGCTCGGGCGCTAGACTTGGCAGCAAAGTGTAAAGCTGATCAATATGTAAATTCAAGATTTTGGTCAGAACAGACTGATGGTCGTTCTTATTCTGTAACATCGCGACCAACGCTCGAAGCATGGTGTCAGGCAGTATTTTTTGTTGATTTAATGCTTTAGCCGCTGCAAAGATGAGATATTTTTCCTCATCCTGATCTTTTAACACCGCCACTAAGGTTTGCAGAACGGTTGCTGGCAGCGCCTCGTGTTGTCCTAGCGCTTCCGCTGCTGTGATCCTGAAGGATTTTTTCTTTTCTTTATTTTTGAGCATCGAGTCCCAAGCCTGCATTATGGTGTCAGACAGTTCTTTATGTTGGTTCAATGCTTTAGCCGCTGCGCAGATGATAGATTCTTCTTCATCCTGATCTTCTAATACCGTCATTAAGGTTTGCATCACGGTGTGGGGTAATGTCTCTTGTTGTCCTAGCGCTTGGGCAACGGTGGACCTGATGGATGCGTCCTCTGCCTTATTTTTGAGGATCGAATCCCAAGCCTGAAGCACGGCTTCAGGCAGTTCTTTCTGCGTGCTTAAGGCTTTTATAGCCTCAACTCTAACCGTGCTCTCTTGATCCAATAAGGCTTCGGTTAAAGCTAATTTGGCGTGATCAGGCAGAGTTTGGTTTTGGCCTAAAATCTTAACAGCCTTAGACTGTATATCTTGATCTGTACTCGCTAGGGTTTTGATCCAGGCTTGCAGAACTTCGTTTGATAGAATTTCTTGCCGGCTTAATACCATAGCCGCCGCAGACCTGATCTTTTTATTCTCATCTGCGAGCGCTATGATCAAGGCCTGGCAGGTGTCGGCAGGCAATCTTGGCTGTCGATGCAAGGCTTGAGTGGCCGCCCACCGGATCCGCCATTCTTGATCCTGATTTTGTACTATCTCGGTTAAATCTTGAATGATCTCTGCAGAAAGTAGTGCTTCTTGGCCTAAGATATCGGCAGCAGTTATTCTGACCCGCCAACTATCGTTTTCAATCTCACCTTTTAACATAGAGAGTAAGGCTTGAATCAGGCGGGGCGGTAGCGTGTCTTGATTGTTTAGTGCTTTGGCAACCGAAATTCTAATGTTTTCCTTCTCACCCTTATCTTGTACTACGGTGGCTAAGGCCTGAATAGCCGTCTCAGGGATTATTTGCCGTCGATTTAATACTTGCGCTGCAGTAGACCTGATATATTCTTTTTCATCTGGATCCTGTAGCAGTGAGATTAAGATTTGACTGATGCTCGGCTCAAGCGGTTCTCGCCAACTGAAGACCTCAGCAACCGAAGCCCTTAAATCTTCGTGTTCATTTTTATTGTGCAATACCACAAGCAAGGCGTGCATGGCGGCTTCAGGCAGAGTCTGTTGCTGGCCGAATGCGCTCGCAGCCATCGCTCTGACCTCCTTGTCTTCACCTGTATTTTGTAACACGGCGAGCAAAGCTTGAGTGATGCTTTCAGAAAGTGGCTGCTGTAAGCCTAAGGCCTCAACAGCCGTAGACCTGATATGCTTTTGTTTATTCTGTAAGGCGGTTATTAAGAGTTGAATCGCGGTGTCAGGCAGGGTTTTGTGTCGGCTCAATATTTTGCCAGCGGCATATCTGATATCCCATGTCTCATCCAGTAACGCCGCAATCAAGGCCAGAATGGCCGCTTCAGTTAATATTTCCTGCCGGCCGCAGGCTTTAATCGCTGCAATTCTGACATCCTCATCTTCATCTTTATTTTGTAGCGTCGTGCTTAAGGCCTGAACGATGGCACTAGATAAGGTGTGCTGTTGGCCTAATACTTCGGCCGCCGCCACTTTTGCCTCTTTCTTTTCATGATGATTGAGCAGCACTGAAAGAATCGCCTGGGTCGCGTTGTTAGACAAAGCTGAACGTGCGTTTAGAGTACGAATAATGCTGGCTTTCTTGTTGTCAGGCTGATGCAGATAAGTGAGCAGCAGATGCTCCGGGAATCCTCTATGGCGACCTAATTCGCTCACGCTCTCGGTGCTCAGGCTCAACTCAAAGCGTAGCCATTGCATTAACTCCGTTTCTAGTCTATCGACCGTGGTTGCTTCCAAGTGGGCGCGCGCTTCATGCAGACACCCCATGATCACCTGTTGATGACGTATGCCAAGCACGTCACGTGGTTCCTCTTCTAAGAGCGTAAAGAAGCGTTCTAAGGCAGCGCCCTTAAGCAGTCCGGCCAACATTTGCCAGACGACTTCAAAACCTGGGTCGTATTTATGCTCAGCAATAAAAGTGCGCAATTGCGCTTGGCTGAGGATTAAATTTAAATGGATCGGCGCACTGTTTGTAAAGGTGGGAGCTGGATCGATTTTGGCATCCACTTGCAGATGCTGCGCCAGGAACTTAGCTGCAAAGAATTCCTGCAAGGACAGGTGCAAGAAATGGTAATCACGCTCGAATTCAGGACGCTCAATATCAGCTGTATGTAAAAAGGAGGTCTGTTTTAAATCAGTGATGAGCCCGAAAGGAGATTTTATGCCTAGCAGCGTTTTATTGTGAGCCAGCTGATTCAGATTCAATTTAGTTTTGCCGGCTGCTAATCCTGTCAATGCTAAATAGCCCAAAGCATAGAATTCTGTCGCCATCAGCTCTTCTAATTTAGCTTGAGGCAAAGTTTGGATCACGGAGGGTTGCAAGCGTTCACCCTGGTCTCTTTTCTTTAAGCGAGCGCAATCTTTGCGCCAGAGTTGATCGACGATGGCCTCATATAACGCGACCATCATTGTAGTTTGATCTGGGTGGGAATTTTCTCGACTAGCACACAGTGCATCAAGCAGCATTGGTAGTTTGAGCGGTCCCTGAGTCAGTGGGGTGCTTTGGATCAATTGCTGGATCGCGGTTTGGCTCGCTTCAGGTACAAATTTCTGCACGTAAGTCTGTACCTCATCCAGATTTAAGCCAGTGGCTTCTAGCTGCAAATCAAATTGACTGAATACCTGGGGATTCACCCCAACCGAGCGGGAGGTGATTAAAACGTGAGTCTGATCGAGTAGTTTCTGTAAAAGTTTATTTAAAGGGCGGCCTTCATCTAACTCGCCAATAACTTCATCTAAGCCGTCTAAGATGAACAGTGTTTTGTCTCGATGTCGCTCAAAAGTCTGCGTTAAGGCTTGCGCTTGGAGACTTTCTTGGTTTGTAAAAAAGTGCTCGCCCAGTAACTCTTCAAACGTGATGGTCTGATCCGTTTTGAGCTGTGCTAATGGTAGCCACAACACGCACTCAAAACGATCCTGCCACAGCGCGTTGTGCTGATAGTCATAGACCAGTTTTTTGCATAAAGTTGTCTTGCCAATCCCCGCCTGTCCATGAATTAAAACCCGTTTAGGCAGACCGATCGAGCCATTGCGTAACGTTTGTTGCTCAAACAGAGTAGCGAGCGAAATCGGCCTATTGTCATGGGAGGTAGCACGCGACTCATCGTTAGCTAGGCATTCGAGAGCCGCCAGTGACTCCTGCTCAGTTTGATTGGGTGGCGGTGGCAGGTCACGCGCAACCAGAGCGAGATGGGTAGGGCAGGTATCAAGCGGCACTTTTTGACCTGCTAGCCGCTGAATCGAGAGGCCAGAGCATTCATATTGCTGGTAAAGGGCGCGGCGCAAAGCGGTTAGAGAGAGCGCTCGGGGCGTCATCTGCTGGTTGCTTGGGGTCAATTGATAGAGCACCGCTGCTTGCTTAGCGCGACGTTGCGTTTTGCTCTGGCTAGAGTTGCCTAACGGGTCGCTTGGCGGCGTTGTCCAAAGGTTAGGCCAAACAAGCGGCATCGAGATGCTTTGCTTTGTATGCGTATGGGGAGCCAGCCATATCTGCTTTAAACCATCTAGGCTTTGACTCATCGCTTGTTGAGTGGGCGCCCATTTTTTAAGTTTGGTTTGCTGAAACTGTTTGGCCACTTGCTTCGCATGGTTTATCCAACTATGTTTCTTTTTAGTCGGCTTACTATCGCGCGGTATAGCCTCACTCTCTTGCGAGATAGCATAAGCTAGCTGATATGTTTCTTGGGTAGTTGGGGGAAAAGTAGCCGCCGGGGAAGGCGGTAGTTCAATCCCTGAATCTTTACGAAAATGGGCTTGTCGTACGGATTGAGTGGTTTTTTCAGTGATTGGATCTGCTTGTACTCGGGCGTCGCAGTGACGCGGCAGTAAGGTAAATTTGATGGTTTTTAACAGGCCGCCTACTTTATTCATTACTTTTTACTTAACTCTCTTATATAATTTTGCTACCCGCAAGCAGAAGCTGAAAAAGCTTTTACTCATATCGGTACTGAGCTTTCATTGTATAGGATATTGTTTCAAAGCGCTTTTGGAAGATTTTTATGGGTCTTGGCTTGAGTCCAATTTAAATGAAGCGCGAAGTAACCTTGAGCCCTAAAAGGTACGCTGAACGTCAAAAGGCGATCTAAATTCCAATCATTTAAGCGATCCATCACTGACGGATGTATAACGAATCCTCTTACGATGGTAGAATTCAGGGTGACGGGCCTCCTCGCATAGTGGTGCGGCCAATCTGGTCAGGTCGGGAACGAAGCAGCCACAACCGTTTCCCGCTAGTGCCGGGGTTTGGGCTCGTCACCCCTAATTTAAAATTTTTCGATGACCTATCAAGTTCTCGCGCGCAAATGGCGGCCCAAGGATTTTGCGTCGCTAGTTGGACAAGAGCATGTAGTGAGAGCGCTTACTCACGCGCTTGAACAGCAGCGGCTACATCATGCCTATCTATTTACCGGAACGCGTGGTGTTGGCAAAACCACGTTGTCACGTATTTTCGCTAAAGCACTCAATTGTGAGATGGGCATTACAGCAACGCCTTGTGGTCAATGCCAAGCGTGCTGTGCCATTGATGAAGCGCGCTTTGTCGATTATGTAGAAATGGATGCAGCATCCAATCGCGGCGTCGATGAAATGGCAAGTTTGCTTGAGCGTGCGGTCTATGCGCCAGTCAATGCGCGCTTCAAGGTCTATATGATCGATGAAGTGCACATGCTGACCAATCACGCCTTCAATGCTATGTTAAAAACGCTTGAAGAGCCGCCGTCCCATGTCAAATTTATTCTGGCTACTACTGATCCCCAGAAAATCCCGGTAACCGTGTTATCACGCTGCTTGCAGTTTAATCTTAAGCAGATGCCTGCGGTGCATATTGTTGCGCATTTGCAGAAGGTCCTCACGGAGGAGAAGCTGGGTTTTGAACTGCAAGCGTTACGCTTACTAGCACGCGCGGCAGATGGCAGTATGCGCGATGCACTGTCGCTCACAGATCAGGCGATTGCTTATGCCGCAGGCCAAATTAGTGAAGAGGCGGTGCGAGGCATGTTGGGCGCGCTCGACCAGCATTATTTGACTCGGCTCCTGGATGCCATTGCAGCGTCCGATGGCGCTGAGGTGTTAGCGATTGCTGATGAACTTGCCGCCCGCAGCTTATCGTTTTTGCTGGCGTTGCAAGATTTATCTACGATGTTGCATCAGATTGCATGGGCTCAAGTGGCTCCCCAATCGGTCCTTGATGAGTTGCCTGAAGCAGAAGATATCCGGCGTTTTGCTAGCCTATTCTCGCCAGAGCAGGTGCAATTGTATTATCAGATTGCCACTATTGGCCGTTCTGAGCTTGGACTTGCGCCGGACGAATATGCCGGGTTTACGATGACGCTGTTAAGAATGTTGGCATTTTATCCAGCAAATACAGCGGGTGCCAGACCTACAATTGCTGCAAGCCAAGCAAGCCAAGCAAGCCAAGCAAGCCAAGCAAGCCAAGCAAGCCAAGCAAGCCAAG
>JASSUB010000019.1:0-40181 GCA_031963205.1 Mycoavidus cysteinexigens
TCAGCCTGAAGCAGTAGTTTCTCAATGATCGTTCGTTGCGTTACGCCGTAACATTTAGCCAACAGCTCGAGCGTCCATTTAGAATCAGGCTCGATAATGATGTTTAGCCGTTTGGCTAGGCCCTCACGGAGGTGGCGATCTCGATATGTTTGTTGACGTTGGGCATTGTTATTGACTGTCATTTTTTGACCTTAGTATGTTACGCAGTAGTAATAAGAATAAATTTAGGCACACAGAAACGGTTGCCCTAAAGAGGATGCGATAAGCGTCATGGCTAAAGTGAAGGCTGTCGGTCAGATCGTTGTGACTGTGCCGCGTACTCGGAACGAACTTCCTGTTTGCGCAACGATTCGCCTTTAAGTTTAAGCTTATGGCTTTGATGCACAATGCGATCGAGGATGGCATCAGCGAGCGTTGGATCGTTCAAATATTCATGCCAATGCTCAATCGGTAGCTGACTGGTAATCAGGGTTGAGCGCGAGGAGACCCGGTCATCAATAATTTCTAACAGATCGGCGCGTTGGTCTTGAGTGAGTTGATGTAGGCCCCAATCGTCCAATATAAGCAAATCCGTTTTAGCGATAGCCTGCAGTTTGCGAGTAAAACTGCCGTCGCCGTGGGCAATACGCAACTCTTCAAATAACCGGGGTATGCGCACATACAGTACCGATAAACCACAGCGACAAGCCTGCTGCCCCAATGCACAAGCCAGCCAGGTTTTGCCGACACCAGTGGGACCGGTGAGTAGGATGCTTTGTGCGCGCCGGATCCAATCACAAGATGCGAAGCTGGCGATTTGCCGCTTGTCCAAGCCTCGCCCAGTACGGTAGTCGATGTCCTCCAAGCAAGCGGAGGACACTTTCAGGCGTGCTTGCTTTAATAAGCGTGCGATGCGACGGTTGTCACGGTGTGAGCATTCGCGGTCAACCAACATGCCGAAACGCTCTTCAAACGATAGATCATCGGTAGCGCGTTGAGCAAACTGCTCGCTAAATGCGATGGCCATGCCATCGAGCTTGAGAGTCTTAAGTTGGTTGAGGGTGTGCTGATTCAACATAGATTTCCTTTTAGGTGAGTGACGAGATTAGTGGTAGTACCCAGGTCCACGCACGTTGTCATGCGTGGTAAAGCGAAGTTCGGCTTGGGCGGCGGGCGTAGCCGGTGGGGATGGTTCGACACGGTCCAGGCCTGATTTCAAGATATTGGAGACGCTTTTATAGGTCATTGCATTTAAGACGGCGGCGCGTGTACACGCCGCTTCCAAGCGTTCTTTGCCGAAGGCGCGCAATAAATGCATCAAGCCTAAACAGGAGCGATAGCCCATTTCAGGATGAGGCTTAGATTCCAGCAGATGTCGCACGATTTGGTGTGTGGCCTCTCCGATCGATTCGCCCCAATTTAATAATCGTCCGGGCGACCATTGCCGGTGAGCTTGGTGTGATTTGGGCATGTGTTCGGCCAAGGTCGTGTGATGGTCGTTGGGTATTAGGTGACTTGCTACGTTGGGGTGGGAGGCCACCCTCTTGCCCTGATGGAAGCATTCAATGGTGCCCGCCGTGATGCGCACCTCGACCTCACGGCCCACCAATTGGTGGGGCACGCTGTAATAATGACGATCGACGTCGATGTGGTAATCAATTGACACCCGCGCCTTCTTCCAATGCGCTAGCTCAAATGGTTGTGCTGGCAGTGGCCGCAGCGCTGGACGGTCGATGGTCTCGAACGCTTGAATACGATTACCTGGCAATTTCTTGAATGGCCGGGCGTTGAGGTCTATCAGCAGAGTCGCGATAGCGTGGTTCAATTCGGACAGGCTGAAGAAACGCAGGTTACGCAAGCGCGCGAGAATCCAGCGTTCAGCGATTTGCACACCGACTTCCACTTTACCTTTGTCCTGCGGCTTATAAGGCCGTGCAGGCAGTATTGCGCAGCTGTAATGGGCAGCGAACTCAGCATACAGACGCCCCACCTGAGGTTCATACCGATCAGGGTGAGCAATTAAGGCGCGAGGATTGTCAGACACGATGACTTCGGGGCTGCCTCCAATATAGGTGAGCGCCTGGGTGTGCGCCTCGATCCAGTCTGCCGAGGTCTGACCAGCGGTCGCCATCGCAAATGTATAGTTAGAAGCACCGAGTACCGCTACAAACAGTTGGGCTTGACGGATTTCACCGGTATGCAGGTTGACCACGGCAATGGTCTGGCCAGCATAGTCAACAAACAACTTCTCGCCCGCTCGATGAGTCTGGCGCATCGAGCGCTTGAGTGTCTTGGCCCAGGCACGGTAATGTACGCATAAGCTTGTATAGCTGTAAGGCCGGCCCGGACATTGCGCGCAATACTCTTCCCACAGCAACTGCAGCGTGACGCCTTTGCGTTTGAGTTCTTGATGGAGCCAAGCATAATCCGGCGGCATGAACTGGGACGCGCGCACGACAGGTGTCTCAGATTTGGGCTTTAGTCTGGATAACAGCGCCGTTTCGTCTAGCGCTTGCGCCTCTTCCCAGGCTAAACCTGCTTGGCTAGCAAGCTTAATATACTTGGCGACAACGCCTTTAGAGAGCGACAGGGCTCGGGCAATCGCTTCTAGCGACAAGCGGCATTCATACCGTAGTCTTAATACTTCTTTAACTTTGCGCATGGTAATTCGTCGACTTGGCATCGCATACCTAAAAAGCGCATCACGATACCGGGTTATTCAAATTACCTTCGCTTGCCTACAGCCTTATCAAATCGCCGATCATTTCTAGCTTTCCGATTTCAAAAATTTTACCCAAAATCGGTCACGACAATTCTGAAAACAGCGGTCACGATAAATCTATAATGACCGGTCACGATGCTGAAATAGGCGGTCACGATGATCTGAAATACGCAAATTTGGATCGTATTTTTACCTGGCGAGAGCTCCGCAAAGTCTCCTGCAACCTGACTTTGCAGTACGATAAAATTTTATATTTGTTACCCGATAATCCCGAGATGCGTGGCTTAATCCGTAAGTATCTCGAAGTCGTTGAATACCCGGACGGTCACATCGAGGTCTGGAGTAATGGTAGTTCTGTGCCCCACACAATTTATGATCGATTGTCGGAGATTGATCAGAGTTCAATCGTGGAAAATAAACGCTTAAGTCATGTCCTGAGAGTAGCTCAGACCGTCCAAGCAAAACGGGATAATAGTCGTGGTACACACGCCCCCTCACGGACCCATGCAGGTCAACCGGTTAAGTCCAAAGTGAAGGATAAAGGGCTTAAAAAACAGCGAGAATTGAACGCTGAAGATCTCAATTATGCGATTTCTGTTGTTAACAATTTGACACAGAATTGAATCATCGCTTTTGCAACGAATTGGGCTTTCATTTTGCACAATGATTGCTGCAACATTGCTAACCGGGTTGACCACCGCAGCCCCCGCTCTTGGGCTTGATAGGGCCCAGCGAGGGCTGCCGTGGACAACCCTACGCTTTCTACTATTTAAAGCTAGAAAAATGGGCCATTTGTATTGAGCCTTGACAATCCATGTAGCGGCTAAATAGTAATCCGACATTCCGCTACCCCCCTCTCATTCTTCAATAAATAAAAAACCTTTTTATATCAATCGGTTACATTTTTATTAAAAAAAGGTAGAAGTAGTAGCAGGTGGGATCAACACGGGAATCAAGCGACTAGGAGTGAAATAAGCAACTTGTCAGCCGCAAGGACTGCCAAAGGACTTCGGCAGAAATATAAAAATCCTTATATATCAATGGGTTAAAAATCCTGCTTTTTGAAGGCAGGGTAGCGGAATGTCGGATATCAGCTATACCGCACTGATAACGGAGAGCCGAGCGAGATTTTGAAAGCGGGGTTCACGCCTCAAGAATGTGGGTTGACTGATAAACCTCGCCCATCTCCTGAATTCGTATGGAGTGATGGAGATTGGCTGATCGACCCCGCGCTCGTCGCAGAACAAAAACGCACTGCCGCAATGACTGAATTTCACACGCGCATGGACAAAGCACGGTCTGCTAATCTAGGCAAAGCCGATGCTTTGGTGGCGGGTCTGCTCGATGAGCTTGGCGTCAAACTGTTTAAAGCTTGGGCCGCTTATCAATTGGCCCTGGTTAGCGTCATTGAAGCGCCTGATTTTCCGGCAAACCTCAACTGGCCCAACGAACCTGACCAGCAGGCAATCGCAAAAGAAATAGCCACAGCAAGATAGCGTGCAAATCACGATGCCCACCTTCGGATCATTTCTCATCAACCCGGCCCGATGTCGGGTTTTTTATTTGCAGAAATTTAAATCTTAAATCTGTTCATGAACGTAGAGCACTATATCGACCGGCTGCTTGAGCGCGAAGGCGGTTACTCAAATCACCCAAAGGATAGCGGCGGCGAGACGCAATGGGGCATTATGATAGCCATTGCTCGTGCGGCAGGCTACACCGGCCAGATGAAAGCGATGCCACACGAAATAGCAAAGGCAATCTATCGTCAACGCTACTGGCTTCAACCTCACTTGGACCAAATCGAAGCCATTCATCCTAGGCTCGCTGAGAAACTATTTGATATCGGCGTCAATTGTGGTCCCTCTATCGGTATTCGCTTTTTACAGAGGGCGCTGAATATTTTAAATGGCGCAAATAAACTTTCCGTAGACGGCTGCATCGGACCAGAAACGCTCTCTGCATTAAAGCAATTTAAGGCAGCACGAGAAACAAACGGCCTCAAAGTTCTACTGGCCATGGTCAATGCTCAGCTCTCCGTTCACTACATTGAACTCGCAGAACGCTATCCCAAAAATCAAACCTTTCTTTACGGTTGGCAACTCAATCGAGTACTCGGCGTATAAAACACTTTCTTAAAACTAAACATGAACCTTCACGAACATGATCGAACCATTGCCACACTCGCTGCAATGGGCGCGGCCATTGCTATTGGCAAGCTGCTTACTGGTGGCGAGAAAATCACTGCTCGGCTTATTATCGGGCGCATCATCGTAGGCGCAGGACTCAGCATAGCCGCCAGTTCAGTTCTCATGCTACTACCTGAGCTGCCTGCGATTGCAATTACTGGCTTAGGCGCAGCATTTGGCATTCTAGGCCAGTCTTATCTCGAATTAGCCGTGCAACGCTGGTTTGGCGAACGCTCAGATCATGCTGACTAATTTAATTGCCGTCCCTTTGCGCTTGCTGGGCATTGCAATTACTGCATTCAGCATTGGAGTATGGTGCGCCGGCCATTTTTATTACAGTCCGCGTATTCAGAAAGAACACTCAGCGCTGGTGCACTATAAAGCTCAACTGACTATGGCCCATGCCCAATTGATTGAAGCTCAAGCCAAGGTCGTTATAAAAACTGAAATTCAATACCGCGACCGCATCAGAATCGTCAAAGAAAAAGGCGACACAATTATCAAGGAGGTACCCATCTATGTTACCCAAGCTGATACTGACCGTTTCGGCGTTAACGTTGGCTTCGTGCGCCACTACAACGCCGCTTTTACCGGCGAGCCTGCCGGAGATGCCACCGAGTTTGACCGAAAACCCGCCAGCATTTCGCTTGCTGAAATTGCCGAAGCTAACGCTTTCAACGCTAACGCCTGCCTGCAATGGCGTGACCAAGCACTAGGATTAAGGACGTTTTATCGACAATTGCAGCAGCCTCACTATAAGGCTTTTTAATTTTTTATCCAATTACTTCTGCAATACTTTTATCCGTTAAAAAAATCATATTTATTTAATATGGTTGCCATTTAGAATAGGAAATTTGGGGGATATATTTATATGTCCCCGAGTCAATCAAAGTAAATTCTATCCAATACTCGCCTTGAGGATCTTGAATTACTTTCACGGGAATAGTCTTAAAGTTCCCGCCCTTATTCCGAAAACTGCAATGTCCAGTTTGGTCAACCCGCGCTTGGATTAATTTTTTGTTCTCTCGGCTATAGTTACCATATTTATCGGCGACCAACCTAGCCTGATTCACTTTCAATATCTCGTTTTGCAACAATCTTGCAGGGTACGGGCGATAACTTACGAAGTCGGTACACTGTTCATGTTCACGTATTTGCTGCTGAATCATAGTATGAAGATGAATTGCGAATTTAGGATAGCTTTCTATATTTTTATTTAATCCATCGATGTCCAGTTTCATATCTTTCGGATCAAAATCTTCTTCAAATTCCTCCGATTTTAATAAAGATGAAAGAGGTAAAGTCAATATATATTTAATTTCTCCTCCGAGGTTATTTTTATACCCAATTATCTTTTTTCCATTTGGAAGTACTGTGGAGTATTTGAAGTTTTCTTCTTCTGGCGAATTTTTTAGTAAAGAAGCCCAGCTTGAATAACCATCTGTTAAAATTTTCGGTTCTTCGCCCCCGTCGCCACCCCCGCACCCGGTGATCCAGTTTCCCATAACCAATAAAATGATCAGCATCTGTTTCTTCACGTTATTCCTTAATTTGTTAAGTAACACAGAATTTTTATCTATCTACTTTGCCATATCCAATGGCAATCTTTTCACCTGGTTCACTAACAATGCTGTGAGTAGGCACTCGGAATTATAAGGCGTTTCATCGGCAATCATAGTCCTCATAGATAATGGGATTTTTCTTTTGGTGGTTTTACATTCGGCTCTTCTTTACAGAAAACCTTATCGAAGCTCATTAGTTTGCGGACTTGTCGCAGCCTTTTGCTTCGGCGTAGGGTGCGCAGGCTCTTTACATTACAGCCCGCGTATTCAAAAAACGCAGGCCGCGCTAGTGCAGTAGAAAACTCAGCTTGCCTTGGCCCATGCCCAATTGATTGAAGCCCAAACCAAAGTCGTCATACAAACCGAAATTCAATACCGCGACCGCATCAAAATCGTTAAGGAAAAAGGCGATACGATCATTAAGGAGGTTCCTATCTATGTTAACCAAGCTGATACTGAGCATTTCGGCGTTAACGTTGGCTTCGTGCGCCTCTACAACGCAGCTTTTGCCAACGAGCCTGCCGGACCTGCCACCGAGTCTGGCGGACCTGCCACCGAGTCTGGCCGAAGACCCGCCGGCATTTCGCTTGCTGAGATTACCGAAGTCAACGCTTATAATGCCGGCGTCTGCTATCGGTGGCGAGAACAGGCACTTGGACTCAGAGCGTTTTACAAAGAGCTACAGCATACACAAGCATGCCATAGCTCCTCTCGCAATTAATCGAAATCTACCGCTTTACACATACCGTAAAGATGCAAATACCATACTGTATAACGCCTATAGCAGCGAGAACCCGCTCCGACCTATTTTTCTATCGGCGATTCAAACTCTACCAACGAGCCTCAAAACTCCTCGTACAGGGATATTAAAACTTGTGAAGAGATAGCTCCACTCATTACAAACAAGCGCTTACGCGCCCATACACCCTACGCCAACGCGGCTCCTCTCTGGGTTAACAGCTTTTGATTCACTTCGCTTAAGCCCTCTACCCCTCCTATTAACGCTCCTCTTACTGTCAAAAAATTATGACACGTACTCCAGTTAAAATGCGCCTTATAATTCCCATCCTCTTTTCTTAATTCCCATTGCCGTACTGATTTATCCACACTGCCTATCCCTAAATAATCGCCATCGGAGATCTTTTTCCAAGCAAGGCTCGCCACCGACCCGCTATCCTGAATGAGGATTTGGCACTCACCCGTTTGGGTCTCCCACAGCCTTACCGTACAGTCCAAACTGCCCGACGCAATCTGATCGCCGTCGGGCGAATACACCGCGCTCCAAACAGCACCGGTATGGCCTTTTAAGATGCGGCTAACGGTTCCGCTTTTCGCGTCCCACAACCTTACCGTCTTGTCCGAACTGCCCGACGCAATCTGATCGCGGCGGGGCGAATACACCACGCTCCAAACAAGAGCGGTATGGCCTTCTAAGGTAAGGCCAGCGGCTCCACTTTGCGCGCTCCACAGCCTTACCGTCTTGTCCCAACTCCCCGACGCAATCTGATCGCCGTCGGGCGAATACGCCAAGCTTATAACAGCACCGGTATGGCCTTTTAAGATGCGGCGAACGGTTCCGCTTTTCACGTCCCACAGCCTTACCGTATTGTCCACACTGCCCGACGCAATCTGATCACCGTCGCGCGAATATGCCACGCTCAAAACAGCATCGGTATGGTCTTTTAAGATGCGGCGAACGGTTCCGCTTTTCGCGTCCCACAACCTTACCGTATTGTCCTTGCTGCCCGACGCAATCTGATCGCCGTCGGGCGAATATGCTACGCTCACAATAGTAGCGGCATGGCCTTTTAAGGTGAAGCCGGCGGCTCCGCTTTTCGCGTCCCACAGCCTTACCGTCTTGTCCCAACTCCCCGACGCAATCTGATCGCCGTCGTGCGAATACACCACGCTCGCAACAGCATCGGTATGGCCTTCTAAGGTAAGGCCAGCGGCTCCGCTTTGCGCGTCCCACAGCCTTACCGTTTTGTCCAAACTGCCCGACGCAACCTGATCGCCGCGGGGCGAATACACCACGCTAAAAACAGCATCAGCATGGCCTTTTAAGGTGAGGTCAGCGGCTCCGCTTTTCACGTCCCACAGCCTTACCGTATAGTCCTTGCTGCCCGACGCAATCTGATCGCCGTTGGGCGAATACGCTACGCTCACAATAGTAGCGGCATGGCCTTCTAAGATGCGGTTAACGGTTCCGTTTTTCGCGTCCCACAGCCTTACCGTCTTGTCCCAACTTCCCGACACAATCTGATAGCCATCGGGCGAATACGCCACGCTTCTAATAGCATCAGTATGGTCCTCTAAGATGCGGCTAACGGTTCCGCTTTTCACGTCCCACAGCCTTACCGTTTTGTCCAAACTGCCCGACGCAATCTGATCGCCGCGGGGCGAATACACCACGCTAAAAACAGCAGCGCTATGGCCTTCTAAGATGCGGCTAACGGTTCCGCTTTTCACGTCCCACAGCCTTACCGTCTTGTCCGAACTACCCGATGCAATCTGATCGCCGTCGCGCGAATATGCCACGCTCCAAACAGTATCGGTATGGCCTTTTAAGGTATGGATTTTTTCCCAATTCGGGGTCGTATACACGCTGATCTTACCGTTATCAAGCCCTGCGGCATAGGTTTTCTTATCTGGTGAATAAGCGCAGGACCACACTTGGCCCTCTTCCTGGAGATATGGACATTCGCCAAACTGCACCTCTGCCATCTGCGCTCCGCTTAAATTCGCCTCGCGCAGCCAACTCTTGCTAAAATTGACCTCTCTTAAATCCGCACCTTGCAACTGCGCTGAATCGAAGAACCCAAAACTCAGATCTGCACCACGTATCCTGATCCCCTTTAAATCCTCTCCATTAAACTGGATTCCAGCTCTCACTAAAACCGTTATCGCATTCGCCGCCCCTACCGTTACAAAAGCATTTGGGTCTTTAGAGGCTTCTATCCATGCATGAAGGTACGCCTTAAACTGTGGTTGCCCTTTAGCCCGCTCAGCTAGAAAATCTAAAATAACCGGCTCTTTAATCAACGAAAGCTGATTCAGAACATCTTCTGGATGGGGTTCTATCGCTTCAAAATCAGGTGCACAAATAGCTCGGGCCACTAAATATTCCTGCATCGACTTATGCGAAAACTCATAGTGCTGCTTCTGCTTCATTTGGAAGGGCGCGTTAAAACACAGTAGCCGTGCCTTCGCCCCTCCCATAAAAAAAACTTCGTGCACTTCCCGGTTTCGTTTTTTAAAATTGGGGTGATCCCGAGCAGAGGTCAGCCTCGCTTTAGTCAGCTCCACGGCGCAATTTTCTATATAAGTAAAACCTTCCTGTATAAACCCGCCGCCGCATTCAGAAAGCTCTTGATTCGCTTTTTTCTCCTCTTTTGTTAGCTGAATACTGCCCAAACGAGTCTGCCAGTTGCCCCACCAGTTCTGAAAGTAGTGTTCATAAATCGCTCCTAGCGTTAACCCCTTCTCGAATTGATCCTTTTCCCCCAACTCAGGCAGTATCTGTAACAGCATCCGCAACACGATCGGACGCTCCAGCTCCTTGCCTAAAGTACTCAACTGATTTAATGCTTGTTCATATTGCTCTACCGTCCACAGCGAATTCGTTTTCTTCACATAATTTTGAATATAGTGAGACCTCTGCTCTACAGAAAACGGCGCCATCCAGGCCTCTTTCAATCCATCTCGAGCCCCTTTAGGACGAAAATACGGTTGATAATTCGGATCCAGATACTCGGGGCGACTCGTGATAACAAATTTCGCTCTTTCCCATCGCCATAATTCATTCAAATCATAAAAATTACGATTTCTCTCTTTGATCTCATCATATCCATCAAATATAAAAATACAGCGCTGGTGTGAATGCGTTCGTAAGGCTTCAATTTGTTCAAGCGCAAATCCTTTACTTTGCAAAAATTGCTCGATTACCCGTTCATTCGGAGCTTTAATGCTTCTAAGTTCAATAAAAAAAACCAAAGGCGGATCATTTTGGGTTTCCGACAGATATTGATACTCCTCCAGCTTTTTAAGCGCCAGATACCGGTTAAACGTCGATTTCCCGGTCCCTGCTACACCTTGCAATAAAAATACGGTCGCTTCTGAGGCAAAAAATCGCTCTAATTCCGCCTCAAGATCGACGGTCTCTTCGCCCTCTGGACCTTTCTTGATTCCCTGTACCGGCACATACATCGACAGCACATTCCGTTCTCCCGTACCTTGTAAACTCTTTTCATAGGCTTGCTTGAATTGCTCGATATTTTCACCCAGTCTCGCAAGAGGCTGCGATACTGTCTGGAGCGCTTTTTTTTGTTCTTCCTGGCTCATAACCTCTATCAGGCGCTGCATAAATCCTTGCTGCCAGGTGGATTCACAAAACTGCTGCGCGGTCGATACAATCTTTCTGTGCAGCTCCAACGAGATGCTGCCGAAAATATCATTTATCTGCCGAGCGAACTCAAGCGGACCCAATTTGCAAGGCGCTTCATTCAACCGCTGAATACAATTGCTGTATCCCTGCCAGAATTTGTCCAGAAATACCTGGACCTTATCGTCCCCCACGAGCAGCCGCTCGATTAGCTTAAACAATGCAATGTGCAGACCTTGATTCGGATACAGTTTTTGTCCCGCTTGGACTGGCTCAGAGTGTACAAGTGCTTTCATTCGAACTGCGGTTGTGGGAATAAAATGCCCCAGGCAAGGTTCATAGCTATTGAGCGTTAACGAAATCGGAATAATCCCGTGATCCTCCAAGTGTTGCGCTCGGATTTGTAAAAAGGCGATTTCCGTTAACACATGGTGAAACCCTGCTTTATATTTTTCCTCTTGTGAGTATTTTCTGACCACTTCACGAATGGCCGACGTGCCCCGCCTCTCACGGTCTTGGCGATACGCTTTTTGAAGTGCCTGATAAAAATCTTCATAGTGTGACCACTCCAGGTATTTTCCTAATACCTCAGAACAACACACCGCCACTTTATCCACCGGCTCGACATCTCCTATAAACTGATCAGGCAATAAACGCAATTGATTGGTTAAAATATCTTCCAGTTTGCCATCTTTCTGTCGATCGGCCACAAAATTTGAATACGGTTGCCCCATCGGGGTCTGATCCGAATACAGATTCACCCGAATTTGAGATAGCTTCTCAATCAAATATTTCGATGTCTCCGCTCCTGCCTGCCCATAAGCACGATTATTGTGTGCGTACACTAAAAACAGGCTCGGTTTATTGGACTGTTCTAAAGCGCCCAGCGTCGATAGTGCCATTTCAAACAGATGATCTATCAGCCCATTTTTTTCTTGGAGAGACAAAGCGACGGGCTTTCCCTGCGCCATTGAAGAAAGTGCAGCCGTTTGGAACACATTCGACGCATCACTTGCAAACAGCGACACCGTGGGGGCCATCGCCGTATTCTCGACATTTGTCGAAACAACTTTTGCAGGGTCTGATAACGCTAAGGTTTCATCAGAATTCCGCGCCTTCTTTTGCTCGCTGGCACGATCTAAATAATTTTGCGCACGCTTTTGTGCTTGACTGCCTTGCATCGCTTGAGAAACAGGATTACCCAACATCATCAACTCTCCTTTTTGTTATTCGGTTCTAAACAATCGTTTCAGGTTACAAACTCTCAATCATTCTTGCTGTGACTTTTGACCCACGTCCTGACTACCTTCGCCTCGACGCTCTTCTATCGAATATTTATTCGCGCAATTCTACTTCAAAATTTGCTTCAGAAAGCTCATGCTTAATTCGCCTTAATAAGGCTTAAAAACCCTTAATTTGGCTATTACTCCGAAGCAGAAAATCGGCTATCCTGTTGTTTATATTCAATTTTTTCTATTTTTTCTCCGGATTCGCAATCCGGTATACCCATCTCGGTATCAGTAGCTCAAATTTTTTAGAGTGCAAATGCCTTTTACTGCACATCCATACAGTTATTTTGCACTATTTTGTGTGCTTTTTTGGCGCTTAGTTTTTGAAGATTTGAACGGCTAAGAAATAGGCGTTTGTTGTAAAGTTGCTAAATCCGTTGTAAAGTTTGGATTCGAAACCTCGCAAAGCCTTATGTGGTGGGGTGACCGACGGGGCTCGAACCCGCGACAACTGGAATCACAATCCAGGACTCTACCAACTGAGCTACGGCCACCACTGAGAAAGACATATCAGCCAGCCAATAAATAGCTCGCTGAAAAAGGTGAATTATACAAAGCTCAGGGCTCTTGCGCTAGTACTATTTAACAATCTTCTTAGCCAACGCATAAACCCCACTCTCACCTGGCTATTTCAAATCAGCCGCTATGCTGCTCAGCAGCCAAAAAGTGCTTGGCATAACGCGGATTAATTTCCGAGAGTTTGAATAATGTTAGGAAATCGGCTGTATTGAAATCCGCATCAAACGCAGGCGCGCCGCAAATTTTTGCGCCAAGGCGTAGATACCCCTTGATCAACGGCGGCAGCGCAACGTTTGCCCCTGTTTGCAGCGAATCAACTGGCAAAGCGACGCGCGGAAAAGCGCGATATTGGCTTGCCGTCATTGATTCAGCTTGTAAAGTCCGGTATAGATTAGCCGCAAAATGACCGCCGTCAGCCACTGAGACACTGGCACAACCGAGCATTGTTTCATAACCATGTCGCTGCATATAGTCAGCTAAACCTGTCCATAGCGACATAATGACCATGCCGCGGCGGTAATCGCGATGCACGCAAGAGCGGCCCACTTCAACCATTTTCTCGCGTAAAGGCGCTAATTGCTCAATATTAAATTCGCCTTGTGCGTATAAGCGTCCGAGGCGCATGGCCCGGTGTGGCGGTAATACGCGGTAAGTGCCTACGATTTCGAGTGTTTGTGGATCACGCACGAGCAGATGATCACAGTGTGCATCGAATTCGTCGCAGTCAAGACTCAGTGCGCCACCAATGCAAGCGCCCATTTCTTCGGCAAATACACGGTAGCGCAAGCGTTGTGCGGCTTGCACCTCTACCTCATCGCGAGCCCAGCTCACCAGCAACGGTTCTGTTTCCTTGCGCGTCCTCACGCAGGGTGTGATATTAGGGGTCGGCCATTGCACCCGGTTTAGCATTCGTTCCATGTAATCAGTATCTCATTCTTGCAAATGCTCTGGTCACCACACTATAAAGCAGCTAGATACATCGCTTCTAGCTTGCTCTTTATGCTATTGTTGCAAACTGACAACATATGCTACATCACAGTCCACGCCAGCAGCGTACGCTTACGCAAGAAAGGATGGCGCTTATCGTGAGCAGGTACAGAGAAAGGGGGGCCTTTTTACCGACTGGGCAGAGTACGGCTATGGGTGGCTCTGTTTGGGCTCGGCTGCGCTTTCTCCTGCTTGATGCGAGGCGGCGGATCAGGCGCCACCCTCACAAAAATTTCGCCTTCTTTGACCATACCTAGTTCATAGCGTGCGCGCTCTTCAACGGCTGCCACTCCGTTTTGCAGATCGCGTACCTCTCCTGCTAGCTGCTCATTGCGTAATTTTAGCCCGACGTTCTTTTGTTGCTGGCGCGCAAGCTGCTGTTTAAGCTCATGCACATGCAACCAGCCGCCATGGCCCCACCATAGCGGATACTGGATCAGGACCAGTAAAATGGTCAATACAATTGTGACAAGCCGCATCGTATAACAAGAATAAGCCAGTGCGCCACAGTTTGGCGCTTACACACTACAGGTTGCGAGGCGCTGGGTAAAACAGGCGGTAAGATATAAACTATCCGCTCTGCCGTGACCCATTACCGCAGATTATAGAATGCTGCGCGACCACTATAGTTGGCGACCTCGCCTAAATCTTCTTCAATTCGCAATAGTTGATTGTATTTTGCCACTCGATCACTGCGCGACAGCGATCCCGTTTTGATTTGCCCGGCATTGAGACCCACCGCGATATCGGCAATCGTCACATCTTCCGTCTCGCCCGAACGATGCGACACCACAGCCGTGTAAGCCGCACGCTTGGCCATTTCAATCGCGGCAAAAGTTTCAGTCAGGGTACCAATCTGATTAATTTTGATCAAAATCGAATTGGCAATGCCACGATCAATCCCTTCTTTTAAAATACGCGTGTTGGTTACGAACAGATCATCGCCCACCAATTGGATTTTTTTGCCCAGCTTATCAGTCAATAGCTTCCAACCGTCCCAGTCATTTTCAGCCATACCATCTTCAATGGATACGATAGGGAATTTGTCAGCCAGCGCGCCCAAGTAATCGGTAAACTCACTGGCGCGCAGTTGCAGTCCTTCGCCTGCGAGTTGGTATCGGTCATCCCGATAAAATTCGCTCGCCGCACAATCAAGCGCTAACAATACATCTTCGCCCGCCCGATAGCCTGCGGCTTCGATTGCTTGCAAGATCGTCGATAGGCATTCATCGTTGCTAGCAAAATCCGGTGCAAAACCGCCTTCATCGCCAACGGCTGTGCTCATGCCACGCTTCACTAGAATGTTTTTGAGCGCGTGGAACACTTCGGTGCCGCAGCGCAGCGCCTCACGAAAGCTCGGCTGGCTAACCGGTACAATCATAAACTCTTGAATATCAAGGCGATTGTTCGCATGGGCGCCGCCATTGATAATATTCATCATCGGCACCGGCATTTGCATGGCTGCTGAGCCACCAAAATAACGATACAGCGGCAAACCCGCTTCTTCAGCCGCGGCCTTGGCTACCGCCATTGATACCGCAAGCAGTGCGTTAGCGCCAAGCCGTGATTTGTTGTCAGTACCGTCGAGCTCAAGCAAAATTTTATCTAAAAAGGCTTGTTCACAGGCATCAAGGCCGATAACTGCTTCACAAATCTCAGTATTAATATGCTCAACTGCTTTGAGTACGCCCTTACCAAGGTAGCGACCCGACTCACCATCACGTAGTTCAATGGCTTCACGCGAGCCAGTCGAAGCACCCGATGGCACGGCGGCGCGACCCATGGTGCCTGATTCAAGCAATACATCGCATTCGACCGTAGGGTTACCCCGGGAATCCAGTATTTCGCGGCCGATAATATCAACGATGGCACTCATGATGTCCTCAAAAAATAATCAGATTAAAAATTTTATGCTATTTGCAAGATTGTTCTGTCACTGCGTAACCCTTGCTCACTTATGCTTGGCTTACAACCATCATCAAGGTTAAGTGACGCAGTGAATGGTTGCTTGCGCAGGTTTAATGAAAATCATCTTCCAGCAACGGTACCCGTTTTACCGCAGTATCTAATGCGCTTAGGGTTTCAAGCAAGGCGCGCATTTGTTTGAGTGGCACCGCATTGGGGCCATCCGATTTTGCTTGTGATGGGTCTGGATGGGTTTCCATGAAAAGCCCAGCAATACCCGTTGCCACTGCAGCGCGGGCCAGTACTGGAATAAATTGACGCTCGCCGCCTGAAGAAGCGCCCTGCCCGCCTGGCAACTGCACTGAATGCGTAGCATCAAAGACGACAGGCACGCCCGTCTCACGCATAATCGCCAGTGCGCGCATATCGGAAACGAGGTTGTTGTAACCGAATGACACCCCCCGTTCACATGCCATAAACCGGTCCTCATCAAGCCCGGCCTCGCGCGCCGCAGCGCGTGCTTTACTGATGACGTGTTTCATATCATGGGGCGCTAGGAATTGGCCCTTTTTAATATTCACGGGCTTACCTGAACGCGCGCAAGCCTGAATAAAATCTGTTTGGCGGCATAGAAAAGCCGGCGTTTGCAGAACATCGACGACTTCGGCAGCCAACGGCACTTCATGCTCGGCGTGCACGTCGGTCAATACTGGCACGCCAATCTGGCGCTTTACTTCAGCTAGAATTTTCAGCCCCGCGTCCATCCCTAGCCCGCGAAATGACTGGCCTGAACTGCGATTAGCCTTATCGTATGAGCCTTTATAAATGAATGGAATAGCCAAGGCATCACAGATTTCTTTTAGCATGCCAGCCGTATCGAGCGTGAGTTGCTCGGATTCGATGACACAGGTACCCGCAATCAGAAAAAACGGCTGCTCAAGCCCAACCTCGATATTGCAAAGCTTCATAAACAATCCTTAGCAACTGAGGCAATCTGAGTTTTTATACGCCCGTGCTGATAATGCAGAGCGGCCAGCACAAAAGCTTTAAAAAGCGGATGACCATCCCGTGGCGTGGACGTAAATTCAGGGTGGAATTGCACGCCAACAAACCATGGATGCAATTCGCTATGCAACTCCATCATCTCAGGTAGGTTTTCAGTCGGCGTGCGGGCGCTGATTGACATTCCCTGCGCTTCGAGTTTTGGTACAAAATGGTTGTTGACCTCATAACGATGGCGGTGCCGCTCGCTCACGTAGGCGCCATAGATTGCTTCGGCGTGGGTATCAGGTTTAACTGGGCAACGCTGAGCGCCCAAGCGCATCGTGCCGCCCAGGTCGGAGTCCTCGCTACGTTTTTCGATGCGGCCATCGCCCTCTTGCCATTCAGTAATCAGCGCCACTACTGGGTGCGGCGTTGCGGGATCAAACTCAGTGCTATTTGCCTGGCTCAGCCCGGCAACATGGCGGGCGAATTCGATGACAGCCAGTTGCATGCCGAGACAAATGCCCAGATAGGGGATTTTTGCTTCGCGCGCATATTGAATGGCCGTGATTTTACCTTCAGTACCCCGCCGGCCGAAGCCACCTGGCACTAAAATTGCGTCTAAATGCGCAAGGCTACTCGGACCGTCTCTTTCAATCAACTCGGAATCGATATACTCAATGTTGACCTTAGTCGAGGTATGAATCGATGCGTGCTTAAGTGACTCGATTAAAGATTTATACGATTCAGTCAACTCAACATATTTGCCCACCATTCCAATGGTGACGCAATGTTGCGGGTGCTCAAGGGCTTCCACCAGTTTAGCCCAAACCGACAGATCAGCCGGCGCAGGCGATAGTTCAAGTTCATTACAGATGATTTCGTCAAGGCCCTGATCATGCAGCATTTGCGGAATTCTGTAGATATTATCGACGTTCCAGACTGAAATCACAGCCTCTTGCGGCACATTCGTAAACAGCGAAATTTTAGCGCGCTCATCATTTGGAATTGGACTCTGTGCACGGCACAACAATGCATGCGGCAAAATGCCAATTTCACGCAATTTTTGCACGCTATGTTGAGTCGGCTTGGTCTTCAGTTCACCAGCAGCGGCTAGATAAGGGACTAAAGTCAAATGCACGAAACAGGCCTGGCGACGGCCCAACCGCAAGCTCATCTGCCGCGCCGCCTCAAGAAAAGGAAGCGATTCAATATCGCCCACCGTGCCGCCGATTTCAACAATCGCGACATCAGGCTGCCCACAAGTTGCCTCTTGCGCACCACGCTCGATAAAAGTTTGAATTTCGTTAGTGATATGCGGAATCACTTGTACGGTCTTGCCAAGATATTCACCACGGCGCTCTTTACGAATCACAGATTCATAAATCTGCCCAGTCGTAAAATTGTTGGCCTTACGCATTTTAGTGCTAATAAAGCGCTCATAATGGCCAAGATCAAGATCCGTCTCTGCGCCATCTTCGGTCACAAAAACTTCGCCGTGCTGAAACGGGCTCATGGTGCCTGGGTCAACATTAATATACGGGTCAAGCTTGAGCAGCGTTACTTTAAGGCCGCGCGATTCAAGAATCGCAGCCAGTGAAGCAGCGGCAATGCCTTTACCAAGAGAAGAGACGACACCACCGGTGACAAAAACGTATTGAGTCATTGCTAAATTGCTCGCAGGAAAGCCGAATTATACCGTGCACAAGCGCTGATATTTTAGGCTCTTTGCAAATCTTTCTTTTTATCGCATTTAGAGCAAGCCAATCCCGGCCCATCGATCAAGTGCTTTGGCTAAGCGGGCATTAGCTTGGCGTACCTAATTCAATCAGCGCCCCATCCAGTAGCGCCGGTGTGCCGTGCGGTAACGCTCAACAAAAAATTCAGCGCCAGCAGTCTCAAACTGCACTGCGCCATCGTGATCACTGCGATGCAAGTTGCTGCCATGCGCTTGGTAACGGGCCACTACAGCGGCATTAGGGTGCTTAAACCGATTACGATACCCCACCTGAAAAACCGTCTCGCGTGGCGCCACGGCCGCCAAAAAACCTGCCGTTGATGAAGTCCGGCTGCCATGATGCGGGGCCAGCAATAAGGTGGCACTTAACGCTGCCGGATTATGTGCCAGCAAAGCGCGTTCTTCACGTGCTTCGATATCACCCGGCAGCAATGCGGCATGATGGCGATTACTAATATGCAAGACACAGCTTACTTCGTTGCGTGCCTCACGTCTGCCACGTGCCTGACTGCTCTTGGTTGCTGGTCGAGTTAATCCTCCGCGCCCATGCGTTTCATTGGGCCATAGCATGGTAAAACGGACACCGTCCCAAAGCCAACTCTCGCCGGCATGACATGCCGCAAGGTCCTTTACCTGCTGCGCGCGCGCCTGCCGCCACAGTGCATGCTTAGGCGGCAGTGACGCCCGCATGCGAGCCACGGGCAACTCAGTCAACACAGTTCGCGCGCCACCAGCATGATCACTATCGGCATGGCTAATCACCAGCGCATCAAGCTGCTCAATACCTCGCGCGCGCAGAAACGGCAGCACAATCCGCTGACCTGCATCAGCCGTGATATCGTAGCGCGGCCCGGTATCGAACAGCAGTCGATGATGAGCCGTTTCAATTAGGGTGGCAGCGCCTTGCCCAACATCTAACACCGTAATGCGAAATTCACCCTCTGCAGGGGTGGAAGAGAGTGGCAAAGCCAGCGGTAAAAATAGGAGTGGCGCGGCACCCCGTAAGGGCCAACCGGGTAACATTAAACTCCAGCCCATACCAAGCGCAGCAAAGGCAAGGGCGAGCACATCTGGCGTGCGAATTGAATAGAGTGCCCACGACGGCGTCGCCATCACCTCAAGGACCTTAGCCAACACTATTAAGAGTGCGTGCGCCACCTTCAATATCGGCGCATCAAGCGGCGCTGGCAGCAGCACCCCCAGCAGCACGAGAGGAGTCACCAAAAAGCTCACCCATGGAATAGCAAATGCATTGGCCAATGGACTTAACAACGGCACCTGTGCAAACCAAAGAGCCGTCAATGGAATGAGACCGAGACTGACGGCTCCCTGGATGCGGGCAGATGCCGTGAAGGTTGCCAATAAGCGGCGCCATCGATACACTCCCCAAGCATAGATACCGCGTATAGAAAAAATGCTGGCATTGATTTCTTTGGCCGCTGTATCCGCTGATTTAGAGTGAGTCATGCGACCGACGCTTGCCGCCAATAAAATCACGGCCACGGCACCAAACGAGAGCCAGCAGCCAGCCGTGATCGTGGCCCAAGGGTCAATCGCCACCACCACCGCCAAGGCCCAGGCCAAGACTACCGAGACCGCAACGCGGCGCGCACTCGCAAACGACAACGCCACAATCAACAGCATCAACAAGGCTCGTTGCGCAGGTATGCCAAACCCAGCCAGCCCAGCATATAGCAATCCTGCAGCAGCACCTGCCACGGCCGCCACCCGCGGTGCTGCCAACCACAGCGGCCAGTGATCGCCAATAAAGCACGAGTGCCGCCACAACCAGCCGGCCAGCGCCGCAGCAAAACCAGCGACAAGTGAAATATGCAAACCTGAGATCGCCACTAGATGATTTGTACCCGTGCGTGTAAAGCGCTGCCGATCAGCCGCTGAAATTCCCGTTTGTAAGCCAAGCGCCAGTGCGCTGACTACCCCTGTATGCGGTGCGTGCGCTAACACTTCATGGATACGTAAATGCTGCCTATCACGCCAACGTTCAAGCGCCATCAGAAGACCGCTCGCACGACCCGCCATACGCTGTGGCGCAGGTTGTTCACGCACATAACCGGTCGCCCGCAGATTGCGTTCAAGCATAGAGGCTTCAAGGTCAGCTGCGTGATAGTTCGCATTGCCATGCGGGCTCACCAGCCTGATGGTGAACATCCAACGTTCACCAGGATGTATACACATAGGCAGCGCCCCCGCTTGCGCATACCAACTCAACTGAACCAAACGTGGCATTAACGGCACAGCGGGATCGCTTTGCTCGATTTTGAAGACAAAGCGCGTACGGCGTGTATCGCTGAGTGGCACACTAGCGATAATGCCCACTGCTTTGATATCGCGGCGCTCCAGCTCAATCGGCAACGCCCACGCCAAGCGAATCTGTGCTCGCCACGCTGCCCAGCTATATCCCGCAATCAAGGCAGCGCATAAGATTAATAGACCTTTGCCCCAAGGCCACTGGATACGATGTAAAACACCTGCAGCTAAGGCAAACAGGCCCAGCACTACAACGCATAGACTTAAGCCCAATCGCGAAGGGAGTTCAGCGCTTTGCTGTAATGCCCATGTACCCGCTGCAAAACCGCACAGCACTGCTCTTACCATAGCTACCCATACCTAGCCTCTTTTTAATGATTTGATTATGCGTGAATGGGATCGGGCTGGAGTGGCACAACGCCAGAATTGGCCATTAGGCCTATGAAATTTACGGTCAGTTTTTACCTATTGTTTAGTGTAATCAATTAGAAATTTTTTGTAACCCCCCAATTAATTCCACTATTAAGTTCAAATTTAACCTTTTAAATTAGTTATAATGACTGCCATTCCTTTCGACACACTACTATTCGTTGAGACGCTCGCAGAATCAGGCGTCGACGAAAAACAAGCCAAAGCAATTTCTACTGCGGTGTATCATTTATACAAAACGGCGAAGTTCGTGACTAAAACCGATTTTCATCATGAAATAAGCGATCTACGCAAAGATATGAACGCACAGTTTGCTGCGGTAGACGCTAAATTAGAAAGCCGTTTTGCTGCTGTTGATGCTAATTTCGCTGCTATTGATGATAAATTAGAAAAACTTGAACTCCGTTTGCTACTTAAAATAACCTCAATCATTGGCGGCATTCTGATTGCAAGCGCAAGTGCTTTAGGTATTCTCATGAAGGCACTTTTTTCAGCCAGCCTACAGTCTTAACAAAAAAAGTTAAACAACAGTTGTCTCTAGCAACGCCCCTTCTTTCAATTGCAATACCCGGTCACAACGCATAGCAAGCTGTGCATCATGTGTCACAATCACAAAACTCGTATTTAACGTTTGCGATAATTCAATCAGCAATTCAAATATTGTATTCGCTGTACCTGCATCTAGATTACCTGTAGGTTCATCCGCCAACACACAAGCAGGGCGATTAACCAAGGCGCGCGCCACCGCTACCCGTTGACGTTCACCGCCCGAGAGTTCACCTGGGCGATGCTGAGCCCGCGTTGTCAGTTCCACTCGTGCTAGCATCTGAGCGGCAACCTCACGAGCATCGGCAAGTGAAAAGCGGCGAATCAGAAGGGGCATCGCGACATTATCCAGTGCACTAAATTCAGGCAACAAATGATGAAATTGATAGATAAAACCTAACGCCTGGTTACGTAAGGTCGTGCGCTGCCGGTCACTCAGCGCAGAAAACGCTTTACCCAACAGCGACACCTCCCCTTGATCCGGATCATCCAGCCCACCTAAGATATGTAATAAAGTACTTTTTCCGCACCCCGATGCGCCAACAATCGCGAGTTTCTCGCCGCGTCGTACTGCTAGCTGCACATTACGTAGAACTTCCACGCGTGTGCTGGCTTGGGCAAAAGTTTTGGTAATGCCGCTGGCCTGCAATACAACGTCTGCCGCCGGCTCCGGCCTTTGGTGCTGTTTATTCATAACGTAAAGCCTCCGCAGGTCGTACGCGAGCAGCCTGCCAACTAGGGTACAGCGTTGCCAGCACCGATAATACACAAGCGATGGCACCAATTCTGATGACATCAAGCAGCTTCAGATCCGATGGCAGTTCGCTAATAAAATAAATGCTAGGGGGCAAAAAGCGGATACCCAATACATGCTCGATAAACGGCACAATGGTTGGAATATTCACCGCAATTAAACAGCCCAGTGCGACCCCGAGCAGGGTGCCGCATAAGCCAATGGTCATGCCCTGCACCATAAAGATTTTCATAATCGAGCTAGGTTGTGCGCCTAACGTGCGTAAAATCGCAATATCAGCCTGCTTGTTGGTGACCGTCATGACCAATGATGAGACTAGATTGAATGCAGCGACCGCAATAATCAGCGTCAAAATAATGAACATCATGCGTTTTTCGATTTGCACAGCTGAAAACCAGGTTTGATTCTGCCGCGTCCAATCACGAATATAAAGATCTCCCGCTAGCGCTCGAGTGAGTTCAAGCGCAATCTCCGGCGCGCGTTGCATGTCCTGTAAACGCAGCCGCACACCGGTTGGAGCCGCCAGTTGGAACAGCGTCTGCGCATCCGCGATCTCCATTAAAGCCAGAGCGCTATCGAATTCGTAATGGCCCGACGCAAAAATACCCACCACCGTAAACTGTTTAAACCGTGGCAGCATACCGACCGGGGTTATTGATCCTTGTGGTGCAAGCAAAATAAGCTTCTCCCCTACTTCGACCCCGAGCTGCTGCGACAGTTGTTCACCCAGCACAATGCCGAATTCACCGGGCTTTAGATCGTCCAAACGCCCAGCCTTCATCTCTGCGCCCAAGCCCGATACCTGCTTCTCGAGTGACGGCTCCACCCCACGCAGGACAACCCCTCTCATGATGCCTTGGCGAGTCAGCAACGCCTGCGCTTCGACATAAGGCGCCGCCGCCAGCACCGCTCGGTTGCGCAATGCTTCGTGCGCAGTTTGCTGCCAATCAACCAGGCCCCCGTTAGGCGAAAAAACTTCAACATGGGCAAGTACCGAAAGCATCCGATCGCGCACCTCCTTTTGAAAACCGTTCATCACTGAAAGCACGATAATCAGCGCCGCGACCCCAAGCGCAATGCCCGTCATTGACATCAGTGCAATGAAAGAAATAAAGCCATTTCCGGTTGTCTTTTTACCTGCGCGCGTATAGCGCCAACCAATCTGCCATTCGTACGGAAGTTTCAAGTTAAGCTACCAAAATCAGAAATCAAATATTAAACGATGGTGGAGTTTGCCATACAATGCAACTGCTATGACTATGCAATCTCCTGCTCTCCACCTGCTATTACCGTTCTCGCTACCTGCGCTGCGCGCTGCGCGCCATACGTTACCTGCTTTGCAGCAAGGTGCGCTGGCCAAATTACTCGCACGCGCAACACTAACAGAAAAATCTGTCGGCGAAGATTTTCAGCGAACATTACCGCATGAGCGTTGGCTAGCGCACCGCTTTAAAGTGATGGATGCGGCGACACTTGATGACGCGCCGCTCGCGCCCTATATGCTGCTAGCCGATCAGGCAGAGCCTGTTACCGTGACACCTAACACGGTACCCGCTACAAGTCATATCAATTCAGACGATACCCCAATTTGGGCGTGCGTCGAGCCGGTACATGTGCAAATCGCCCATGATCACCTGCTCCTGATTGACCCAGCGCACCTGGAGCTTGCGGCGGATGAAGCCGCCACGCTCCTTAAAACCGCCCAGCCACTGATTGAATCACTAGGCATCACGCTCGTCGCGCCCACCCCTTTACGCTGGTATATCTCGGCGCCCTTCTTGCATGGGCTAGCGGGCGCCTCACCGCTACGCGCAGCCGGACGTAATATTGAAATCTGGCTGCCCCATGAAACTCGGACAGGCGCCGCCTCACGCGCGTGGCTGAAGCTGCAAAATGAAGTACAAATGGCCTGGTTTGAGCATCCGATCAATGATGCACGCGAAACACGCGGCGTCTATACGGCAAATTCGATCTGGCTGCACGCGCAAGGTTCATTTAAACCCGTCACCAGTCCATTTAGCTGTATCTTAGCCAATACGCCCGCCGCGCGCGGCCTGGGGTTGGCCGCCGGATTAACCGCACCGCATCAAGTCAACTTGTCGCCCGCTCACTTTGATCAGCTCACTCTGTTTACCGCCGCCCAGGCCACTCGTACTCCGGCAACTAAAATACTGGTTGAGTTAGATGATTTAACGCTGCCATTTTTACAGCAAGATTGGTCTCTCTGGGCGGCAACGCTCACTACTCTCGAGCATAATTGGTTTGCGCCTGCGCTCGCTGCGCTACAAAGCGGCGCCTTGCGAACCCTGACGTTAACTCTATGCGGGGACACCTCTTCACTCACTTTAACAGTCACACGCGCTGACCTGCGCAAATTTTGGCGCCGCCGCTCAACCGCCTCACTGCTTGAATTATGACCCAAATTACTCCACGCTCGTGCGCGCCTGCCCAGACTGAAGTTCTGATTCGCCAAGGGCTCCATCCGGTACTGGCCCGTTTGTATGCCGCACGCGGCATTTGCCATACAGACGAGGTTGAAACGCACTTTACGCACTTACTCGCGCCCGCTCAACTCAAAGGCATTGACGACGCAGCCATACTGCTTGCCGACACCATTGCAGCGGGCGGAAAAATGACGGTCATCGCCGATTATGATTGCGATGGTGCGACCGCCTGCGCGGTCGCTGTACGGGGCCTACGTTTATTTGGCGCACATGTCGATTATTTGGCCCCCAATCGCTTCGAATACGGTTATGGACTGACCCCAGATATCGTGGCACTAGCCGCTAAAGGACAGCCCCAGCTACTGATTACGGTTGATAATGGCATTGCCAGCGTCGATGGGGTTGCTGCCGCTAATGCGCTTGGCCTAGAGGTGCTCATCACCGACCATCATCTGCCTGGCGATACTTTACCAGCGGCCCGTGCGATGGTTAATCCGAACCAACCGGGTTGTACCTTTGCGAGCAAACACCTAGCGGGGGTGGGGGTGATGTTCTATGTTTTACTTGCCTTACGCGCACAATTGCGTCAGCGGGGCGCCTTTAGCGACGGTCCAGAACCCCGCTTGGATAGCTTGCTTGATCTCGTCGCCTTAGGCACCGTCGCTGACGTCGTCAAGCTCGATGCAAATAACCGGGTCTTAGTCGCCCAGGGGCTGACACGCATCCGTGCCGGCCGCATGCAAACTGGCATCGCTGCTCTCTTTCGCGCCGCGGGTCGTGAGGCAAAGTCTGCCTCCGGTTTTGATCTTGGTTTTGCGCTCGGGCCCCGCCTGAATGCAGCCGGCCGGCTGGCGGATATGTCGCTTGGCATCGAATGCTTACTCACAGATGATGTTGGCCGCGCGTGGGCGCTGGCCCAGCAACTTGACGCGATGAACCGCGAGCGGCGCGAAATCGAAGCGCAGATGCAGCAAACAGCACTCACCGAACTCGCTGAGGTTGATCCGTCTGGTTGCGCCACCCTCACCCTGTTCAATCCAAGTTGGCACCAAGGGGTCATTGGGATTGTCGCCGGCCGGCTCAAAGAACGTTTTTTCCGGCCCTCGGTGACATTTGCCCTCGCGGATGACAGTGGCGAGCTCGTGAAAGGCTCGGGTCGCTCGATTCCAGGCTTTCATTTACGCGATGCGCTCGATCTAATCTCAAAGCGGCATGCAGGCCTATTAAGCAAATTCGGTGGCCATGCAATGGCTGCCGGCTTGACCCTGCGCACAGTCGATGTACCGCGCTTTAAGGAAGCCTTCGAAGCAATTGGCCGCGAATGGCTCGGTTCCGATTCATTAACCCGCGTGCTAGAAACGGATGGGGACCTCGAAGACGCTTATTTCACCCCACAATTTGCTCAACTACTGGACAATCTGGTGTGGGGGCAGGGGTTTCCAGCACCGGTTTTTTCAACTGAATTTGAGATTGCCTCGCAAGCCCTCGTTAAAGAGCGGCATTTGAAGTTACAGCTAATGCGCGGCAGGCAACGTTATCAAGCGATTTGGTTTAACCGCACCGAACCCTTACCGGCTCGCGCGCTGATTGCGTATCGGCTCGTGCACGATACGTGGAACGGGGTTGCACGCGTGCAATTGGTGGTAGAGTACGCACTTGCATGAACCGCATCAGCCGAGAGCTCATGAACATCGGTGATTATACTGATGTTCAGCGACTCGCCTCGCAGATGGGTGATGCTGCACTTCGCGATGCCTTATCTCATGCCGAAGCCGGGCAATTCAATGAACGCTCTTGGGCATATTGGCATTACCGCCTTAGCCTCGCCAGTGTGGATCAAGTCCCGGCACTTCCTGTACGAAGGTTTGCGTGAGCAGCATTTTTAATGCCTTGCATGGAGATACTACCGCCCGCGCCTGGAAAAGGCGCAACTAATGAAACTACTCAGCGTGTGAGCTTGATTCGTCCGACAACAGACGCTTATAAAGGGCCAAAAAACTAGCTCGCTTAAATAATCCCACCATTCACACCAATGACCTGACGCGTAATATAAGCGGCTGCATCAGACATCAAAAAACTGACTAAGGCGGCAACTTCAGAAGGTGTTCCAACACGCTTCATCGGCACTTCTTTTGCGGCTTGCTCGCGCAATTCCGGATTGATCATCTCAGTTTCAATAATGCCGGGAGCAACGCAATTGACTGTAATCGCACGGCTCGCGAGCTCTATCGCCAACGCTTTGCTCGCTCCGATCAAGCCCGCTTTGGCAGCGCTGTAGTTCACTTGCCCACGGTTGCCAATCATGCCGGACACCGACGAGATTGTCACAATGCGCCCGCCGGCTTTTGCGCGCACCATAGGCATGGTGAGCGGATGCACAACGTTGTAAAAACCATCAAGGCTGGTATCGATCACCGTATCCCAATCCTCGCCGCTTAGCGCAGGAAAAACCGCATCGCGTGCCACGCCAGCATTACACACAATGCCATAATAAGCGCCGTGGGCTGCCACATCCTCTGCCAGCACCTTCGAGCATAGAGCGCGCTCACGCACATCAAAGCGCAGTGCCTGGGCTTGCCCGCCCTGCGCTATAATGCCTGCCGCCACCGCTTGCGCTTCAGCCCAGCCACTATGGCCATGGATCGTAAGCGCAAAACCCTCAGCGGCGAGTTGCTCGGCAATCGCTCGGCCAATCCCTCGGCTTGCTCCTGTCACTAATACGCGGCGTTTCATTCAATTAACTCCTCAGGGACGCTAAATTGCTTCAATTTTAATCATTTGTATGGCACTTTTAATCAGCACCCACTAAAGGATGCTGCCCCATGCTTCCATTAAGCTAAATTAAATAATGGGAAAAGAGCAGAGGAACACCGATTCAACTAGAGCCACCATGCCGCTGCATAAAAGCCGAAAAATCCGGCGGCTGGAATACTTTTAGTACCCCCTTAGCCGCCAGTTCATCGCCCTGCCACAACGCGCAGTCATATGCCTGGTTACCATCAGCCAACGCTAATATTTGCTGAACCTCTACTTTCAGTACTGTATTCGCCTCAAACACTGCACAAAATGCCTGATACTGGCGCGAACCTAATAGCACGCCAGGTTGTGGCGGTCTGCCATGGTGCTGTGCAGATAGAGCAGCATGGGCCGCCATGGTCTGGGCCATTAACTCAAGGCCAATCCATGCTGGCATCCGTGCATTAGAATCAGCATACCAAGCGTCGCCACGCACTCGATACTCAGCGCTTAGCGTTTCGTTGCTAAAAGCCGTGACCCGGTCAAGTAATAACATTGTGCCGCGCTGCAGCAGTAAAGTTTCAATCTCAGGAAACCCATGAGGGAGGCTCATGGCCAACATTTTATCGCTCATCTGACGCTCCATCTGCCACGCACCTCAAGCCCCCAGATGGACACATCAGCCACCAATGATAAGGCTGACATTGCTGCCACCAAAAGCAAACGAATTACTCATACAGGTCCGCTGCCGCAAGCTTTGCCCAAGTTGTACTAAATCAAGCCGTGGCAGTTGCGGATCAGCCTCCCCATCCCAGATATGCGGCGGCAAAGAGGGAGCCATACCATTGAGCAGCAGCCAGCAAAAACCCAACTCAGTTGCGCCTGCCGCCCCTAGCAAATGACCCACCAGTGGCTTAGTGCCACTGGTCGGCACGCCCGCCGGAAACACGCGCTGCATCACGCGGCTTTCCATTTCGTCATTTTTTGGCGTAGCGGTCGCATGCAGATTGACGTAACCGATTTGGGACGGAGTGAGCGCCGCATCCTTAAGCGCTGCGCGCAATGCCATTTCAGCGCCCTTCCCTTGTGGATCGGGCGCCGAAATATGATACGCATCACTGGCTTCACCGACGCCCAAAAGTGCAATCGGCGCCTCATCACGGCTCATAATAAAAAGGGCCGCCCCTTCACCCAGGTTAATCCCACGGCGATTGCGACTCATTGGATTAGCGCGCTGCGGACTGATCGACTCTAATGCACTAAAACCACCCAAGGTCAAACCACTCAGCGTATCTGCCCCACCCAATACAACGGCATCGCATAAGCCAGCTTGTAACAATCGGCGGGCCACCGCGAAGACTTTTGCGCTAGAGGTGCAAGCCGTCGAAATTGTATATGCAGGGCCGGTCACCCCAAGTACTTTAGCCAAAAATGGCGCAGCTGCGCCGATTTCAACCTGCTGGTAATCATAGCCAGCAGGTGCTGCCCGACCGGCTGCCCATTCAGCGAGCATGGCCTCGCCCGCGACAACGCCCGAAGTTGTCGTACCCAACACCACGCCAATCCGTGAGCGGCCATAGCGAGATAATACTTTTTCGAGCTCGACTTCTATGGTTGCCAGAGCAGCCAGTAATAGGCGGTTGTTACGACAGTCATCGCGTGCCAACGCCGCCGGCGGTACTGGCAACACCTGGCTCACGCGACCCACAGGCAAGCTGCCAAGCGCATCACTCACCGCTTCAGTGAGCATACCCGACGTGTCGCCCTCAGCTAAGCGACGGGCAATCACGGCTAGGTCATTACCCAGTGCATTAATCATGCCAAGGGCATTTAAATAGTAGCGTGGTTTACTCATCAAACTCTCTGCAGAAGATAGGGTTAAACACGCTCAGCGAACTGCGGAGAGCATCGACTCTAACCTATCCAACAGCTCACGTGGTAATACAAACTGCAACGCTTGCGTCTGTGCATCTACTGCCACTTGAATCGTATAGCCTTTGGTCAGCTGCTCACCACTTTCCCGGTCAGTAACTAAATAACCGATTTTAAGCCGGCTTTCATATTCAACGAGCGTAGCGCTCACGTCCAGCAACTGGCCATAGCGAGCAGACCGCAAATATTTCAGCCGGCATTCAACCACCGGCCACAGATAGTTTGATAAATGCATCGCGTCATAATTGAAACTACGCAGCAATGCGCTACGCGCGATTTCAAAATACTTGACGTAATGGCCGTGCCAGCAGATATTCATCGAATCAATATCATGAAACGGGACTTCAATGCCGACCGTAGCAGTTAGCATGGTTTGGTTGCCCTGCTTAGCCATCATAATTTGCCTGCCTGATCTCGAGCGCTCGCCAAATCTGTATAGAGAGGGGCCACACCCGCGCGGATCCAATCCGCAGTCCCACGCAAATCAAACTCAAGCGCCCGATCTTCATCGACGAAAGCGGAGTGCGCTGCAGACATCGCCATGAATTCCGTTAAGACAACAGGCGGCGGCGGTATCGCCGAGTCACGCAAACGCAAGGTGATGGCTTGCACCGTGGCGAGCGTATGTGCAGCAGCAACCTGTTCCGTCAACGTCAGCACCCGTAAACAGTCGCGCGCGGCAATCGTACCCATGCTGACTTTATCTTGATTATGAGACTCCGTTGAACGTGAAAACACGCTCGCCGGCATGGTTAATTTAAGGGCTTCGGCGGTCCAAGCAGAGGCACTAATTTGCACCGCCTTAAAGCCATGATTGATCGCCGCGCGTTCACCTATGCTGCCAGATAAATTACGCGGCAAACCATGATTGAATTTGTCATCGACCAGCAAGGCAAGCTGGCGATCCATTAAGTCAGCTAAATTTGCCACGGCAACCTTAAGGGCATCCATGGCAAACGCGATATGGCCGCCATAGAAATTGCCTCCGTGCAACACGCACTCATCGTCTGGATCAATCAATGGATTGTCATTGGCACTATTTAATTCATTTTCAATATCACGCCGGATCCAGTTCAGCGCATCACGCGCCACCCCAATCACATGCGGCGCACAGCGTACCGAATAACGATCTTGCACGCGCTGCGCACTGCTGTCCGGGCGGCCGCTTAGATCTGCGCGAATCCACGCTGCTGCCTCGCCCTGCCCTATATGGGGCTTGGCCTCAAACAGTCGCGCATCAAAATGCGCTGCGCGCCCATTCAAGGCAACCGTAGTCAGTGCCGTCAGCCGGCACGCCAAACGCGTCAGATAGTCAGCCCGGCGCCAGGCCAGACAGGCCAATCCGGTCATAACTGCCGTACCATTCATGAGCGCCAACCCTTCTTTCGGCGCCAGCACAAGCGGTGTAATGCCGAGTTCAGCGAGCACCTCGCTCGCCGCACGCAACTGGCCACGATACGACACTTCACGCTCACCAACAAGTGCTGCAGCAACATAAGAAAGGGGCGTTAAATCGCCACTTGCGCCCACTGAACCTTCAGCTGGAATACGCGGTAACACACGCTGATTAATCAACTGCATAAGTTTGTCAAGCAACTCCCAGCGCACGCCAGAATAGCCGTGCGCCAGCGAATTGAGACGCGCCACCATGACCGCCAGCGTCGCATCCGTGTCTAAATATTCGCCCATACCACAGCCGTGATAACGGGTCAGTTGCAACGGCAAGGCTGCCACCAAGGCTGGCGGCACGCTGACCTCGCAGGCATCTCCATAGCCCGTATTCACACCGTAGACTGTCGCACCGCTGGCCAGGCAGGTGCGCAAATAATGGGCGCCACGCTCAATCCGTTCACGAAATGCCGCCTGATCGGCAAGCCGCACCTCTGCGCCGCGCTCAGCAACGGCCAGCACCTCCTCAATCGTGACCCGGCGTGCGCCGACGACGATATGCCCAAGGCTTTTACCTACTTCTTCATGGGTCGTTCGAGATACGTTATGCATTTCATTCACTTTGCTAAAAACTATCAAATTTCAAATCTACACAGTAGCGAGTTTGCTATAAATAATCCGCCCCGTTGCATAATCATGCTCATCCACATGGTAGCGAAAGGTAATCCGCCCACGCCCGGGATCATGCACGAGCGCAAGCCGCAGCGTGGTACCTGGACGCACCATAGAAAGGAATTTAATTTGCTCAAGCAATTGGACGCCATCACACACTGCAAAATAATGCGCGGCATAGCGGGCAACCCAATCGATCTGGACCACGCCTGGTAAGATCGGCAACCCCGGAAAATGACCACTGAAATGAATCAAGGTTGACGGCACATGTAGCTCAAGCAGCGCTGTATCGCCATCACACCACTCAGCGAGCAATTCAGGTTGCAGTGGATTTTTTGCGAAGCGTGCGGCAAGATTAGCCACTGACAATTTTCCTCGCTCATCAAAGGGCAACTGCATGCAAAAGCGCCAATGACGCGGCAATACGACCACATCGAAATGCTCAGCTAAATAACGGCGTAAGGCCTGCGTGATAGACAGGCGGCTCGCGGCGCTACGCCATGCCTGTATGCCTTCCTCAGTTAAAGTCAGCAGCGCGCCAAGCGTTATCCGCGCGCCATTCAGCGGCACAATCGCGGCCTGCTTAACCCACGGATGCTGCATCAGTACGTGCTCTAGCTCAGGTAACGAAACACGCTTTTCTTCAAGCTTAATGATGCGATCCAGTCGGCCCCGTAAACGAAAGCGACCATCAACGTCGATCTGCACCGCATCTTCCATGCGCCACCACTGATCGTCAGGCAGATGTGGCGAACGCAGTTGCAATGCGCCATCGGCAGCACACCGCACAGCAACCGCTGGCATAGGCATCCAGGCATCGCTCACCTCATTTTGAGGCTGCACTTGACGCTGACAACGCCAAGCAATCCCGCCGGTTTCAGTACTGCCATACACTTCGATTGGCGCCGCCCCAAACGCTTGCGCATAGACCGCGGCGGTCTCAGCCGCCAGCGGGCCACCTGAAGAAAAAATCAGTCCCGGCGGCGGGGCAAGCTGGGCTAGATTAATCAGCGCGGGCCAACGCGCCAACTGCGCCGGGCTCGACACCAAAACCACCTTCTGCAACACAGCCAGCCGCGCCCGAACGTCCGCGGGGTCAACACAGGTCATGCGATCAAACGGCTGACCGGCAGCAAGCGGCCATAACAAACGAAACAGCAAACCATAAATATGGTGATGCGGCACGCTAGCGACCACGGTAGCACCTTGCATCACCGTACCCCACAGCGTCGCCAACGTCTGAATTTCCGCCTCAAACTGTGCCAGCGTTTTGTGGATCACCTTCGGTACGCCACTACTGCCCGAAGTGACAAGACTCAGTGGTGCACACGGATCAATCCTCAACTCAGCGCCCAGACCACCTTCCCCGCTGGCCAGCAAACCGTCTAGATCATCCAGCACGCTATCGTATAAACCCGCGAGCGGCAAGAGCGCCGCTGGCTTATGATTGGACGGCAGCACAATCTGTTTACCTGCTGCCAGCAACGCAAATAAGCCACAGACAAAATCAAATGGATCGCTCAAACACAATGCCCAACGCGCGCAACTCCGATGGCGCTCACCACCTAGAGCGCACACCGCAGCACATGTACGTTCGGTAAAGAAGCGCCAGTCCAGCACGCGATCGCCGTCAATACATACCGGCCGAGTATCGACGCAATTGTGACTAAATAGCAAGTGTAAAGAGGGGATCATGCAAAATAAAGTGTGCCGTTCCAAACAACGGTTTGGTCATCTCTCAAAAAGCGCTTTAAGATTCAGTCAACGCATTACGCTGACTTGTAACCCAATCAGCCAAGGTATTCACCGAACGAAAATGTTCGCGCATACGGCTATCTGTGGTTTCAATTTGCAGTTGATATTTTTTGCGCAGTGCAATCCCAATTTCCAACGCGTCAATCGAATCAAGCCCAAGGCCATCGGTGTTAAACAGAGGCATATCGTCATCGATATCCGCTACGGCCAAATCCTCAAGGTTGAGCGCGTCAATCAAAAGCTGTTTGATCTCAAGTTTTAAAGCAGTCATGGTTTTTCCTGTGTTGTTTAGATTAATTTTCAGTTGAAATCACACTCAATTTCAGGCACTTCGAGAAGCTCCCGTGGCCTATCAATAAATAGCCATTATGCTTTTCTATCACGCCACTGCCAGGACCAGTTCGACCCAGCACCCTCCCAGTAAGTGGCTTGATGTGTTTCAAGGCAATGCAAAGCGGCATTCAATTGACGCGGGTAGAGCGGGCGCTCTGGCGCCTGCACCAACTCACTGCCACGCACCCGGCATTCGAGCACGCCTGGCGCATCGTCGGCTATCCACAAGGCCAGTGCAGCAGAAGGCGCATCCGTCTCGTCGCTCGAAGCAAAAATTGGATCAGGCGGTTCGTCCGCATAGATCACCAACACCGGCGCCTGCGGATCAGAGGTGTATTGCGCAAACGCTTCGAGCAAAGCGTAACCCAGGGTTTCGGAGCCCGCCGCTAAGGCGGTGGCATTTGAATGGTCACCCCGCATCATACTAAAAACACCGGCGGCCGCATTCAAAACCGAAAGACTGAACGCATTCGGCGATAAAGGCTGCATCGGCTCCTGCGCTTGTGCTTTGAGCAACTCCGTGGTGCGACGTGACTCGCCATGACGAGAAGCGAAGATCACTCGCACCGGTTGGTCAGTTAGTGTGCAATCGTGCGCCACTTTGAGCCCCATCTTCGAGAGCGTACTCAAACGCCGCCGCAACATCGGCTCAATAAAACTCACCTCGAGCGCAGCCAATGTCTGCGCACTCCATGCAGACCAACGGACAACAGGCAATGACCAAGCTAAATCAGGCATGTGAATCAGGATAGGATAAAAAACAGGGATAAATTCAGTGCAAAATAACGCTCTATCTTACCAAACTCAAAAAGCACTGCCATCTCCAATCCGTTATAATTTGCTTTTTTCCAGCAAAAAATACGCCTAATATGGAAGCAGAACGCCTCAACGCCATCAGCACCACTCTTACTGACTTATGCACTCGTGCCGAAGAGCTTCGGGGGTTTCTTTGACTACGATACCAAAAAAACTCGTTTAAGTATCCTCAATCAAGAGCTTGAAGACCCAGCTACCTGGGGCAATGCAAAACGCACCCAGGCGCTTGGCAAAGAAAAAAAACAGCTCGTAGGGGTAGTCACTATGCTCACCTCTTTGGATAACGATTTACGCAATACACAAGATCTTTTCGAGCTCGCTCGTGACGAAGCAGACGAAGACACGTTGCTGGCCATCGAAGCGGAGGTCGCAACGCTCGCCACCCATGTCGCAGATATTGAATTTCGTCGTATGTTTAATCATCCGGCCGACCCTAATAACTGCTTTATTGATATCCAAGCGGGAGCCGGCGGCACCGAGGCGTGCGACTGGGCCTCTATGTTACTGCGGCAATATCTACGCTACTGCGAGCGCAAAGGTTTTAAAACCAGTTTACTAGAAGAGTCAGCCGGCGAAGTGGCGGGCCTTAAGAGTTCAACCATTAAAGTTGAAGGGGAATATGCGTATGGCTATTTGCGTACCGAAACCGGTGTGCACCGGCTGGTGCGTAAATCTCCCTTTGACTCGTCGGGCGGACGACATACCTCATTCGCCTCTATTTTTGTTTATCCAGAGGTAGACGACTCAATCGAGGTCGAGGTGAATCCAGCTGATTTGCGCGTCGATACCTTTCGCGCCTCAGGCGCAGGCGGCCAGCATATCAATAAAACGGATTCCGCGGTACGCCTCACGCATCTGCCAAGTGGTATCGTTGTGCAATGCCAAAGCGACCGCTCACAGCACCGTAACCGTGCTGAAGCTATGGCGATGTTGAAATCGCGTCTATATGAAGCTGAATTACGCAAGCGCCAAGCTGAACAAGACAAGCTTGAATCCAACAAAACCGACGTTGGCTGGGGCCATCAAATCCGCTCTTATGTGCTTGATCAAAGCCGCATTAAGGATTTACGCACAGGCGTCGAAATCAGCAATACTCGCGCCGTATTAGACGGCGATCTCGATGATTTAATCAGCGCCAGCCTGAAACAAGGCGTATAAAACTTTATTAGAAACTGCATAATGTCCGATTCGACCCCCCTCCCTGCTAGCGTGCAAGAACGGCACGAAAAACTCAACGCATTACGCGCGCAAGGCTGCGCCTATCCAAACGATTTTCAGCCGACCCATCAGGCCCTCGAGCTCCAGACGCAGTATGCCGATGCCAATAAAGAAATGCTTGAAGAGCAGGCCCTCGAAGTGGCCATTGCTGGGCGCATGATGCTCAAGCGCATTATGGGCAAAGCCAGCTTTGCCACAGTACAAGATGGTAGTGCCCAGATCCAACTCTTTATCACTCCGGCTGAAGCCGGCGTCGATCTCTATGAGTCATTCAAAAAATGGGATCTGGGCGATATCATTGCCGCCCGTGGTTTACTCTTTCGCACCAATAAAGGGGAGCTATCGATACGCTGCACCAGCTTACGCTTATTAGCCAAGGCGCTGCGGCCACTGCCCGATAAATTCCATGGGCTAGCCGATCAGGATATGCGCTACCGACAGCGCTACGTGGATTTGATAGTCACACCGAATACGCGTAAAACCTTTATCGCACGTACCAAAGCGGTTTCATCCATCCGCCGCCAAATGGAAACAGCAGGGTTTCTTGAAGTCGAAACACCGATGCTTCACCCCATCCCAGGAGGTGCCGCTGCACAGCCTTTCGCCACGCATCATAACGCGCTTGATATGCAAATGTTTTTGCGCATCGCGCCAGAATTGTATTTAAAACGGCTGGTTGTGGGTGGATTTGAGCGTGTGTTTGAAATCAACCGTAATTTTCGTAATGAAGGCGTTTCACCACGACATAATCCAGAATTCACCATGATGGAGTTCTATGCAGCCTACACCGATTACCGGTGGCTGATGAATTTCACCGAAAAACTGATCCAGCAAGCGGCCATTGATGCCTTGGGTACGGCCAAGATCCAATACCAAGGGCGAGAGTTGAATCTTGCCGCACCCTTTCAACGACTCACGATCACTCAAGCGATTGCAGAATATAGCAGTGAGTACCGTGATGCGCCCTTACATGATAAGGATTTCTTAACCCAAGAACTCAAAAAGCTAAGCGTTAATACGCAAGAAGCCAAATTTTTCAACGCAGGGATTGGCGCGCTACAACTGGCATTATTTGAAGAAACCGCCGAAGCAAAACTATGGCAGCCGACGTATATTATTGATTATCCGCTCGAAGTATCGCCACTGGCACGCGAATCGGATACCCAACCAGGCATTACCGAACGTTTTGAGCTTTTTATTGCCGGCCGTGAAATCGCCAATGGCTTTTCTGAATTGAACGACCCACAGGACCAAGCGGCGCGGTTTAAGAAACAAGTTGAACAAAAAAATGCCGGCGACACAGAAGCGATGTACTATGACGCCGATTATATTCGCGCACTTGAATACGGTATGCCCCCGACTGGCGGCTGCGGCATTGGCATTGACCGACTGGTCATGTTGTTAACGGATAATGCAAGTATTCGCGATGTGATTTTGTTCCCACATCTGCGGCGCGAAGATTCGGCATCAACCTAAACTCCAAACGCCTAGCCTGGATATCGATCTTAGTCTAGGCAAGGTATACTAATAAGATGAAACTCGCCAGTTGGAATATTAATTCACTCAACGTCCGTTTACCGCATGTCATCGACTGGCTGGCTGCCAATCCAGTCGATGTGCTTTGTTTACAAGAACTCAAGCTGCCAGATGAAAAATTTCCTGAGGCACAATTAAAAGCCATCGGCTATCGCAGCTTCTATGCCGGCCAAAAAACCTATAATGGCGTAGCGATCCTCACGCGGGAAGATATACCATTTGACGCGGCTAGCATCCAACGCAATATTCCCGGCTTTGAGGATCCGCAGCAGCGACTGATTGCCATCACGCTCAACAGCACCCGAGTCATTTGCGCCTACTTTCCAAATGGTCAAGCTCCAGGCACCGATAAATTCGCCTACAAACTAAAATGGATGGACGCGCTCAGCACCTGGCTAGAAAGTGAACTCGCCCAACATGAGCGGTTAGCCTTGCTCGGAGATTACAACATTGCCCCCGCAGAATGCGATGTGCATGATCCATTAGCCTGGGAAGGACAAAATCTGGTTTCCCCCGAGGAGCGGGCAGCATTTACTAGGCTGTGCTCGCTTGGACTGACCGATGCCTTTCGCTGCTTTGAACAAGCTGAGAAAATTTATAGCTGGTGGGATTACCGGATGCTTTCATTTCGCCGTAACGCAGGGCTCAGAATCGATCATATCTTGCTATCGTCTACACTGATTGCAGCTTGCGAGCGCTGCATCATTGATAAAACCCCGCGTGGCTGGCTGCAACCCTCTGACCATGCGCCCGTCATTGCTGACATAAAAGGTTGACGCATCGGCAGCTCATCTCACAATTTTTACCAAAGCTTTATTTAAAAAGCGATAATTTCGTTATGATCTGCCGCAGCAGTTGATTCACTGCGGCAGGAAGAGGCCTGCCACGCCTGACAAACAAACGGCTTTCTGGAGTATTCAAGATGGGGTTATCAATCTCCAGGGCAACCAAACCGTCAGTTTCAACCCCTGGTTTTAGACTCGTTGCCATAAATGCGACGCCCTTGCCAGCCTTAACAAACCGCTCCAAGACAGTGATTGAATTGGTCGTCAAGCTCGGGGCAAATCGAATTTTTTCCGCATCCTCTAGCGCTTGAAGCATTTTCAACAAACCAGAAGAAGCAGACAATAGCCCTAACGGGTAACGCAATGCGTCTGCTAACGTGACCTTTTTGTGGCGAGCCAACGGGTGTTTTTTACCAACCATTAAACGCACCGGCCGTTTTGCCCGCGCACAGCAACGCAACTCAGGAATATCGGGTGGGTTATAAACCAGTCCAAGATGAGCAATATCTTCGGTCACTTGGTCAACGGCTTCATTGGTCAATACAGTTTCAACATGAATCTTTAACCGAGGATACTGTTGGCAAAAGTCATTCAGCACCTCATTCATCAGCGGCTCAATATACCCTTGATTGACGGCGATATAGATACGGCCACGCTGGAGGCTGCGCATTTCCTCCAAATAGGTTTCGAGGCGTTCTTGGTGCGCGTGACGGCTCCGACAATATTCAAGCACAATTTCAGAAGCTTCATTCGGCTGTAAACCGCGTGGGTGGCGATCAAACAACACCACCGCTAGCTCTTTTTCCAACAACCGGATCTGCCGACTCACCACTGAGGGCGCTGTATTTAAAACTTCTGCTGCATCACGGATCGAGCCCTGTGTTAGCACCTCGTAAAAATATTGCATTCGCCGCTGGTTAATTTCGTTCATTATGAATGCTTGCCTTTATTTCAAACTGACACCCGTAAACACAGTTGCACTAAGAGGATTGATTTTGAAGCCCGTGACATTTTTATTAATTGGCTGGTAGACCGTTGCATGTAAGATCGGCGTAAATGGCAATTCACGGTTGAAAATCCGCTGCGCTTCCTGATAAAACGCTGCACGTTTCTCCATATCATTCGTTTGGCGTGCGCCTTTGATTAAAGCATCAAACGGCGGATAACACCATTTTGAGTAATTAAGACCGCTCATTGCATCGCAGGTAAGTGTTACGCCGAACCAATCATCTGGATCACGATTACCCGTCCAGCCAATAAGCATCGCATCGTGCTCACCATCATGTCCATTTTTAATATATTTGCCCCAACTATGAGTCAAAATTTTCGCTCTCACCCCAATCTTCGCCCAGTCAGCCTGAATTATTTCAGCTGTTAGCCGTGGGTTGGGGTTATAGGGCCGCTGTACTGGCAAGGTCCACAGCGAAATTGTAAAGCCTTTAGGGTATCCAGCCTCTGCCAGCAAAGCCTTCGCCTTTTCTAAATCAAACAACTCGTCTTTAAGTGTTTCATCATGAGACCAAAGTGCCGGTGGAATCGGTGCGCTTGCTACTTGCGCCGCACCTTCCCGTCCACGGAATGTAGCTTTAATAATAACCTTTTTATTAATTGCCATATCGAGCGCACGACGAACCAAGACATTATCAAGTGGCGGATGCAGCACGTTATAAGCCAAATAACTAAGATTCAAACCAGGCTGGCTTAATAAGTCGAGCTTAGGATCTGCCTCAATAGCCGAAAAATCAGCGGGTCGCGGATAATTCATTATCTGACACTCATTACGCTTAAGTTTACGTACTCGCTCCGCAGCATCAGGCACAATTTTAAAAATCAAACTCGACACTTACACATCCTGTGGCCTCCAATATTCCGAATTACTGTCAAAATGAATCAGCGCATCTTCAGCCTCAGTTTCTTTAGTATAACTCCGAAAAATAAACAGCCCCGTTCCCACCCGCCACCAATTAATATTAGATGCCTTGCCAGCTTTTAGCAACTGATCGGCATATTCAGCTGACAAAATGGAAGCAAACGCTAAGCCAAGATTCGTTAGAATGGTGTGTTCGCCGACTTCAAAGTAAAGCGCACTGTATATAAATCCAGTTTTTCGATCTTTGTAATTTCTTTATCAAGCCCTAAGTTCACAAAATAAGGAGCAGGCGCTGGATAGGCTTTACGGAAAGGATGATTTGGATTGCGCATTCGCTCGAAAGTGAACAGCACATCGTCCGCATTAAATTCTCGTGTAGGCCTAAAATCACCCCATTACACACATCTCAAATCAACCCTACGAACTGCGCCCCTTCAATAGCT
>JASSUB010000020.1:0-38741 GCA_031963205.1 Mycoavidus cysteinexigens
ATGATGTAAAGTGAAATTCAAGTTTTTTTGAAGGGGAGGTGGCGGAATGTCGGTTTTAGCCTTTTCTATATTTAATTTAACGCATCTACGCCACCACACTATTAAGCCTGATGGCGTTTTTCTATATGCGTGCCAAAGCACCACTCAATGAAGATGTTTTGCACAGTCCTTTTTTAACCCTCATCCATGACAAAAAGACGACGATATTCTTTAAGTGCGTAACGATCTGTCATACCCGCAATATAGTGGGCAATCAGCCGTGGTTGCAACTCGGGATCATGACTTTGATATGGCGTAGGCAACAATCGATGATCACTTTTGAATGCATCAAAAAGCCCAGTAACCACGCGCTGCGCTTTGTTCGTCATCCGCATGACCTGATAATGACGATACAGATTTTTAAATAAAAACTGCTTGAGTTTTAGCGCTTGTACGGCAATCGATGTGCTATGCCCAACCAGCGCTGGTGCGCGCCGCACGTCATCAGGCGAAAGTAGTGTATGAGCCTGTAATTTGCTCGTGGTGGCTGTGATCAAATCAACGATCAGCGTGTTAATGATGCGCCGGATCGTTTCATGCACCAAACGACGCCCACTTAAAGCCGGCCAAGTAGATAACACCTCACGGTGATGCATGCGCCACAGTTCAAGTTCATCCAATTGCTCAACTGTCAGCAAACCGGAACGCACGCCATCGTCAATATCGTGATTGTTATACGCTATTGCATCCGCAAAATTTGCAATTTGCGCTTCTAACGTGGGCTGCTCTGCGCGTAAAAAACGCTCGCCGACGTCCCCCAAGCGCTGCGCATTTTCGCGAGAACAATGCTTGAGGATACCTTCGCGTGTTTCAAACGTAAGATTGAGGCCATTAAAGCCCCCATAGCATTCTTCTAATTCATCCACTACCGCCAGGCTTTGCAAATTGTGCTCAAAGCCGCCATAGGCGCGCATACATTCGTTAAGCGCGTCTTGGCCGGCATGGCCGAATGGCGTATGACCCAAATCATGCGCGAGCGAGATCGCCTCAGTCAAATCTTCATTCACCCGCAGATTACGCGCAATAGAGCGCCCAATTTGGGCAACTTCTAGGCTATGCGTTAATCGCGTGCGAAAGAGATCGCCCTCATGATTCACAAAAACCTGTGTTTTATATTCAAGCCGCCGAAATGCAGCAGAATGAATAATGCGGTCGCGATCTCGCTGAAATGCGGTGCGTGCTTCAGGCGCAGGCTCTGCATAACGGCGGCCACGCGAAGCAGATGAGCGTGCGGCATAGGGTGCAAAATGCGCTTCAAGCGCCACCAAATCAATCGGGGTGATTAGATAGCAGGATGTCTTATCAACAGAATTCATTGCGCTCCACATTCATCAAAAAGACCATTGCATAGGGGCTTAGCAGATGCCAAACCCATGATGATTCGAACTACGTGTTAGGTTTTTCTGCAGCAGTATCAGACTGAGTCGAGGCCGTTAACACCGCCCGCAGAGTATGATCTGGGACCCGCATTACAAACGCCTCTCCCAAGCGCTTTAATAAGATACAGTTAATCTGCTCAGCCTCAGTTTTTTTATCCACGCGCATTAAATCTAGATAACGATCAGAGCCTAATATAGGGGCCTGCGTCGGTAAGTGCGCTGCTGCAATAAGCCGCTTAAGGCGTGTACGCGTTGCGCTATCAATCAATCCAAGCTGTTGCGACAAAGCAGCCGCCATCACCATGCCGCACCCCACTGCCTCACCGTGCAGCCATCTGCCATAGCCCAAACCGACCTCAATCGCATGACCAAAAGTATGGCCGAAATTAAGCAGCGCACGCCTTCCTTGCTCGCGCTCATCAGCCGCGACCACCTGTGCCTTAATCTCGCAGGAACGACGCACCGCTTCAATGGTTGCGGTCTCATCGCCACGGTTGAGCGCATCAATATGGGTTTCAATCCAGTCAAAAAATACGGCATCGGCAATCGCCCCCGCTTTAATGATCTCCGCCAGTCCTGCTGCCAGCTCACGCGCCGGCAGCGTACGCAGCACTGCCGTATCGGCAATCACCGCCTGCGGCTGATGAAAAGCGCCGAGCATATTTTTGCCCAGCGGGTGATTAATGCCTGTTTTGCCGCCTACTGATGAATCAACTTGCGCCAGTAATGTGGTGGGTACTTGGATAAAGGGCACGCCACGCATATAGCAAGCAGCGGCAAAACCGGTGATATCGCCCACTACGCCCCCCCCCAGTGCAATCAGTGTCGTTTTACGATCAGCACGTTCCGTTAACAGTTTGGTAAAAATAAAGTTGAGGGTTTCCCAGTGCTTATGTGCTTCGCCATCTGGTAGCACGATCTGGATCAAGCGCTTACCAAGCGGCGCAAGTGTTGACCTAAGCCGTGCTGCATAGAGCGGCTCAATCGTCGCATTGGTGATGAGCGCAACGGTAGAGCCCATTAGGTGCGGGGCAAAAAGCTCGGTGCGATCAAGCAAATGGTTACCAATGTGAATCGGGTAAGCGTGCGCAGCAAGATCAACGTTAACTGTCAGCATGGTTAAAGAGCGCCAGGATGTTGATTAGAGGTCCTCGGATCTGTAACCGCCGTGCGTTGTAGAGTCAAATGAAGCGAAATATGCATAAAAATCCTAGAATGGACGGCAATTAAAGCAATTCGAGTTGTGCTAGCACAGTATCAACCAATTGACTTGCAGCCGGTCGGCCGGTCTCAATGACAAGGTGCGCACATTCACGATACAGGGGGTCGCGAATTGCATATAAATTATCGAGTTGCGCGCGTGGCTCATCAGTCTGCAATAATGGCCGATTTTTACTGCGGCGCGTGCGTAACCATAAGTCATGCGGGTGCGCATGTAAATAAATGACTGTGCCACGGCTTTTTAAGCACTGACGATTTTCCGCATTTAAGATTGCGCCGCCGCCCGTTGCCAGCACAATCCCGGTATGTTGCGTAAGCTCATCGATCATTTTTGCTTCACGCTGCCTAAATCCTATTTCACCTTCATGCTGAAAAATAACCGGGATACAGGCGCCGGTCCGTACTTCAAGCTCATGATCGGAGTCGAAAAAAGGTTTTTGCAGTTGCCTGGCCACGGCTCGCCCAATCGTGGTCTTGCCTGCGCCCATCAGGCCGATAAAAAAAAGGTTAAAGTGAAATTTGGGGTCTTGCAAAATCATCTCTCATCTTGGCTTAGATTCCGTCATGGTACGGCAAAGGTAACTGCGTCACTACATTTGGTGTAATAAAAACCAGCAATTCACTCTTACGCTGATTATGCGTGCTATGGCGAAACAAGGTACCTAATAGCGGGATCTCGCCAAGCCAGGGAACCCGCGCAACATCGGTGCGTTCATCCTGAATAAAAATACCACCCAGGGCTACCGTACCCCCGTTTTCAACTTGGACCTGGGTGCGCACATGTTTTGTATTGACTGCAGGACCCGCTTGTGTCTGCGTCCCGATACTGTCTTTAGAGACATCGACATCAAGTACAACATGACCATCCGGCGTAATATGGGGCGTTACCTCAAGCTTGAGGCTAGCCCGGCGAAATTGCACAGCCGAGACGCCATTGCCTACTTTCGCCTGGTAAGGCAACTCCGTACCCTGCTCAATCAGGGCTTGCACTCGATCCGCTGTCACCACGCGCGGGCTGGACAATATTTTCCCATATCCATCCGCCTCCAGCGCGCTTAACTCCAGAGCGAGCAGCCGGTTAGCGCCAGCACTAAAAAGTGTGAGTCCTGCGCTCACCGCATCAAACCCTGAAAGGGGCCCTGCCGGTAAATCATAAATTGCACCACTGTTAGCGGTCAGTAATCCTCTCGGCACATTTTCACCCGCAGTCGCACCTAAGCGCGCTAGCCGCGCCCCTAACTCGCGAGAAAACCCCTCTTCTGCTTCGACAATCCGCACCTCAATGGCAACTTGCCTTAATGGCCGATCAATGGCTTTTAACAGTACCTGAGTGTGCTCGATATGCTTAGCTAGGTCGGTCACTAAAAGCTGATTGGTCCGAGCATCCGCGATGGCGCTTCCACGTTTTGATAAAACGCGCTGGCTACCGGCTCCGCTCAGCAGTTTACCAACCTCGCTTGCGCGTTGATAATGTAACTCAAAGAGGTGGCTGATTAATGGCTCAAGCTCAGTCGCACGCGCATGAGCTTCAAGACGCTGCCGCTCTCGGCCAGCCAACTCTTCTGCGGTAGCGACCCAAATAATATTGTCACGATTTTGCACCACTAAGCCATGCACATCCATTAGCATATCAAATGCACGACGCCACGGCACCCGGTCAAGCCGCATTGATACGGTACCTCGCACCTGCTCACTCGCAATGATATTCAAACCCGTGAAGTCCGCAAAGGCTTTTAATACGGCTGATAACTCAGCCTGATGAAACTCAATCGTCAGCGGCGCACTAGCATCGCCTTGATCTGCATCGAGATTGGCTTGGGCTTGACAGGAGTTTAAGCCAATGCCTGCTGCCACCACCCATCGCCATATAAGAGGCATCGCCTGGCGTAGCGTATGCGGCATAAAGGCCATCAACTAGCCTCGCGTAGCGAAAGTGTCCGGATCAAACCTGCCCCTTGCGATAAGAATAGCGAAGCGGTATCAATTCTTGTCACCACCTCACCATTTAATTTTTCACCGGTGCGCAGTAGAACAGAACCCGTCGGCGAATGCACTAGCGCCGCCCGCGTACGCCCACGTTCAAGGATACCAATCAGCCGTAACGTTAAATTGGCCGATGGCGCTGGGGTTGGCGTTAAGGTAGACGGATTGAGTGGGCGCTGGATCGAAGAAGAAGCGTGAGAGGCCAGGCTACGGTGCTCCTGGATCAACGGGTGTAATGGGTCATATACCACCGCCGGTGCTGGCCTAGCTTGCATCACGCCAATAAATATTAAAGAGACTAACGCGGCTGACAACATGCTGTATCTACGGTACTGACGCAAACAACGCGCCCGTACATATCGATACGGCAGCAGATTAAAACCGCCTACCGCACACTCCTCGCTCGCTATGCGCCGCCGCAATAAACGAGAGCCTTCTAGCCAGTTTATGTGACGGAATAATTTCATAACATCCAACGCAATGCAAGACCAAATACAACCGCCAAGGGTGCGGTAGCTCCCAATTCAGGGCTGGCCGATTGCGCACTACCCGTGCCTCTATGGCTCCGCGTTCCAGTGCTGCCATAAATGCCGTTGCGATGGACATAATGCCGATTACAACAGGCTAGCGGATCGAGTTCAATCACTGGGCAGCCTAACCCAACGCTCAATTCATCGATTGTCCTGTCGGCCATCCGCAACGTCTCAACCTCCCCGGCAATTAAGACATATACAGGCGGGATCATTTTAATCAAGCCGTGTAATGCTGTCATAAAAGCCGGGGTAGCTAAATCAGCAGGTGAAAATTTGAGTTCACGTTCAATCGATCCTCCGCATAGCAACCACATGCGCCCACTATCCGTACCTAGCCAAATTGCGCCGTAGAACATGTCTGCCCGACCGGTCTGCATACCGGCAAAACGACAGGCGCGTAAGGCAGCAGCATCTGCCCCGTCGATTGCATGCAACATCATCCCTGCTTGAGCCGCGGCTTCAAGCCGCACTTCCACATAGCGACGCGGAGTTGCCACAATGGTGAGCTGATCTGGCGCACCGGCAGGGTCTGCGCGGAACCAATCCACTGCTAATGCCGCCGCCTCAATACCCGCTAAATGCTCTGCCTGAGCCAACACGGCTGACTCAAGCGCGTCAAGTGCTGTATCGGATTGTGTCGTCATCACGCTCTGCGGCGCGAGCCTAGCAATTGATAGCTGTTGTAACAATGCCGCCGTAGCAGGCAAGGCCATAGCAACGCGGGCAGCAGATAATGCTCGCTTACATCGACAGGCAAGCAGCGCTTCAGTCAGTGCTGCTGCGATGACAGCAGGATTCATAAAATCCGCCCCCGTCACCAGCCCAGCAGGCAGCGCACAAACGCCAATATGTTCAATGCGGATTTTTGCGGCAGCCAACAACCGACGGCTTAGCACCATGACCCGCAATTGCTTGGGGCCCACTTCGATCCCTAGTGCAAAACGGCGCGCAACACTAGCCATAGAAATTCGCATCAAGTGTCCTTAAGTTTTAAAATAAAAACTTGCTCTTCATTTATTGACTTTATTTTGTCAATAAATAGGGACAAGAAATACTCAGCTAAATGGCTATATAATCCACTGTCCCCCCTTTCATCATTTTTATGGCTTCAAAATCTTTCCCCTCCTCGCGCCCCCCCCCTGCCCGCTCGCCTTGGCTAGTTCTGTTTCTTTGGTTAAGCGGAGCAGCCGCTACGCTGGCGACAATCGGTACATTGCTGATGGCTTATATGCTGATCGTCATGCTGCCCAAGCTACCTTCACTTGAAGCACTGACTGATTACCAGCCCAAAGTTCCGTTGCGGGTCTATACGGCCGATCATGTGCTGATTGGTGAATTTGGCGCCGAGCGACGCCATCCTGTGCGTTTTGAAGAAATCCCTGAGGTCATGAAAAAAGCGGTGCTCGCCATAGAAGATTTCCGCTTTTACGATCATCACGGCGTTGATTTCATCAGTATTTTGCGCGCCGGTTTAGCGGATATTTTGCATGGTAGCGCAGCCCAAGGCGCGAGCACCATTACCATGCAAGTTGCGCGCAACTTCTTTTTATCAAGCGAAAAAACCTACACGCGCAAACTCTACGAGATGCTGGTCGCCTATCGGATTGAGGCAACGCTGACCAAAGATCAAATCCTTGAAGTCTATATGAACCAGATTTTTCTGGGTCAGCGGGCCTATGGATTTGCCGCCGCCGCGCGGGTCTATTTTGGCAAAGATCTCAAAGATATCACGGTGGCCGAGGCAGCCATGCTAGCTGGACTGCCTAAGGCTCCTTCCGCCTATAACCCAATTGTTAATCCAAAACGGGCAAAAATTCGGCAGACCTATATTTTAAAGCGCATGCATGACTTACGATACATTGATGCGGCGCAATATCAGACAGCGTTACAGGAGGTCTTGCGAGTCAAAGGCTCAGGTAAAGAATTTAGCGTGCATGCAGAATACGTCGCAGAAACGGTGCGCCAAATGATGTATGCCCAGTATCAGGATGAAATTTACACGCGCGGGCTTAACGTCGTGACCACGATTGACTCTGCCGAGCAAGATGCGGCGTACCGAGCAGTCCGTAAAGGCGTTTTATCCTATGAACGGCGCCATGGCTATCGTGGGCCAGAAACTTATATTGATTTACCGGCTGAACCCGAAGCGCGCGATCAAGCCATTGCGAATGCCTTATTGAATGAGCCCGATAATGGAGAACTCAAAGCAGCCGTCGTGACCGCCGTGCGCACAAAAGAAGTACAGGCCGAGCTATTAAGTGGCGACACCATCACGATTACCGGTGAAGGTTTAGCCTTTGCCGCGCATGCGCTCACGGCACAAGCACCAAGCGCTAAGCGCATCAAGCCGGGGGCCGTGATTCGGGTTACCCAGGCAGCGAATGCTAATTGGTCAATCACACAACTCCCTCAGTTAGAAGGCGCGTTGGTATCGCTAACCCCGCAAAATGGCGCAATCCGCGCCTTAGTCGGCGGCTTTGATTTCAATAAAAATAAATTTAACCATGTCACGCAGGCTTGGCGGCAACCGGGTTCAAGCTTTAAACCTTTTATTTATGCAGCTTCGCTCGAGAAAGGCTTGGGTCCCGCCACAATCATCAATGATGCTCCGTTGTATTTCCCCGCGACGCAAACCGGTGGCCAGCCTTGGGAACCCAAAAATTATGGTGGCCGCTATGATGGTCCAATTAGTCTACGCAACGCTCTAGCAAAATCAAAAAATCTGGTCTCGATCCGCATCCTAGACTATATTGGCCCTAAATATGCGCAAGAGTATCTTACGCGCTTTGGCTTTGACGCCGATAAGCACCCTGCTTACCTGCCCATGGCGCTTGGCGCTGGACTCGTAACGCCACTGCAAATGGCTACCGGCTATGCGGTTTTTGCGAATGGCGGCTATCACATCAACCCGTATTTGATTGCCACTGTCACCGACCAGCGCGGCATCGTTATTTCACAAGCACAGCCATTGGTTGCCGAGAGCAACGCTCCCCGCACCATCAGCGCTCGCAATGCTTACTTGATGACCAACCTATTACATTCTGCGGTGCAACGCGGCACGGGGGCACGTAGCAATGTACTTCGTCGCACCGACCTGGCAGGCAAAACCGGCACCACCAATGATTCGCACGACGCTTGGTTTGCCGGCTTTCAGCATGAGTTGGTCGCAATTTCTTGGCTAGGATATGACCACCCTAAAAGCCTAGGCGATCGAGAAACGGGCAGTGGCCTAGCCCTGCCCATGTGGATCGACTACATGAGCCGCGCCTTGCCACGCCTTGCCGTATATGCATGGCCCCGGCCCAGTAGCGGGATTACCGAAATCGACAGTGAGCTTTTTTATGATGATTTTTTGCCTGGGCAGGGTTTTGTTGCCCATATTGATACGAGCCAATCCCTGCTTACCGGTGAGGGTGGGGCAATTTCTGGCACAAACATTGGTGTGAGTGAGACAGAAAAACGGGATATTATGGACTTATTTAAGGGTCAATAAAGTCGCTGAAGGTGGCTGGCCTCTTTGCAGTTTGAGAGGCAACCGCTCACCCATCAACCCTTAGACAATTCAATAGTGACGCCCGCTTGCTCGCTTGCATAGCGTGACAAGGCGGCAAATAATTCAGTGCCATGGCGCGTGTCAAGCCAAGCTCCGTCTTGCTGCCGATAGTGAAAACCGCCGGCTTTCGCCGCCAACCAGATTTCTTGCATGGCCGCTTGTAAATTAACAATGATCTTGCTACCGTCGTCAAACTCTAGAGTTAATACATTGCCATTGCGTTCATATTCAACCTCAGCCCCGCTTGCATCCAGCGAGGATTCGATCGCATCTAGCGTTGCCTCAGCAAACGCCAGGTATTCTTTATGATTGGTCATGCTACACTTCCCCCCTTCAATTTTCCGAGTTTAGCTATGCAGACTATTTGCAAAGCCAGTGCAATTGTAGCGGTTTTCGCGGCGCTTGCCGCTTGTGGGCAACGCGGGGCACTGTATTTGCCAACCGTGCCGCCGTTACCCGAGCCTGTTGCCGCCCCACAGACGGGCCCGTTAAAAAATACGCCAGCCGTGTCCCCGCTCAAGCCACCGGCTCCACCCTCTTCCAGCAGTCACTAAATGCTTGATAACGCTTTTGAATATATTAACGCCGAACTGCATGCAGAAAGCGTCCCGCTTACAACGCTTGCACGACAATTTGGCACACCGCTTTACGTTTACTCGCGTGCCGCCTTGACCTGCGCATATCAAGCCTACGCGCAGGCGTGCGCCGGCCATAACGCCAAGGTTTACTATGCCGTCAAAGCCAATAGCAATCTCGCTGTGCTCGACGTCTTTGCAAAGTTAGGGGCGGGCTTTGATATCGTATCAGGCGGCGAGTTAGCGCGTGTGCTCAAGGTGGGCGCAGACCCCGAAAAAATTGTTTTTTCAGGCGTCGGCAAAAGTGTCAGTGAGATGCAATCAGCACTGAATGCGGGCGTCAAATGTTTTAATATCGAATCACTCCCTGAACTACACCGCTTGCACGAGATTGCAGCCAATACAGGTAAAACAGCACGAGTGTCATTGCGCGTCAATCCAGACGTAGATGCAAAAACGCATGCGTATATTTCGACCGGGCTTAAGTCAAATAAATTTGGCATTGCTTTTGATGAAGCGCGGGCAGCCTATCGCACAGCGGCGTCAATGGAATCGCTCGAAATCATAGGTATCGACTGCCATATTGGCTCACAAATCACCGACATTGCGCCTTATCTCGATGCGCTAGATAAAATGCTCGAGCTGATTGAATCGATTGAAGCAGACGGCATCAAAATTTCTCATCTTGATATGGGGGGCGGCCTTGGCATTTGCTATGACGCCGAAACGCCGCCAGCGATTAGCACGTTTGTGCACACTTTGCTGAGTCACCTTGCCAAGCGAGGTCACGGACACCGTGAAATTCTATTTGAACCAGGCCGCTCATTAGTTGGCAATGCAGGTATCTTGCTGACAAAAGTTGAATATTTAAAACCTGGCGCGGCCAAAAATTTTGCGATTGTAGATGCCGGTATGAATGATCTTGCTCGGCCCGCAATGTATCAAGCCTATCATGATTTAATCCCGGTTCTGCAACACCGCGACAACACACCACAGGCGCTCTACGATGTGGTCGGGCCGGTTTGCGAAAGTGGTGATTGGCTTGGTCGCGATAGGACTCTGGCTCTTAAATCTGGAGATTTACTTGCTGCGCGCTCGGCTGGTGCGTATAGCTTTGCGATGAGTTCAAATTACAATACGCGGCCACGCGCAGCGGAAGTGATGGTAGCAGGGGAACACGCCTATTTAGTGCGTGCGCGCGAAACAGTTGAAGAATTATTCGCGGCTGAAATGAGACTGCCGGATTAGAACTGTAAGAGCCTGTTTAGAGCTCCTTAAAAAAGCAATAATACTGGGCTTTACGAATCGCCGGCTGTATTTGACGCTGCAGTTTTTTGAAAGCAAACTTGTGGAGGCCTTGTTGGAGCCTGGGGTTGAAGCCAGATACTTGAATGATGATGCGTTGGGAGACCCTATATTCCGCCATCCTCGCTTTCAATAAACAGAATTATAAGCTATTGATATATAAGCATTATTTTATCGCTTAAAAAATGAGCGGAGATAGCGGAATGTAGATACAAGGAAATAATTACAGCTGCCCATAACTATGCAGACCAGACAAAAACATATTCACCCCCAAGAAAGCAAACAGCGTAACCAGTAAACCAATCAGTGCCCACCAAGCCGCCAAGGCGCCGCGCAAGCCCTTAATCAGCCGCATATGTAGCCATGCTGCATAGTTTAACCAGACAATTAACGCCCACGTTTCTTTAGGATCCCAACTCCAGTACCCACCCCATGCGTCAGCCGCCCATAGCGCACCGAGAATGGTGGCGATGGTAAAAAAGGCAAAACCCACGGCAATTGATTTGTACATCAGGTCATCTAGCACAACCAAAGCTGGCAAGCGATCAACCCATACGCCGTAGCGTTTGAGCAAGGCAGCGACGGCAACCATCGCGGCTAGCGCAAAGCTAGCATACCCAATAAAGTTCGCTGGCACATGAATCTTCATCCACCAACTTTGCAAGGCAGGTACCAGAGGCTGAATTTGTTGGGCTTCGCGCGCAGCAGCGTACCACATTAAAAAACCCACTGCCGCACTGATCACAAGCAGCACAAAGGCGCCTAATGCGCGCGTTTGATAGTGCATTTCATAGTACAAGTAAAAAAGTGCCGTCAACAGACAGAACAATACAAAAACTTCGTAGAGATTTGAAATTGGGATATGGCCAATATCTGCGCCAATCAAATAAGACTCATACCAACGCACCATCATGCCAGTAAAGCCTAATAATACAGCGGCCCAGCACAGCCACGAGCCCAGTTTAGCACCCACTGTTGAGCGTGCCAGTAAGCCACCCCAATAAAACACCGTTGCCAGTAAAAAAAGGGTGCTCATCCACAAAATTGCGGATTGGCTCGATAAGAGATACTTTAAGAAAAAAACCTGCTCCGCTCGCGCTAGTTCACCGTGATAGAAGGCAATGGCTGAATAGGATAGCACTGCGATCAGTGCCAGCAACACGCGCACGGCCTTCCAATACCAACCCAGCACCCCAAAAACCGGTACCGCTGCCAGTAAAATCGCCTGTTCGTAGTAGTCCATATTATGGCCATACTGCATGAGTGTAAAAATAGCACCGGTAATCAGCGCCCCTAAATAGAGCCAATCAAACAGCGTAAGTCGGTTTAATCGCGTTTGCATAGGAAAAGCTTCTGGGCTGGACTGCGTAGACAGACCGGTTTTGCTAGACGGCTTAGTGGAATGTAAATTTTCCATCATTTAACTTCAAAGAGAGTCAGGTATATTGAGGGTTCGGCCAACTTGATGACGCAGTTGGACAAATTCGTTTTCAAAATCGAGAGTTCTACGAGCAGCAGACATGGCCATTAATACTGTTGTGCCAGTTCCATGTTCACTCTCTTTGAGCCAAAACCATACACGTCGTTCGCGCACATAGAACATAGCGAATACGCCTAGCACCAGTAACAGGCTACCAAAGTAAACAATCTTTTTGCCCGGCGAACGCGTCACTTGAAAAACCGAAGCTTTGACTTCATTAAATGAGTCAAGTTGCAAAAAAACCGGAGCGCGGTAGAAAAAACTATCGGATAAAGCGTTGATGGCTGATTGCACAAAGCGACCATTCGCCGCATTCTCGACATTAGGCATCAGTCCCGCTCGCTCACGCACGATTTGCCAAAGGTCCCAAAATGCCCCTTCTAGCGTACGCAATAATAACTCTACCGCTTTCGCTTGCTCGGTTTCAGGCACAGAGGATTCGATAAACTTCGCCAACGCAGCAAATCCTCCTGCCGTATCCGCACCGCTATTCTGGATAGCTTGCAGCGCCTGAGCCCCAGCAAAAAGACTCAATACGCGCGCCGCGCTTTGCTCAAGCTGCCATTGCAATGGCGTCCCCGGCTGAGCTAAACGTGCGGCAAAACGCTTGGCGGCAGCTGCGCGCAAGAGCGGGGTTTGCAACGCTGCACGCAATTGCATCCAGGTCTTCACCGTATGCTCTGTATCGGCTGGAATGCGCAGATAGCGAAAAGGCTGTTGCGGGTTTTCGCGCATACCCGCTAAAAACACCCATTCGTCATCAATTTCAAGCGGCAGCATGTAATGGTTGAATTCCCGCGCTTGGCCTGTGCTATCCCGTATTTTATAGTGTACAGAAGGGCCTATATTGCGTAGCGTTTGCGGTTTGGAAGTTTTAGCGCCAGACCCCAGCCGCTCATCAAAGGCTTCTTGTAATGAGCGGCGGGCAACACCACGTACATCGGCTTTACCGTCGGCATCGGCAATATTCTCAACATTAATGGCGCGAAAATCGGTCAATTCGAGGGTTGTGCCGTCAGCCGTTAATGGCAGCGAGCTATTAATCTGCCCTTTTAACGCAAAAGACTGCGCCTTTGAACCCGCCATCGGATAAGCCGTGAATTGCACACTTGAGCCACCATCCTCAAAACTCGATTGATAAATAGCAATACCACGGTAAATAAAAGGTTTGTTCACTTCAATACGAGCTGTAATAGGCTGCTGACTGGTCTTATCCAAAACGACAATATCGCTGGCAAAGCGTTTGGGCATCCCAGTTGAATAATATTCAACGATAAATTGATTAAGTTGGAGGGTGAATGGCAGATCTTGGATCAGCGTACCCTCTACTTGATTCAGAATGGCAGTGGATACATGCTGACCTTCAGGTACCCACGCATAGCCACGAAAGCTTGGATTTGACGTACTTAGCCGGTGCTTAGGCGCAATTTCAGCAATTACTGCATTGCCTTGCAATGGGGATTTATCAAATAGCCACATTTGTAGACGCACCGGTAAATTACTATCCAGTAACCCACCGATACAAATCACCACAATCGCTAGATGCGCAAAGATATAGCCCAACTTGCTCAAGGCGCCGCGCTTGGCGGCGATCAGCAAGCCACCGTCGTTTTGTTTTACTTTATAGCGATAGCCACTCGCCTTAATCAACCCTTGCAGTCGTGCTGCCGTCTCGGCACAAGCATAAGCCCCCTCAAAATCAGCCCGATGCCCAAATGCGCGTAAGCTATTTTCTTGCACCCGATCTTTCCAGCTGCGCATCTCAGCAATCATGTGTGGGCCATTACGCCATAAGCACAACGAGAGCGAGACAACTAGAAACAAGAGGATTGCGCTAAACCACCAAGAACTATAGACATTGTATAGGCCCAGTGCATGAAAAATTTCCGCCCAGAATGGGCCGAACTGAGCCACATAATTAGGATAGGGCTCTTGTTGCTTAAGCACTGTGCCAATCATGCTCGCGATCGCGAGCACCACCAATAAGGCAATCGCAAAACGCATCGAACTGAGTAATTCAATGGTGTTTTTCGATAAAGGGCGTTTTGTCTTGAGCGGGGTATTTGAATTCAATTTCACAGACTCGCCTCGTCTGCTCTGCACAAAATCGCTGATCGCCGCTGAGCCAGGCCGGCATCTACACCTAATTTAATTCGGCCTTTGCCTATTGGAATATAGCCGCTCACGGCTTTTCGATAGCGCCAAGCAACATATTCGCTTGGTTCAGACACACAAAATCGCGCACTTTTTTGCGGGAAAATTGTCGAATGCGCACTTTTTTGCGATAAAATTGTCGAATGCGCACTTTTTTGCGATTTCGCGCACTTTTTTGCGGTAAAAATATTAAACACGCTTACTTTTGCTATTTCGCATCCATTGTTGAGTCAATTCAATGACCTATTATGACTTATCAACCCAACAGCCTGTAGGATATACGTGGCTAGTTGAAGCATATCAATTGAAAACACGCCCTCATTGGCGCCAGTCTTTTATCAAAAGCAACGTTCAATCACGTGAAACCCTCAATCGTGCCGACCATGTACAGCAAAATTTTCGTCAAAGTTACGCGCCAGAAAACACTATTTTAGGCCATCTTGAGTTTGCCTTGCGATATGAAGGCATCAATCTCGAAATTTTAAGCCGCCTCTTTATCCAAGACGGCAAAACACAATTGGAAACGGCCTTACAAAAATCAACTCGAACGCCTATTTTAAGACGGCTCGGCTTCTTGTATGAAGGATTGACCAACACACAGCTTAACGTACCAGATACAAATAAAAAAAGTGCTTACATTAAACTAGCTGATAACACACTCTATGTGAATTACAACAAACCCGTTCGTAGCGAACGGTTCCGCATTGAAAATAACCTGATAGGGAACTTCCAATTTTGCCCAATCGTACGGCGCACACCTACTATCCAAAAATTCTTAGAGCAAGATCTTGCTGGTGCGGTCAATCGCGCGCTCATGCGCTACAACCCACGTAGCCTCGAGCGAGCAGCGGCCTGGCTCTATTTGAAAGAAACCCAATATTCATTTGATATTGAACGAGAGAAACCAAGCGGCAACAAAACTGAGCGTTTCATGCAAGCACTGCGTGAAGCAAGCGACCCCCAGCCGGTGACACAAGAACGTTTGTGCTTACTCCAAAATATTGTGGTTGATGCACGTTTTCGCGAGGTAGGCTATCGTAACAGCCAAAATTATGTTGGACGAGAACTCAATAATGGGCTCCATCGCGTCGATTTTCTGCCACCTCGCCCCGAAGATATTCCTGCACTCATGAAGGACTGGATCGCTTGGACCAATCACCTCGCTGAAGAAGACGGGATAGCGGCCCCCATCGCCGCTGCCTTAGCTGCTTTCTCTTTTGTTTTTTTGCATCCATTTATGGATGGCAACGGCCGTATTCACCGCTTCCTCGTGCATGAGGTACTAACACGCCAAGGCTTTACTCCACGCGGGTTTATCTTACCCGTATCAGCCGTGATGAAAGCTCGGCTAGATGAGTATATTGGTGCGCTAGAAGCCTTCTCAAAACCATTAAAACGCTTAAGCGATTACTATCCAATCACACCCGATATTCCAGCACGAGGAAACGATGCATTACTGTATCGGTATTTCGATGCAACCCCACAGGTCGAGTTTTTATTATTGTGTTTAAAGCAAGTGATCGAGAAAGATCTTGAGCAGGAACTACAATTTTTACTTAAACGCGACACCCTCTATGCAAAATTAAATGAAGAATTCGATTGGCCAGGAACAGCGCTTGATAAATTTATTATTTTTGTCCATCAAAATCAAGGAAAGTTGTCCAAAGCTAAACGTGATAAATATTTCTCTTACCTAGAAGAGGCTGAGATCTTAAGGTTTGAGGAAATTTATGACGATGTTTTCAAAGCTATGCCTCCAGAAGCTTAGCGCAGACCGGCAATATACTCTGCCAGCGCCTTAATTTCTTTGTCTGATAAGCGCTCTGCAATCGCCTGCATAGGATCATTATTAGCACGTTCACCTTGTTGAAAGGCCTGCAATTGCCCGATCGTGTAATCTTGCCATTGGCCGGCTAAGCGCGGATATTGTACTGGCATGCCAGCACCCGTTGGGCCATGGCAGGCGGCACAGGCTGGCACGCCTCTCTCGGCGATGCCGCCACGCCAGATTTGCTGGCCATGCACTGCCATCTCCTGGCTGTGCGCAAAAGCGAGCTTTACTGGTAAGCCAGCAAAATAAGCAGAGACATCCCACATGTCTTGTTCAGACAAGATTGAGGCGAAGCTAGCCATAATAGGATTGTGGCGTTTTGGCGCCTTGTCGCCGGACTTAGTTTTGTAATCCAGTAACTGTTTATACAGATATTCAATATGCTGACCAGCAAGATTGGGCGCGAGACCCGTTGCTCCGCCGCCCTCTACGCCATGGCAGGAGATACAGACCTGGCTGGCAATTGCTTGACCACGAGCAGTATCTATTTTGACTGACATATTTTGCGGGTAGGCCGACGCCGTGTATGCCACTAATCCCACCCACATCACTCGCCAGAACTTGTATGGCCGGCTCATAGAACCCCCTTGTCTCGTTTTGTTGTTGTCTCTCAAAACCGCTCTAATAGGCTTTTCACTTGATTTTTATATTATACAATAAGACCTTTTCCAAGGTTTATAAACGGCCACCATAAGCTTATGCCGGTTTAAGTTAAACCACCACGTGGCCGCTGGCGTCAAATGGGTGTAAGTTTTTCTACCGCCTTCAAGGCACACATTTATGGCTTTCTTGCTTCACCAAGCGCGGTTTCTGGTTACCGTCAATCATTTACGCGATCTGCCGCCATCGCCATTACCAGAAGTCGCTTTTGCCGGCCGTTCTAACGCTGGCAAGTCAAGTGCGATTAATGTACTGTGCAATCAAAGGCGGCTGGCTTTTGCTAGCAAAACGCCGGGACGCACGCAGCATATTAATTATTTCTCAGTCGGCCCGGCCGATCAACCTCACGCCCATCTGATTGATTTACCTGGCTATGGCTACGCTGAAGTCCCAGCTAGCGTACAGATACATTGGGAGCAATTACTCGGCGGCTATCTACAGACACGGACCCAGTTGTGTGGTTTAATTTTACTGATGGATGCACGTCGCCCATGCACGGAGCTTGATTGGCAGATGATCGATTGGTTTGCCTCAACCGGCAAGCCGATTCATATGCTGCTCACTAAAGCCGACAAATTGACCCGGCAAGCCAGCATTAATACGCTCCGCGCGGTACAGCAAAAGCTCGCTGAATACACTATGCGCTTAGGCCTGCCGAATCAACTCACGGTACAGCTCTTTTCAACGCTAAAGCGCGTGGGTCTCGATGACGCGCAACAGACTATCGAATCATGGTTGAAACCAACTCATCAAGCCTAAAATAATGGTGTAAAAGTGAGCAAAAAAAAGCCGCCGTCAAAGCGGCGGGAAAAAGCCTGTGAATTAAGCAGCAGGCTCCCGCTCAGGGAGGAGAAGCGGGGAGCTTATGTATTATCTACAACGCTCGCCTTCTATAATATATCAATACTCCCAAGAAATTCAGAATTTATCCTCCAGTTTATGCTATGAGCGCCTACCCTATCTATCGATCACGCCGGATGCGTGCTAACGAATTTTCTCGCCGCTTGCTATGTGAGAATGTTTTGACCAGTAACGATCTGATTTATCCAGTTTTTATCGTTGAAGGTCATCAGGTACGGCAAGCTGTGCCGTCAATGCCTGGGGTTGAACGACTGTCAATTGATCTGTTGCTACCAGTGGCACAGCAATGTGTTGAGTTGCGCATCCCCGTGTTGGCGCTTTTTCCAATGATTGAACCTTCTCTGAAAACACCTGATGGCCTAGCGGCAATACAGGCTGATGGTTTAATTCCGCGCGCCGTCCGTGAATTGAAAAAGGCCTTTCCAGAATTAGGGGTGATGACCGATGTCGCACTCGATACTTACACCAGCCATGGGCAGGATGGTGTGATCAATGAAATGGGCGAGATTCTCAATGACGAAACCATTGAAATTTTAGTTAAACAAGCCTCTGTGCACGCTGCCGCCGGCGTCGATATTATTGCCCCATCGGATATGATGGATGGCCGGATCGGAGCGATTCGCGCAATGCTTGAGAGCAAGGGATATCGCAACACAAAAATTATGGCCTATGCTGCCAAATATGCTTCGGCCTTTTATGGACCATTTCGGGATGCCGTAGGATCGGCCGCCCAGCTTGGCAAAAGCAACAAAATGACGTATCAAATGGATCCGGCCAATAGCGATGAAGCACTGCGTGAAGTGGCGATGGATATTGAAGAAGGCACTGATATGGTGATGGTGAAACCAGGTATGCCTTACCTCGATATCGTGCGGCGCGTGAAAGATGAGTTTCGTTTCCCAACTTACGTGTATCAAGTAAGCGGTGAATATGCGATGCTAAAAGCGGCCGCACAAAATGGCTGGCTTAATCATGATCAAGTCATGCTTGAGTCGTTACTGGCTTTTAAACGAGCAGGGGCAGACGGTGTCTTAACTTATTTTGCATTAGATGCGGCAAAATGCTTGCGCACCATTGGATAAAAAATACCTTATAACCCACCTTATGGAGCCAGGTAAATAGGCTCGAGCTTTTTTAAAAAAGTGCTCGGTGATTGATATCCTATCATCCGTAATGCCTGGATTTCATCACCATTTGCATCGAAAAAAATCATTGCAGGGGGTCCGTATAAGCCGAACTGCTTAAGCAATGCACGGTGGTTTAAATTATTGTCTGTGACATCGGCACGCAACACATTAAATTGCTGTAGTTGTGTTTGGACCCGGCTATCTGTGAAAGTAATTTTTTCCATTTCTCGGCAATTGGCGCACCAGTCTGCATAAAATTCGAGCAAGCTTGGCCGCCCACTGGTTTTAATTTTATGCTGGAGCTCGTTATTTGATTGAATACGGGTAAATTCTATCTGCGCAGGCAGTGGCTGTAGCGGGTGAAGCCGTGGCCAGACCAACCATAGCGCAACCGCGGCCAATAATAATGCGAAGGTACGCTTAATCGCGCTCATCCAAGCACCCGCACGAGGCAATAGATGACCCGCGCCAATCCCCACCAGCAGCAAGGGTACGCCCATCCCTAACGCCATTGAAAAAAGGGCGCCACCGCCGATGACCAGATTACCCGTATGCGCAATAAAAGTCAGCACACCAAATAGCGGCGCCGTCATACACGCGCCAACAATCAGTGCTGATAATGCACCCATGGTAAATACAGCAAGCCATTTGCCGCCTCTTAATTTATGCTGCAACAGCACGGTATTGATACGGTTTTGCCAAGATTGAGGCAATTGCAATTCGTAACAACCCCATAGCGAAAGTGCAAACACACACAATAACAGCGCAACAGCACTACGCACCCACGGGCTGTGTAAATCTGGGCCGAGACTATAACCAGCAGAAGCGGCGGCGATGCCGAAGATCGTATAGACTACCGCCATCCCCAACACATAAGCCGCGGACAACATAAAGCTGCGCCAACGTGAGAGCTGTATTCCCTCCCCCACAATCAGCGCCGATAGAATGGGGATCATTGGTAATGAGCACGGAAATAAGCTGAGTGCCACACCCAGGATGAAAAAAATAATCAACATGGTGAATAAATCATGCCCTGCCAGCACCGCTTCTGCATACTGAGGGCTGTATAGGCGAGTGATATAGCCCGTCATACGGTGGCCAATCTTGGTTATGCCTAGACCATCCCCTAGCATACCCAGAGCTTGGTCTAGGATTGCCGGCCGAGTTGCGGCTATTGCCGGCCGAGTTGCAGCTATTGGCGGCCGAGCTGCAGCTATTGGCGGCCGAGCTGCAGCTATTGGCGGCCGAGCTGCGGCTATTGACGGTGACTGTAACGCAACGCCTTTGATGAATGCCAAATGCGTTATCGGAGAATAACAGAGCCCCTGATCAGCGCAGCCCTGTGCCTGCACAGCAAGCTCGAAAGATCCCACGGCACGGGTAACCGGGAGATGAATAATCATATCGTGCCGGTAAGTTTCAATCTGTTTCTGGAGGCTCGCATCGAATTTAATCTGGCCCTGCGGCAGCATCGGCTCACCTAGGGTTGCCTCCCCTCGCTTGACACTAAACCCAAAACGTTCACGATACATGTAATACCCATTAGCAATCGAGACATGCACGTCGATTCCAGTAGGCCGTTCTATCGTGTTTATTTTAAAAGCTGTTTCGGCATCGAGAAAAGGCTCATTAGCCCATGTCGTGGCCAGGTAAAACAGCGCACTCACCAGAAAAATAATCCGCCCAATCAATAGCGAGCGCTGGGTAGAGTCATTGAAGATCATGGGTTTTTTATACTTTGGCTACACCATAAATAGAAAACCAGGCACTTGGCCTGGTTTTCTATTTCACGTATTACGCTTTTAAGCGCTTTTGTTTACGTATTTTATTCTTGTTCTACAACCACGCTGGCCGCCTCAGCGTCATCATTTAGAGGACGGTCAACCAATTCAATCAATGCCATAGGGGCATTATCACCATTACGGAAACCGCATTTTAGAATGCGCAAATAACCACCTGGTCGATTAGCATAGCGGGGACCTAACACCTCAAATAGTTTGAGCACCGCAGTGCGGTCACGTAACCGGCTAAACGCCAAACGATGGTTGGCCAGGGTTGGCGTCTTGCCCATTGTGATCAATGGTTCGAACACTTTACGCAAGGCTTTTGCTTTAGGTAAGGTGGTCTTAATCAGTTCATGCTCGATCAACGAGACAGACATATTTTTCAGCATAGCCAAACGATGGCTGCTGGTGCGGTTCAGTTTACGCAAACCATGACGATGACGCATATTTACATCCTTACATTAAAAGTTTTGTTCCAGCTCTTTTTGTTATCCAAGCGGATAACGGGCCGGTAATCAATAAAAGCTTAAACTCGACAGACAACGCTCACTCAAAACACGCCGCAAATAGCAGAACTATCTACGGCGTGAGAGCCGTTTATCGGTCAAGGTTCATGGGCGGCCAATTTTCAAGTTTCATACCCAGCTGAAGACCACGCGACGAGAGTACTTCTTTAATCTCATTGAGTGATTTTCTGCCGAGATTTGGCGTTTTCAGCAACTCGTTTTCAGTACGTTGAATCAAATCACCGATGTAATAGATATTTTCGGCCTTCAAACAATTCAGGGAGCGCACTGTCAACTCTAGGTCTTCTACTGAGCGCAACAGAATCGGGTCAACCTGTGGTGCGCGCGAAGGAGTTTCTGTACTCACTTCAGAGCCTTCTAATGCAGCAAACACCGATAATTGATCAACCAAAATACTGGCCGCTTGACGAATTGCCTCTTCTGGTGAAAGTGCGCCATTCGTCTCGATATTCATCACCAGCTTGTCGAGATCGGTGCGTTGCTCGACCCGGGCACTCTCTACCGTATAGCTCACACGCCTGACCGGAGAGAATGAAGCATCAAGCACAATTCGACCGATGGATCGAGTGGCTTCTTCACCATAATGACGAACGTTCCCAGGTACATATCCGCGACCTTTCTCAACCTTAATTTGTAGGTCAAGCTTACCGCCTTTGGACAGGTGCGCGATCACATATTCTGGGTTAATCACTTCACAATCATGCGGTAACTCAATATCCCCAGCAGTCACCGCACCTTCGCCTTCCTTACGCAATGAAACAGTCACTTCATCGCGGTTATGCAATAGAAAGACAATGCCTTTTAAATTCAGCAACAGGTTGATCACGTCTTCTTGCACGCCATCAATCGTAGAGTATTCGTGCACCACGCCACCGATGGTGACTTCAGTCGGCGCATAGCCAGTCATTGAAGACAGCAACACGCGTCGCAGCGCATTCCCTAAAGTGTGGCCATAGCCACGCTCAAATGGTTCCATGACCACTTTTGCATGGTTGCCGCCCATCAACTCAACCGCAATCATTCTGGGCTTCAACAGATTGTTCTGCATAGGTTTTCCTTTTAATGCCCGCAGCTCGTTACGTCTGTAGGGCTGACAGGTGATAACCTGAAAAAACACGGCCGAAGCGCCCCTCATAGGAGCGCATCAACCTTGATTCAATTACCGTGAATACAATTCAACAATCAAGCTTTCGTTAATATCGCCCGCAATTTCATTACGTTCCGGCGCTTGCTTGAAGGTCCCTTCTAATTTCTTCTCATCGACTGTAACCCAGGCTGGAAAGCCAATCTGACTCGCCAATCCGACAGCTTCTTGAATGCGAGTTTGCTGTTTGGCTTTTTCGCGAACGGCAATTAGATCGCCAGCCTTGACTTGCAAAGATGGAATATTAGCGACGTGGCCATTGATCACGATCGAGCAATGGCTAACCAGTTGCCGTGCCTCAGCACGGGTTGAGCCAAAGCCCATTCGGTAAACCACGTTGTCAAGCCTGGATTCAAGCAATTGCAAAAGCATTTCGCCGGTATTGCCTTTGCGGCGGTCAGCCTCGGCAAAATAGCGACGGAATTGGCGTTCAAGCACCCCGTAAACACGTTTCACTTTTTGCTTTTCACGCAATTGGTTACCGTAATCGGAAGTACGATTGGTGTTGCCAGCAGGACGGCCATGTTGGCCGGGCTTGGTGTCGAGCTTACATTTATCTGCCAGCGAACGGCGTGTGCTTTTCAGGAAAAGATCCGTTCCTTCCCGGCGAGATAATTTAGCTTTAGGGCCTATATAGCGTGCCACTTTTCATTCCTTTTCAAATAAGTCACGCGAACCGGAGTCCGCGTTAGTCCTGCTTAATAGCTAGACGGTGGGCTTATGGCGATTAATACAATTTTTACTTTAAATACGCCGGCGTTTTGGCGGACGGCAACCATTATGGGGAATCGGTGTCACATCAGAAATTTCTGTGACTTTGATGCCTAAGCCATGTAGCGCACGCACTGCGGATTCACGGCCTGGACCGGGACCCTTAATTCTAACTTCAACCGTTTTCAAGCCATACTCAAGCGCTGTCCGACCTGCGGATTCAGCCGCAATTTGAGCCGCATATGGGGTTGATTTACGCGATCCTTTAAAACCCTGACCGCCTGCTGTCGCCCATACAAAAGCATTACCTTGGCGATCGGTGAAGGAAATAATCGTGTTATTAAATGATGCATGAACATGCACCACGCCTTCCGCGATATTTCTTTTGACTTTTTTGCGAGCACGTTGTGTCGCAGAATTATTTGAAGCCTTAGCCATACATTTTCCTGTGCTGTACTTAACGATCTAATGCTTACTTCTTGAGGGAAGCAGCAGCACGCCGTGGACCTTTACGAGTACGCGCATTGGTGCGAGTACGCTGGCCTCTAACTGGCAAGCCTTTGCGATGCCGCATGCCACGATAGCAGCCAAGATCCATTAGACGCTTGATGCTCATCGAAACTTCACGGCGCAAATCGCCTTCAACGGCATACTTGCCCACCTGCTCACGCAGTTTTTCAAGATCTTTATCATCAAGATCTTTAACTTTTTTCGAAAGGGACACGCCAGACTGCTCACAAATCGTGAGCGCACGCGTACGGCCAATGCCGTAGATAGCTGTCAGTCCAATTACGATGTGCTTATGATTCGGGATATTTACCCCAGCGATACGAGCCATTGCTATTCCTCAATCAACCTTGACGTTGCTTGTGACGCTGATCAGAACTACAAATCACACGCACAACGCCTTTGCGTCTGATAACTTTACAATTACGACAAATACATTTAACTGATGCCATGACTTTCATATAAGACCTTTTTAATCATTTTGCTCGAAATATAATCCGTGCACGAGACAGATCATAAGGGGTTAATTCCACCGTCACCTTGTCACCTGGCAAAATCCGAATGTAATGCATCCGCATTTTGCCAGAAATATGCCCTAATACAATATGGCCATTTTCCAACTTAACTCGAAAAGTGGCATTTGGAAGGTTTTCAAGCACTTCCCCTTGCATTTGAATTACATCATCTTTGGCCATAAGCCCCTAAACCCAAAAACTCTTATTAGATCCTTATCTTAACGGATCGGGAGATTGCCGCCCTTAAAATTAGCCTTACGGAGCAAGGATTCATATTGTTGCGACATTAAATATGATCGCACTTGCTCCATAAAATCCATCGTTACCACAACAATAATCAGTAATGATGTCCCACCAAAATAAAACGGTACATTCCAGCGCAATACTAAAAATTCAGGCAATAAGCACACGAATACAATGTAAACAGCACCTGCCAGTGTAAGACGCGTCAGAATTTTATCGATATAGCGCGCAGTTTGATCTCCTGGCCGAATACCGGGTACAAAAGCGCCACTTTTCTTTAGGTTATCCGCTGTTTCTTTGCTGTTAAATACCAATGCAGTATAAAAGAAACAAAAGAACACGATCGCCAAGGCATACAGCGTCACGTAAACTGGCTGCCCAGGGGCTAACATAGCCGCCACATCATGCAACCAGCTCAATCCAGAGTCCGCGCCAGAACTAAACCAACTTGCAATGGTCGCTGGAAATAAAATAATCGACGAGGCAAAAATCGGCGGAATGACACCTGCCATATTTAGCTTTAGAGGCAAATGTGAGGCTTGTCCACCATACAGCTTGTTGCCAACCTGACGTTTGGCGTAATTCACCAAAATTTTGCGCTGACCACGTTCAACAAATACAACGAAATAGGTGACGGCAACAATCAGCACAATCACAATCAAGGCGGAAATAATGCTCATTGAATTAGTCCGAACCAATTCAAACAGACCGCCGATGGCATTGGGTAGACCCGCAGCAATCCCGCCGAAGATTATAATTGAAATACCATTACCCAAACCACGTTCAGTAATTTGCTCGCCTAACCACATCAAAAACATCGTACCCGTCAACAAAGTCACGACGGTCGTCAAGCGAAACATAAAGCTTGGATCCAGCACGAGACCTACCTGGCTTTCCAGCGCAAGCGCTATACTAAATGCCTGAACAGTGGCGAGCACCACAGTAAAATACCGTGTGTACTGCGTCATTTTACGCTGGCCTGCTTGCCCTTCTTTCTTAAGCGCTTCTAGTTGCGGCGAGATAATCGCCATCAACTGCATAATAATCGAAGCCGAAATATATGGCATGATCCCTAGCGCAAACACTGAAAAACGCGACAGTGCTCCACCCGAGAACATATTGAACATTCCCAGGATCCCGCCTTGCTGACTCTGAAAAAGCTTAGCCAATTGATCGGGATCAATGCCTGGCACAGGAATATGCGCACCAATCCGATAAACAACAAGCGCTAGCAGTAAAAATATGGCGCGCTTAAATAGATCGCCATATTTTGCTACTGGTTTACCGTTTTTCGCAAGATTCGGGCTCTTAGCCAAAAATCTTCTCCAATGCCAATACTACTAATTGATTCATTAATGGGCGCTGATCTAGACCAGCGAACCATTCGCGGCTTCTATTGCACGACGCGCACCTGCTGTTGCCGTCAGGCCTTTTAACGTAATTTTACGTGTCAATTCACCTGTCGCAATAACTTTGACATTACGCACCATCTCACCTACCAAGCCAGCCTGCTTCAATACCAACAAGTCAATCTCATCGACTGGCAATTTTTGCAAGTCAGAAAGTAGAATTTGACTGTTAAATTCTTTTGTCAGCGATTTGAAGCCACGTTTTGGTAAACGCCGCTGCAATGGCATTTGCCCGCCTTCAAAGCCAACTTTATGGAAACCGCCAGATCGCGATTTTTGTCCTTTATGACCTCGGCCGGCAGTTTTACCCAGGCCAGAGCCCATGCCGCGACCTACACGCCGCTTCGCATGTTTGGCGCCAGCGGCAGGTTTAAGTTGATTCAATTCCATTAAAACTCCTTGGACCTTCGCTTAGCTAACGACTTTAACAAGGTAAGATACCTTGTTAATCATGCCGCGTACCGCGGGGGTATCTTGCAACTCACTGACTGAGTTGATACGACGTAGACCTAGCCCCCGTATCGTCGCACGATGCGATTCACGAGTACCGATCACGCTCTTAACGAGCTGAATTTTGACAGTTTGATTTGACATTTCGCTACGGTCTCTGCAGGTCTCTTAATTCAAAATCTGTTCAATTGTCTTGCCACGCTTGGCCGCGATATTCGCTGGGGTGGACTGCTTACGCAAACCATCAAGCGCTGCTCGCACGACATTGTACGAATTGGTAGAGCCGTAAATTTTAGCCATCACATTACGTACACCCACCACATGAAATACAGCCCGCATTGGGCCACCGCTTTTAATCCCCGTACCTTCTTTGGCAGGAGCCATCAAAACGGTCGTGGCGCCATGCTTACCCGGCACCTCATGCTGCAAAGTACCATTATGCAACTGGACTTTAAACATATTGCGACGAGCCTGTTCCATGGCTTTTTGGACAGCAACAGGCACTTCTTTTGCCTTGCCTTTGCCCATACCAATACGCCCATCGCCATCGCCAACCACGGTTAGAACAGCAAAGCCTAAAATACGACCGCCTTTAACGACTTTAGTGACGCGTTTGACGGAGACCATCTTTTCGCGAAGGCCATCGTCGCGTTCTTCAAGCTGAGCTTTCGCTTGCATTTTTGCCATGACGAATCTTTTCCTTAAAACTTGAGGCCAGCTTCACGCGCAGCTTCGGCGAGTGCTTTAACCCGGCCGTGATAGCGAAAACCCGAACGATCAAAGGCAACGGTTTCAATACCAGCCACCTTAGCTTTTTGTGCAATCCGCTGACCAATGACGGTAGCCGCGGCGATATTAGCACCCTTACCCTTTTGGCCTGCCAGCTGCTGACGTACTTCTGCCTCGACCGTTGACGCACTGGCGAGTATTTGAGTCCCGCATGGCGAGAATACTTGCGCATAAATGTGCGTATTGGTGCGATGAACCGCTAGCCGATGAACCTTTAACTCAGCGATTTTGCTTCGCGTCGGACGGGCACGGCGTATACGAGATTGTTTTTTATCCATAACGAGCAACCTTATTTTTTCTTGGTTTCTTTGAGGATCACAACCTCATCAGCATAACGCACGCCTTTGCCTTTATAGGGCTCAGGTGGACGATAGGCACGCACCTCTGCAGCAACTTGCCCGACTTTCTGTTTGTCGATCCCTTTAATCAGGATCTCAGTCTGAACGGGCGTTTCCACTTTAATGCCTTCTGGCATTTGGTGCACAACCGGATGCGAATAACCCACTGATAAATTCAATTTATCGCCTTGAGCTTGCGCACGATAACCAACGCCGACCAAATTAAGCTTACGCTCAAATCCCCGCGACACGCCCACTACCATATTGGCAACAAGCGCACGCATCGTACCCGACATTGCATTCGCTTCGCTGCTATTATCAGCCGGCTCGAATGTTATCTTGCCATTAGCCTGATGAATCTTAACTAACTGATTCTCAGCTAGCGACATTGAACCCAATGGCCCTTTGCTCGTGATCATGCCACCATCTAGTGACACATCTACGCCCGCTGGCAATTCAACGGGGCTCTTACCTACTCGAGACATCCTTGTTTCTCCTTAGCGGCGGCCTCAAAAATTATTCGACGTAACAAAGAATTTCGCCGCCGACTCCAGCCGCACGCGCTTTACGATCTGTCATCACGCCTTGAGTGGTGGAGACAATCGCTACCCCAAGGCCATTCATGACTTGAGGAATAGCGTGGCGTCCTTTATACACAGGACAACCTGGACGTGAAACACGTTCTATACGTTCAATAACTGGGCGGCCTGCATAATACTTTAGCCCAAGCTGCAACTCTGCTTTGCCACCCTCTGCTTTAACCGAAAAATCTTCGATATAGCCTTCGTCCCGCAATACTTGCGCAATCGCAACTTTAATTTTAGAAGACGGCATCGCAACAGATATTTTGTTGACCATCTGCGCATTGCGAACGCGAGTCAGCATATCGGCGATAGGATCACTCATGCTCATTTATATTACTCCCTCACCAGCTCGCTTTTGTCAGACCCGGAATTTCACCACGGAAGGCGATTTCACGGATCTTGCCACGGGCAAGACCAAATTTGCGAAAAGTGCCACGCGGACGACCAGTCAATGCGCAGCGATTACGCTTACGGGTTGGATTCGCATTACGCGGCAACTGCTGTAACTGCAAGCGTGCTGCATAACGATCTTCATCTGATTTTTTTGCATCATCGATAATCGTTTTAAGAGCAGTACGCTTAGCAGCGTATTTTTGCGCTAAATGCGCACGTTTTTTTTCACGTTCAATTAATGCTACTTTAGCCACGGCAACCTCAGTTCTTGAACGGAAACTTGAAGCAAGCAAGCAATGCCTTTGCTTCTTCGTCATTTTTTGCGGTGGTGTTAATACTGATATTTAACCCACGCAACGCATCAATTTTGTCGTATTCAATTTCAGGAAAAATAATTTGCTCCTTGACCCCGAGGTTGTAATTGCCACGGCCGTCAAATGCACGACCAGATACGCCGCGAAAATCTCGAACGCGCGGCAATGCTAAATTCACCAAACGATCTAAAAATTCAAACATCATACGGCCACGCAACGTAACCATCACACCTACTGGATAGCCTTCACGAATCTTGAAGCCAGCAATTGCTTTGCGTGCTACGGTGATCACCGGCTTTTGGCCAGCAATCTTAGTAAGGTCACCCACTGCGTGTTCAATTACTTTTTTATCAGCAACCGCTTCACCCACACCCATATTCAATGTGATTTTGGTAAAACGGGGCACTTCCATAACAGATTTGTAACCGAACTTTTGCATCAGTTCGGGAACTGCCTTCTGTTTATAAAATTCTTGCAAACGAGCCATTTATTTAATCACTCCGTCAAGCGCTAAGTACTGCACCGGTCGTTTTTAGAAAGCGAACATTCTCACCATTCTCGACTTTGATACCCACACGCGATGGTTTACCGTTCGCGTCAACCAAAGCCACATTTGACCGATTGATCGGCATGACTTTGCTTTCCACGCCACCTGGCGTTCCTTTCATTGGGTTTGGTTTGACGTGCTTCTTAACCAAGTTCAAACCCTCAACCGTGATTCGATCGCCTGCAACGGCTAGCACAACGCCGCGTTTGCCCTTATCTTTACCGGTGATCGCAATCACTTCATCACCTTTACGAATTGTCTTCATTTTGATGCAATCCCTTACAGCACTTCTGGAGCAAGTGACACGATCTTCATGAAATGTTCGCGCAACTCACGCGTAACAGGCCCAAAAATACGAGTACCAATTGGCTCGAGTTTAGCATTGAGCAATACTATCGCATTGCCGTCAAACTTAATCAGCGAACCATCCGGGCGGCGCATACCTTTTCTAGTGCGCACCACCACGGCATTAAATATTTCACCTTTTTTCACACGCCCACGCGGCATCGCTTCTTTGACTGTCACTTTAATGACGTCACCGATATTCGCGTAACGACGCTTTGAACCGCCCAACACTTTAATACACAAAGCTTCACGTGCACCTGTGTTATCTGCGATTTGAAGCCGAGTTTCGTTCTGAATCATAATTTCTCTTTTCCAACTTAATCCGGCTGCGCCACTTATCAGCAAAAGCTCAACAGCGCTTTCCGGTCAGTTTTGGCCCCGCCGACCTTAGGCCGCTTGGGTTAGGAACAAGGACATAAATGTCCGTTAAAAGCAGAGCAGAGGATTATAGCAAATTATCCGAAAATTGCAATCTATTCGTTACAATTTTTTAACATCCACCCACTCAAACAACCCGCACAGCCTCCATTAGACGAGATACCGTCCAAGCCTTTGTCTTTGAAAGCGGACGTGTTTCTTGAATTTCAACAAGATCGCCTTCATTGTAGGTATTAACCTCATCATGCGCATGATATTTCTTTGAGCGCACAACATATTTACCATACAGCGGATGCTTGACACGACGCTCGATAAGGACCGTCACGGTTTTATCCATTTTATTGCTGATAACTCTACCGATCAGCGTTCGCTTGAGCGAAGTTTTAACATCGTTCATTTTTGGCTTGCCTTTTCGGTCAACACAGTATGCACACGCGCAATATCACGCCGTATTTTCTTTAATAGACTGCTGTTACTTAATTGCTGAGTTGCCAATTGCAAACGCACGCTAAAACATGCTTTAAGCAGGTCAGACAACTCTTTATGCAATTCAGTCCGGTCTTTTACTCGGAATTCTGAGGCTTTCATTCATCTCTCCATCAAGCGCTAATCTGACGCGCGACAAATGCTGTCTTCATTGGCAATTTTGCCGCTGCCAGGCGAAATGCCGCCCGCGCCAACACTTCATCTACACCATCCATTTCATACAACATCTTACCTGGCTGAATCTCGGCCACGTAATATTCCGGATTCCCTTTACCATTACCCATCCGGACTTCAGCCGGCTTTTGGGAAATCGGTTTATCCGGGAAAATACGAATCCAAATCCGGCCGCCACGTTTAATATGACGGGTCATCGCACGACGCGCAGACTCAATTTGACGTGCCGTCAGACGACCACGGCCAATTGCTTTTAAGCCAAATTCGCCAAATGATACGGCATTGCCGCGAGTCGCCACACCGGTATTGCGACCTTTTTGCTCTTTACGGTACTTTCTGCGTTTTGGTTGCAACATCTTTATTCTCCAATCTTGGCATCGCCATCAGATTTGGCAGCTCCCGCACGACGCGAACCCGCCCAACGGCCCGGCTTATCGCCACCGTCACCACGACCGCGACGTTCGCCCGGGCGGGAATTACGGCGCCCCCGTTTTTCTTCAGGTGCTTCATCGACAACCGGCGCTTCGTTACGGCCTACTATATCGCCCTTATAAACCCAGACCTTAATGCCAATAATGCCATAAGTTGTCTGCGCTTCGGACGTTGCGTAATCGATATCGGCACGTAATGTATGTAATGGCACACGACCTTCACGATACCACTCCGTACGCGCAATTTCGATTCCATTTAACCGACCTGAACTCATGATCTTGATGCCTTGAGCGCCAAGACGCATCGCATTTTGCATCGCACGCTTCATCGCCCGGCGAAACATAATCCGGCGTTCAAGCTGTTGCGAGATCGAATCCGCAATTAATTGCGCGTCGATTTCCGGTTTGCGAATTTCTTCGATATTGACATGCACCGGCACGCCCATGCGGCGTTGCAATTCAGCTTTCAGGAGTTCAATATCCTCTCCCTTTTTACCGATCACAATACCTGGACGCGAGCTGTGAATGGTAATGCGCGCGTTTTTCGCAGGTCGTTCAATGATTACCTTGCCGACAGACGCATTCTTGAGTTTTTTCTTCAAATACTCTCGAACACTAATGTCTTCTTTCAACATATTTGCAAACTGAGTATTATTCGCGTACCAACGCGAAACCCAGTTGCGACGAACGGCCAGCCGAAAGCCGGTCGGATGTATTTTCTGTCCCATCGTGTGTGGCCCTTTAATTTCCAACCGTCACGGTGATGTGACAGGATTGCTTTTCGAGCGGATTACTACGCCCTTTGGCGCGCGCAATAATACGTTTTAACGAAGTCGCTTTATCGACATAAATGCTAGTCACCTTTAACTCGTCAATATCCACACCCACATTATGCTCTGCGTTTGCGATTGCCGATTGGACAACTTTCTTAATAATACCTGCAGGCTTTTGCTTTGGCGAAAAAGCCAATAAATCCAAGGCTTTACCAACTGCTAGGCCGCGAATCTGATCTGCGACTAAACGTGTTTTTTGCGCCGAAATCCGGGCGCCGCGGTGAATTGCTTTGGCTACCATCTTCTTGCCCCTTATCTCTTAGCCTTTTTATCGGCTGCATGACCTTTGAATGTGCGGGTCAAGGCAAATTCGCCGAGTTTATGGCCGACCATGTTTTCCGAAATATAAACCGGAATATGTTGACGGCCATTATGCACCGCAATGGTCAAACTGATAAAATCCGGCAGAATTGTCGACCGGCGTGACCAAGTTTTGATTGGCTTGCGGTCGCGTGTAGCGATAGCCGCATCCACCTTTCGCCGCAAGTGGGCCTCACAATATGGGCCTTTTTTGATAGAACGTGCCATTTATCTACACTCTCTTAACGTTTATTGCGACGCTGCACGATCATATTGGTCGTGCGTTTATTGCGACGAGTCCGATAGCCCTTAGTTGGGACACCTGTTGGACTCACTGGATGACGACCAGCAGCAGTTTTGCCCTCGCCCCCGCCATGCGGGTGATCTACCGGGTTCATTGCCACACCACGTACGGTCGGACGAATACCGCGCCAACGGGCTGCACCTGCTTTACCAATTTGACGCAGGCCATGTTCTTCATTGCCCACTTCGCCGACAGTCGCACGGCATTCGATATGCACGCGGCGAATCTCGCCAGAGCGCAAACGAACCTGTGCGTAACTGCCTTCACGCGCCAATAGCATCGCTGAAGCACCCGCTGAACGAGCAATCTGCGCACCTTTGCCTGGCTGCATTTCGATACAATGAATCGTGGTCCCGACCGGAATATTACGAATTGGCAACGCATTGCCCGCACGAATCGGCGCTTGCGCACCCGATAAGAGCTGATGGCCTACAGCCAGACCTTTCGGTGCAATAATATAGCGCCGCTCACCATCGGCATAACACAACAAGGCAATGTTCGCACTACGGTTCGGATCATATTCCAATTGCTCAACTTTTGCCGGAATATCATCTTTATTACGGCAAAAATCAACCACCCGATAGTGCTGCTTGTGACCACCACCGCGATGACGCGTAGTGATATGACCGTTATGATTACGGCCCGCAGTATTGCTTTGTTTTTCTAAGAGTGGCGCATGAGGTTTGCCTTTATGCAAATCCTTATTCACCACCTTAATCATTCCCCGGCGACCGGGGGAAGTCGGTTTGACTTTAACGAGTGCCATGATTATCTGGCCTCCGCTTCAAAATTAATTTCATGTCCTGGCTTCAGGCACACATAGGCTTTTTTCACAGTCTTACGGCGTCCGCTGATGCGGCCAGAACGCTTAACTTTACCTTTTTGATTCAAAATTTGCACGGAAGCCACTTCAACCTTAAACATCAATTCAACCGCGGCTTTAACTTCTTGCTTAGTCGAATCAGGCGTCACTACAAACACGTTCTGATTATTCTTGTCAGCAACTTGCGTCGCTTTCTCGGAAACCCGAGGTTCAATCAAGATTTTCAGTAAACGATGGTCATTTTTACGGGCGTCGATCATGACAACAACTCCTCAATCTGGGCGAGCCCGGCTTTGGTAACCAAGATGTTCTTAAAATGGATCAACGATAATGGATCGGCATAATGCGGCTCAACAATCGCCACATTCGGCAAGTTGCGCGACGCCAGATACAGATTTTCATCCACATTATCAGTAATCACTAACACTGATTCAAGGCCCATTGACTGAAATTTACGAGCAAGCAATTTTGTCTTTGGCGCTTCGAGCGTGATCTCCTCAACTAACGAGAGTCGACCCTCACGGACCAACTGCGAGAAAATTGAGCAAAGCCCAGCACGGAACATCTTTTTATTGACTTTATGCGTGAAGTTTTCTTCTGGCGAATTAGGGAAAATACGACCACCCCCGCGCCATAGTGGACTCGATGTCATCCCCGCACGCGCCCGGCCTGTGCCTTTTTGACGCCACGGCTTTCTAGTCGAGTGCTTAACTTGCTCACGATCTTTTTGCGCCCGATTACCACTGCGCGCATTGGCTTGATACGCTACAACGACCTGATGAATCAAAGCCTCATTGTAGGCACGGCCAAATACTGAATCAGATGCGTTGATGCCAACTGCGTCTTGACCGACTTCATTAAGGAGCTTAATTTCCATTATTTTGCTCCTTTTTGGGCAGGTGACTTAACCGCTGGCGTGATCGCCACGAAGCCTTCCTTTGCCCCCGGAATTGCGCCGTTTACAAACAATAATTGACGCTCTACATCAATCCGCACAATCTCTAGATTCTGCGTGGTGACCCTGCGGTCCCCCATATGTCCGGTCATACGCTTACCTGGAAAGACACGTCCTGGATCTTGCGCCATCCCGATTGAGCCCGGCACATTATGTGAGCGTGAATTACCATGTGAAGCTCGACCCGAGCTAAAATTGTAGCGTTTGATCGTGCCTGCATAGCCCTTACCAATCGAGCGTCCGCAAACATCGATTTTTTGTCCGACTTCAAATAACTCGGTACCGAGTACTTTGCCAATAGACAAAGCAGTGGCTTGAGTTTCATCAGTACGAAATTCTTGTAGGAACTGGCCAGCTTCGACACCTGCTTTAGCAAAGTGTCCTTGCAAAGGCTTGGTCACGCGTGTAGCGCGGCGCTCGCCAAATGCAAGTTGCACGGCGGTGTAACCGTCAGATGCAACGGTCTTGATCTGTGTCACGCGATTGCTTGATACGTTTACCACTGTCACCGGAATTGAAACGCCTTCCGGTGTAAAGATACGTGTCATCGCAACCTTGCGACCCAAAAGTCCAAGGCTCATTATTTTCTCCATTCCCAGCTACGATTGGCCAGGATTAAATCGCTTGATAATTAAACCAATGCTCGCCGTGTTATAGCCGCTAAAACAACCAATCACAACGAACTCAATAATTTACGCAAAAGCACGAAAAGCCTTCAATTATAACTGGGCCTTTCGCTTCCCGCAATAAAGATTGTCTTGTTTACTGCAATTTGATCTCGACATCCACTCCTGCCGATAGATCTAGTCTCATTAAAGCATCAACTGTCTTGTCCGTCGGATCAACAATGTCAATCAGACGCAGATGAGTACGAATTTCAAGTTGATCGCGCGAAGTTTTATTGACATGAGGCGAACGCAAAATATCAAAGCGCTGAATCGAGGTCGGCAATGGCACTGGCCCACATACAATAGCGCCAGTTTGTTTCGCGGTATCGACAATTTCAGTTGATGCCACGTCGATTAGCCGACTATCAACTGCCTTTAGGCGAATACGAATCTTCTGTTCTTTTGACATGACTTTCCTTTAAAGAGCGAGGCGGCTCACGCCGCCGGATTAAATTACTTACCTCTGGCACTCATCACCGCTTCCGCAACATTGCGCGGAGCGTCAGAATAATGCTTAAATTCCATCGTATAGGTAGCACGGCCTTGGGTCAGCGAGCGCAGCGATGTAGAGTAACCAAACATTTCCGCAAGCGGAACTTCAGCACGCACAACCTTACCGCCGCCGATCATATCTTCCATGCCTTGAACAATCCCACGGCGCGACGATAGATCACCCATCACGTTACCCATAAACTCTTCAGGGGTTTCGACTTCAACCGCCATCATCGGCTCAAGCAGGACAGGGGTTGCACGCCGCATACCTTCCTTAAACGCCATTGAGCCTGCCATCTTGAAGGCATTTTCATTCGAGTCCACATCATGGTAAGAACCAAAAAACAATGTGACCTTGACATCTACGACCGGATAACCCGCCAAGACCCCTGCCTTGAGTGTTTCTTGAATCCCTTTATCAACCGCCGGAATATATTCACGGGGCACAACACCGCCCTTGATTGCGTCAACAAATTCATAGCCTTTACCCTGTTCTTGGGGCTCTAGCTTCAATACCACATGACCATACTGACCGCGGCCACCAGACTGTTTGACGAATTTGCCTTCAACCTCATTACAGGTAGCACGAATCGTCTCGCGATAAGCAACTTGAGGCTTACCAACCGTTGCTTCAACGCCAAACTCACGTCGCATCCGGTCAACCAAAATCTCCAAATGCAACTCACCCATACCCGAAATAATGGTCTGGCTTGACTCTTCATCCGTCTGCACGCGAAACGATGGATCTTCCTGTGCCAGACGATTCAGCGCAAGTCCCATTTTTTCTTGATCGACCTTGGTTTTAGGCTCCACTGCCTGCGAAATCACCGGCTCAGGGAATACCATGCGTTCTAGCAAAATGATCTGACTAGGATCGCACAACGTATCGCCCGTGGTCGCTTCTTTCAAACCCACTGCGGCCGCAATATCGCCAGCACGTACTTCCTTAATTTCTTCACGTTGGTTCGCATGCATTTGCAAAATCCGACCAAGGCGCTCTTTTTTACCTTTAATTGGGTTGTAAATGCTGTCACCCGAATTAACCACACCAGAATAGACACGGAAGAAAATCAACTGACCCACAAAAGGATCGGTCATGATTTTAAACGCCAGCGCGGAGAATTTCTCATCATCCGCAGCACGACGCTCAGTTGCGCCACCGTCTTCAAGCTCGCCTTGCACAGGAGGGATATCGACGGGCGACGGCATATAATCAATCACGGCATCCAACATCGCCTGCACGCCCTTATTCTTAAAGGCAGTACCGCACAACATTGGGACGATCTCACCCGCAATCGTGCGAGCGCGCAACGCACCCATGATTTCTTGTTCGCTCAAGGTTTCACCATTGAGGTACTTATCCATCAATACTTCAGATGACTCAGCCGCCGCTTCGACCATCTTTTCGTGCCACTCTTGAGCAAGGTCAGCGAGTTCCGCTGGAATCTCTTGGTACTCAAATTTAATACCCTGACTCGCGTCATCCCAGACGATCGCCTTCATTTTGACGAGGTCAATCACACCTTTGAAATTTTCTTCCGCGCCAATTGGCACCTGAATTGGAATTGGGTTCGCTTTCAGGCGCGCACGCATTTGATCGTGCACTTTAAAGAAATTAGCCCCCGTGCGGTCCATCTTGTTGACAAACGCCAGCCGCGGCACGCCGTATTTATTGGCCTGCCGCCAAACTGTTTCAGATTGGGGTTGCACGCCACCAACTGCACAATACACCATGCAGGCGCCATCCAACACGCGCATTGAACGCTCAACTTCAATCGTGAAGTCAACGTGTCCCGGCGTATCGATGATATTAATACGGTGCTCTGGGTAATTACCGGCCATGCCTTTCCAGAAGGCCGTGGTTGCCGCCGATGTAATGGTGATGCCGCGCTCTTGCTCTTGCTCCATCCAATCCATCGTTGCAGCACCATCGTGCACTTCACCGATTTTATGGTTGACGCCCGTGTAAAACAGAATGCGCTCAGTCGTCGTTGTTTTACCGGCATCAATGTGGGCGCTAATGCCAATATTGCGATAGCGCTCGATAGGTGTCTTGCGAGCCACTTTAAACCTCTGTTTTAATGAGCCACGGGAAAAGCATGCGGCTTTTGATGATTGATCATTTAGACTAAACCGTAAACGGTTTAGCTATACTTAAAAACGGAAATGCGAAAATGCTTTATTAGCTTCTGCCATGCGGTGTACTTCATCGCGCTTTTTCATCGCGCCGCCACGGCCCTCGAAAGCCTCGAGCAATTCAGCAGCTAAACGTAACGCCATGGATTTTTCACTGCGCTTTTTCGCTGCATCGCATAACCAACGCATGGCTAGCGCTGCGCGACGCGCTGGCCGCACTTCAACTGGCACTTGGTAGTTTGCGCCACCGACGCGACGTCCTTTAACTTCAACCACTGGTTTAACATTATTCAGTGCGCCGTTAAATAATTCTAAAGGCTCTTTGCCGTTTTTATCTTGAACGTGTTTGAACGCGCCATAGACAATCCGCTCGGCAACAGACTTCTTGCCAGACAACATCAGCACATTCATGAATTTTGCGACTTCTACATTGCCAAATTTAGGATCTGGCAGGATTTCCCGTTTGGGGACTTCACGACGACGTGGCATTTCTTTTCCTTTACTGTTTCAGCTGGGGTTAATCCCCTCGGCCACCAACTACGCTCATTAAAAATATCTAAATAACGTCGGGTGTCCGCTTACTCGATAGTCACCAATAATTTGATGCTACCGCTCTCAAACTCTCAAAACTACCGCAACCACTCCAACAACAATGGAGCAGTTGTTAAATTACGCTTTTTTCGCGCGCTTTGCACCATATTTCGAGCGTGCTTGCTTACGATCTTTCACGCCTTGCGTATCAAGTGAACCACGCACAATGTGATAACGCACACCAGGCAAATCCTTAACCCGGCCACCGCGAATCAGCACCACCGAGTGCTCCTGCAGATTATGGCCTTCACCGCCGATATAAGGAATCACCTCAAAGCCGTTCGTTAAACGCACTTTAGCTACTTTACGTAGCGCTGAATTTGGTTTCTTCGGCGTCGTGGTGTACACCCGAGTGCACACACCGCGCCGCTGTGGGCTGTTCTCTAAAGCCGGGCTCTTGCTCTTCAATTGAGCCGAAACGCGACCTTTACGAACCAGCTGATTAGTAGTTGGCATTATGTAATCCTGCAAAAAATGATCCGGGCTCAATGAACAAAGCAGGCAAATGGCCTAGAAAACCGGAACCCCGTATAATAAGGCCTAAGCTTGAGTGTAGTCAATAGGGAATATAGCGGGGTCGTGGAAGTCGGCATCGATGCGCTGACCGCAATGCTTGCTTAGCCGAGTTAACTCGAACCTCGCCTTTCGCCATTTTTAGGCCACCTGGTCGCGATGCCTCATACAGCCTGCAATTATTTACAACCTCTCTTATAACTTGTAAACACACTAGCGTGCTCTGTGGCCAGTTCTCTGCGACCACCACAAATGGGGAAACAACACCGATTAATGGGGTATTATTATACATAATTACCCCGAGGCTCTTGCAAAAAACCTCAACGTAAAGATCGGAAACAAGAGCGATCGCTGTT
>JASSUB010000061.1:0-5814 GCA_031963205.1 Mycoavidus cysteinexigens
TGAGTTGGCTAACCAACGGTACATAGAACGAGCGGCGTAAATAACCATTAAAGCGTTCCACTTTGCCCTTGGTCTTGGGTCGATACGAGCGGCATAGCTCAATCAGAAAGCCGCTATGTTTCGCATAGTCCAAAAACCCAGGATGGAAGCGGTGTTCTCCTGCACCATAGGCGTCACGCTCGAGCACGACCGTCTTCATGTTGTCGTAAAGAGCCCACTTTACAACTCCTCCGAACGATTCAAACGCTCTCACATGCGGCACACCTACGCTACGATGATGCTCATGGCTAGCATGACTCCTGCTTTTTGCGCACGACAGCTTGGACACAGTGTTGAAATGTTCCTGCGCACCTACGCAAATTGGCTAGACGGTGCACAAAACGACCTAGAAATGGCCCGGTTTGAATCGAGCCTTGGAAAGAATTTGCCCCAGATTTGTCCCAGAAACAGTAGCTTAGTTGCCTAAGCTACTGTAGTACAAGGATAATTTTGGCGACGGAGGGATTCACAAAACTAAAAATAACCTAGTATTTATAAAGTATTTTTATTTACTAATAAAAAGTTACCCTCAAAGTTACCCGCATTTTGCTAAGTCTCCTTATCTATAGATCATCTTTCCTATGCTTAAACCAATTACCCGAGGTGAATTTACGAATTATAGACTGACGTTGCCCAAAGCGATTTGCGTTTCCATTGTTATGCCTTGTTCTCAAGGCATAAAATAGCAAGTTCAGTATTTTCTCCGCTTGAGCGGCCTAGATAGCAAGGTTTTGATAGCTAAAATCGTGCTTTCTTCCAAGTAGCCTAAAGTGTGATAAGGTAATACCTAAAACTACTTATTTAAGGGAAGTATTATGACTGCACCCGCTACTAGGCCTATGTCAATCAAGCTTGACGTGAACACCCGAGCCCGAATTGAACATTTAGCTGAAGTGCGTCGCCGTACTACGCACTGGATGATGCGTGAAGCTATCCAACAGTATGTCGAGCGCGAAGAAAAGCGAGAAGTCTTCCGGCGAGACGGAATCCGAGCCTGGGAGGAATACCAAGCAACTGGTTTACATGTGACAGCTAAAGAAGGAGATGCATGGCTTGCTAAACTGGAAGACGACCAAGACGTGGAGCTGCCTAAATGTCACGTCTGATCTGGTCTCCGCCAGCGCTTCGTGACGTACAGCGACTTTATCGCTTCTTAGCTGAAAAAAGCGCTGCCGCAGCCAAGCGGGCTGTGAAGACTATTCGAGAAGGCGTGAAAATTATCGAAATGCAACCGAGTATCGGTCGTTCGTTCGAAGATATGGAGCCAGAGTATAGGGAATGGCTGATCGATTTCGGTGACAGCGGCTATGTCGTGCTATATCGCTACGATGGTCAATCAGCAATTATCTTAGCTATCCGGCATCAAAAGGAAGTCGGTTTTTAAGTAAATGCACATGACGCAAAATTTCAACTTATTTGCGTTGGCATTCTAAGATATTGCCATATTCTCCCGCTACCCCCTTTTTATCCGAAACATCGAACCACCCTTGATATGACAAGGGCTAGCGTGTTTCATTTTGCGTTTCTGTTTCGAAACATTTCTTCCATCCGGAACAGTTAGCATCAAGCAGAAAAATAGACAAACTTGTTATAGGCAATTAATTAACCGCATCATATTTGCCCTTTCTAAGCAAATTACTTATACTGTAATCGCCGCTGACACAAAAGCGGCTTGGGTTTGACAGTCCAAATGCTTAAGCTCGATTTCGCTTTAATGGCGGGACCGGGTGGGGAAGCCTTCGGGCTTGCCGTTTCTTAAGCAACGGTCTGTCAACCCTGCTCGGTTCTGCCACCCTTTTTTGACAGGGAGGGTGGTAGAAAAATAAAGCCTGCTTAAGGAGCTAAATCATGACTTATGTCCGTCAATCTTACCCTTCTCCCCCGCAGTTTTTTGCCTTACCCCCACAAGAGTTATCTCCTAAGCAGTGTCCTAAAAAATACTCTGCTGATTTACAACATTTTCGACGTTCTTCACTTTCCTTCAAAAAACTCGCCCCTTCCCTCTGCGCATTTTATTTTCACTTCACCGATCTTGCCCAGATGCAATCCTCAATTGAGGCAATGATTAAACCAAAAGCGCCTCACCTTCCTCTAATACGGCCAGCCCCTCTTTTTGCTCCTTTTTCGATTCCTTACCGGCAAAAACGTCCTGATTTTGGGGAATGTTGCGAAGCCACACTCGCTTTTAAGCAAAGCTTGATCAGCTAAACTCTAGGAGCTGAAAATGAGAGAAATTAACCAGCGCCGGCTGAGGTACTTCCATGCGGTCTACACCCATGGAAAAATTCGGGCAGCGGCAGATTATTTGAATACAGATAGCTCTATTATTACGCGGCAAATTTGTCTGCTAGAACAAGAGATCGGATTTAAATTATTCGAGCGACGTCCCCGCGGTGTTGCTCCAACCGAGGTGGCCAAATCACTGCTTGAGTATTATTGCAAGAACCGCGAGGCACAGGCAGGGTTTGAAGCTGATTTACAGGCACTGAGTGAAATGCGACGGGGAAGTATTCATATCGCTACAGCCAGTACATTTGTTGCTCCACTCATGGGCGTATTCAATCAATTTCATCGTCAATGCCCCAATGTCAATCTGAATATCGAAGAAATTTTCGAACCTAATAAAATTATTAATCAAATCCTCGATGACATTTTGCATATAGGAATCATCCATCTTTGCCCTGAAAGGCCGGATATTCAACTTTATGCAAGCGTGCCGTTACCTTTATATATGCTAGTGAGTAAAGAACACCCCCTTGCTCACAAACAAAAGGTCACTCTTAAAGAAGCGATGAACTCTTCACTTTCACTACCGGCTTCTGGTGTATCACGAGAACTGGTCCAGTCCGCTTGCCACAAGGAAAAAATCCCCCTTCCCCCTTGCATATTTGAAAGTGATTCAACGGCAGCGCGGAAAAAATTTGCTTGTGACGGCTTGGGCGCAGTATTTATGTCGGTTTTTTCAGCACGTGACGAAATTAAAAAGGGAGAGCTCATTGCGCTAGAAATTGATCATCCCGTTTTTCAGTCAGCTAAACTGTCCTTGGTTGTTAGACGGGGTAAACCCTTGCTGCCCGCCATTCACCAATTACTTAAATCGCTCCATAAAGGACTAGCTATTTTTACGCATAAGGCTGAGGTTAGCGATCTTTTACTCATCAAATCTGAGGAGGGAGGTTAAATGAAAGAGCAAAATCAATTTTTCAAAAGTCGCCGTAATATGATTAAGATAGTGATAGCCGGTTTGGGCGTAGCATCCGTGGTGAGCGCACCACTCATCATGCCGTCTCTTAAACTCACCAAAAAATCAAAACAAAAAATTATTATCCGCACCTCGGGCGGAAGGGATCATATTGCTTATACCAAAATACTCTTCGAGCCCTTCACAAAAGAAACAGGGATAGAGATAGAGGGCGTCATATCCAATGTGGAGCCTATCGCAGAAATTAAAACAATGGTCAATACCGGGACTTATCACTGGAATATGGCTTGCCTGAGCAATCGGGCTGTTCCGATCCTGGGCAAGGAAGGTTATTTGGAAAAGCACGAGCTTGAGCATGATCCCGTAGTTTCAACCATCATGCCGCGCTTTTTGTCAGAGTGTAGCGTTGGGATGAATGTCTACTCTACAGTGCTCGCATATCGGGAAGAGGCTTTCAAAGGACGTCAAGCGCCGAGAACATGGAAGGACTTTTGGGATATCAGAAATTTCCCAGGCCGCCGCGCTCTACGCAAAATCCCCTTTGATACGATCGAAGAAGCATTATTGGCTGATAGCGTACCTCCAGGAGAAGTCTATTCCTGTAATGATCTTGACCGTGCCTTTCGTAGCCTGGATAAAATCAAGCCGCATATTTCCGTCTGGTGGCAAAATGCTCCCCAAGCTGAACACCTCTTGAAAACGGGCGAGGTCGATTTACTCCCTGCCTTTTCACTTGCTGCACTAGCCGCTATTGAAGTAGGTGCGCCCGTTGCGTTTTCCTGGGATCAACATATTTACGGATACGATAATTGGACAATTTTAAAAGGCACGCCTAATGCGGATGCCTGCCGTCAATTTATCCAGTTTGCCACAGACCCTGAACGACAGGCACGCCTTATTCCCTATGGAGTAGCCCCTACTCAACCTAGCGCTTTGACCCACGAAGTTCTGCAAAGAAACCGCATTGATCCAAAATATGTCAGGCTACTTGCCACTTATCCAGATAATTTGAAAAAAGGTATGCCGAGCGATGGGGAATATTGGGCTAGTAGGCACAGTGCAGTTCTTGAACGCTATAACCATTGGCTTTTGAGTTGATAAAAGGGCGGCCGTTGCATTGCTATTGACAAGCTGCTCACTGGCGGCGAGAAAATCACAGCGCGGCTGATTGTCGGGCGCATTATTGTAGGCGCAGGGCTAAGCGTAGCCGCTAGCTCGGTCCTCACGCTATTACCCGAATTGCCCTCCATCGCCATTACCGGCCTAGGCGCAGCATTCGGCATTCTCGGCCAGTCTTATCTAGAATTAGCCGTGCAACGCTGGTTTGGCAAACGCTCAGATCATGCTGACTAAATTATTAGTCGCTCCTTTACTATTATTAGGCATCGCGACAGTCGCATTCAGCTTTGGCGTAGGGTGCGCAGGTTCTTTGTATTACAAGCCTCGTATTCAGAAAGAGCGCTCAGCGCTGGTGCACTATAAAGCTCAACTCGCCATGGCCCATACCCAATTGATTGAAACCCAAGCCAAAGTCGTTATCCAAACCGAAATTCAATACCGTGAACGCATCAACCGACATTCCGCTACCCCCCTCTCATTCTTCAATAGTAAGCACTCCATGATCCTTGCAATTACCCACATCTCTGGATACGGTTATGGTCCCCAGTTTTTCAGGAACTCTTATGAATAAAGTCGTGGAGCGCTTTTTTGCAGTACTTGACTGATCAGCGAAGCAATTTCTCTAGCTGCAACAAGATGGCTTTTAGGGCTTTTTCATCCTTGGTTGCATTCCTGTTATCTTGGCCGATATGATATAAGCCTTGTGCAGTAATGAACTCCATAAGAAATATGGTTCGTACAAAATGTGGGTAATTGCAAGGTCTTAGACGCTACCCGATAGCTATTAAATAGTTTCAGTGTTGCGTAAATCCAGTGCTTACTCCACCTTTCCCAGCCGAAACCCTGTCGTCGTTTTTGAGCTCTGTTCATATGACGCCTAACTTTCTTCTCTACCCAGTCTTTAATGTAGCTGAAGCACTCTCTAGAATATCCTACTGCAAAGTAGTTTATCCATCCCCGCAGTATTGGATTGATCAGTTGTACCACCCGTTCAATCGGTTGGGACCGATATCTCCGGAATATTTCTTTGAGTTTGCGTACGAGTTCCGTGCGCTTCTTCATTTTGGGCACATAGTATGCCCGCCACGTCCTTTTCCTACTCAGCGTGCGGCGGAACTCGAATCCAAGAAAGCCAAAGCTGGCCCCTTGTTCTAAGTCCGCCGTGTGGCTCTTCTCTTCATTAATTTCGACCTGTAGTTTGCCAAACTCCTCTCGCAGCCGCTTGCTTACCGCTCCCACCAACCATGCATTGCGTGGGTGAGCATCGATTAACACCGTCAAATCATCAGCAAACCTCGCATATTCAACTCGAACGTATTTTCCACACTGCGTCATTTCTTTCGCTTTCTCCAGCATTTTATCTACCTCATTGAGATAGAGATTACTGAGTAAAGGCGAGATTACGCCCCTCACAATGTTGCAAACATTCGTAACCATCCCCTTGTGGCACGTCC